>CAZKLD010000034.1:0-1855 GCA_964553745.1 uncultured Candidatus Peribacteria bacterium | reverse complement strand
CTCAATATCATCTATGCTTATCCACGCGCTTCATATTCAGAATCCAGCTTTATCTATATCAAAAGGCACCACTTCTACAGGCTCAGAAATAAAAATCAATATGCAATATTTTTTAGTCGAGTACCAAGCATAATCAGTATTCAGAAGGCAAATTGATTTACCGTAATTATTCACTATATCTTTGAATTTTTCCGAATCCAGATTTTCAAATTGCAAGACTTTATCAACATTCGCTTTAAGTATTATCCTTTTTCATGCGTCTTTAAAATAAACAATATCTCATGTTCTGACATTATTCCAAGGGATTCTTCTCGTCTTATACCATCTTGATTCTATAATTTTTTCTCAAGATGATATTTTTCAAAGGAGTTTCCATTTTGGGTTCAGTATTGCAATGTGATCCATATTCTTGAAAGATTAAAAATATATTTTTTATTAATCATCAAAACTGAAACTTCTTCTTCTGTATGCAGTCTCAGAGTGCAGCATTTCTTTGATTTCTCTCATATAAGGCAGGTATATGAAGTGGTTGATTCATGATGTAGGAATATTTTCTTCTTTAATCTTTTTTATTTTTGCAAGGATCTTATCTATCTCTTTCCTTTGTTTGCGGTCGGTGAAAAGACCTAGAACTCTTTGTGCTTTTCTGGCATGTATCAAATTATCCAAGTCAGGATGAATTTTCTTCAGATTCTCATAGAGCCTATGTTGCAATGAAGTGGTATAGCCATTAAGTGAGGTATTGCATAAAAAAGGAATGAAATAATTCACTAGTGAACTGTCGGCAGGTTTTTCTCATCACAATTGCTTCATGATTTCAGACTCAAGCGATGTATGATGAGTACATGCCCTAATGTTATATTTTTGCATTAATTTATCTTTAACCGGATCCTTATAGGAATTTGCATGTATTTCTGGGAAAATATCCCGATCGTCGATTGCAAGATTGAGATTTAATTCCGCAGAATCAAGACAGCATAACAGCATATCTTCTCATGTCTCTTCCTTATATTCTCTGGAAAAATCTTCAAATTTTTGCCTGTATTTGAGGCTGAATTCAGTTACAGGATAATCTTTCAATTTACCGAAAAGATAGTCAGCTTTTTTAAGTTCTGTTTCTACAAAATCTTTTCTGAATTTATTATCTCTTTCTTCTTGCTCCACATCTCTCTCATCCTCGGTCAATGCTAATGAAGCCCTCTTTCTTATTTCTGTAGCTTTTCAAAATAATGTCATCTGCGGCATTCCCACTATAACTGTTTTAAATCCTCATTCGCCATGTCATATTACTTCTATTTCCTCAAGATGAGCTTCATATCATAATGCTTGAACCTGCTTCAAAATGGCTGCCGAATGTGAGAATTGCTTTATGACATTTTCATCCTGAAGTCATGCTCATTGCTCATTTATGATGAGAAGTTCTCCGCCAGGCACGAGCACCCTCTCAAGTTCTCTTAGGAGATCTTTGGGAAAACGCATGTATTGCCAGACGCTTATCATAGTTGCAGATTCAAATGAGCCATCTTTATATGGAAGTTTTTTTCATCTTCAGAGATCATCGAGATCAAAACATTCCTTATTTTTGGCAGGATTATATTCTAATGCCTTTTCTGATACGTCAATAACAGCGGAATTAGGATGAGAGAGATACCATCAGCCTCATATCTCAAGATTGGGTCAGGTCAGCCTGTTCCCAAGATAATGACTTATCATTTTCTTGTAATTCTCATCAAAATATACCCACTGATATGCAGAATGCTTGTTCCAGACTTGCTTTATCGCAACCGTCTCATGATGCAATGACTCTTCCTGATGTTCAGCCGACATGCTTGATGAATGATTCATATGAAAAAAA
>CAZKLD010000033.1:0-1939 GCA_964553745.1 uncultured Candidatus Peribacteria bacterium | reverse complement strand
CTATCTTCATCACAAGTCATCTCTCTATGAGCTTATCGAGAAGCTGGTAGACTGTCGCTCGCGGAATTGCAGTCTCACGCGAAACGGTTCAGACGATTCAGGACCCGAGCCTCAGAAGTGATACGTAGACCTTAGCTTCATTTTTGGCCAATCACAAGACTTCTAGGATGTCGATGATTTTGTCGTTCATTTTCAAGAAATTTAAAAGATTCGAGGGAATTATAGGAGAATAATTGGGTTTTACAAATTTTTGTGGATGCACTTTCGGGTTATAACTATATCCTTTTAGGATCGGTATGCCACTTACAGGAAAGACCTTGATCCTGAGGCTTCGTATCATCTATTATCTGAGTAACCATCACTCATTTGAAATCCTCTTTCGACAACACAGGAAGGAATATCTCAGCAACTCAGAGATCCCTTAATCTGCTTGTCTGAGTGTCGACATCTCAAGAGCTGAATATCACCACCTTCTCTCAATCATAAACGCTTTCACTGATTCTTGACAAAACTTTCTTATTGATCTTTCAATCCTCGATCAAAGTACCATCGACATCCACGCAAGTTATATCAAGGCACTTTTCAGTTTCCCTTTTTGATGGTTTCCTGCTTTCTGATAAAGCTGATTCAACTTTTTCAATGCGCGACTTGAATGCCAGGGCTTTATCTTCTCCGACAATGTCAGCTATAGCTCCAAGAAATCCGTCAAGCTCATCGTCCAGAAAAGTATATTCGATGAATCTGTCCGTATCTTTTCCGTGGTTCTCTAATGCATAGTCAACCATTTTGATCACATATTCCCTTGGAGATTTCGCGCGTATGAGCAGGATGAGCTTCATATGGTATTCCTTTTCCAGTTGCCTATCCAATCATTCAATATCCAGACAATCAGGCCTAAATGTGAATTCATCAAGTTTTCAGCTTATTACATCTTCCATGGCCATAATCGGCAAAGTAGATAGCACTCTCGTAAGACAATTCCCGTTTTTCCTTATTGAATTCTCCATAAGCTTAGCTGAGATTTCATGAAGCCCGGGGAATCAAGCCAGAGATGACTGCGAGCCGCCTCTCCTGCCATAATCCTCGAAAAGATGGCAAAGAGAGTGATCATCATAACTTGAAGCCGTAAGATAGGTTTTTGCGATTTCCTTAATCATAGGAGAGAATGCTTCATGCCTATTATATTTGAATAACTGTCGTATCACCTCTTCGGCATCCATGCACTCATTGTATGGCTTTAGTCCGAAATATTTCTGAATTCATCGTATTCAGGATTTTTCATAAATAGCTGATAATTCCTCATATAATCCCTGATTGCACTCCCTATATCACTTATCAAACTCTGTGAACTCCTCGCCTCCTAGGTCTGACGGTGCGCTGAGCTCTTCGATTTTCTTCATGCGTGCCAATTCCTTTAATCTCTCTTCTTCTGCTAGATCTGTCAACCTCTTTGTCTCTTTCATCTCTTCATCTTCTAACCTCATTCTCTCAATTACCTTAGAAAGATAAGTCTCTGAAAGCTTCTCTCACTCAAGGATAACCGACACTCTTCCCCTGAATAACTTGACAAGCCTCTTCTTTTCCCTGTAGGGTTTCTCGATTAAGGCCATCTCTGTTGTCACGTCTACATCTGTCACGCGACCCATCTCATCCAATATGGTTCTCATATGTATATGAATTAGGAATTAATCATCCAAAGCTAACGCCTTTGATAATTCCGATTATTGCATTATTCCTAAAAATAATAAATAAATTGATGGCATCGGATGAATTTATGCTATGATTTATGGCTAATCCAAGGGAAGGAAATTAGCCGTCAGATTATGACGAAATTTTCATGTAAAGTTATAGAGATGCTTTGATGAGCCTGAATCCAAATTGCAACGAGCATCCCAAAAGAGTCAATGAGCAAATCCACGGGCAGAATACCAAAATTCCC
>CAZKLD010000032.1:0-6373 GCA_964553745.1 uncultured Candidatus Peribacteria bacterium | reverse complement strand
AGCAAAAGAAGATAGCGTTTCCGTTCCCCCAATGCTTTTTGCTACTTTTTTGCATAAAAAAGTATGAGATGTTAAAATCATTAACGGATGATGATTAAGATGATGAATGTGTAATGATTAATGAGGTGGATTGCCACACTTCGTTCGCAATGACGAATAACAATGAAACTGGATTCCCGATCAAGCCGGGAATGACAAAATGGATGATGAACGTTTAATGATTAATGAACCTGGATTGCCACACTTCGTTCGCAATGACAAGAAATGATGAATAATGAAACTGGATCCTTCGATTCCTCAGGATGACACTACAATAATGATTAATGGAGAGAGCACTGATGAGTTACCTCAACAACCTAAACACTTCCGAATCCTTGCTCTTTGAAAATTTTAGCATTCCAAATCGGCATATTTGATTCTGCAATAAGGAGCTTTATGCTTTTCGGATGCTTTCTTATAGTAATTGTGATATCCTTGTTGGTCTTCTCGATTACCGGAGTTGCATCTGCATAGACAGATAGCTCGTATCACCTTTCGTTATTGTTCGTTATAATGATTTTCTTGTCGTTTTCCAATACTATGGGCTTGATATTCCTTGGTTCGAATATGAGAAGCGGAGTTGCGAGGAAACTAGGTGAAGTATGTGGCAAGACTGGTCATCATGCGGAAATATTATACCCGGTCGATCAGGCTGGCGTAACGATTATCAGTCAGTCTCATTTCAGTCTGATTTTTGAAAGATCTCAGATTTGGAGATTCAGGTCGACCATATGCCCTCATGCCGTCTTTATCTGGGCTTCGTTGAATGCCGTATGATGAAGTTTACCGTTTCAGGTATCGACTTCGATATCGAGCATGGGATATCTCATAGCTCTGAAGGTCTCTCAATCATTTATTTTGAATCATCTTTCATTGAGCAAAAATCATTTTGATCAGAAATTAATTCAGAGGTATGGAAGATTATCCTTAAAAGTTTGCTGTATCGCCCTGAGCATAGTTCCATCTCAACCCAGCACCATATAAAATGGCTCATGGATAGCATTTATTATCTTTTGTATTTCAGAGCTGTCTATAAATTGTGCTATTTCCGGTTTTGATTTGAAAGAAAATTCGTCTACCAATATAGTTGCGTTTCAGGATTTGATTGTTTTCATAATTAGCCTTGTTAAGGGAAATAAAATTGACTTTAAATCTAATTTAATTAATTTGAACAAAAAAACAAAAATAAAGAAAGGGGGTGCGTCATGTTTTATCGCTCGTTTTACAAAAATGCGGTCGCGATTATTCTAGGCTGCATAGCCGGAATACATTTCAATCAGATGTTCTGGCACAAAGAAAAGCTGAGCTTCTTCCTAGCCGCAATCGGTACGACAGCGCTGATCATGATCCCCACCTTCATGCTTATATTCGGCAAAGGAAATAGAAAGCCACAGGCTCGATATTTCCGACCGAAAGACACAGACTGAGCCCTTCGGGGCTCTTTGTTTTTATGTTCAGGGCAGGGGCAAATCATTTGACTTTTAAGGGATTTTATTTAATTTGAATAAAAAAACAAATAATCTTTCAGGGAGGAGTCATAATGAAGCTGCCCGCTATAGTGTTCAAAACGGATAAACGAAGCGTAATGATACTGGTATGCTCTAGTCTGGCATTATTCTGTCTGATTCCTCTTTTGGATCATTTCAGCCTATTGTCTCCGCTCCTCTTCATTGCCTTGACAATTCAGTTCGTCATCTGCATGGTCGTGGTTGGAATCATAACCTTAAGACACTACTTCGGTATCCCGAAAGCATAAACAAAAACATGAGAAGGAGACAATCGTATGCAAAGTAATGAGTCTAAAATCCTTGGAATCCCGGTGGTCCATCTCATCTACAGCTTAACCGCAGTCATAATCTGCATTGTCGCCTACTTCTTCGGGGGAACCTTAAAGAATGATGCTATGATGGCAGGAGCCATGGTGGCAGGAGGATTTCTGACAATCCTCTTCATCTTCTATGCCGGCTACTGTATCTTCTTCAAGAAGGAAGCTTTGCCGGAGCCGATAATCGTTCCTCCGATCAATGCCAAATCTCAATCGGGAGACATCCGCCGGACTGGTCCAAGGAGTATCCGATAAATAGTCAAAAAACAAAAATGAAATCAAGGTACCGATTTACCTGCCGCATCTGCCGTAACAATCTTTCTCTATCTCTTATTCCGGGTATCATTAGCTGCCCGGGAGAAAAGAAATCAGGGAATGGATGACAGGTCCAGGAATCACCCCCCCCAGAAGAGCCGCTAGTCCGGCTCTTCTTTTTTTTGTAGGACCCACTTGATACGGCTCACGTTGGCAATAGTGGTTAACTTTTGATCCGCTGTTAATTAAAAACGGATTATATTTTCGTGTTAATGTTAATGAGCTTTCTCATATCAGGTAGTTATTGTCATAATAAACTTTTCTTCAGATCAAGATATTCCTCAATCATATAATCGTCCAGAACAGCTTCACGAAGATCATATCAAAAAGCGCGCTTGCTAACTGCGATAATCGGTGGGGATTGAATTCTCTTGAAGAAGAATATTCATAAATTTCTGTAGATTTTCTCAAGGTCTGCAATAAATTCTTCAGTTGTCGGGAAATAATTTCCAATCTTATGATTAAGCTTCAGTAGCTCTTCCAGTTTTCAGTCTCTATAGAATTCCAAGATTTCGACCGGATCTTTTCGGAGCTCGACCAATTGATAAAGGAGCTTATCCAGATATTCATAATTGAATGGGTCGCCCAATCCCTCGTCCACATTCTGATTTTCACTTAGTTCTGCAGATGGGATGATATCGATTATCTCCTGTAGGATAATATTTCCATACTTGACATTGATGAATCGTGCCAACTCCCAGACCTGAGTCTTGTAAAGGTCTCCTATCGGGCAGATGCTTCCGTTAACATCTCAATATAGGGTTGCGTAACCTTGAGCAATTTCTGATTTGTTTCAATTGTTTGTAAAAACAGCATTCTTAAGGGCAGAAAGTCATGCCAATACCCTAGATCCCCTATCGCGGGCTTGGATATTTTCGAGCACTAATCATGTAGGCAATTTACCGAAAATCCTCTCGAATTCTGCAGTTGTAAGATCGACTGCATCCTGGATGGGAAATATGTGATATTCGATTCATAATTTTTCTGCCTGTAGTTTTGCCAAATCCCGAGTAGTGCTCGAATTGAATTTTGACGGCATATTTACAGTGATCACATTTTCCTTGCCGAGAGATAGGACCATGAGCGCAGCGACTACAGCTGAATCCACTCATCCTGATAATCATAATACAACCTTGTCTTTTTTGATAAGCTTGAAATATTCTCTGATTCCATAAATGAGCGCTCAGCATATCTTCTCGATTTCCTGTTCTCAATTCTCTATTCCTGCTCATGTGTCCAAATCCTTATCTGCAAATGCCTTTGCCTGTGATACTTTCACTCAATCCCTGAAAGCCACGCTTGATCCATCGAAAATGAAGATGTTCTTTCAATTATTCTGGATTCAGACATTGTTGGCGTAGACCATCTCGATTCCTTGGCTCTTGATGGCGAGTATCCTATCCCTCTTGTCGGACTTCCCAATTCAGAATGGTGAAGCTGAAATATTAAC
The DNA here is from genome assembly GCA_964553745.1 of uncultured Candidatus Peribacteria bacterium. GTDB lineage: Bacteria > Patescibacteriota > Gracilibacteria > BD1-5 > UBA2023 > STC-113. The sequence goes on along the minus strand of CAZKLD010000032.1, from coordinate 2,744 downwards.
GATGAGCTCGGCTCATTTGGATTTGAGTATCTCAACTGGCTTAGCATAATAATCATCATCCCACATATCTTCGCAGATAATGATTCCGACTTTCTGTATTTTTCAATCAACTGAAATCATGAATGGCTCTAGATATTCTCTATAATCAACTCATTTTTCTTGAGCCAATTTCAATGAAGAGTAAAAATGCCTTTCATCATCGAATTCCCTATATTTCGGCATAAGTGTCTTGAGTGTATATCCGTCAAAAACTCCATTCGATAGCAGCTTTCCATTTACTGCAACGAATGCTGCATTATATTTTCGGATTCTGCCATCTTCTCATTTCTCATTTCGCATGGGCAAGATATTTCACCAGATCGCAGTTATGCCGCCTTCTGTTGATTTTATTATTGCCTCATTTTTTTTGAAGGCATCGAGCACGAATCTGTCATTTTCCCATTTATCGCCGAGCATGTATCCAGGAACTGCCATTTCCGGAAAAATTATCAAATCGATTCCATCGGCTTTCGCCTTGATGATTTCTGAAATGATCTTTATCTGATTCAGGTCGGGCCTTCCTGGCATTACCTGCATTTGTGAAATTCTGTACATAGTATTGGGTTGTTAATTATTAGAACTTAATTTATTGGTTTGTTGGGTTAATCCCAGTAGGCTGTCGGATCATTATATGCCGGGTAATTCTCCTCTAGGAATTTTCTGCAGAGTTTCTCATATTTCTGCACAGCTGTTATATATTTCCTGTAATCCTTATCGAATTCTGCTTTTTCCTCTGCATTCGTGTATTTTTGCCTTCATCTTGAGAGCGGATACCGCAGCTCATATATTTTCACAAAATCTTCAACTTTGTCCGATTCATCGCCTCCTGATGTATCATAGACGAAGCAGATCATATTCTCATCATCCAGTTTCTGATATCTTATATCATATCGTTTCAAGAGTCTGGTTGTAGGTTCAGAGAATCTTACGGCATCCGATATATAAACCCTTCTCCTGCCCTGCTCATCCAGGATATGCCTTGAGCCGGTTTCCGGATGCCTTTCTGACATCTTCCAATTCTCTGGTAACGTTACTGTGTGGAATTCATACATATTTTTGTCCGTCTCAAGAATCTTGAATCCGAGCTTTTCAAAATATGGAATCTGCCATTTTCACATATTCGGAATCCAATAAGTCTTGGCCTCAAGAGTCTCTGTAACCTTAGCCTTAACTTCAGTTCAGACTGTACGCGCTCCCTTATCCGGATTATTCGTGCTTCAATCTATCTTGCCTATGTTTGCTTCTATGAAAGCATGTTTATTGATTGAATCTATCATAATTTTGCGGTTAATCAAGTATGTATTTCATACACCCTAGCCTAAGTAAAAAAATTGAAGCCGTTCAGGCGTAACTTTTATAGTGTGTAAACTTTACACTGATAATGTATTGATTTTTTGAGGGATGTCAAATTTTATTTGTTTTTTAATATTTCAGTTATCTCTGAAATAGGTAAAATTTTATATTTATTTGTTTGATTCCCTTTAAGTATTGTTGTGATATTGTCACTGCTTAATATGATCCATTTATCATTACCATAAATATATACATCCTTGTTGCATATTTTCTCATTATTAGAAATATAGCATAATGTAATTGGATTTGGGTTTATAACAAGCCTTACAAGATTAACATTAATATAGAATATCAGAAATACGGCAATTAAAATCAAAAGGCCATGCCATTGTTGAATAAAACTTTTAAAATAGATTTTATAATTTATATTATTCCTGTTAATTTTTTTTAGTCAGTCAATACTAATAGAGATATTCTTTAGCTTAAATGTGCTCAATTTTTTTTGATTTTGAAAATCATAAGATTTATTAGAATTAATGAAATATTTATTTAAATAATTATATAGCTTAAAATTAAGATTAACATCAATAGCACTTGCATAGTTATTCCTATAAGACAATTTTATCTCCCTAATGGTAAAAATTCAAATAAATATACTAAAGAGAGTGAGTGAGGCTAATAAAAAAATCGGTGTTCAAATTAACCATAAATCATAAAAAATTTGTTGCCAAGAAAAAAATATTAATCAATTAAATAAAAATAGGTAAAAATACTGGAACCAAATTCATATTAATGTTGGCAATATTGCGAGTAAATATAAAATATTTATGACAGGATATTTACTACATCATTTAATAAATAAAAATAATTTTATTATCCAAGGAACTTTTGATATTTTTTGTATGAAGTTAACCGGCACCTTTTGTTCTCCTTTATCTTTACCTTCAATTTTAATTTTATTATAAGATTTATCCTTGATTGACATACTGTAAATATTAAATTTAAGCTGATTATAACATAATAAGGAATATTTAGCAAATACCTTCAAGACACCAAAGCTATATTTAAATGGCCAACCATTTTAGGATGACGTAATCATTGACTAAAAAAAATGTATCCGATAGTTATAAAATAGTCCTCCTTATAACTAGGGGTTTGGGGACGGACAGCCTGTCAGCGGAGGCGGAGCCGGAGCCAATACGGAGCGTAGCGGAGTGAGTCTCTGCCGGTCCCCAATGGTTTTTGCTACTTTTTTGCATAAAAAAGTTGGATGTTAAAATCATTAATCAGTGATGATGGATCGGATGATTCTTGAAAAAAAAATGATTATTTTCTTTAATCATCTATGATTAACCAACTACTTTTGCTGTCAAAAGTAGGCAAAACCATTAGGGGGACTGGCTATTTCGGTC
>CAZKLD010000031.1:0-6419 GCA_964553745.1 uncultured Candidatus Peribacteria bacterium | reverse complement strand
GAGCCAATACGGAGCGTAGCGGAGTGAGTCTCTGCCGGTCCCCAATGCTTTTTGCTACTTTTTTGCATAAAAAAGTTGGATGTTAAAATCATTAATGATTTATGATTAAAATGAAGGATGTGATAGTGATTAATGAGGTGGATTCCCGTTTTCACGGGAATGACAAAATAGTTTATGAATGCGCGATGATTAATGAACCTGGACCTGCCTGCCGGCAGACAGGTTGCTACACTTCGTTCGTGATGACGAGAGAATAATGTATAAAAAATATGCAATTAAAAAAATGAGCTTCAAGAAGCTCATTTTTTTGCAGTTCAGTGATGATTAATCCCCTGCCCTGCGCTTGTAAACCTTAACTTGGTTCCTTCATCATTCCTTAGCTTCATAGAGAACCTGGTCAGCATACTTAAGCGCTGAATGCTTAAAGTCTTTTTGTTTGAGGTCATGTTCTTGCAATGCATAGATACCGATAGAGGCATTCACATAATAGGCAACATTTTCGACCAAAAGCGGTGTATCGGCAATCTTCTGTCTGACACAATCAATATAGTCTGCTAATGCATTCCCATGGTTGTTATGGATTATGAAAATTATCTCCTCTCACCCGAATCTATATACCTTATTTTCCTCTCAGAAATACTGCTTGCAGATATCTGCAACATGCCTCAGCACCTTATCTCAGACATCATGTCAGTATTGGTCATTGAATTTCTTGAAGTGATCTATATCCAGCATGCAGAGAGCCTTCGGATCAGTTAGCTGCCTATCGAATGGGTTTGTCCCTTCGTGAAGATATTTTTCAAGCGCATTCCTATTAAGAAGCCCCGTCAGCTTATCAGTGTTAGCTTGGTGTATGAGCTTCAGCGATCTGAGAGTATTCGCAACCACTCAGGCTACTAGTTCAAAAAGCGAATTCTCTATTTTGGCAAGTTCCCTTGAGCTTTTTGAGTCTCATGCTGACAGATACAGATTATCGATTCAGACCGGAATCACGATATTATCTCAGAAATTCGGCATCGGAATAGCAGAAACTCTTCATAATCTTGATGCTATAAGCAGATTCGCATTCCTCTTTACCAGATTATCAGTCTTGCCTCATTTATTCGCATTATTAGAATATTCGCAAAGTGTCTCATATTCCCCATTATCTAGAACCTTGTATAGATTTATATGATTCATATTGAGAATCTTTGCAAGCTCATCAAATACCTTCTCAAGCCCGCTTATATCCTCGACAAATGTTGACAAAGGCACCAGTAGCTCCCTTATGAAATCTGCATTCAGCCTTATCGTATTCAAATCCTGATTCATCAAATTGGTTTCGTTTTCCTTATTCATGCATGAAAATTATTCATATTAAGAATAATTCTAACATAAAGTTTAATTTAAAGCAAAAATGAATTTTCATATTCCCCCTCTTGAATTAGGGGAATAAAATTTGACTCAATCTAGTGATTAGATTTCTCCGCTCACGGTCGAAATGACAATGAATAATGATATGGATCCTGAAATGAATTCAGGATGACGGACATGGGCGTTCAGGACGACGTAACAATCAATCATTCGCTATCACTACACCTAGCAGCCGCAGCGAAGCGGAGGAATAAAAAAAGTCCTCCTTATAACTAGGGGTTTGGGGACGAGCAGTCTGTCAGCGGAGGCGGAGCCGGAGCCAATACGGAGCGTAGCGGAGTGAGTCTCTGCCGGTCCCCAATGGTTTTTGCTACTTTTTTGCATAAAAAAGTCGGATGTTAAAATCATTGATGGATAATGATTAATGGGGTGGATCCTGAATCAAGTTCAGGATGACGGTATGATAATTATTAATGGGGAGAATCCCCCTCGCCTTTCGGGAGAGGGGCTGGGGGTGAGGGCTTCCATTAATCCTCCCTTACTTCCGCATATTTATCGAGCACATCTGATCTGATGATTTTCCTTAGCTCTTGGACGTACTTAATGAATTTTTTGTAGGCAGAATTGCGCTTTTGTTCAAATCTTTTGGCTTTGGCTGAGATATGCTCTATGTGATATATCAGGAGCGCGGCTGAAAATGCCAACAGAGTATAGGGGATTCCCATTATCAAAAACCCATAATATAATTGAAGAAATCAGAGCATTAGCAATAGGGCGATCAGGCAGTCGGTTCAGTATGTTCTCCTGAATTTCTTTGCACTCACCCAGAGGAGATTCTTGAAAAAGTCAGATTCGATTTCTTTTATTTCAGGCTTAACGGTGGATTTTTTCCTTTTTATGATGAATTTGGTCTTATGCTTGAATGTCTCTATCGGCTCTCATTCACGTGAGATTCATGACCAGACTTTCATGGGCTTAATCGCGACTGGCTCCTCCTTAATGATTGTCCATCAGAATATCGGCAGAAAGTCCTTGTAAATATGTTTATTATCGGTCCATGCAGTGAATTTCTTCTCATAATTATGTTCAGGAATGATTATGAAATCTCCATCCTCCATGATTACCGGCGTCAGAGATTCTCAGCAATAAATACATACAAGAGCTTCAGTTCATATGAGCTCATCGCACGCGATACATTTCTTCATATCAAATAGGCTAAAAAAGTATATGCAAACCTACATTTCCGATAATTCCTTTATTTTCGGCAATACGCTTTCCCAGGACTCTAGGGTCATATCATAAAATTTCTGTCCTTCATCCATGACTGAGAAATCACCATGAGTAAGATGAAGCAATGTCTTATCTCCCCTATCTTCAAGTTCAAAAGTAATCCCATCATCATCAGAAACCTCAATTCTTCACGTAGAAACATCGAAGACTGTGAATCTTAAGAAAACTCATGGATTGACCATTGTAACATTGCCTTCGACTTCTACTTTTCATTCGGGATTTTTCCATAACACAGGACTTCCTAGCTTCCAATCAGAGACTACTGTCATATTTCATCAGAATTCTTTAGCCCATTGGTTCGTATATTCGCTCTTTGTCAGAACATCCCACACCATTGCAGGCGGGGCATTTATTTCGACTTTCTTGTCTATAAATAATCTTGCCATTTTGATTGCGTTAAATGATAACCTATAATTATATGCCTATGCACCATTTTTTCAACAAAGCTTTTGCAATTATAAGTATTTTCCGCACGTGAAGCGGATGTTTTCATCCTGGCTATTCCTATAAAGCCAATCAATATAGGAGAGATCATTCCATGCGACTTCTTCAAAAGTTGTTCATTTGTACTTTCCGAAATTGAATTTTAGCAGTAATATTGGCGAGCCACTTAATTCAAGCATTTTTGAGATTATCGCATCATTTGAATTCAGATCATATCTTTTGCCGATCAGATCGAAGAAATGTTTAAAGATAACTCTTGCAATCTGGACATCGCCCATCGCATCGTGCGCTTTTGCTTCAGGGAAGGAGATTCATTTTTCCATCAGATAATATTTCAGCACTTCCTGCCTATAGCTATTTTCGAATTTCTCCTCCTCTTCCTGCAGAAGGTGTTTTGCAATCTGGAGATTGTCGATGTATTTTTCGATTTTGAGTCAGAATTTTGAAATCATGCTGATATCAAACACTACATTGTGCCCGACAAATATCGTCTTTGGATTCAGCTCTTCGAGCGTCTTGTATTCGGGAACTTCAGGAGAAAAAACTGGAAGATGCATAATCGCATCTTCCAGTATTCAATGGGTTGCTTTTGAGATAAGAGAAATTTTCCTGCTTCAATTATTAAAGTATGAATTGATCCCTGTGACAAATTCTCAATCAATTTCATTAATCAGTCACAGTTGAATTATGACATCCTCATCCTTGATTCAAGTTGTTTCAGTATCTATGAAAGTGAGGTTCATATTAGAGAAGTTATTTATAAAATAGTTCCGTTATTCTGAATACGCTTATTATCATTGCCATCTTCTGGTGAATTTTTTACTAGAGCCAAAAAAAGTGCGATAAACCAGGTCACAAAAAACCATCAGAAAAATAAATTTAAAAAGATCACTCCATACTTACTGCTGATCTCACCCCTGAATATCACTATGTATGTCGGGATGAAATAAATGATTACCGAGATAATTATCGCTTTCCAAATGTATTTGTCATAAATGACGATGAGATCTTCGTATGTTAATCCCTTATTTTTCAGATCAGAAGAACTCACTGAAGAATTGCTGAATTCCAGGGCCTTATCTCATGAGCTTCAAGGTATAGTCGCATTTGCACTGGCAAAAATTGCAATCCAAAGACACAATGCTGAAATTATTTTTTTCATAATCATTCTTATTTGTATTTAAATTCAGTATAGGATAGCAGAATGGAGAGGAGATTGACGCTTATAAAAATCAGGAGAAATCTGTACTGTTAATGGGATTATGGGAACTAACAACAAAAAAGCAATAAAAAAGCCCTGATCCGATTATGGATGAAGCTCGTTTCATTACTTAATCCCGCGTTGGACATAATGAAAATTGTTAGTTGAGGCTTTACAGGATTAAAGCATATTTTTAATAATTTGCAAACTTTTTTATCCTGAATGTATTGTAAAGTAAGAGATTTTAATCATAAATATGAAAATCCGTTTCTTTCCTAATCCTCTTTCGCAACAAGACTTCAGGAGGCGATAAATATAGGCTTTTTCATTAATTTAATTCGGCCAGATGAGGATCACCGCTTGATTTTTCATCAAAACTGTCCAGTCAGTCTTTAAGGAAATAATCTATGCTTTTCATATTATAGGCATTCAATTGTTTTTTTAGCCTTCTGTGGATTTCTTCAAAATTCATTCAACCATTATTATACTCAACTTTTGCTTCCATAAAGGCGCTTATTATATCTGCATACTTTACGAATTTTCAAACCTCTCAATGGAAAGGATTCAGCATGTAATCAAAAATCTCTTTTTTGTATTCAGGTGAAATATAGTAGAAAAAGAAATCATCCATCATATTTATCTCCACCTTTTCTAGGACTTCAGAGAATCCTGGAACCGCTTTTTTTGTAGGTGTGATTATATCTCATGTTATAGATTCGGGAATATCATGATAAATTGCTCTCATGAGATTATCGAGCATATCAAAATCCTTTCAGTTCCGATTTTCTATGCTAGTCATGACATAAGTTATAAAAGTTATGATGACCAGATGAGACATGACTGAAATCGGATATATCCTATTTCTCTGATTCCACCTCATGGAATGCGTCAGTCTCCTTATCTGAGAAAGGTATTTATTGTAATTCTCGCTTTTCAGAAGCATATCAAGGCTTGGAAGCTCTTTGCATTTTTCTTCAAGGCTGATTTTTATGTTTTCCATTGAGATATCATAGATATCAGGAAAAACCCTCTCATTGACCATGCATTCTCTGTATCCGGCATATTTCTTGCTAGCGCTTATGATCCTGAGCTCCAGTTCCTTTGTCTCATTGTATAATGTATCTCTGATATCTTCTCTTATATAATCGGGTCATTCAAGCGAAAGGATATATTTTATAGCTTTATTTTCGATCTTCAGAAGTATGTCTCTGTCTTGTTTATCCACATAGTCTCTGGTTCATGAATTTATGTCGGACAAGATGAGTCTCTTGAAGGAATTGAAAAGCATTCTCTTTATGATGAATTCCTTATCCACTTTATTTCATTGCGACTCCTCAAGATGAGCCAGAAACAAGGCGGTATGGAGGGAAAAACCCAGATTATCAAGCAAAGAAACAGATTCTATCCTTGGATAATTATTCCATCTTTTCATAGACAATCAGCTTGTCAGCATAAGTTTCAGCAAATTTCATATCATAATCTTCGGGGATTAAAAAATAATCATCTTTCTTATATTAAAGATGGAGTTTTATCAAAACTGCAGTAATTATAGATATTTGGGCTCATTAATCAATCTTGAATGCTATATTCATCTTGACTTCTTTCTATTGTCATCCTCGGGGCTGAACCCGGAAATCTATCTTATCGATCAATGTCTCGTCATTGAGAACGAAGTTTGGCAACCTGCCTGCCGGCAGGCAAGTCCAGGTTCATTAATCATCGCGCATTCATAAACTATTTTGTCATTCCCGGCTTGATCGGGAATCCAGTTTCATTAATCATTATTTCATCCTTCATCTTAATCATCAATCATTAATGATATACACATCTCATACTTTTTTATGCAAAAAAGTAGCAAAAACCATTGGTGTCGGAAACGCCATCTTACAGGATGTCACAGATAAGGAGGTTTCGCGGACGATTCCGCCCCCAAACCCCTCTTGAACGCATCTCAATTGTTCCAGTACGCTACCCGCCTCGTGCCTCGGCCCGCTAGGGGTTGTGATAGCGAATGATTAATCATAAATTATCCTTCCCTAATTTAGGGAAGGTGCCCAGAGGGCGGATGGGTTACTGCATTATTCATGGACCCGTGCGGAGCGGAAGGGCTTCATCATTCTCGCTACCAGCA
>CAZKLD010000030.1:0-7610 GCA_964553745.1 uncultured Candidatus Peribacteria bacterium | reverse complement strand
TGTCTGGTGCATAGGATATTTCCATCTATGCACAAAATGTATTATACCAGCTACGATGGTAGCATTAATCCGACTTGATTTATCCCGACATTTCACTATACTGCTACGATTTTTTTATTCTTAATTTAGGAATATATGCACAATATCATTAGCAGCAGGAAAGAGGCACAAGAAGTGAAGCTGCGGAAGTTGGTGGATTATCTGGTTACAGATACAAAAGAAAGGATTCTCAATCTGGCATTTCCAGAAATCCTTGAACAGAGATGATTCTGAAAATGAAGATTCCATAAATGGGATGTTTTTGATCATACAAGACAGACAATCATGAATTATCAAGCTATGGATTTTTTGCCAGAAAGAATAAAAGAGTTTCTCAAAATAAGGATTGATGGAATATCAAAAAATACTCTATTGTCTATTGCCATGGCATTCCATGATTCTTGAAAACTGTCACAGTTCAGATTGAACTGAAGGTCCAGATGACATGCTGAGTATACGATTGCAAATCAGATAGATGCAATTGCAGACAGATTTCACCTCACAGAAAATCAGAAAGAATTTATCTGAAACATCATCAGATATCATGATGTTCCTCCGGAAAACATGGGAATTTTTGAAGAAATCATAAAGGCAAAAGGGATATTTATAGAGTATCTGATAATAGCTTATTGTGATATGTATGCAACTATGGGAATTGAGTGCACTAAAGAAGAATTATATAAGAGAAGGGAAGTCGTAGAGAGAAAACTTCAAGAAGTGAGATAGGATTAAGAAGCTTTAACAAAAAATTTTTAATCCCCTTTAAGAGGGATTCGGAACGGAATTCATCATATCTATTTAATTATTTTCCGGATTAATAAAATCATGATTCATACGATGATAGTCAAAAAGGTGATTGTTGAGAAGGAGGATTTCAGGACGGAGAATATATTAGTGATTTTCGCTAAGTTTTCTAGATTATCCGGATAATCTATAATCATCTTCATGATTCCAAAATTCTCAAAATAATCAAAAAATCATCATAGAATGGCGGTCAGACTCAGGGCTAATGTAATTTTCTTGTTCGATAGCATATTCTCATAAACCATCTTTATTATATATGAATATGTTATCATAAATAATAATGGATATATAGAATCAAGAACCAGCTGTCTTCTGAGGTATGTATCCCTTCAATTTTCCCCCAATGCATCAAATAACTTCTTTACATAATCATAATCATATCAAAGCGGCTTCATATCAAGTATCTCTAATCATTTTGAATAACTCATCAATTCAGGGATTGTAACGAATATCATCAGAAAATAGACGCTTAGTGTCAAAGTTAATAATGCTACGATTTTTGAAGAAGTTTTCATGATGATTTAGATTATAGTGATTTTGATTATATTTTTTTCTGAACTAGAGTCATTTGAATTTTATCATCTGTAATTCGGAAAGATTCTGAGTTTTCTTGCAACTTTCCGAGTAAAGAAAAATAATGTAAGAATCAATTCTTGAACATTATTTAAAGCAACATTAGCCTATATTTCTTCAAAAGCAAGTTATTTTCCAATAGCAGAGGAAATAAGTTGCACTAAATAAGTCCCTCTTCAGAAAGGGGCATTTTTGACTTCATGATCTGCCCGAACAGACTCTAATCAAGCTTCAGTAAATAGAAGCTGATATGAAATTCCTGAATGAATTCTTAACTTAATTCCAGATTTGGATTAAAGGCAGATCCAATTTAGGTGTAAATATATTGCACAAAATCGGCTTTTACGTTATAATGAAAATAATATTTTTTTAAGGCACTCCAATGGCAAACACTGTTACAATTAGAGATCAAGAGCTTTCATTGATTGAAAAATATTTGCAAGAGAAGCAAATTGAGCCAGAGCCGACTCCTGAAGCGCTATCTGTCAAGAGTACTCAAGCAACTGTAAAAAAGCTCTTCATGAGGACTATAGCAAATTGAGAAAAAGTGGAGGAATCCATGATAAGAGAAGGTTATTATGATAGGCTGATTCGAGGAAAATTCCATCTTGCGAGCAAATTCAGGAAAAGACATTGAGAATGACTGGATTTTACGCCCGAAATAAAGAATGCCTTCATATATCTTCTGGAAACTTGATGAATATTCAATATCCATTATGCAAGCAGGCTGATAGAGGAGCTCTGAGAATGACTGGATTTTTCTGAGGACATAAAAAAACATGAAACCGACATCAAGAAAACATTCTGTGATTTAAATATGTGAGGTTTCAAGATATTCAATAAGGCAATATTCGACCAGATAGATTTTACGGATGAGACCAAAGATGCATTTATAAATTGCTTTGACAAATGACGTATATTCACTGCGGTCTGAATAATGGATTTCTGAATCCCATATTGAATACCAGAGGAGTTCTTCAGGGATATAATATCAAAAAAAGCCAAAAGGATAAAACTCTGATTCCTATTTCATCTGAAAAAATGAGATTTTGCTTATTCCGAAAGAATCAAAGAAAAATTCTGAGCATGATTAGATTTCTGAGATGAAATCATTAAATGATATGATCATTTTGTGAATAAATCTTATTTCGATATGGCAGAGAAATTACAGAAAATATTCTGAGAATGAGTTGATTTTGACAAAGAAGTCCAAGTAAGCGCATCTGCCACAAAACCAAGGCAAGTCCTAGCATGAAGCTATATTCCACCCACGGATCAGGAATACTACCGCAGTATCTGAGCCCTTTAATCACAATGTTCAACGGCATAAAAAATAAACCCTTTCTAGGGTTTATTTTTTTGTTTTACTTTTCATTAGCCCATATGTTTTGCAGCTTCGAATGCATTGAGAAAGCCTTTAAATCATTAATCAGGGAATGAAATATTTAAAACAAGAGAATATCCGCTTCAATATGCGCATATATCTCCTGAATGTTCATTGCAGAAGTATCAAATACCTTTATTCCTTCAGGAACATAGAACTTCTTCTCCATATTCTTTATAAAAATCATCTCATCCATAACAGAAGTCGTCCTACCAGAAACTTTAACACTCTCTATTCTATCTCTGAATCTCCCGATTAGGATATCTCTGGGTGCAGTAATAAGATAGTCATGAAAAACATATCAATATCTATTGGAAATATCCATAAATCTCTCATATATCTCCCCAGTCCTCATGTAGGAATCCAATATTATCATAAGACCATTCTTGCACGCGGTTTCCAGAGCACTGAACACGAATTCTTCGATGAGATCCTTATGGGCTGCAGAATTGTATCCGTCCAGCTGCCATTTGAGATAATCAGATGAAACAGTAAAAATCCCAGGATTGTTTTTTCTCACTTCTTCAAAAAGCGTGCTTTTGCCAGAACAAGAAGTTCAGTGGATGTGGATTATGGATTTTTTCATATGAATGAGGTTATTTTTGGGATTATTTATAGTCGGATGGGGGAGAATGTCAATTTAACCGTATCGTCATCCTGAGGAATCGAAGGATCCAGGATTATTAAAAGATGAGATTCTTTAAAGTTCGTCATCCTGAACGCCCGAAGGAAGTACTCTTGGGGTGCTTATTTCAGGATCCATCCTTGTTAAAAGTTGCAGTCATTAAAATACATTGTCATTTCGACCGAAGCAGAGAAATTGTTTTATTCAAAGAATTTATTTTATTCCTCCCAAAAAAATCCCAAACCCTTCCATTTTTTGACAAACCCAAATAAACCATTATAATTTACCCACTTAATTTAAAATTCTGCGTTTCCCAGTTATCACAAAAACAAAATTTCAAAAACCCATAAAAATGTATCAAAAAAGCTGATGTCATCGATGCAAAAGCTCATAATGATCATTATATCAAAAACATATTCTAAGATATCCAAAATATTTTTATTTTATTTAACATATATCTATATGGAAAATATGACAAGAAGATTTCAAGGAACAGTCTTGTCCTTGGCAGCTATAATTTTTTCATCCTTATTCATATTTTTAGGAAACACAATTTTTGCAGATGTTTCTGCAAAAACCATTAATTGAACAATATCTCTGCCCTGAGGTCAGGTTGCAGATTCAGGTGGTATCACTGTAGGTGTAAGTGCCCATATTCCAGAGGCCTCCAATACCGTCTCTCAGAATTTCATTATTCCTGAATGAAGCAATTCTGTATCCTATAGTGTTGCTGTTCCTGCAAACGGGGCTGATTCAGGCTATGAGGTCAGCTACAGCCTAGAGAATAAAAAAGATCCTATCAGATATTCCAATGCCTGATACTACTCGTCAGAAGGCACTGTTGGCGGTTCCAAATTAGCCACATTGGTTGATGTAAGCGCGAATGACGCAACAGGGATAAATCTGTCACTGCTCGCAGGTAATATAATATCCGGAGAAATATCCTTGCCTGGAGCAGATGTCGCCCAGTCGGGTGGTCTCAATATACGGATTGAAATAGATTCAATCAATAAATGATATATGGGCTCCACTTATCTTCTGGTTGCCGGATGAGCTCATTCGGGCAGTTATAGTATTATGGTGCCCGCTAATTCATCCGGTTCGGGATATGAGGTCAGCTATCATCTGGAGGGTGCTGTCGGGAATAATAAATATTTGAGATCCGCATATTATAATATAGCAGGCAGCATGCCTAGTTGGGATTCGGCTTCATTTGTGGACATAAGCTCAAACAGTGCATCGGGAATCGATATGGCTATTCTTACGGGTAATGTCATATCTGGAACCGTGTCATTGCCAATGGGCATGACGGCGCCAGCCTGAGGCATTGAAGTCGATATCAGAACCCTCACATCGAATTGGAAAAGCACCCTTGCTAAAGCCTATCTTATAATACCGGCAGGCAGTAATTCAGGAAGCTACAGCATGGTCGCACCATTAAGTACTGGATCAGGTTATGTAATAGCTTATTCTTTGAAAGCATTTAATGCCTGATTTGTAGATAATGCATATTACAGTTCTACGGGATGCACCCCATATATAACCTCATCTACATTAGTCAACATCAGTACAGGCGATGCTTCTTGAATAAATATGACACTGCTTACAGGTAACACAATATCCGGTACTGTCTCATTGACTGGAGGTTTGATAGCGCCGGCCGGAGGTGTTGAGGGTACTGTTTATATCGTATTGCCAAATGGAGAAGATGGGACTTGGACTGATTTCAATATTCCAAAAGGCAAAAGCTCTGTAAATTATAGCCTTACCGTACCGACAAATGTTTCTGGTTCAGGATATAAGCTTTATTTCTGATTTTATGCCAACTCTATATATTCTATTGCCTGATATTACTCTACTCTCGGAACCACATTGGACCCTAATCTAGCTTCCATAGTTGATGTAAGCTCGGGAAATGCCACTTGAATAAGCCTGGGTTTGATTGATAGCATCTCACCGGTTGTAATACTGATCAGTTCTTGAGGCGGAGGCCGTGGAGACCGTTGGGCTATGGATAACTGTATCGACTGAGATAAATCAGGGAATATCCATGATGGAAAATGTGCCTGAACAGGAACATTATTGGTATCCGCAGCCTCATCCACTTGAGCCGTTCAAACCGCTACATGAACTTCAAATGAAATAACATTTCCAGATATCAATGATTCGTTTGCTAAAAAGGACATCATATATCTTGCAAAGAATAAGATCATTTCCTGATTTCCTGATTGAACATTCAGGCCGGATTCATGAGCAACACGCGCTGAATTCTTGGCAATGGCCATCAGATCATTATGAATAGCAACATCTGACACTGCTTCTGTGAAATTTACCGATATCCCTGCAAGCTGAACTTGGATGATCAGCTATCTGGCAAAAGCCAAAGAGCTTGGAATTGCAAATGGTCAGACTATAGATTGAGAATTGAAATTCAGGCCAAATGATTTAATAACAAGAGGCGAAGCGATGTCCATCCTGCTCAACGCAGCAAAAATCAAAACAACAGTAACAGTCGCCGCTGCTTTTACCGATATCCCCGCAGACTGAACTTGGATGATCAGATATCTGGCAAAAGCCAAAGAGCTTGGAATTGCAAATGGCCAGACTATAGGCTGAGAATTGAAATTCAGGCCAAATGAACCTATTACACGCGCAGAAACAACTCGAATAATCACTAAGACTCTAGTCTATCTTAAAAAGCAACAAGCAATCAATAACAGATAATCCGAAACCCCATTATTTGCCTTACCCCGACAAATCATTATAATATATATTCACTTTCATGAAAGAAAATGACCTTTTATCATTTAATCATTTGGATTATGAAAATAGGAATTTTGGGCACTGGGATGGTCGGCAGGGCTCATGCAAGCAGACTGGCAGCACTAGGCCATCAAGTAATGATCGGTACTGGTGACATTGTGAAAACATTAGGAAGGACTGAACCAGATGAGATGGGAACGCCAGCATTCAGTGAGTGGCGTTTGCAGAATGAAAATATCATATTAGGAGTTTTTGCGGATACTGCCATGTTCGGTGAAATGGTATTCAATTGCATTAAGGGGGAGTTTGCAGTTGAAGTCTTGGAAGAATTATCAAAAGAGTTATACGGTAAGATTTTGGTAGATATCTCAAATCCTCTGGATTTCTCTCAAGGGATGCCTCCCACTTTGCTGATAGGGAACACTGATTCGCTCGGAGAGCAGATACAATTTGCTCTTCCAAATGTAAAGGTAGTGAAGGCCTTCAATACTGTAAATGCATTTCTTCAGGTAAATCCTATCTGACTATTGAGCGGAAATCATACGTTATTTGTCGCGTGAGATAATCCGCAAGCAAAGTCTGAGGTAATACAGATTGCACTTAATTATGGCTGGATAGATATAATCGATCTTGGTGACATGACTTGAGCGAGAGGCATGGAGATGTGGTTGCCCCTCTGGCTGAGGCTATGGTGAACCATCGGCAGCCCGATGTTCAATCTTAAGATTGTTCGATAATGAATAATGATTGTTCATTATTCATAAAAATTTAATCAAAATTCACCCGTCATTGCGAGTGAAGCGTGGCAATCAGTTTCATTAATCATTATTTCATTCTGATCCATACCATCATTATCCAATAATGATATTAACATCCAACTTTTTGATGCCAAAAGTATTCAATCCCGCAGACGGGAAGAGAGTCGGAAACACTATCTTACAGGATGTTGCAAATACTTCTATTTCGCCCACGATTCCGACTACCCAAGGGAGCTTCCTTTGAGGCGCCCAAACCTCGCTTGAAACGGTTCTTGAGTGTTTCATCATCATCCCCTGTCTTCAGGACGTTCCACTTAAACGAATTAATATGATTATTCCGTAAAGATTCCTTCCCTAAGATAGGGAAGGTACCCGAAGGGTGGATGGGTTATTCCGCCCAAACCTCGCTTGAATCGGTTCTTGAGTGTTTCATCATCATCCCCTGTCTTCAGGACGTTCCACTTAAACGAATTAATATGATTATTCCGTAAAGATTCCTTCCCTAAAACCGAAGGCTTCCCTTTGGGATATAGATTAACCTGCCTGCCGGTAGGCAGGGGTGCCCGAAGGGCGGATGGGTTATGCTATCATTGTACAAAAACTCTAAATAATGAGTTCTAAAGTCAAATGCAACTTTTTCATTTAATAAATACTTCATGTGGAG
>CAZKLD010000029.1:0-7912 GCA_964553745.1 uncultured Candidatus Peribacteria bacterium | reverse complement strand
AAACTGTTTCCGGATGATTATTAAAGGATTTGAGCAGATATGGCAATGACTGAACGTGTTATAATTGATGAACAATCGTAAATTGCGGGTGAAGCGGGTGATGACCTCAAAATATCGACTGAACTTGAAAATCATGAAAAGCCATGAATTTCGACGGTATAGATGATTGGGTAAGCCTATGAGATACTGCTTCACTTGAAATCACATGAAGCGGAATAACAATCATGAGCATTTTCAGGACGAATAATACTGCGGTTTCTCAATCAATAATTACAAAAAATAAATCAACTTCGATATCATATACATTGATGCAGAACAATTGATCATGATGATCTACAGTCCAAACAGATTGATGATTCAGAATTAATGCATGAGCACTTACGCTATGAGACACAACAAGAGATACTATAAAGCCCTGACAGATAAACTTCTTATCAGCAACTTACAATTGATCCAAATGAAGCTATTATTTCAATTGAAAATCTATAGAAACTAAATCCTATTCTTGAAACATCCAGGCATGAGAAAACGTTTCCATATGAAAATGAAATCTATGATGATATGCGAATTGAATGATTGACGAAGTTCGAATCTACAACCGAGCCCTTTCCGATTCAGAAATTTCCAATCTGTACAACGCAACCAGATAATCTATCTTTAAAATTAAGATTACTGCTTTGAATAACTGGAACCTGCCTACCGGCAGGCAGGTTCCCGATTTCCCGAAGGGAAACCTTTGGCTCTCGGGAATGACAAACCACTTTCTATCTGCCATCACAACCATACTTGCTTACGGGCGATATTTATATAATGATAATCATGCCTAAATTCTAAGTTCTAAATTCTAATAACTAAATCCTATTCCCTACTTCGCCCTATAGCTCAGAGCTTCCGCCAGATGCGGAAGCTCTATTTTTTTGCTTCACTCGATATCGGCTATCGTACGGGATAATTTAAGTATCCTGAAATAAGAGCGGGTTGAAAGATCCAGTTTGAGTACTGCATTCTTCAGAAATTCGTCACATTCCTTATCAAGGGCACAGAATTTATCAATTTCCTTATTGCTCATTTCTGAATTGAAAGTCTTATCCAATCAGGAAAATCTTTCTAATTGGAAAACTCTGGCTTTTTCTACTTTCGCCTTAAGTTCTTCGCTTGTTGATTTCTTGTTTTTCGGAACATCGAAATCCTCAATCTTGACCCTTGGCACATTAATGAATATATCAATCCTATCAAGTATGGGTCATGACAACTTTTTCCTGTATTTCTCAATGCTTCATTGGGCACATATGCAATTCTTCTCTTTATCGCCAAGATATCAGCAAGGACAAGGATTCAAGGCTCATATCAATATGAATTTCGCAGGATACCTGTAACTTGCATTGATTCTGTTTATCGTGATTTCGCCATCCTCAATCGGCTGTCTTAGCATTTCCACCAGCTTCGTCTCAAACTCAAGGAATTCATCCAAGAAAAGCACCCCTTTATGAGCCAGGCTTATCTCTCAGGGTCTGGAATCCCTTCATCATCAAACGATGCTGACAGCACTTGCAGTATGATGGATCCTTCGGAATGGACGCTTGAATACCAATGGTTCACGCTTGCTCAGAAGTCATGCGACTGAATAGATCTTTGATACCTCAATTATTTCAGAGATTTCCATTTTTGGCAATATTGACGCAAAAGCCTTGGCGAGCATTGTCTTGCCCGATCATGGAGGTCATTCCATCAGTATATTATGTCATCCGGAAGCGGCTATAAGCAGGGCTCTTTTAGCTTGTTCCTGTCATAGGACCGACTCAAAATCTATCATATCTCATGCGCATTTCAAATCTATGATATCTTCGATTTTCATCGGCTCTGCGATGACTGGCTTTTTATTCCTTAGGAGAATCTCTATTATTTCATCAAGTCACTCAACTGGAATTATATTTATTCATGGTATCAGGCTAGCCTCATCCTTATTTTCCATGGGGATGAAGACGTGTTTGAATCATTTATCTTTTGCAAATATGACCGAAGGCAATATGGAGCTTATCGGCCTTAATTTTCAATCAAGAGCCAATTCTCATAAGAAAATAGAGTTGCTTAAATATTTCTTGTCGAACCCCATTTCAGCTCAAAGTATTCAAATTGCAATCGCCAAATCAAAGCTTGGTCATTTTTTCTTGATATCAGCAGGCGCAAGGTTTACCGTTATCCTTGTCCAAGGGAAAAAGAATCATGAATTGATTATCGCTGTCCTGACCCTTTCTTTGCTTTCTTGAATTGCAGCGTCAGGCAGTCAGACGATGCAGAAATTTGGCATTCCTGAAGCAACATCCACTTCAACCTCTATTCCCGCCCCTTCTAATCAATTTATAGAGACTGAGTGTATTTTAGTAAACATGGAAAAATATTAAAAAGTAACAAAATGTATTGTAAACAGAAAACAAAGAAAAATATTGAAAAAGCCAAGAAAAGTTTATACTTTTTTTGTATTTTATCTCGTTTTGTGATAGAATTCATAAAGTTAACCTAAATCTTTTTATATGCTTGAACACCTAATACCAAAAACCCACGCAATAATAGCATGAACAACTGGTAAGCCGATTAAAAAAATTGTAGAAACCTGATCATGATCTTCTGCTGACTTCTCGCTTCCAGTCTGAGTTACTGATGTATTTTCAAACATATGGAATATTATCATCTGAATCATATTGTTTTGGCTAGTCTGGAAATTCATCGGCTTCATGTATGAAATCCTTACGGCAAAAAATCTTGTATACCTAAAGATCACTCTGCCTCGAGCGGATTCAAAACTGGATAAAGAAAAAGAAACAAAGAAAGATTTCAAGGAGAAAACAGGTATTATGTCGATTTTCTATAAAGCCATCCATAAAATCGGCGATAGAGGACCTATCGAAACGATCCTTAATTTCATATTCAATTATGCAAAAATCTCTCTTGAAATGGTATTCAAAGAATGACAAGTTCATTTCTATATAGTCATCTATAAAGAATTCGTAACCATGCTGACTCAGCAGATCACTTCAAATTATCCTGATGCGGAAGTTAAAATCGTTGACCAGAAGGATTATATAGACATCAAGCCATCATGATATTCTCTCAAGGCAATGAGCTCCGGGAAAAGGTCATCTGATATATTTCCGATAAAAACATATAAATATTTTGAGGACGATCCGTTGTCAAGCTTCACGAATGCTTTTTGATCACTTAAAAAAGATGATATAGCAGTTTATCAGATTGTTGTAAAGCCTCTTTGACAATCATGGAGCCGCAAAGCCAAAAAGGCCGCAAACCAAGTTGCCAAAGGGCAATATAAAAGAGGAAATAAGGCTGGGCTATGAATAGATATACTTCAAACTATTTTTGCACCGATTTATTGGGTTCTGAAAAGATTCGTAGAAAATCAACCGGTAGAATGATCAAACGCTCCTTGAGCAAGCTCATGAGATTCTTACAAGATATTCAATCAGGCTGAGCAAGAGTCACATAAGGCCGTCTGAGAATCAGCATGACAGCCGTGATTTGAATCATCAATAAGATTCTTGGTGGCCTCAAAAACAGCAGCAACAGCAAAAGAATGATTGGATAACCTACTTACCACCACCTCTATCTTTACTGACGAATACAACAACAAGCTTGACGATCCACGCTTCCTTGAAGAAATGTTCAGCTTCATATTGACTCCTCTGAGATATATTGGATTTAAGAATAAATTAGTTTGATTGATGCAGAGCAAGAGTGTTTTTTCTGTAGATGAATTGTCAACCCTATATCATTTCCCAGATATTAACTATAATAAATCTCCTGTCATCAAATGGCTTGAATATAAGATGATATCTCCGCCTTCAAATCTGAAATTCCCAAAAATACCAACAATTCTAAGCGATTATAAAAGAGATGAATTGGGCCATGTCTTCACAAAGGACGGATCTTTGCTTAAGGTTGATGGAAATAAGAATTTGGTCAGGGATGATTTTAAAAATCTCACGCTTCTTGACGGAACCATTGTCGAAGTATGAAAAGAATGAGAGAATAAATGAAAGCCTATTGATGACGGCAAGACCCCAATCCAAGAAGACAAACAGAGACAAATCGGATGATTCCCTATATTTAAGGATTGAATACTTATGGGTTGGAATGAATATAGGAATTCCAAGCTTCCCATATATTTCATGAGAAAAGACAGATGAAGGCATCATTATATCATCTGAAAATCATGAGGTTGAAAATCCGTACTCATATGATACCTTGCTCGTCAGGACTTATGGAATTGAGATTGATTATGCGTAATTGATCCCCACTGAGATCTGGTTGAAGATGTCATAAGCTTCACACCGAAAGAGCGTGCCAAAGATGTAATCATATTCGATCCTTCCGATTATGAACGTCCTATGTGACTTAATATGCTGGAGGTAATTTCAACAGACCCAAATCTTAGGGCAATTGAAAAAGATAGGGCGGCGCTTGATGCGACTTCGATATTCATAAAGATATTCAATGAAGAGGTCTTCTGACCGCGTATCCAGCATTATTTCCGTAATGGTTGCTTGACTTTGATGGATGATGAGGACGAGGGATGAACGCTCATAGATGTGCCACGTCTATTCGTCGATGATGCATTTTGCAAATACAAAGTTTCAAAAGTTAAGAATCCTGTCGTTAAAGCCTTTTGGGATCATGAATATGCCAATACTTGAGATAGGGAGAAACAAGAAATGATACCTTATTTCTCTTCTAAATTCGGTCCATTTATAACAAATACAACAATACGTAATATAATCGGTCAGCCAAAATCCGCCTTTAACTTAAGAAGGGTTATGGATGACCAAAAGGTGCTGATGGTAAACCTTTCAAAAGGTCTTATCTGAGATCTGAACGCTCAATTGCTCTGACTTATCTTCGTATCAAAGATCAATATGGCAGCAATGTCTCGTGCCGATATGCCCGAAGATGAGAGAAAGGATTTCTATCTATATGTGGATGAGTTCCAGAACTTTGCCACAGACACATTCTGAGAAATACTCTCAGAAGCCCGTAAATACCACTTAGCGTTAATCATGGCCCACCAGTTCATCGCACAAATCTGATGAGCGAAATGAAAATCAGATAAGCCATCGATAAAGGATGCGGTATTCTGAAATGCCTGAACAATAATGAGCTTTAAAGTCGGCGCTGAAGATGCGGAATATCTAGAAAAGGAATATGCCCCTCTTCTAAGCCAACAAGACATAATATGAATCGCGAATTTCACGACTTATTGCAAGCTAAATATTGATAACGCGACCACACGGCCATTTGATATGAAAACCTTTTGGGATAACACTTATAAAAATAAGGAAGTGACAAAAATCATCAAGGAATATTCTCGTAAGATGTATGGACGTAAAAAGGAATACGTTGATATGGAAATCGAGGCTCGCCTTTGAATAGTAAGAAATGAGAATTGAACGATTAATTAATAATTCATATATATGAAAAAGATCCTATTGTCTATACTTACATGCCTATTGCTGTTTCCAACCGTATTTTCTCTGGCATACGCAGATACTACCGATCTTAAATGAGATGCTAAAAGCGGACAAGCCAAGGCGACTTATGCTGATGATGCAAAATTTTGGTTTGGCTCTTCATTTTTCAATTGAGCTGAGACTTGAGAAAAATGAGCCAAGTGATTTCTGTTCAGACTAGCGAAAGACCTTAAGGATGTCTTCATAGCATTGGCTATCATATATATGATTATTCTTGTTCTGAGGCTTTTCTTCTGACAATGAACCGACGATGATTTTAAAAAATGGAGGATTTGAATCCTCTGGACTACAATATGAATAGTGCTGATGCAGATGTCATATGTAGCAGTAACTACAATCTTCAACAAGGATGTATGAACCGCAACTGCAGTTGATGTCACAAACAATCTTATAATGCCAATAATAAGGCTATTGGAAATCGTAACATCATTTATATTCATTGCGATGGCAATAATGGCATTCTTCAGGATAGTTTGAGGATGATGAAACGAAGAAGGATACAAAAAAGGTATAAATTCCATAATCAATGCTATCATCTGATTCATCTTGGTTAAAGTTTCAGCAAAGCTTGTTTATAGTATTTATTGAAATGTAGAATGTACAGAAACCATCCTTGGAACCCAACAATGTAAGGATACGGCTCTTGGGAATCCGAATCTGCCGGAAACAACAAAAATCATAGCCACAATCATACAATATGCGGCTTGATTCATATGAGTGATTACCATTGTCCTAATAGTCTATGCCTGATTCTTGATCATAACAAGCAATTGAAATGAAGATAAGGTTAAGAAATGAAAAGCTACAATAAAATATATCATTTTCTGAATGGTGCTCATTGCTGCCAGTGTAATCCTATTTAATTTCATGCTCTGAAAAGATCTCACATGAATTGTCGGTTCATTCAAATAAAACAAAAAACTCTCCTTCAAACGAAGGAGAGTTTTTTGTTTTAAATTATTTTTGAAGTGATTGCGTTTTTTGTTGCCTAGCGTAAAACTTATCGACAGAACCTGTTTTAAGTATTTTTCTTTCACCAGTATAAAACGGATGACAGCTAGAACAAGTTTCCACACGGATGTCGCCTTTGACTGTACTTCAAGTTGTAAATGTATTTCCGCAAGAACAGATAACTTTTGTTTCGTTAACTTGAGGATGGATTGACTTTTTCATGGGTAATTTTATGGTTATTTGGATTTATAAGTAAAAATCCTAATTATGGTGCCCGAAGAGAGACTCGAACTCTCACGCCTTGCAGCACTGGCTTCTAAGACCAGGGTGTCTACCAATTCCACCATCCGGGCATAATATTAGAATTGAGAGTTGAGAGCTAAGTTGGTAGTTTTAGTCTCTTATGCATTCTCTATCTTTCGTTACAGTACTTTATTCTTAGTTCTTAGTTCTTCTTATGGTGGGCCGAGAAAGATTCGAACTTTCGAAGGCGAAGCCAACGGATTTACAGTCCGTCCCATTTGACCGCTCTGGTATCGACCCATGCTTAGGGTTGAGGGGTGAGAATTCAGAGTTGAGATATTTCTCAATCCTCAGTCCTCAATCCTCAGTCCTAATAAATTTTGGAGCCACTTGTCGGAATTGAACCGACGACCATCCGCTTACAAGGCGGGCGCTCTACCAGCTGAGCTAAAGTGGCAATAATATACAAATTATTTATTCAATATATTTTTAAAAGAGCATAGTTTTTACCTAGAAATGGCAATTACCCTAAGTGAATCAGGGAATTATTTCTTAAGTGGGGGTATTTTATAAAATAGTTTAAAAAAGTCAAAATGTTTTTTTAAAAAAACATTTAAAAGTTTTGACAATGAAACTGATTTATATAACATAAAAATCCCTAATACAGGGCAAAAACAAAACCGGAGGATACTGAACATGCCAAAGCCCGCAATGATTTCAACAACAACTCCACCAAGAAGAGAAAGGATTAAGCTCCCTGCAGCCCCTGCCAAGGCGGTTGTACCGACAAAAATAGTCCCCCATGAAATCCGAAGGCTCATGAAATCTCACGGAAATAATCCTCGCATGCAGGATGCCGTGATCGAGTTCATTACAAGAAGCCAAAGGCAGGTGGACCCAGAAGTCGTTACAATGCTGCAAATCAGCGGTTTTGATGTAAGCCTGATACCAAAGATTCCATTAGGCAGGCATACCGGCTTCTAATGCGCGATTTAAGGCGAGGTTATTCTAAGTAATTACTTTTAGAAATAATCCGTTAAATTAGCGTAAGACAAAAAAGGCACCGATTCGTTGGTGCCTTTCTTCATTTTAAAAAAATTAATACGCATTGGTCGGAACTGGAAAAGATGTTCAATTTGATCTGTCGATTCATTTGGAAACTCTGAATTCATCGATGAATC
>CAZKLD010000028.1:0-8574 GCA_964553745.1 uncultured Candidatus Peribacteria bacterium | reverse complement strand
TGCCTGCCGGCAGGCAGGGGTGCCCCGAAGGGCGGATGGGTCAGACCCGTGCGGAGCTGAAGGGCTTCTTCATTGAACCCGGATAATGCGAAAATTCGGGGGTTCTTAAGGGGTGAGAATAATCCCTAGCATCACCTTTTGGCAAGAAGATTAACCGGAACTTTTCGAACCCCTTAAAGCTTTTGCCAACTTTTTGCTTAAAAAGCTGTGATTAATGAATAATCATTAATGGTTTAGGAATAATCGATAAATTTAGTTTATTAAATGTCAAAATAATAAAGAGGCTCTAGAGCCTCTTTATTCTAGATTTCGCCTTCTTTCAGGTTATTCCCGATTATCAGGTGTGCGTATTTTGAGGTGCTCTCGATGTATTTCCGGTGCATGGGCTCGACCGATTCGCGGAAGTATCTGGTGATTTCCGCTTCGGTCTGTCCGGTCCTTTCCTGGTCCCTCAGTATTCTCCGCTTCAATCTCGTTTCCTCATTCGCATGGGTGAAGATGTTGAAGTCTCAGAGTTCATGGAGCCCTCTTGTCAGAGTGAAGAGTCATTCGATGATGATGAGTTTGGCTGGTCAGATATCTTCTTTTGCTATGGGCTCAGATTCTCTCATCGAGTATATTGGCTTGCGGATATGTTTCCCTTCCCTCAGGAGCATGATGTGCTCTTGGAGCTGGGGGATGTCTATGGCTTCGGGCTGGTCCCAGTTCAATTTTCTGCCATTTCGCTCTTCAGTTTGCATGTATGTTTTGCCGTAGTAGTAGTCATCCATCGAGATTCTGGCCACAGTTTGCTTGTAGTGCTCTGCCAGCCTTTCTGTCACTTGGCTCGTCTTCCCTGATGCCGAGCCTCCTGCTATCTGGATGATACTGGTCTTTTCGTTCATATTCAAGAGCCAGTTTATGATTATCTTGCTCCTCATTATTCATTCTTCCAGCTCATATTTCCTTGTGTTGTATCTTCTGTTGCCTTTATGCATGGCCAGTAAATCTGATATTTTCATGTTTTTGAAGTTAAGTTTTAAGCTATTTCTGTTCTAGAGTTTCGTTTATTCTTTCCTTCGTGCTTTTGAGTGCCTTATTCCATTTTTCATTGTCCCAATCCCTTTCTTGTCTTTCAAATGTTTCTGGCCTGATGTATTCTGACCAGCCTCCCGCGCTTATAGTAGTCCATCCGCCCTCTTCCCTAGCTTCTGCAATCCTGCAGTTTTCCCCTTGTGCTCTTGTGTTCATGTTTCTTGAAGTTATTTTTTAAAATCCCTCAGTTCCCGGTCCTGATTCTCATCTCTCTTTAGGGTGGTTTGTATTTTTCTGGGTTAAAAAAACCGGAACTCGAGAGTTCCGGTTTTGCATTTTTTGTTTGCCGATATTTTGTCCGTATGCTTTTCGTGGGCGTAAAAAAGCCTGACTCGTGAGTCAGGCTTTTGGAAATCATTAAGTTGCAGTTGGGGTTTTTCGTCTTTCGCAGATGTCATCTTATTTCTAAGCTCTGCATAATTCTGATTTAATGTCAAGTGGTTGTAAGAGACACTATAATGATTTTAGGATAATGTCAAATATTTATCTGATATAAATTTCTGCGTCCGAATAATCTGAAGAATCTCTGATATACATTCAACTGAAGTAGAAGTAGAATCTATCCGATCATGTTCATCAATATTGGCTTGTTGCGGATGCTGAAGATTCATGACATCTCTGACTGCTCCAGCCTCTTTTTGCGGTTTTTGAATTGTTGTAGATCGTGTATGTGATTGCTGAATTGGTTGAAATTGCAGATGAACAGCTGCTTACCAATGATCAAATCTCATTTGTTCTGAATTTTGTCTTTTCAAATCATCAGATTTCCCAAGCCTTTATACCATCCACATCGGTTCATTTGATTCATAACTGAATATAAGCATTGCCCTGAGATGCGATCAATTCATTATAATTTGTCAGTCAGATGCTGAAATCTCATCCTCAAGTAGGAGATCAGCTGTATCATGCTGTGCCTAGAGTGATGGCACTTCCATTCGCCTTTGATCAATATGCGATTCTCGTCCATCATCATCCGTCGGTTGTCATATCACAATATACCTGATAACTCGGACTTGGACCTGGCTTTATCCAATAAACTCAGTCTGTAGCTGCAGGATTCTGAGATTTTATAAGATTGCAGGCTGCTCAAGGGTTGCTCATATCTCAAAGCGGAGGAATATTGCAGCTTGATCATGTCCATCATCATGTGCAGGCATATGTACATCCGAGGCTTGCATTGGTTGACTGCACCCAAGACTGATTAGCTGTTGTCGGCGTTCATGCTGAAAATGAGGCATTGGCATATCATGGATTTGATGCACAAGAATATGTTACATCAGCAGTAACTCATCATAAGCTGTTCTTTACAAATCATTTTGCTAAATCCGTTAGTGCAGTTCAGCTTGAGCTTAAGATGGTCTGAATAGATGGAGATGTGATATTTGATCCGGAATATGCAATCTGCATCTTTTCAATGAGGTTCAAAAGCTCAGAGTTCGACAATGAGGTTCATGCATAAGAATACACTTGGTCAGCCTTGTAATTTGCGAAATTATTGATACCAGAAAGCAGTATTTTTCAAGACCCCATTGTACTGTCGAAAACGACATTTCAAGTTCAGTTCGTATTAATTCAGAAAAGTGTCGGTGTCGGCACATAGTAATAAGTGCTTCATGTGAAGACTCTTAGCATGACTCAGTTATAATTTCATGAGATGTATACATTTGCGCCAGTTCATCAGAGAGCTGAGAGCTTAGGATTGAGAGACGAGGAATCGAAAGGATTATAATTTCTTTCTAATGATGTAGGATTCTCGAAGTTTCAGGCTACCTGGTATTCTCTTTTATTTGAAGCGAGTGAATAATCATATTCTGATCATTTGAGGGGATCGACCACTTTCTTTGAGAGATTCTTCTGGAGCATCTTGTAGGCTGAGTCTCAGATAGTTCATTGGTTCCAGATAGTTCATCCGGAATATGTATATGAATAGGCATAGTCTGGAGTCGGATAGGTTCAGGCATTGACATTGTACATCTCTACGGATTTTTTTATAGAAGAGATATCGGAAAGGCGTGTGGAATCCCTGGCAGAGCCTGACTGCGATGAGAAAGACAGGAATGCTATTGTCGCAAGGATCGCCAGGATTACTATGACTACGATGAGCTCTACTAAAGTGAATGCGTTGTTGTTTTTTGTAAGATTCATATTTATAGTAAAATTATAAAAGCAGAAAGATTCTAGTATATTAATTGTTCAAAGTCAAAAAAATCTTCCGCAAACGGAAGATTTTTTTATTTAGATTTTTTAATAAGGAACGGCTGGCGGCGTGAATTCAGAAGTCCATCTTGCTATTCATTTTGAAATTCGAAGCTCATCGATATATCACTGAAAATAATAATTATTATAATTATAGTATATCTTACCGATTGACACATCTACCAGAGATGTGGCCAATGATATCGCATTAGTATCTTGTTTTATCAGTTTTCAATCCAAATACATAGAGAATGTGTTTAAATTCCTTACAACAGCAAGATGTTTCCATTGATTTAAGATAGCTCAAGTACTGTATGAAAATGAGTATGCTCAATCATTGAAGCTACCACCATAAAGCGAGTTGTTGTTAAATAATACACAAAAGGGTCTATTATAATCTGGAGCTCAGGCAATGGCTGCCGTTTGTTGACAAAATATTCATTGACTATCCCTGTTCACTTCTGCCTTATACCAGAATTCCATAGTAAAAGATCATGTTCAGAAATCCCAATCTGTTGAATCCGGAATATTTATGCTTGAACTTGATCAATTGAAATAAGCAGCTTTTCAGAAAACTCAGGTTCAATAAGTTATATTCGACGGACTTCAGGTTTTTCATTTTGCACTGTCTGTGATATTATCATCGAAATGCATCAATAATACCGTACCAGCATCAGGGACGCATTTGCTTACACTTCAAGAATATACATTTCAAGTTGGACAATTCAGAGTATTGTCTGGGCTAACCGTACTAGTTCAGCCTCAAAGGCTGTTCTTCACAAGTCAAACTCAAAGATCAGTGAGCGCGCTTCAGGTTGCAGCCAATACTTCTTGGACAGCAGGAGTATTTACATTTCAAGTCAGATATGCGGATTGTATTGTCACCATAAGACTCTCAACTTCAGCCGCAGACAATCAGGTCGATGATGTGCTAGCGTATACTTTGCTGGAATCGAATACAGCTGCATTGTTCACTCAAGGAAGCAAGTCCTTTCAGCTTCAGAAAGTATTGTCATAGACTGTGCTTCAGGTTCATATTCAGAAAAGAGTAGGAGTCGGCACGAAATAATAGGTGCTTCAAGTGAATACCTTGAGCATGACTCAATTGTAGTTTCATGAGATGTAGACGTTCGCTCAAGTTCATCAGAGAGCTGAGAGCTGAGGGCTGAGATTTGAGGAATCGAAAGGATTGTAATTTCTTTCTAATGAAGTCGGATTCTCGAAGTTTCAGGCAACTTGGTATTCTCTTTTATTGGAAGCTAGGGAATAATCGTACTCTGATCATTTGAGGGGATCGACCACTTTCTTGGAGAGATTCTTCTGGAGCATCTTGTAGGCGGAATCTCAGATGGTTCATTGGTTCCAGATTATTCCTCAGGAATACGTATATGAATATGCATAGTCGGGAGTCGGATAGGTTCAGGCATTTACATTGTACATCTCTACTGATTTCTTGATGGATGAGATGTCTGATAAGCGAGTGGAATCCCGGGCAGAGCCTGACTGGGATGAGAAAGAGAGGAATGCTATGGTTGCGAGAATGGCAAGTATCACTATTACTACGATAAGCTCTACTAGGGTGAAGGCCTTGTTGTTTTTTGTGTACCTCATGTTATTTGGTCATTAAATATAAAATGGAGTCACGAACAATTGTAACTTATTTTTTCATACTAGTCAAAATAATTTTTTTAATTAGAATATCCAGAAATTAACCGAATCAATATGTTGAAAATACGAAAACATCTGCGTAGCGATATCCCCTACAGGGTGAAATGGATGAATAATCAGAATGTTAACAAGTATATCTGAGATGATTCCAACAAGAAAACCACAAAAGCGGAACAGGAAAAATGGTTCGATGCTTATATTAAAGTTAAAAATAAGATATTTTTCACTATTTGCGATGACGAGAATCCAATATGATTCATGTGACTGTCGAATATCAGCAAAGTGAACAGGAATGCGGATTTATTCATTGCCATCTGAGATGATGATTACAGATGAATATGATATTGAGAGAAAGCGTTCGCTTGGCTTGTAGGATATGGATTCGGAAAATTGCAGCTCAATAAGCTGAATTTGTGAGTATATTGCGAAAACATCACTGCAATAAAGCTTTATCGCAAACTTGGATTTGAGATAGAATGAACCCTGAGAGAAGAGGTGTTTTTCGGCTGAAGATTCCACGACACTCATTCTATGGCGCTATTTAGGGAAAAATATCTAAACAAAGCCAATCTTGCCTGATAAAATTATTTGACCATAAAATTTGATTACGGTTTGAATTTTCCCTAAAAAACCATAAACTGTGAATGATTATCTGCTGCATTAACTTATACTTTATTTATAACTTGTAATTCCATTAGATGTCCTTATACCAAAAATACCGTCCAAAAGATTTCGATTCATTAGTATGACAGGAATTCGTGAAGATTTCATTGAAGAACGCATTAGAGCAGAATAGGCTTGCATGAGCTTATCTTTTTTATGGTTCCCGGGGTACATGAAAAACGACAACTGCCAGGATTTTGGCTAAATGAATGAATTGCCTGGATCTTAAGAAAGACGGCAATCCATGTCTGGAATGTGCGAATTGCATGGCATTTGAGAGAGAGGAACTCCTTGATATCATAGAGATAGATGCCGCATCCAACACTTGAATCGAGAATATTCGTGACCTGATAGAAAAAGCTCAATTCCAACCGAACCAATCAAAATACAAAGTATATATCATAGATGAAGTCCACGGGCTATCAAAATGAGCATTCAATGCCCTTCTCAAAACCCTAGAAGAGCCGCCTGTCCATGTGAAATTCATACTTGCTACAACAGAAATCCACAAAGTTCCGGAAACCATAATTTCCAGAACGCAAAGATACGACTTCAAGAGAATCACCGAAAAAGATATAATCGATAGGCTTAAGTTCATCGCGCATTCCGAGAATATCGTAGCAGAAGAGCCAGCCCTTAGCCTGATTGCAAGACTTTCAAGATGATGACTCCGTGACGCGATTGCATTTTTTGAGCAATATTCGATCGGGTGAAATCTCAAATTGGACTATCTTAAGGACAATCTTCAGCTTGTTTGAGACGAATTCCTAAAAGAGCTCGTCACCAATCTGGTTAATAAATCAAGAAAAGAAGCGATAGCGAATATTGATTTCCTCAAAACAAAATGAATAGATGTGAAGGTATTCCTCGAAGAGCTGACTTTTTACCTGCATAATCTCCTGCTCAATTGAGAGAATCCGGATAAGGTTAAGGAATATATGGAGCTATATGATCTTTTCCTAGAGATATATGCTCGGCTCAAATTCGTGCCGAATACATTCATGCTTCTTGAATTCTCCTTCATCAAATATCTCACTTGAATCAAGGGTCCTATCAAGGATGAATATGTTCCTGAGATAAAGAAAGAAGTGAGATGAGCTATAGCACAAGAAAAGACAAAAGAAGTTGAATCTACCGCAAAAATTCCAGAAATTGAAACCGTACAAGCAATATCAGAAGCGAAAATCAAAGACGAGCCAGTTGCAGCAATAGAACCGATAGAGGAAGAAATTCCAGTAAGAGAAGTCAAGAAAGTTTCTGAGAATGCAAAAAGATTTGAGATAGACACTCTTATCGACAGCATCAGGAAAGATAAATGAAAATGATTTGTTGCGATGAGTCTTAAATCGTCCAAACTGTCCTTTAAGGATTGAGAATTGTCGATATATGTGAACAACAAATTCAATTTCGACAAGATTGCCGCTCCTGACACAAGAGCCTATATCGGTGAAAAAATGCAAGAGCTTTTTTCACTTGATGCGAATGTTTCTGTGATGCTCGATGGCTGAGGAAATACAAGCGATATCATGGCCGATGTCATGGACGTATTCTAAAACCCCCAACTAAATTCTAAAACTAACATTAACCCCTTTAACTTCATGAGAGTCCCTTCATTTGCGAGACTTGTATTCAATAAATATTTCTTCCAGAAGATTTTCGCTATAGCGCTTCTGGTACTGGCCGTCTATGCTCTCAAGCAGTTCATACCGCTCTTTCTCCTCATATTCCTATTCTCATACCTTTTCTTGAACCTCTGAGAATTCCTGCATGTTAAGCTGACAAAGTACGTAGTATCAAAAATGGAAACAAAAAGGTTCAAGTCCGTCTTCGGCTTCCTTTTTTCCATAAATACAATAGTCCTATTCCTATATCTTCTGTTTGTCTGACTGATAGTATTTGCAATCTCAGACCTGCTGCCAAAAATAATCCAAGAATTGACTGATCTGCCAAAATCACTTCCATTTCTTTCGACTCAGGTTAAAGATGTGTTAAATAAATTGGAGGAGATCAAGAATTTCAAGCAGGATATAAAATGAACGCTCGAGACTCTTCTGACACAGAGCAACTATGACATAGTGCTTAAGTTCATTGCAAATCTCAAGAGCGCCGGCCTCATGTTCATTGAGTTCGTCGTGGCACTGATTTTGAGCTATGTCTTCATCATAGACAGGATAAAGATAAACTCCTATCTTAAAGAAGTGAAAAAATGAAATTTTGCTTTTCTATACAACGAATATGCAATTATCTTCGGTAAGATATCAAACGGATTCTGACTCATTTTTAAGGCTCAGAGCCTTATATCATTCGTCAACACCATCTTGACAGTCATCAGCCTTTATATGATAGCATTCGTACACTGAGCGGGCACTTTCCCATACATCTTCACATTGGCCATAATCGTATTCATTTTCTGAATGATCCCAGTCTTATGAATGTTCCTGTCTGCGATTCCGATGATTATGATATGATTTTCTTTCTGATGAATCCCTGTGGTCATAGAGATAATACTGATGGTGACCATCATACATATGATTGAAGCATACTATCTTAATCCAAGAATCGTTTCATCATATGCAGAGCTCCCTATCTCGCTAACATTCCTAATTCTCGTCCTCTCTGAGCAATTCGTGTGATTTGCATGACTGCTTATATGAATACCGATTTTCTACATAATCATAGATGCGATGAAAGACTTTGACTCCTATATATCCAAAGTCAGAAAAGCCTATGCTGGAATGAGAATAGTGAAAAGCGAAACCAAAAGGAATATAGAAACCGATCTCCGTCTCAGCAGATCATGAAGAAAGAAATTCAATGAATCAGAAGATGAGATTTAATAAGATTTGATGCGCAAAATCTCTTTAATATTAATAATTAAAGTCACTATGCTTAAATCTAAAAAAATAAAAAACAGAGCATTCACTCTCGTAGAGCTGATCGTAGTAATAGTGATCCTTGCGATCCTCGCGACAA
>CAZKLD010000027.1:0-9752 GCA_964553745.1 uncultured Candidatus Peribacteria bacterium | reverse complement strand
ACTATAATTGAGTCATGCTCAAGGTATTCACTTGAAGCACCTATTATTTCGTTCCCACTCCGACATTGTTCTGAATATGAACATGAAGCACTGTATATGACAATACCTTCTGAAGCTGAAAAGACCTGCTTCCATGAGTGAACAATGTTGCGATATTCGACTCAAGCAAAGTATACGCCACATGATCGGACAATCTATGAAGCGCTGAAATAAACGATCTCATGACAACGGTAAAGGCGGCATACTCGACTTGAAATGTGACGACTCCTGCAGTGCAAGCCATTGTAAGTGCTAGCTGAAGCGAACTCATCAATATCTGAAACTGACTTGTGAAGAATAGCCTGTGAGGAGGGAACCTCAGCGAAACAAATACTGTCACCTCTGCTGCTGTTCCTGAAAATAACACTTGAACTATTTTATTATTGCATGGGGATAATATTAATAATCCAGCCATATTTACCGATAGCTCTCCTTTTTGAAAAATTGTTTCCACAAATGGAAATGCGGTCCAGACAAGCAGTTGAGCTTGGGTATTCGATTGATCCACCAGCTATATAACAACACCAAATTCAACAGATTTTAACTTTTGAACTTGAGATTTCACTATCGATGCTTACGTGAATACTAAAACAAATTCTTCATACCAGATGATATTCGATCGCTACAACGCTACCGCCTACACTTGGCAATTTTGAATAAATGGCTGAAAACTCTTTGTTTATATTAGGAATTCAGCGGCTGATGGCTGAGTGGTGAATTTTACTTCTTCAGTTACAATGTCAATTAATGATTGGCACCATGTTGCCTTAACAAGGAGTTCTTGAGTATTTTACCTTTGGCTTGATTGAGTTCAAGTCGGTTCAGTGGCTGCAAATTATAATCTAAATTCTACATTACCAGTCACAATATGAAAACAAGGCAATAGCAATAATTATTTTTTTAATTGATATCTTGATGAATTGCGTGTTACAAAATGATTAGCAAGATGGACGGGCAATTTTAGCAGCGCCTTGCCGGTATGACCTCTTACTGCTGACGTTAATGATATATTGCTAATCCACTTTAATTGACAAAGCCTTGCCGATTCTGCAAAATGAAAAATACTTACAACTTTTTGAAATACAACACAAACTAGTCCTAAATTCTGAAACTGATCGATTTCTTTTAATTGAAACAGCAGTTATCTGACCGTGCCAAGTTCAGCGGATTTTAATTTTTGAACCTGAAATTTTACAATAGATTCATATATTTATACAAGAACCAGCTCATTGCAAGTCATAGCTGATCGTTATGATGGAACTGCATACAAGTGGCAATTTGGAATAAATAATTGAAAATTATTCGTTTATGTCAGAAACGCTACTTCTGATGCCTGAATAGTTAACTATAATGCAGAAACAACCATTTCAACAAATGCTTGGCATCATGTTGCCTTGACAAGAAGTTCTTGAGTATTTTACCTCTGGCTTGATTGAGTTTTGGATGGCTCAGTGGCAGCGAATTATAACCTAGATTCAACTTTACCATTAACGATATGAAAGCAGGGGAATTGAGCATATTATTTTAACTGATATCTGGATGAGTTAAGGATATCAAAATGAATTGCACGATGGGATTGAAACTTTACTCCGCCAAATTCACCTTATTAAGAAGTTGATGAATTTATATTTGATTTCCGATTTAAAGTATATTATTATTAGATTGTTTATTATTTTTCATCATAACTTATGTTCAGAACAAAAAACAACTTTCGAAGCGAACCTTTAAATTGACGTTCAGCATTCACTCTAGTAGAACTAATAGTTGTCATAGTGATACTTGCAATACTCGCAACAATCGCATTCCTCTCTTTCTCCTCTCAATCAGGCTCTGCAAGGGATTCCACACGTCTTTCCGACATATCTTCCATAAAGAAATGAATGGAGATGTACAATGTAAATTCATGATTTTATCCTGCTCCGGACAATTCAGTTGAGTTCACTTATTCCGGGTGAAGAATATGGAACCAGTGAACACTTTGAGATGCTGCATACAAGCTCATACAGAAAACTCTGTCCAAGAAAGTCAAAGATCCCCTTAAGGACAGCGAATACGATTACTCCCTAGCTTCCAACAAGAGGGAATACCAAGTAGCTTGAAATCTGGAGAATCCGACGTCGCTTCAAATGAATTATAATCCATTCGATTCCTCAGCTCTCAGCTCTCAGCTCTCAGCTCTCGGTTGAACTTGAACAAATGTATATATAAGCGGAAATTATAATTGAGTAGTGCTTAAGGTTACTACCTGAAGCTTAAATTACTTTGTTCCAGCTCCTACATTGTTCTGAATCAACCCAAGTAATCAAACTTCACTATCCTATGATAATACGTTTTCATCTTGAAAAATAATCCTTTCCTGAGTAAATAATTTTGCAAACTTCAAATCAGATAGTGTTTATTCAACTTGATGAACTGAACTTTCAAGCACTGATATTGTTAATCTGATGAGTAAAATCCAATTAGCTTACTCGGGTTCAAATATAGATACGCCTTTCATACAAACATTGAATAGCGCAACAGGAAGCGCACTCATCGATTTATGAAGCTGATTGATAAAAAACAGTTTATGAGGAAGTTCCAGCTCAAGCAGCACACAGGAACCTGCAGGATCAACAGAGTGACCCGTAGTAGTGCTGACATGATCCACTGAATCAAATCCATGAACAAGCTGCGGCAATATAAAATCTATGCTTCCATCAAGCGCCGATTGAGCATATTGGGTAAAGCCAGATTCAAATGCTGCAAATCAAGTCTTTTGCGATATGACAACTGATTGAGGATGATGGACTCTGGCACTATGAATCAATACATCTGATTGAAATAATGTAAATTATGAGAATGATAATTTCTGGTCATCAGATACATTCTCAATGTGAAATAATTCTAGTCCTTATGCAACCGATTACAAGAACGCCAAAGTATTTTTTTGATATGCAAACTGAACTAAGTTGCTTGTTAAGATAACAAATACCAGCAATAATCTGGTAGCTTGGAGATCGTATAACCTTCAATGAGCCAATACGACTCTTTGGACATATTTCAATGCATGAAATTGAATAGAGCTTACCAACTCAGTTGTATCAAATTATTGAATAGCTTCGCTTGACTCAAGAGAACCGATAATCTATCCATGAAATAACCTTTTGGTAAATACAAGAAGATGATGACCTTGATACGATCTTGATAGGATTTCCATCTGATGAACTCCAACAATTAATTATTGATGATGATTATGAACTTGGTATGACTATTCAGTAAATAGGCAAAGGCCAAGAGCGGATTGACAACTTCTGAATTGTTGATGGGCAAGCGATGAGGCATGCAGGATTTGAAGTGATTATGATTCCGCTAACGCAAATGCTTGATGGAATTTATGATCTGGCATCAATTATAATTATACGATTTTCATTAAATAGCAGATTCTATTATTAAAATATCCGCAATCCTGATTTTAATATGCAGATTGTCTATATTATTTAAATTATTATCATGTTCAATTCAAATAAACCAACCAACAACAAAGCATTTACATTAGTAGAGCTCATCGTAGTAATCGTAATCCTGGCCATTCTTGCAACGATAGCATTCCTGTCATTCTCTTCGCAGTCTTGAAGCGCCAGAGATTCCACAAGGCTTGCAGACATATCTTCCATCAAAAAATGATTAGAGATGTATAACGTTTGATCATGACTCTATCCTAATCCGGATAATCCGTCATCATTCACTTACTCAGGATGAACAATATGGAACCAGTGAATCCTTTGAGATTCTGCATACAAACTGATACAGAAGACACTTTCCAAAAAAGTGAAAGATCCTCTCAAAAATGGCGAATACGATTATTCTCTAGCTTCCAACAAGAGAGAATACCAAGTAGCCTGAAACTTCGAGAACCCTACTTCATTTGAGAGGAACTACAATCCATTCGATTCCTCAAGCCTCAGCCCTAAGCTCTCAGCACTAGGCTGAACTGGCGCAAACGTCTACATCTCATGAAACTACAACTGAGTCATGCTGAAAGTATTCACATGAAGCACTTATTATTTCGTGCCCACTCCGACATTGTTCTGAATTAATGCCTCAGCCCAACCGACAATCGCTTTTGATTCGTCATTCAGCTCTTGAAAGATAATGCTCCCATGAGTCAATAATTTTGCAAGCTATAAGGCAGATCAGATATATTCAACCTGATGAAACAATCTTTCAAGTATAGACATATCTGCACTTATGACAAAAATTCAAACCGCTTATTCCGGTTCGAATATCACATCTCCAGGCGTGTTGCGGATAGCTATGGCAGATCCTACAACCCTTGAGAGCATTGGTACTGCAATGGTTAAGAATGTGTTAGGCGGATGAGTAACCACATTGGCATGATGATCAGGATGAGTTGCCAGACCGGATGCAAATACACTTCTTTTACTCCATTTTGATGATGATACCACTAATCAATGATACAGCACATGAACCGTTACGAATAATGGGGTGACATTCACTGCAAACTGAAAATTCTGAAAAGCATGATATTTCGATTGAGTGAATAAATACCTTTCTGTTTCAAAAAATAATGATTGGAATTTTTGAACTAATGATTTTACTGTTGATGCATGGGTGAATTATAGCAGCATAACCGGCTACGCTCATGATTATATTTTTGATATCAGCAACTCGGACTTGTCTAAAAGAATATATATCGTCACATCAAACGAATTGGCAAACTATAATTATTTCTGATATCTCTGAAACTCTGTCTGATTCAACAGTAGTAAATTATCGGTCTGAAACTGGCAGCATTTTGCCATGACCAGAAAATGATGAACTATGTATTGCTTTATTGACTGATATTTGATTGGAAGTTATACAGCCTGATCTTTAGATAATGTTGAGCATTTCAAAATATGAACAAGATCTGTTTATAATTATGCAGAGAGCTATCTTAATTGATACATAGACGAGTTCCGCGTATCAAATATCTCAAGATGGGATTGAAACGGATTTACAGCCTGACAAAAGGTATTCACACCGCCGAGCTCTCCTTATTAAAAAATCTAAATCAAAAAATCTTCCGCTTGCGGAAGATTTTTTTGACTTTGTATTAAAAATATACTAGAATCTTCATGATTTTATAATTTTAAAAAAAATATGAATCTTACAAAAAACAACAAAGCCTTCACTTTAGTGGAGCTCATAGTCGTAATCGTCATATTAGCCATCCTTGCGACGATCGCATTTCTCTCTTTCTCTTCGCAATCATGAAGCGCAAGAGATTCCACACGCCTTTCCGATATCTCATCCATCAAGAAATCCGTAGAGATGTACAATGTAAATGCCTGAACCTATCCGACCCCCGACTATGCCTATTCATACACCTATTCCTGAGGAATAATCTGGAACCAATGAACCATCTGAGACTCAGCCTACAAGATGCTCCAGAAGAATCTCTCCAAGAAAGTCGTGGATCCTCTGAAATGATCAGAGTACGATTATTCCCTAGCTTCAAACAAGAGGGAATACCAAGTAGCCTGAAACTTCGAGAATCCTACTTCATTCGAGAGGAGCTTCAACCCGTTCGATTCCTCAAATCTCAATCCTAAGCTCTCAGCCCTAGGCTGAACCGGTGCGAACGTCTACATCTCATGAAACTATAATTGAGTCATGCTCAAGGTATTCACTTGAAGCACCTATTATTTCGTTCCCACTCCGACATTGTTCTGAATATGAACATGAAGCACTGTATATGACAATACTTTCTGAAGCTGAAAGGACCTGCTTCCGGGTGTGAACAATGCAGCCGTGTTCGATTCCAGCAAAGTATACGCTAGCACATCATCGACCTGATTGTCTGCGACTGAAGTTGAGAGTCTTATGGTTACAATACAGTCCGCATATCTGACTTGAAATGTCACAACTCCTGCTGTCCAAGAAGTATTGGCTGCAACCTGAAGCGCATTGACTGATCTTTGAGTTTGACTGGTGAAGAATAGTCTGGGATGAGGTGCTGTTGCATCTTGAGGCGCATGAACCTGAACCGTTACCCCACCGACATGAGCGGTCTTTCCTTGGAATTGAAATACCGGAAGTTGATTTTCATTCAGCTGAGCAACGCCTACGAGTTGTGCCGATTTGCTAGCATGAAGTACTTTTAAGGTCTGAACGACCATACCATGGAATTGATCTTATTTCTTGTCGGGTTCTTACTTGATAGATCCAGATTGAGCTTGAGCGGTTCCTTCTAAATTCATCTACTGCGACATGACAAGCGATTGAGGTGGTTGGACTCTTCTCGCGGTATGATGAGTCAGAGATTCGAGATATTGTTCCACGACTTGATTCTGATCTCCTTCTCCAGCCAGTTCATACTCCGTCTGAACAACATATATGCCTGCACCTGGTACAACAAGAACTTACAGGAATTCAATTGATTGAACAACTTTTTCATCAGGAATTTCCATACTTAATACATCAAATTCAAATTGATGCATGATTTTAGATCAAACAGGTATAGGATTTAAAGATCCGACTTGAAATTGAAGAGTGTTTCTTTTTAATTGAAATTGGGAAGGTTGCCATTGATTTTATTATGGATGAAGTTGCGATAGCTATACGAATAATTGATGGCTTTATGTAAAATAATAAAACAAAACCTCATTCTATTTATAATAAAACTGCATTTGCGCAAATGCAGTTTTTTGATATACTTTGGAGCATTAAGATTTTATTCTTAGCTTAGAAATAAGCTTTTATTGTTTAGAAATATGGCTCACAACACGGTAACTTGTCCGAAATGCTCGACAATCATCAATCTTGATGAGGTCCAGGCAAAAAAATATAATGAAGAACTCCAGAGAAATGAGGAGAAGCTGAAACTGGAATTTGAAATTAAAATGAAGCAGAAAGAAGAGGAAATTTCAAAAAGGGAAGAGGAGATAAAGAAGGAGATGTGGGCAAAAGCTCTCAAGGCAGCAGAAGAAAAGAAAGAGCTAGAGACAAAAGACCTTAATCTTCAATTGGAAGAATTCAAGAAAAAACAGGAAGAGGCAATTAAAAATGAGCTGGAGCTTCGCAAGAAGGCAAGGGAATTAGAGGACAAGGCAAAGAATATCGAGCTTGAGA
Organism: uncultured Candidatus Peribacteria bacterium; assembly: GCA_964553745.1. Lineage (GTDB taxonomy): Bacteria > Patescibacteriota > Gracilibacteria > BD1-5 > UBA2023 > STC-113. The sequence goes on along the minus strand of CAZKLD010000027.1, from coordinate 2,600 downwards.
ATGTGAGGAAGCTTGATGAAGAAAGAAAAAAAATGGAGGAAGCGATGAAGATGGAACAAGGCAAGAAGGAAGAAGAGATTTTCAGGAAAATCCAAGAAGATTTCTCTAAACAATTAGCCGAAAAAGACAAGCAGGCTGAAATACTCAGGAAATCCCTTGAAGAAGCAAATCGAAAAGCAATCCAAGGCTCTCAGCAGATACAATGAGAAATACAGGAAAATGAGCTGAAGTGAATCCTGGCTCGCAATTTTCCGATGGATTCGATAGAGGATGTTCCGACTGGAATAAAAGGAGCGGATCTCATTCAGACTGTAAGGAACCACAGATGACAAGACGTATGAATCATATTATGGGAATCCAAAAATACAAAGACATGGTCAAATGAATGGGTCAAAAAACTTAAAGATGACAGGATTATCGTTAAGGCGGATATTTGTGTTATTGTGAGCAATACAATGCCAGATGATATAAAGCATTTCTGAACGGTAAATGAAGTCATCGTCACTGAATTTGTCTATTTCCAGGCTGTCACTACACTTCTGAGAGATAAGCTTATCGCACTGCATACAACCTCAAATTCATTAGTATGAAAAGATGAGAAGATGGACGAGTTATTTAAGTATCTATCAAGCAGTGATTTCAAATCAAAAATTGAAAATATAGTCTGAGCATTCAAAAGCCTTAAAGATGATATTGACTCTGAGAAGAGATCGATGATGAGAATCTGGTCAAAAAGAGAAAAAGAGCTAGATAGGGTAATCAACAATACGATATACATGTGGTGAGATCTTGAATGAATAATGTGAAATAATCTCCAGAAAATACCTTATCTTGAGTTATGAAGCGGCATTAGCGAAGATGAATCCGATTCTGATCAATAACTTGAATACAATGAAAATTTGAATGATCGGATCCGGGATATCGAAACTTGAAGTCTTGGATGTTATGATGAGACGGCAATTTGAAGTAATTTCGTATGAATGAGAATCAACAGAAAAAGAAAAAGGGCTACTCTATGTGTGCCCTGACATCTGAACTGTACATGATTTATCAACTCACATTAGAGAAAATGTTGGACATCTGATTGCTCTTGCAGATGTTTCACATCCTGTCAGTCTCTGAGTAGTATATACTTGAACGACGCCTTGAGCAGATGAGATTGTCGATAGGCTGAGAATCGATATTGAAGAAATTTTGTGAGAAGATAGCAATAAGATAATCGTTGATCTACTCAATGAAGAAGAAGTTAAAAGGAAGCAGATCATGATTTGTGCAGAGTGAATGTGACCTTCATTGAGTAGTATCATTGCACTTAAATCTCTTCATGCTGATAGGGATTTCTGATATATCCCTTCGAGAGAACCTGATTGGCAACCATGAATACATAAGAGTGGACGAGGTCAACTGAAAGAATCGAATTGCAGATTCGCCTTAGCTAAAAAATTCCACTCGCAAAGAAATCCGGTAACATTAAAGCAGTGGAACAGATAAAAAATCCCGAAAATTTCGGGATTTTTTTAAATTTCGAAGCTTATTTTTTTGGATGCAATTTTATCTCATCCATCATTCTGCCCAAGTGGAATCGCTATTCCATGTCCAACTATCGCACCAATATGAGGCTCATAGTCATCATAATCATGGTTTATTCGCACATGTTGGAGCTCATGTGGATCCTGCCATTGCAAAAGTTCATGGATGATCCCATTGCTGAGGAGATCATGAATAAGCATATAGGGTATATGGCGAACTATTTGAATCGTAATATAGATTCCTGCAGTCATTTGTTAATCCTAAATTTGTACAAAGTCAAGTTGCGGAAGGATAATTTCAGATATTGGATGTGAATGGATTGGAGGCTAATGTGTAATAAAAGGTGTTATTTGTGCTTGCCCTGTTCCTATAAACAGAAGTTCATCATAATCTAAGTGCATTGATTGCAGAATCTGACAATCTATATGTTTTTGTCCTGTCTCATCAAAAATCAAATCATGTAGTCCTTGTATTCCAGTCAGCAGGAGGAGCATTGTTTTTCTTTATGTTCACTATCAATGTCCAGCCTCACGAGTCAGTAGTCATATCACAATATGCCTGAATCGGAGTAGTTGAATCTGGATTTATCCAATATATTCAGTCAGCAGAAGATGGATATGCTGTTTTTATGTTCAGACAACTTGTTCAGGCATTGCCGCTAGAATTTCAATTTGGTGATATCGCTTGTTCATTTCAATTTCAATTATCTTTAATTCCGCCTCACAAGCTATTCTTGACCAGCCCCTCTCAGATATTTATGAGTTCTGCTCAGCTTGCAGCTACTATGGCTTGCACTGCAGGAGTCGTGACGTTTCAAGTAGAATAAGCAGCTTTTACCGTTGTCATGAGATTGGTAATGTCTGTACCTCATAGGCTATCCGATCATGTAGCATAGACTTTAGAAGAATCGAATACAGCTGCATTGTTGACTCAAGGAAGCAGATCTTTTCAGCTTCAGAAAGTGTTGTCATAGACTGTGCTTCAGGTTCATATTCAGAAAAGAGTAGGAGTAGGCACGAAATAATAGGTGCTTCAAGTGAATACCTTGAGCATGACTCAATTATAGTTTC
>CAZKLD010000026.1:0-12432 GCA_964553745.1 uncultured Candidatus Peribacteria bacterium | reverse complement strand
CTGTCAAAAGTAGGCAAAACCATTAGGGGGACTGGCTATTTCGGTCATACTTCTGATGCCGAGATGAATTCTGTCATGCTTGGACACACCATTCCCCCTAAGACCCCTTCCTCAACTCCTGCTGGTAGTGAGAATGATGAAGCCCTTCCGCTCCGCACGGGTCCAAGAATAATGATGATAATGATTATAACCCATCCGCCCTATGGGGCACCTTCCCTAAATTAGGGAAGGAATAAATTCATCCTCCTTATAACTAGGGGTTTCGGGCGCCCGAAGGAAGTACTCTTGGGGTAACGAGCAGTCTGTCAGCGGAGGCGGAGCCGGAGCCAATACGGAGCGTAGCGGAGTGAGTCTCTGCCGGTCCCCAATGCTTTTTGCATACTTTTTTGCATAAAAAAGTATGGATGTTAAAATCATTAACGAATGATGATTAAGATGATGAATCCATAATGATTAATGAGGTGGATTCCCGATCAAGCCGGGAATGACAAAATGGATGATGATTAATGAAAGAATCACCCATCACTGGCGTGCCACCCTCTTTGTCGAAAGAGGGTTAATGCCGTACTTATGTTTAATCTTGCTCAACCCCCTTTTGACAAAGGGGGAAATGAAGGGGGATTTTTGAATGACGGATAATCATTAAAGGATTTCTCTCTGCGCTCGAAATGACAGGCGCCCCCCCTCTCTCCTATCGGGATAAGGTGAATAGCGGAGCCAGAGAGTATGCCCTGGGGCAGAGGGGTCGGGGTGAGGATTGCATTAATCATTATGCAAAACCCCCCGCCAGGCTGGCGGGGGTTTTTCTTTTTTGCAAACAGGCTCATTCCGAAGAAAAGCTTGATTTACTTGTAGCGCACTTTCTGCAGCTCCCTCTTTGCAAAGAAAGCCTTGAAATTTGTGGCGAATTCCCCTATTTTGGATTCACCGGGGGGAAGCGGGGTGCAGGCGAAGAAGTAGAGGGCCAGATCGAATCCGGCAATGGTGAGACAGATGAAGGAGAAGATGTCTCTGCCTACCTTGTCGGGCATCAGGCGGATGGAGTAAGCGATGATGGGAATCAGGATGAGAAGGCCGATCCTGAACATCTGATGATCAATCCGGCTCGTGCAGAGTACTTTCCCTTTTCTTTCAAACCTTTTCTGCTCATTTCTCGGCCAGTCGCTGGATTTGATGAACATGTAGCTGCTGATGAAGGAGAGGACAATCAAGAGGCATTCATCTCTCGGAGTATAATCGAAAGACAACACTCCGTATACCCCTCCTGCAACCGATATGGCTGCGCTTAGCATGAAACTCATCTGTGCGAGGAAGTAGCAACTCTTGCCCGTTAAGACATTGAACCGTTTAGCGAAGGGGTTGAAAATCCTATCCACCAAGAAGTCATCCAATCCGAACATCCTGCACCTCCTATCTGGCAATTTTATTTATTTGTATATTTGTTCATATACAATAAAGAATAATGTTCTTTTGTCAAAGATTATTGATGGCATGAAAATTCAAGTGCTCTCACGATATAAGAGCCTCCTTACAAAAAAGAGGCTCTTGTCTATATGAATTATTTCTTGTATACTTCAATAATGGTCTTTGCCCTGCCTATCTTTGCGGGCAGTTTATGCTCAGTTGCGCTTGAAGGGTATGCCCAAATCGCATTATACAAAACATCCTCGCCATATCTGTACGATTTTCAATTTTTGGTTCAAGGGTCATTTGTGATGAATTGCTTTTTGAGAGGATCATATCAAGTGACGACTAGCATGTGGGCTATTGGCCCTGGCTGGGTGAAATTAGGATTTTTCAGATCTCTTCAATAAACAGGGACAACTAAAATATTTCAATTCCCCAGACTATCTATTATATCTTTTTTTGTAACTTTTTCGATTATCTTATATTGAGTGAAATTGAAATATCCTTTCATTGCCTTTGCCGTATCATAGACAGAGGTATCTAAAAAATTTCAGAATAGGTCTTTTTCGAAATTTGATATATTTTTAATCTCTGCATTCGCTCATGTGGCAGTCAATCTCTGTCATCTAGACCAGGATACAGCCATTATAATCGATGCCTCTTCGCATCACTCCTCATATATGATATCTCCCCAATTTCAGAATGGAGCCTGAGCTGTAAATGGCACTTCGGCTCGAACTATGCCGCCAGTGGATGATTTTTTTGCAGGAGTAGCCTGTCTGATTTCTTCGGATTGTTCAGGTGGGGTTTTCAGGGGGAGGCTATATTTGGGTTCTCAATTCAATCAATCAACCAAAATGAGCATGGTCAACAAAATCAATATTGTAATCAAAGAATACATGAAATATGTTATGTATTCTGCGAATTTAGCTTTCATCTTTATTTCATTAAACATTATTTTCGAACTGAAAACGCATTTTCAGATTCTACAAGTCTCCAGAAATTATCCGGAGCAAAAACATATTATACCTATTCTCTTAAATTGGACTTAAGGAAATCCAATGTTCTCTGCATCGCAAGATTTGCGGCATCTTTCTCATCTTCCGTTTCTGGATTGTTGGCAAAACCATGGCCTACATTGGGATAGATATATACAGCATGATCTCAAGATAATGTTTCCAGTTTTGCCTGGAATTCTCTAGCTGAGTCTATGCTGATGCTCATATCTTTTTCTCAATAATGTCACAATATCTGCGACCTCATCATCGATAGATCGTCATCGGCATTGAATCTTCAATAGTACATTACGGAAACCTTTGTTCAAAGATTGTTTTTTGCCATCTGGTAAGCCCATCATCATCAGAAGCACCATCAGACGGTTCATATCCTTTCATCATCGACTTCACTGAGTCATTGAAGATACTGTATGGCATATCTGAGATTTTCGAATGCTCCGGCTTCATCATTTGAAACAGCTCATGCCAGAGCGGTTGCTCAAGTCGAATCGGTAGCAGTCTTGCCTCAATACATATCAGCAGCAAGAACAATGTATCCTTGTTTTGCAAAATCCGACGCGAGGCTTTTTATATTATCATTGAGTCCCCACCATTCGTGAATGAGGATCAGGGCAGGATATTTTCCCTCAACATTTGCCGGCCTTGCAAAATATCATATATGTTGCGGCTTTCATGGAAAATATGCTACTGTTCAAGTGCTGACTTCAGAACTTTGTGCTTTTGAGCCTGTTGAGCTTTGCGGATTCTGATCATTGGAGGGCGCGCATGAAAATAGCATCAGCAGCAACAAAGGTGAAATCAAGGTTAGTTTTTTCATAGTTATACGATTAAATAGTAACTTCTCCTTTTAATCCGACTCTTCGAAAAGCGTAAGATATTCTGAGTATCATTCTTCCTCGAGCTTTTCCTTTGGCACAAACCTGAGAGCCGCTCAATTGATGCAGAATCTGACTCATCATTCTTCCTCGGGTCAATCATTGAAAACATGCCCTAGATGACTATCTCAGTATTTGCTTCTGACTTCGGTCCTTATCATTCAATGGGAGTGATCATCTGCTGTCTTTATGAAATGTGAATTTAGAGGCCTTGTGAAGCTGGGCCATCAGCATCATGCATCATACTGGTCTTTTGATGAGAATAGGGGTTCTCAGCTGACGATATCGACATAGATTCATGGTCTCCAATCTTTTTCATAGCTTGAAGTGAAAGCGTGTTCGGTTCATCTGTTCTGAGTGACATCATAAGACAACGAATCCAAATTTTCTTTGATCACTTTATCGCTAGGTTTGAAATATCTCTTTGCCAAAAAAGCATCTTTTCATCTTAAGTATTCCTTCGCTTCTTCGCTCCAATTCTTATTGAGAAAATCGGTCCTTCAGGATCATTTTCTATAGAGGCTATATCTGAAGGCGGATTTGCGAAAATATTTCTGATGATATTCTTCTGCCGGATAGAAAGTGGTGTAAGGGATTATCTCAGTGACCACTGGCATAGGAAATTTTTTTGAATCCTCTAAGCGTCTTTTTGATTCTTCTGCAACTCTCTTCTGCTCCGGCGAATGATACCAGATTGCTGTTGTGTAACTGAATCCCCTATCTGCAAACTGTCAGGCTTCGTCAGTCGGATTTATCTGTGACCAGAATTGCACCAGGATCTCACCATAGCTGATCACATCAGGATCAAATACTACCTGCATAGCTTCACGATGTCATGTGTTTCAGGCAAGAACCTGTTCATATGTCGGGTTTGGCTCTTTTCCTCATGCATATCATACCTCTGTCGATAAAACTCAAGGCAGTCAAGCAAACGCACTCTCAAGACACCAGAAACATCATCATGCAAGAGTGGAGATTTCTTCAGTCTTCATAATCTGTAAATTATATTATTCTACGATTATAGTTCAGGTCAGCTCACGATTCCAGTGATCATGAAATCACCATGATCATTTCTGATTGAAGACGAACGAATAAATTTCATTTTGTGCCAATGCCCTACAAGCATCGAATATATTCGGCTCTTCGGGAGTTCAGCACTTCTCTATTCATGATCCCGGATAAGCGGTATGTAGCGGATGCGGACCAGAGGCTGGCCAGTGCGGAGCTGAATCCGCATTTACGAATTCGACTTTATCTCACGCTTTAATGGTCAATTTAAACGGATCGAATCATGCTGATGTGATCTTTATCGTATATGTTTTTGAATTCGGGTTTACATTTTGAGCTCAAGTACCCGGTTGTCCTGTTCATGATGCATTTCATGTACCGGAAGATACTCATGTGCCCAACAATCATCATGTCGCATCAGATGATCAAGTGGTGTTCAAGACTCAGTTGGCTTCTGATCAGGTGGTGATGATGCTTCATGTTTCGTATAGGCTTCAAGTAGAAGCAGGTTCTCCATTCGGAGGAGTTTGTCACGTGCAGGAATAAAGAAGAAAAACTGAAGCTGCTGCAAGTGGCAGGAATAATGATTTTTTCATAATAATTAAGGTAAAATGTTACTTATTTCATTCAATGGATTCATACCCTGTTTCATTCGGGATCGATGAACTGGGCGATAAAACCCATTTCTCTTCAAATATCCATTTTGGGAAGAATTATCTTTCAGCCGTTCTTGATTACATTATCAATATACTTTTCTATGCTCTCTCAAGCTGCGAGATAGACCGTAATTCAGTCCTCTGTTGGCTTTATGTTAGGGGTTTGTATAATGGCTCATCACACTCATTCCATCCTGTCATAAGGAAATATCGCCATTTTCATTCAATTGCTCTCGTCGATGATAAATTCTCATTCGACAATGCTCTTGTAGAATTTTACTGCACGTTCAAAATCCAAGGAAGGGATCTCAAACCATACGATTGCATTTTTCATAATTCGATTATTAGGCAATAAAGCTTACATATTTTCAGACGTTTGTATAATTCAGAAGACATTTCAATCAGTATCCTTGAAATAAGCAAGCCAAGAACCTGGCATTATCTCTCTTTTCGTCTTGAATAAAGTTCATCAGGCGCTTATTATCTTATCTGAATATTCTTCGATATCTGGCACATCTACGATGCAGACATACCCTCATTTCATGTCATTTTTTTCAATTCATCAGTCTATTCATGCTTCAGTCTTGGGTCAAGTTACCACAGACCAATATTCTTCAGGTCACGCCCACTTGCTTATCTCCCAAGAAAATATTTTTTTATAGAACTCTACAGTTCTGACAAGATCCCTTGATGGAATCTCAAAATGCACTATTCTTTTCATATTGATTTAAATTAAAATCACAGTCTTTCTTTTACAAAAATCATATGTATCCTTCATGGAACAATTTCCTTATTGACTATCAGCACTTTATTGACTCCGCTTCAAGTTCCGTATGCCTGCATTGCCCTCTTTTCTTCTAGAGGATAAGCATATTCATAAACCCTGCGGAATCCTTCATCTAAGTCTTTCACTATCTTCTGAGTTCAGACAATCCAGATTACATTCATGGCTCAATATGCATATGCGGGAATCTGACTTCATGTTTGCGATGCGATCAGGACTTGTCAATTTTCCGTTACCGCATGCACACTTCATATTGCCCATTCCTGCGCAGTTCATAGGCGCTTTTTATCTATTTCTGTGAGCTTATAATTGTCCATCATCCTTCTTATGGAAATATATTCAGGAGACGAATTCAAGACATCATCCAATCATAGCTCAGTCAGCGTTACTGAGGTCATTGTCATTATTTCTTCATGTTCAGGAAGAAGGGCGAATAACTTTTTAACGGCATCGTCTTTGTCTTTTACCAGATGGGGATGTATTCAATTTTTCTCAAGAGATTCGAATGTCTTGAGTATGGAAACGTCATTCGCCAAATGTCCAAACATGTTTTGTGTTTCCATAATTCTAAGTTAAAAAATATAAAAACCGACTTATACTTGTTAAAATTGATTAACAATAGTCGGTTTCGCCATTGGCAGATTCGGATTATGATTAAGGCGACCAAGTATTTACCATAATGCCATGCCTCTATGTTTACGATATGATATGCTTAATGGCACAAAATGCAAAATGCTAGGGTAGTTTTTAGATGAAATTTAAGTGTTTTTCTAGTGAAGCAAAAACTGGAAAGCCCCCCGATTCAAATCGGGGGGCTTTTTGATGTTCATTTTACTGCTTATTTGCTTTTTTCTCTTCATACTTCATGGGTTTGAGCCTGGCTTCTTGCAAATCCTCTCTGGCGGATTCCTTAGCCTAAGATTAGCGCTTAAGGCTAAGGAATTTGTATTTCTCCGTTCCAATAGCAGACGCCTTCCTTAGTCTCAACACCTTCCTTGAAACCGAGATCTTCAAATCTGTAGTCCGAAAGGAAATCATTGTAGAATTCAAAGAAGTTGATTTCGGCGAAATCTTCACCCTCGCTAGCTACAAGGCAGGACTGATTGAAGCACCATACCCTAGTATTCATCGAAAGAAGGCTGAGTGAAAAGAATTCTGGCCCATACTTCACGTAGAATCGGACGTTTATCTGATTTACGATGAACTTGACGATTCCTAATCTCGGATGATTGAGCGTCAGAATCACAGGTTCGGTCAGCTCGCTCCCATTGAGGGGATCGAAGATGATTTTCTTCGGTGAAATTCGCACGCCTGGCGGAAGCTTGTCCTGGAGAGGATGGGTTCTCTGATCTGGCAGTGCTATCTTCGGCTCGGCTTTTTCTGCTGGAATTAAGCGATCTCCTCCGGTGAATCTACCATCTTCTGCGTCTTCTGAAGCTTGTTCTGAAACGCATTCTCTACGCTTTCTTCCTGAAAAGAAGCCGATTAAGGATGAGCAGAAGAGGATGGTAAAAAGTAAGAGTCCTAGCGAGGCGGGTGCGGATAATTGTTTCATGTCTGTCATCTCCTATATCTGTAGTAGTGAAGCAAATTATGTAAACGAACTTATTCCCCTTTTTTGGTTCTGTATTTGTTTTATTATTTATAATTCCATATCTTATTTTGTCAAACTTATATGAAGAGCCTGAAATGTTTTCTAAATAATTCCAAGCAGATGTGCATTAATCATAATTTCGCTTTTGAATTATCCGGATAACTAAAAAGCAGGCCCCGGAGGACCTGCTGTCTTTTTTGTCATTTTCCAATCTGCACTTACTGTTTTGTTTTTGTTTACCACCTCCCCTTGATTATTACGTCGTTGGGCAACTCATTGATGTCGCCGTCCTTTATCGGGAAAAACCTGTTGAGATGGATTCCGATATTGCAGATCGCACTGCAGATTCCTTTAGCAGGAAACCCCCCTCGCATCCCCTCAGTTATGGAGTTTACGAAAGGTTGCCATGAGGATTCCGGCAAAAGATCACCGATGCCCTTATCGGGCTGAATCCTGACCATGTGCTCCTTAAGGGAGATAAGGATAAGGACCCCTGTGGAGTCTCGGGTCGCATTCATCTTGAGTCTTCTGAACTCGAGCTTTGCCCGTCTTGTTACGGCTTTTACCCTGTCAGCATGCCTCATCCTCCCGATGATGCTCGATGCTGAAACGATGACGACCCTGATTTCTCCTGACGTATTTTTTTCAGCTTCCGTCAAGCAATCCTTGATTTGGAGGAGTTCGGCCGGAGACAGGTATTTCTGTGCGTCAGCTTTGTTCATGTTCGTATCTCCTTCCTACCAATCGCCAGAAGCGCCGCCCCCGCCAAAGCTTCCCCCTCCGCCAATAAAAGATACCCCTAGCTGAAGTGAGAAAAATGTGAGATCCTTGGCAAACATGCCCAAAAGGAATCCGACACCCCCGGAAATTGCGACGCCAGTTATTGTAAGATGCCACAAGAATGCGGCGAAAAGCGCTGCGATAATAGCACCGACAAATCCTCCTAAGAGAAAATAGACAGCGCTTGCTATCCCTGCGAGCAACAGAAAGACGAAGGCTGTGATTGCCCACTTTATTTCAAGTTCGTAGTTCTCTGTATCATTTGCTGCTTCGGGTGCTGGGGCTGTTGCCGACGCCTTATACTTGCCATCGATAGTCAGTTTAAGTTTAGCTATCGCGCCCTGTAGAGCTTCTGCTGTTTTTCCCTCCTTGAGTTTCGGCTTCATCTCTTCGCGGATGATCTGGCTCGAGACAAAGTCCGTTACGACGTCCTCTAGCCCATACCCTACTTCGATGCGAACCTTGCGATCCGCTTTGGATATGAGGATAATGATACCATTGTCAACACCCTTCTGTCCCGCTTTCCACTCTTCAGCGACCTTGATGGAGTATTGTTCAAGAACTTTGCCTTCGAGTGAAGGGATTGTCAGGATGTATATCTGATTGGACGAGTTCGCCTTGTACAGCTTCAGATCACGTGAGATTTGATCGGCCTCTCCGGGAGAGAGCATGCCGGCATAATCATTCACATAATCCGTGAGCTTTGGTACTTCCTGGGAGTATTCGCAAGCAGTTAATGCGAGCAGAAGCATCCAGATCAGTAAGACATTTCGTTTCATATAGGCCTCCTGTCAGCGTAGAGGTGCGTTTAATAGCACCTCTACGCTTACAATCCGATTTCTCTACTTGGAAGGCCCGTTGAACTGGACCTTGGGGGCCTGCTTGGCGCCTTCGTCAGCCCTGAACGGTTCCTTGCGCTGCAGATGCAGGAGCAAGCTGTTTGTCCAGGAGTTCGGGGCGGTTCTGATCGAGGTGTTGAAATCCTGGACGGTCGCGTTGTAGCGCACACGGGCTACATTGATGCGGTTCTCGGTGCCCTCGAGCTGGCTCTGGAGATTCAGGAAACCTTCACTCGCCTTGAGCTCAGGGTACTTTTCGACAACGACCATGAGCCTCGACAAGGCTCCGGAAAGCTCGCCCTGTGCCTTCTGGAAATTGGCGATAGCCTGGGGGTCGCTTGTACCAGCCTTGGGCAACTGCATGGAGCCGACCTTGGCGCGAGCTTCGGTGACGGCGGTCAGGGTATCCTGCTCATGTTTCGCATAAGCCTTGACGACTTCGACCAGGTTGGGCACGAGGTCAGCACGACGCTGATAGGTCGATTCGACATCGCCCCAAGCAGCGAAAACGGCCTCCTCTTTAGCCTGCATGGTATTGTAGCCACAGCCGGACAATAGGGAGATAGCGATGAGCGACAATGCTGCAAAGACGTGACTGAGTTTCATAGAAGTACCCTCCGAGGCATTTCAGGTTGCGAGCTTTAGGCTCTAGTTAAGGGAAAAACCGTGGATATATAAAGTATTTTGCAATACCTTCAATTTAAATTTTTTTGATTGGAAAATGTTAATGAAACTGAGAAACGATAGTAAGACTACGTTTCTCATGCCAGAATTTAATCTATTGAAATATGTCAAAAGTCAAGTTGAATTTTTGACATTTGATTATTTTATTTGACAATATATGTTATTTGGGTCCGCTGAAATTGATTATCTGGCAATAAGATGTGAAAAGGCCGGCTTGATGCCGGCCTTTCTCATTATTCCCATTTCTCCTTTTTGCTTCGCCAGTATTTGTGAGTCCATTCTTCATTCTTACCTTCGTCTTTAGGCGTTCCTACTCCATAAAGATAAACAACACGAAGATTATTCATGCCACTGGCGCTGCCATTTTCTGCAGCTCTCTTGAACCATTGGAATGCTTTTTCTTCATTTTTTCCGACACCCTTTCCTTCCGAATACATCATGCCTAGAAAGTTCATCGCCGGAGGATACGTGCGTGCTGAAAGTTCGCATAATTTAAATGCTTTCCCTTCATCTTTGGACACCACAGCACCTTCTGAGTACATCATAGAAAGTCCGTATTGTGCTACTGGATTGCCCTTTTCCGATAGACGCTGGAAAACAAGAAGTATGGTGGCGTCATCCCCATTCTCATTGAAGTAAGCCTCCACAGCAAGTTTAGCATCCTCGGTATCATCGGCAAATGCAGTAGAGAATAGTGAAGATGCAAGAAGCAAGATGGCCAGAAAAAGAATTTTTTTCATTTCGGTTCCCCTTTTTGTTTTGGTTTTTGGCACGATTTTCTGATTTTTTACGACTTAATCGTAGCCTTTTGCGGTTATCAGGTGTAAATTATTGACTACGTGATGATATAAATGTAAAGTCTTAAGTCAAATCGGTTTTTTGACTTATGAGTTATTTATTTGACAATATATGTTTTCCTATAATATGAAAATGATTTTTAGCGCTTCTTAGAGTCGCCAGAAACAAGTTCATTAAGATTCGGATAAAATATACTATTTTGGGGGGTGAGAAATGGCAAAGTTCTGCAGGTCGGCAATCCTTTCCTTGCTTTTCGGGATATTCTCTATCGCTATCAGTTCGATTGCGACTGAGGTACCCAAAAACATGGGTTTTGTCGTCGATGATGCCAAAGTCATCGATGAAGCCAATCGGGCATCGCTCGAGAATTCCTTATCTGCGTTCAAGTCCCAGACTGGCAAGCAGATAAGCATATTGACAATCCCGAACCACGACGGCGTAACGATGGAAGAATTCGCGATTAAGGCTTTTGATGCTTGGCAAATCGGCAAGAAAGGCGAAGACAACGGAGTCCTGGTACTCATATCCATCAAGGAAAGAGAGGTCAGGATCGAGGTTGGGTATGGTCTTGAGGGGTATTTGACTGATATTTCCACATACCGGATCAATGAATCCATGGCTCATTATTTCAAAGAAGGAAGATGGGGCGAGGGGCTCAAGGTCGGAATTCCGCAAATCATGGCAATTTCAGCGCAAGACAAGGAAATCGTCTCAAAAGTCGAGTTTGCAGCCAAGGAACTTGCGCAAGTGGGCTACGACAGAAAAGGCGATCTGCTCGAATGTGCTGCATGCGCCTATATCTTTGGCTCCAGCAACCTCTTGCTCTGCGGTGCCATCGGCGCATACGGGGTGATTGAGGCGATGCCATTCACGGATCTGACAAGCCAGATCCTGGTCGGGTCAATCGGTGCCCTGTTTTGCATTCTCCTTGTCCTCATCTCCAGATACACCGGCTACGACTTCAGTCTCCTGCTCCTTTTCGGCATGTTCTCAAAAAAAGACGGCGATAGTGATGACAGCAGCTCAGATGGAGAAGGCGGCAAATCCGGAGGCGGAGGCAACACCCTGAAGTATTGAAGCAACCGAATCTTAAATCAGAAAAAAGGCCAGTTCCACGGAACTGGCCTTTGATTTTTATTAGAATCAGGCAGATTTTACTTGTTGAATTATCTCAATATCCGAGAGTGCTCGATTATATATTTTTATATCATCAATAGTTCAATCTAATTGAGAGCTTCATCTCATATCTCTTCATAGCCATACATTCTGTTTTCAAAATGCATAATCTTTAGGAATATTTTGAAACTGAAGCGGAGGGTTATCTGAATAGGATTTTCAATTAATGTACATTTTTGAGCTCTCTCAAGGAGTAAAAACCAATACGATATGATAAAATATATTCATCTGCACAGCATCTGGAATATTTCAGCCATAGCTTGAATCCAATAAAACCTCGTTATAGTAATTATCAGTTATCGGATCTCTTCTCATTCAAAAAATCATAGCATCCCTTTTTTGAGAAGGAGTATAATAATATCTTAAAAAATAATATCAACTTCAAGTGCTTATGTTTCAATTATCTATTATCATTTGGGGGATGCTGCTTTTTGATTTTATCTTATAAAAAAAACTGATAGTAAAAGCTCATGAGGGTGTCAATGTATTATTGAAAACTTCAATATGATTTGTGGTTCAGGAAAAAAATTCCAATCCTTTACTTACAATGCCTCATGTCAAAGCATTGCTATATGTCATCCCCCCGCTGAAAACCCCATCATTCCCGTTCCCACTAAGATCCTTCAGTTTTCAATCGTCAGTCAATGTCTCCATATCCCAATATCATACGAGCGAGCTGTCATAATCCTTCAGGCTCATATCTTTCTTGGCAATGCAGCTATCAGGATTTGAGAATGTGTTCGTGGAAGATCCGTCAAGCGCGAAGCACAAGTCGGGATTGTATATTCATCAGCTAGCAGAGCTCGTGGATCCGG
>CAZKLD010000025.1:0-13948 GCA_964553745.1 uncultured Candidatus Peribacteria bacterium | reverse complement strand
CCGCCCCAAACCCCGCTATCACTGATTGTCCTTGTTTCATTACGCTACCCGCCTCCGCTTCGCTCCGGCCCGCTAGGGATGATGATAGCGGATGATTATCCTATAATGAATTCCTTCCTTAATGTAGGGGGGCGAGGAGAGGTTACTTCTTTGAAAACTTGAGCAGACAAAAATAATTTTTCTGTACTTTTTCAGTATTTTTCTAGTTTTATGCATTATTATAGCTTTTGCGGTAAGTGTAAAAAACTACGGATAAAAGGAGGGGGGGGCATGCCTTGGTCGAAGCCGGAGAAGACGAGTTGGGGAGGATACAGGTCGGAGAAAGAAGGATTTGGGACTCTGTATTCAAGTGACAGCGATGGCAAATCTATCGACCATCACAATCATGTGCATTTCCATGATGATGGTGTCACAATCAAAAAAGACGGCAAAGAATATACCGTTCCCAAACCAAAGCATTGACTTAAAAAAATCCAGTTCCCGTCGGGAACTGGATTTGCTTTTTAATCTGCAAAAAGCATTTTAATGTAAGATGAGGATAATCAGCTATTTTGTTTCATGATTAGTCCTGAAATCAGTTTAGAATAATCATTCAGCTCATCAGCCCCCTTAAATCCTCTTATTTCTAAGAAGTCTCATAGGCCTATCGGAGCATTTTGATTTAGTCTTGCTTCGACTGAAGAGTCTATGGTTATGGATATGTTTCATTTTCTGAAATAAGTTCTAGTTTTTTTAATCTCTCAAACTTTGGCATACTCCTTATCAAGCAATCCTATGACCTTATCATTTATTTCAAAGCTTAATATGGACTCTTCTCTGTGGGTATCTGTCAGGTGAGAATACTTATATGTAAGAACGGGGAATATTTCAGAAATCGTATCATTTTGCTTTTTGGAGTGCCTTATTCTGAATACTTCTCAATTCAAGATAAGCTCTTTTGAATCGTGATTGTAATAAGTATCCCTTTCCTCTAAGGTTTCTCACTTGGCAAATCCTAAAACCTCCAGTCAATCGCATAATTTATCGATAGGGAGATTTTCTATTTGGAACTTTACTTGGGAATCCGCATTCCTTATATTCACTGACTCTATTTCAGGGTTATGGTCATTGTCGATTATGATATGAGAGTTCTTGATCTGGGGTTGGATATATTGCTTATCCATAGGTTCCACTGTCGAAAGGATTTGCTCCAAAACATCCAAATGAGACTGTCTTGTCCTTCATGGCTCTGCAACAGAGCCTCATGCATCTCTTGTCAATCTCCGAACGACTCTTCCATGACTAGAAACCTGGACAAAAGCCCTCAGATCACAAATTCATTTCAGCTCATCATCATAAAAGGTGTAGAGTCATTCTAGCAAGTAAACCTGAGATTTTTGCACTTCCTGAGCATCTTCTCTCGGGTCATCTTTAAAATCATAAAGCGGTATTCTGACATCTTTTCATTGGGCTATATCTTTTAGTTTCTTCTTCCATAATTCCAAATCATATGAATAAGGCGCATCAAAATTAAGCTCTCATGTTTTTTCCATCATCTTTTTCAGATATGTGGGTCAATAGCAGAAGTCATCCATCGAAATCTTAATGACCTTTATTCATGACTCCTCGAGAATACTTATGACCTCGTTTGTGACTTTTGATGTTTTTCATGAATTTGATCATCAGGATATTCATATGAACACAGGCTTTATTCCCTTTGCTTTCTTGACTAGATTCTCGGTTCATCTCACAATCCACTTGACTCAATCACTCAATCCTAATTTAATGGTTTCTGATGAAACATCCGCATCTTGGTTTTCAATTTTCCTTTTCATCATTTCAGTAATTCAATTTGATGACAGGCTTCTGTTGCTGAATTCTTCATCATCCGTAACCTCTTCTCAGAACCAATCGGGCGGCACAAATGCCATGGCTTCATCTTCATTTGAAAATTCAACCTCAACAGTGAAGAGTCAACTGAGATTATTGTGATATTCATCTGCCTCGAATTCGTATCACCCGGATTCAAGATAGAATCTTGTCTTACTTAGGCTCTCATCTTTACCTAAAGCCCAAAAATGCTTAAACTCCTGTTCTGTTATATCGATTTCAAATTCTTGTCTTACTACTCATTTTCCTCTTTTGATGGTGAGTCTGTAATTTTCTCAGATTTGCCTGATCCTGAAGCTTGGCAAATATCACTGAGTGATTTCTTTTGATGGTTGAACCCGCATGAACTCTGGTATCCTACTTAGCAGGAATTTTCTTTCGATTTCAATGTTTTTCGTATCTTCTCAATGAGTTGTTTGCATATTTTCAGGATTAATATTAAATTATCTCTATGATTTTTTATAATAAAAAATCCTCTTTTGTAAAATAATAAAGCGAATTGTGCAATGGACTGCATGATATTTTTGACAAAGAGAGCTTAATTATTATAAATATCTAATTCTGCAATACCTCAGATGTTTTTTTAAACATCCGTAAAAATACAAATATAAAAACAAATGGAAATCCCTTTCACCTTTGCCTTCAGTTCAATCTGAAGCTGCCTGTCTGCAAGACTCAAGTGTGCTTTTGAATGAAATGAAATGTTTAATTGTTAAGGAGGCCTAGACATGACGTGTCCGCATCGTGCACAAACAGAGAAGGACGATGAAGCGAGAGAGGAATTCAGAAACCTTTTGATCACGTACCGGCAGCTAATCGGGGAGAATTACAGATCCTCAAATGCAGCTGACACTTCGGAAATCATAAAGGAGATCATGAATCGCTTCATTGGCATCACAAGAGAAGTCTGGAATGAATACCTCCTAGAAGTATTCAACATCCTTGGAAGACCCGCATACATAAAGGATAATCCAGAAAGATCACTCATCATGAGCACGCTGTACCAAAAATTCACTTTCGAGCTGGTCGACGAAATCGGGATGCCATAAGCATTCCAAACTAACAAAAACAAAAGGATCCCAGAAGATGTTATGCAGATGGTAAAAATAAGCATCGTGACTCCGGCAGCAATATTGTCTGCCTGAGCAGAAAAAAGAAACCCCCCGAACTAAGGTTCGGGGGGTTTTGCATTTCGATGATGTTTTTTTGCATTCGTACCACAGGTTTTTGATTTTAATTGCCGAATTAAATCCCACTGGCAAGCGCTCTGGCAAAGATATCTTATTATTTTTCAAAAAAAGTTTTGACAAAGATGATTATGTTCATATATTGAGTGTAAATATGACACACAAGAAAATATCTTGATTCATATTTAGGAGAATACAATCTAACAATATTCATTATGAAAAAAGAAGCATTGATCATTGTAGACGCTCAGAAGGATTTCTGAGAAAATGGCTGAAACCTATATGTGAATTGAGCTGAGTCCATAGTTGCAGTGATAAATAAGCTCATAGATGAAGTAAAAGCCAGGGCGGGAATAATAATCTCTAGCAGAGATTGGCATCCTGAGAACCACTCATCTTTTTCTATTTGGCCTAGTCACTGTGTACAAAATACACATTGAGCAGAATATATGGACTGACTCAATCAAGATGAAATCGATTATGAGGTGATGAAATGATTCAGGCCTGACAAAGATTCTTATTCTGCATTTTGATGATTCGAATTCAGAAACTGAAATCCGCTCAGGGAACTTAAAGAAATCCTTAGAAGTTACGAGATTCAGGTTATCAAGATTGTCTGACTTGCTACTGATTACTGTGTAAAGGCAACTGTTTTGGAGGCTTTAGAGCTCGGATTTGAAGTAGAAGTTGTGGAAGCCTGAATTATGGCTGTTGATGTTAACCCGAACGACTGAAAAGCAGCTATAGATGAAATGAAAGATAAGGGTGCGAAGTTTATTTAGGCAAATCGTCATTGGATCTGATCCAGAAACTATAAAAACATAAATGCCTTTATGAAATAAGGTAAAAACTCAAGTTGACAGATTCCAGGTCAAGCCTGGAATGACAATAACAATTAAAATACATTTAAATAACATTAACCAAATAATTATGAGAACTTCAGAAAAATTTGATATAGAATCTTACAAGGAAAGGCAGATGGCTTTTCCGGAAATATCTTACGATGAGTTCAGATGAATCGATGATATGGAGTTAAGGAAGGAGATTGCTGGAAAGAACAAGATATTGTCAACCGATGCATACAATAGGACAATGACTTACCTCAAGTGAGATAAGAAAGCCAGAGCAATAGAAACTTACACTCTTACATTCCGCAAATCACCGAATTTTGTTTTCAATGTAGTATATTGAGTAAGGAATATCATCAAAAAAATCATCGCCAAGAAATTTACGCAAGCTGAACTTGATTTTGCGGCTGATTTCTATGCTGAGCAAGCGAAGAAATGAGCAAATGGATATTTCAATAAAGCTCTTTGGCAAGAAGTTGTTGATAATTGAGGCCAGCTTCCTCTTGAGATAATGGCTGTTGATGATGGAACAGTGCTTAAACCAGGAGAACCGGTAATGAGCATAACCGGACCATGAGAGTTGGCAGCAGTATTTGAACCTGAACTATTGAGGATATTTTTCCAGAGTGTTGTCGCCACAGATATGAGATATATAGAGAATATAATCTGAGAATGAAGGGTTGTAGAATTCGGCAAAAGGGCTGCGGTAAATGAACAAGCACACGTGGATGCCATGGAGGCATTATATGTCTGAGGCTGAGTAGTGGGCACTTCAAATGATATCGCTGCGGCTGCAATCCCTCAGCTCAAGGCTTCTGGGACTACCGCTCACAGATATCTGGCAAGTTATGCTACTGAGAATGAAGCATTCTTGAATGCGATAGAGAAAACAGATAAGATAGCGCTTCTTGTAGATCTTGTTGACAGCTACAAATGAATAGACAAAATCATCGCACTTAAAAAAGAATATAGGGGAAAATGAAAAGTCATATTCATGAGGCTTGATAGCTGAGACCTTGTGGACCAAGCCATTTACGCATTGAATAAGCAAAAAGAAGCATGACTTCTGGATCCTTCAAAAGATAAGATAGTAGTAGCCGATATCAGCAATGTAGATAAGATCAGGGAAATCGAAGCAAAGGTCCTTGAGGCGGGATTCGATCCCAAAGATTTCATAGTCTACGGACTCGGATGATTGTTGGTCGCTAAAAATAAGCTGAGAGATGCTGTATCTGCCGCATTCAAACTTACTCAGACGGAAGAATTCGATACTTGAAAATTATCAAATGATGCCTGAAAAGAAGCTATTCCCGGAAACCAGAACATTGAGATAAGGGATTGAGCAAGATATATAGTCCAAGATGAAGAAGAAGTCTGGTGAGAGAGATTATTGAAAAAAGTATATTCAAGAGGTGAGCTATTCTTTGAATGAACAGATGTTGAGGCTATCGAAAAAGCAAGGGCCAACGTAATAAAAACGGAAAAGCTTCTTGAGCTTCCTACTAAAAAAAGCGATTTGACAATAAGGAAACAAAGGGAAGTAAGGGAAAGATTTATGAGCATCTGAGCTTAATATTTTCATCCCCCTTTCATCCTTTTCCTTATTCTTTCGATTAAGGGTTGAGGTGCACCTCATTGATAATCCAGTGCACGAGCCTGCTTATAGTTGTCATAATCAAAAAGATTATCCAAAAGCGCTAAGAGGAGTATCGGATCTATTTCCGGGTTTTCGATCAGATATCGTTTGAAGAGCTTTTTGGATTTATCTGAAGAGGATTCAAAAAGCTTTTTCACTAAAATAAAATATCAATTCGCTAAAAATTTTTCAGAAGTATCAAAATATCAGGTTTCTTTGATCAGGATCGATACGAGCTCATCGAACTCTGATTTGTCAAACTGACCGTCTCATAGTATCTCCAATATCCTGTCCAAATTCCTAGTCTTTAACTCGTTAATGATTTCATTATCGGGCTGATAGCAAGGATTTCCTTGAATTTCATTATCTGATTTTTCCATATCTCGAATAATTAGAATTCAAGCTTATATTTTACTTAAATTATCCTGAATGTAAAGATATGGACTACAGAATTATCTGATCAGCCCAAAAAAATATATAATCCAGATTAGTGAGTAAATTATCGGAGTATGGATAATGTAGATAAGCAGAGATTTCTTTCAGAGGATTTCAATAGGTTTGAGAATTTTTGGGGAAGTGCGCAAAGTCCTGATGAAATCTGATCTGATAAGCCAGAGCCCAGTGCAGTATCCGATTAGGGCATATCAGAAATTCGGCATCAACGGGAAATAGTCGAGGTAGTCGAATCATGCAGGCCTGAATCATAGTATGAAAAATGCTCATGAGCTAAAAGTCATTTTTTCAATGTAAATTCAAATGATCACAAGAATTATTCATATTGGCAGATTCCAATACTTTATATGCCTTAGTGGCAGCAAGAGGACGTAGGAGACTATAAAATAATGGAGTATTCAGAAATATATCGGAGAATCTTTCGATAAGATTACACTTGCTAGAGTTATCATCAAAGCCAATAATCAGATATTGAGGCTTTTTTTCAGATAAACAACACCGATTTGCGATTTATATTTAAGTTCAGCCAAAGAGAAGGCAAGTCAAGACAAAAACAAGAATCATATCTTACCGAAATATTGAAGATTTACCCAGAAGGCTACATTCTCAAAAGTATAATTGCTGAAGTAATTCACCATCATGAAATTGAAATGAAAAAAAATCATCCCAAGTACAAAACCTCATCTGAAAACATCCAGTAGCCTATATCTCATTTTCATAAATTTATTTGAATATTATAGCAATTTCTTCTAAGAAGTAAATATTCCCAAACCGCCCAAAAACTTGAAAATACGTACTTTTAGGATATAATATAAGCTCTAATTCATAATGTCAACGCATATGAAAATATATCTTAAAATATTACTTTTATCCGTACTTCTATTTCCTATAATCGTATCCGCTCAGGTTGTTTTCGAAAAGGGATATGACAAGGGGGTCATGATGTCAGGGAATGATAGATACGAGGCAGGTTCAAGCGTAAGCCTTGCAACGGATGTTGCATGAGATTACTTTGCCGCAGGATGAACCGTAGAAATTTCAAAAAACGTGGCAGAGAACATTTTCGCTGCAGGCTGAACCGTCATCATAAACGGCACATCCGGCAAGAATGTCAAAGCTGCCTGATGAAACATCGTCATCGATTCGGTCATAACTTGAGATCTGATGGTCTTCGGCTGACAGATTAACATTAAAAAATGAACCAAAGTTTCAGGAAATATATTTCTCAACTGATGAAATATAATATATGAATGAGACACCTTATGAGATGCATTCATAAATTGAAAAAGTATCAATTTCCTAGGAATAATTTGAAAAAATGCCAATCTGAACTCCCAAGACATAACAGTGGCTTCTTGAGCTAAAATCAGCTGAAACCTCACTTATTCTGCAAAGAATAATAATCCTCAATTAGAAGGTGTGACCGCTTGACAGAAAAACTTCAAAGCTGTTGAATGGAAGGATGATTCTAATGTGCGCAATACTTTTTTCGGTTTCATATTCGCATATCTCGCATATAGATTTTTGTTTTTGCTGATATTTGCCAGCATCCTCTATTTCTGATTTGAAAGGTTTTTCAGGGGCGTTTGAATGAATGTTCAGACAAGACCTTGAAAGAGTTTCTTGTACGGCTTGCTATATTTTGCTGCAATGCCGTTTGCGATACTCATATTGCTGCTTACAGTAATCGGAATCCCCATCGGTTTGCTCCTGCTTTTCATATATATCTTCAGTTTCGTCTTCTATAAACTCATAACTGTGACTGTATTATCAGCATTGATAATAAATATGTATTTGAAGGATAAAGAAAATTGATGGAAGAAATTCTGAATCATTTTGCTTGTGGCGATATTCATCACCCCTTGGTCAATTATCGACTTGCTTTTGGCATTCTTCGCTTTCTGAGCTCTGATGCAGAGGAGAGTGGTGATATATCAAGAATCTGCAGTAAATAAAAAAGTTTCTGTGTAAACATATTATTCAGAAGCTTAAGACCCGGCTTGTGGCCGGGTCTTTGTGTGTGCGTGATGTCAGTAGATCCGGAGCGAATTCATGAATTCATAGACCGCTCGGAGCCTCTTGGTCATCACGACTTCCAGTGGAGTATCGTAGCTGAAAAATGGCGTAAGCCCGATGAGGAACCAGAATTTACCTTGCCTTTCCGCTATGGCGGCATCGACTTTCCTTCCTTGGTATTTGTACAGGAACAGTCCTGAAGACAAGTAGGAGAAAGCGAATGTAGAAAAGGTGAGGATGAAAGCGTGGCTCCCGTAGGTTTTTTGCCCCAAAATCAGATATAGGGCTAGTAGCACGATCAAGAGTATCCCCGCAGAGCAGGTCATGAGAGTCAACCATACGAGCATGTTCTTTACCGCTTCGATTATACCGTAAGGCTTGATGTATGTCATTTTTTGATCCCCCTGATCATAGAAGTGTTTGTTTGTGTTTCTCTTAATATAATGATTATGAATCTGCTGTCAACTAGGCTTTTATCGTTATAAGGCAAAATTATATATTTGACAAAATCTTTACTTATCGTAAAATCACCAGAAAGTTTAGAATATAATAAAATCATTATGGATAATTCAAGGTTTAATGGGACTGAAAGGCTTGAATCCCCTAAGGCATCAAATAGATTATCTGGCACAATCGATGGGACTAAAGGTAGGGTGAATTAACTTCTTGATATGCCATCAATCCCTTCTATCATGAAGCGGCTTCAGATATCAAAATGACAGGTGGTGTCCATGGACGGCGTTAAATATACTTTAGAATCAGCTTCCATAGGCTGACTGAACTTATTGACAAAGTTGTCATGATCAAACAGGAATACTTTGAGGCATATGGATTCACATGCATTTATGTGAGTGCTCAAGGAAAGGAAAATCAGAATCCTAAATAAACAGATAAAAGAAGAGGAAAGAAGAGCTTTAGTTGAATCCGTGATAAGGACTTGTTGATTTTAATCATTTTTTCATAAAAATATGCATCAGGCTGAAAAGGGTATTGGACAAGACGAGTCAATGGTATTATTGCAAACTGTTTCGTCCGAAGTAATAACATCAAAGAAAGGAGATGTAACAGAAATCCTGGAAGAAGGACTTGATAAGCTTATTGAAAAAGCATTTTCTTGAAGATGATTCAATACTGATTCAGTTCCTCATACTGGAAATAAAATCTTCAGGAACTATCTGGTAAATTGAGAACAAAGAGAATTCAAATGAGAATGCCAGAAAGTCATTTCTCCTATAACTTATTCAGATGCTAATTGAACTCTACTGAATTATGAATTGTCCGGTTACCCTCTTCTTTGAGAAAAGGAGGCACTTGAAGCTCTTGATTCTGCAGTTGAGGCATATGATGATTGAAATTGAGAATGGCCATCGATGAAACCAAAGGAAAGGATTCGCAGAATGAAGGAATTTGCAGCACAGATTGTATCGAATAGGAAAGATATAATAACTTATCTCATGTGGGAAATCGGAAAAACCCGAGATGACGCATCAAAAGAATTCGACAGGACTATCGAATATATCCTAGACACTACTGATGAATATTCAGCATTGCTCGACGAAGACTCTAAAATAGAGTTCACCAAGTGAATAGCGACAACAAAAAAGCGTACTCCGACTTGACCGACTCTTTGCATGGGGCCATATAATTATCCTTTCAATGAAACTTTCACGACTCTTATACCTGCTCTTCTCATGTGAAATACGATTATCTACAAGCCGGCAAAATTCTGAGTCCTGTTCAATCTTTTCCTTCAGAGGTGATTTATGGATTGCTTTCCGAAATGAGCTGTAAATATCATTTACTGAAATTGAAAAGATATTATCACACCGATAATGAGATCAGGCAAAATCGCAAACCTCGCCTTCATATGATCCGACAGCGTCGCAGATAGTATAATTTCTCAGCATCCATACCCGCATAAGCTGAATTCCGTATTATGATTGTGAGCCAAGAATGCATGAATTGTCTTTGCATGATGCGATATGAAAGATACAGTAAAACAGTGTCTCGCAGGAAGCCTTACTTTCAATTGACAAAGATGCACCGCCCTTAAGATACTTCTTATTCAGGATGAGATTTTTGATGAGTTCCAGGAAGAATACCTGCTGCAATTGTCAAAGCTGAAATTCTGAATGCCATACGAGAAAGATGTTAAGCTTACTCCAATTCCAGATCAATGACATCTGGTGTTTCTTGAATCATTGATACAAGATGCAAAAGACAAATGAGCGACTATCATAAATGAATGCTGATGAAAAAGAGTATGATCATATCTTCATCCTGCAGTTTTGACCGGCGTTGAGAAATGAATGAGAATATACGACACAGAGCAATTCTGACCGATTGTTCCGCTGGTGAGATTCTCTGATCCAGAAGAGGTTAAGGCCTATATAAAAGATTCAAAATATTGACAGCAATCAAGCGTTTTCTTCTGAGAGAATACCGCTGGATGAAAAGTCAATGAGATGATCAGATTCCTATCCAATCAAGTTTGCAGAGTCAATCTGAATGCACAGTGTCAGCGATCACCAGATAGCCTGCCTTTCTCTGGAAGAAAAGATTCCGCACTACGCACGCTATCGCTTCGTGATGCCCTGGAAGTATTTTCAATTCCGATGTTCGTAGCTGCGGATGAGAATTCTAGAGTCTGATTAAAGGCAATCGAAGATTTCAAAATAAATTAATTCAAAATAAAAAAACTCCACATGTGGAGTTTTTTTTCATTTGAAAGAATTAATACAATTCAGATAAAAGGAAAAGTTTCTTGAATTCGTCTTGTTTTCACTCAGATTTCCTGAGTTTTGAAAGCATGAAGAAATTGAAGTTTTCCAAAAAATGCCTTGAGGCTATTTCATTTAATTCCCCTTCTGAAGTTCAGAGATACCTTGCGACTTCCTTTAAGCCTAATTTTTCCAATGCTATCTGTACAGATACTCAGGGATAATTATTCAGGATATGTTCTTTTGCCGAATTTTCCAAGCCAAGAACTTTTTTCCCTAAAAGCTCAAAAATCAATTCAATCATGCTCTTTGGCGAATATGGCTTAATATAAGTGCTTGCCTCTTCTCAATTTATGGCTCAGATTTTAAGTTCGGGATAAATTTCCAGGAGCTTCCTCAGATTCTCATATGCTCATTTGGCTAATTGTTTCTTGATGAATTTCAGGAAGCAATTCTTATCAAGAGATAATTTCTTATTCAAGATTTCTTCGAAAATCTCATCCATATCGTAATCTCAGAATTCCTCAATGTTCTTAAGGCTCAAATCGAATTTGTAATCATTTTTGGTCAATGCTGAGAAATCTCTGAAATAGCTCAATTTTCATTTCCTCCTCCACTTATCCAATATTCTTGAAATTATCATATTTTTCTGACTTTCATCGTATTCAGCACTGAACTGTCCGAAGGACATGAGCGCGAAAATCGCTTTTGGCTCTACGCACTCGAATCTGTCGAAATCCAATATCTTTTCCCTATTTTCCCAAATATCTTCAATCAGATAATCGGGCAGTTCGGCTCACTCTCAATATGCAATCAGGCATAATGTTGCAGATTGCATATCAAATCTAGAGTAATGTCATAAAAGAGTGAATTTTTTTTTGTGCTCAGATAAGGGATTTTTAAGCATTATCATGATTGCGAGGCTTGAGTCTATGGAATTCAGATCGATTCAATCAAATGCCTCAGTCTCCAAGCGGGCATATGCATTGTAATCTCCGTTAATCATCTCATTTAAAATTGCTTTTTTTTCATAATCCGCAGCAGTTTTAAATCTTGATAAGACCTCTTTGTATACAGCCTCATTTTTGATTTTAGAATAAGAAGTCAGTCAGTACTCGGTTTTGCGTATTTCATCTGATAATTCTTCCTTTTCCTCTTGGACTAATGAATCATATCAATTTTCAAGAGCGATCTTTATCAGATTTTTTCTTGGAACATATACCGCTTCTTCAATTGTCTCCTCTTGTTTTTTTCCAGAAATCAGAGTGAGCAATATCGAATCAGGAGAAAAGACTCAATATCAAGCTAATCTCTTAATAGCTTCAATCATGGCTTTTTCTTGTTCTACCGATGCGGTTTTCATATGATCGACAATGTATTCTTCCGGATATAGAAGTAGCATCAGACTGTACTTTTTTTCTATGTCGTCGCCTCAAAATGAATCAAGGATATAATTTTTTTCTTCTTCAGTCAAATCATTGATATTGGCGGAAGATGATAGAAGCTTTTCTTTTAACGCTCTTCTTGTTATCAGTTCAACTTTGTTTAAGTTCAATATGTGGGAAATGCTTTGAGAGTATTCTTGAATCAGCGAACCTATTATCTTTGCATTCTTATTTGCATTCTCAATGATCACCCTGTGTCAGGCTTCATTTCTAAGACCTCTGACGGAACTGAAATTCTTGTTCGCATCTCACCCCGTATTCGTTATGAATTTTCATTTGTATCATCTTTTTACCAATTCGTGAATCACTTTGTCTCAATCCGCCTTCACAGGCACTCAATTCACCAATCAATGATCCATGAAAATAATGTCTGGGGCTTGTGAGAGCACTTCTCTGAATGTCTCATCGATATCATAAAATGGTTCGAAAGAGATTATCTCAGCCGATCAGGGTGTGATATCATGTATAAGTTCTCTGACTTTTGCTATCTCATCATCGATAAACATCACCCTGAGCTTTCCTATCTCAGTTGATTCTCAGATTAAATTCCTCATCATTATCTTTAAAATTTACTATAATAATAGGTTTTGATTATTCTTCCAGTATCGCATCTATCTTAAATCTGTTTTCTTTGGATTCATCCTTTGAAAATCGTATTCTTATAAATCATTTTTCTGCAGAATACAAGTGAGAATACTTATCTAAATCAGTCAAGTCATTGGCCCTCATAACTATCCTGTACATTTCTCATTTCACAAAAGTCACAGTGGAATCTATTTTCTGATCAAGAGGCGTTTCTTGCTTGCGCATGAATCAGTAGAAGCTAATTTCATTAAGTATCATATTTGGTATTATATATTTAAGTATCTTCTAAACTCAATATTCCTGCTCTCTAATTCAGACAGCATTTCCTTGATTTCATTATGTTTCCAAATTCACCCGTCTTGGAAAACCTTGAGTTCATTTAGGAAACAAAAAACCATCAGAGGATATTCTCTGGCTTTTGAAGTTATATGCTTAATGAAATTCTCTTTTGTGTCTTTTTCTGATATTTTGATATAGCTTGAAAGGAATATGAATGTCGAGTTTTCTGAAAATTCCGCAATTGAATTCAAATGCGGAGTTTCTTCGCTAAGCATTGCCAGAAGGGCATCCAGGTCTTCAAGACTTAGATTCACCTTTCATAGTATGTCAAAGATTTTTTCAGAATTCAATCTTTTTATCTCCAATAGAGCCTCTTTTTGTTCTTCGGGGATTCTGTTTCAGATATGATAAGCTGGCTTATGCATTACTAGAAATTATATTATGTATATCTTGTTATTCTAATTAAAATTTCTCAAATGCAAATAAAAATCTGAAAATGTCAATGATTAACCGGCTGCTTTTGCAGGCAAGACTATTGGGTTTTCAAAAAGTCAGGCTAATAGAGTAACCCATCCGGCTTTCGGCCACCCCGCCTACCGCAGGCAGGTTCCCTAAATTAGGGAAAGAAATAATTAAAGATTGATCTTTCGCTATCACAACCCCTAGCGGGCCGGAGCGAAGCGGAGGTGAGTAGCGTAATGAAACAAGGACTTTCAATCCGAGGAGGGGGTTTGGGGGATAAGGAACCGTCCGCGAAACCACTTTATTTGCGAAGCAAAAGAAGATAGCATTTCCGTTCCCCCAATGCTTTTTGCATACTTTGGGCATCCAAAAGTATGGATGTTCATATCATTAATGATTTATGATTAATCAACTACTTTTGCTGTCAAAAGTAGGCAAAACCATTAGG
>CAZKLD010000024.1:0-16340 GCA_964553745.1 uncultured Candidatus Peribacteria bacterium | reverse complement strand
AGCAGCAGCCTTCTAAGCTGAAGGTCACAGGTTCGAATCCTGTCTCGGGTACCATTTTTAAAAAAAATTTCAGCGGGTGATTAGCTCAGTTGGTTAGAGCGCTTGCTCGACATGCAAGAGGCCACAAGTTCGAGTCTTGTATTACCCACCATAATTAGAAATTAGGACTTAGATTTTAGAACTTAGCAGTTCTGAAAATTGAGTTTTGAATTCTAGAGATGGAGAATTGAGGTTTTAGTATATAAGATCCAAGCCATGCCTCCGGCAGGCCTGCACTATTTACTAAGCTCTCCTTGGGTGATTAGCTCAGTTGGCTAGAGCATCTGCCTTACAAGCAGAGGGTCATTGGTTCGAATCCAATATTACCCACCATATATAAACTAAAATATGAGTTGAATACTGATTTATCAGTATTCAACTTTTTTTTGTTCGGTTTTTCATAATCTTAATTTCCAGAACAAACATTAACTGAAAATCCTTAATACAATATCATAAGCCTAATGGATTTCAATAAAAAACAGCCCAAAAGGGCTGTTTTTTGTATCTTTTGGTCTTCGCACTATGCACTATCCCCTATCTCCTATTTCTGGCGGATTTGAAGCCTTTTTGATTTAACTGATAAACTAGCAAAATCATCATATATGCCAAGCGTAGGGTTTACATTATTTGAACTGATTGCTGTTGTCGTATCATTACTCGAACCGCACTTACGAATATTGGCACTTCTTAGAGCAACAACCCGAACTTTTCTTCCTATGCATTTCAAGTGATGAAATACTGTGGTTTTGCAGATTTTGATATGCAAAAGCGATGAAAGCAAAATACAGGTGCAGATCGGCAATTTTCTGCAAATCCATCATAAAGAAAAAAATAGTCACAATTTTGTGACTATTTTTCATTGCGGGAGTATAAATATTTCAGAAGCCCATAAAAACAAAAACAAAAAGGTTTCTGGAATTTATATTTTTAATTATCTTATTATGAAAAAGATATTATCAATCCTGCTCATCATGATATTCGGAGCTCCGAACATGTCATTTGCGGCAAATACTGTTTGAGATGGAATTTCAGTCGGCGAAGTCACTCAGTGAGAGCTTACCACTATAGTCGGATGAGAGAGTGATCCGAACGCATTTTCCCATGAAGATGACCCACAGATTGCTGCTCTTCCGCTCAAACGAACTTCAGTGGACGCCAGGATTTCGGGATTCGTCTCCAGGACTTATGTCACCCAGGAGTTCCAGAATCCTTATAAGAAGCCCATTGAGGCGACATACAGCTTTCCGCTTCCTCACGAAGCCTCTGTGGACAGCATGGAAATGCTCGTCTGAGATAAGAAGATAATATGAAGGATAGATACTCGCAAAGAGGCAGAAAGAAAATATCTGGAGGCCAAAAATAACGGACAGACCGCTGCGCTCCTCAATCAGGAAAGGCCGAATATCTTCACGCAGAAAGTAGCCAACATAATGCCAGGCGACAATATCAAGATCAAGATCTCATATTTCGAGGTATTGAGATATGAGAATTGAAAATATAACTATATATTTCCCATGGTCGTCTGACCGAGATATAATCCTGCAAGCGTCAAAGATGCGTCCAATATCGAAAGTCCTACTATAAAGGCCGGATATAGGGAATGACATACGATAGATTTGAAGCTGAATATATTGGCTTGAGTGAATATCAGATGACTCAAAAGCAATTCGCACGATGTCAATGTCAGGAAGATAAATGATTCCCAAGCTGAAATAACCCTCAAAAACGCTTCAGAGATTCCGAACAAGGATTTCTCATTCATATATGATGTCGCTTCCGAATCGCCTCAGATAGGATTCCTTATCCATAAGGTTGCAAGTGAGAAGGACTGATATTTCGCTCTTATAGCAGAACCTCAAAAATCACCCAAACAATCAGAAATCAGGGACAAAGAGATAGTATTCGTGCTTGATACTTCCGGATCGATGACGTGAAGGCCGATTGAAACAGTTAAAAAAGCCATGAGGAAAGCCATATCAAATCTAGGACCGAATGACAGCTTCAATGTTTATAATTTCAATACCCAAGTATTCACCCTTTTCCCTGCATCCAAGCTTGCTGATTGATCAGCAAAGGACGAATGACTGAAATATGTCGAAAATTTGGAGGCGTGAGGCGGAACCATGATGGACCAGCCCTTCATGGAAGCGCTTAAGAATACATGAGACAGCTGAGATAGGATGAGGATAATTCTCTGAATGATGGATTGAGATATCTGAAACGAATCAGAGATATTATCCATAATCAAGACATGACTCGGACAGAACAGATTATTCATGCTATGAGTCGATGCTGCTGCAAACAGGTACTTGATAGACAAGATGGCAGAAAGCTGAAATTGAAAGGCGACATATGTGCTCGGTGAAGATAATATCGATGAGAAGGTTGATGAATTCTACGGCAATTTCGCATCTCCAGTATTGACTGATATAAAGGTTGATTGGGATTGATTGAGTGTGACTGACGTCATGCCGGGAAGATTCGCTGACCTCTATGCCGGGCAGCCGCTACATGTTTACGGCAAATATTCAGCAGGAGCATTTTTGGACTCGCTTGATAAGGAAAGGAATATCAGGATCACAGCAAAAAGATGAAATGAAGCTTATTCTCAGACAATAAAAATCAATTTCAAAAAAGAGGAAAAAGAGAATTCTAGCATTGCGGCATTTTGGGCAAGGCAGAAGATAGATGATATCTACAGGGAAAACAGCTTCATGCCTAATCCGAAGCTAGAAGAGGAGGTTACGGCTCTCGGTCTCAAGTTTTCCATCATGTCGGAATTCACATCCTTCATAGCGATAGACGACACTGTCAGGAACGGATCCGGCCAAATAGATACCTACAAGGTTCCTGTCTATGAAGTGGAATGAAAGGATTATTCCTGAATATATTGACAATCGGCTCAAGATTCCGTGCAAAAGAGCGTGAATATGCCTACGATAAATAATTCAATGCCTCAACGGGAGATGAGCTTATGAGCCTCAAATATGATGATGGAAGAATCGTTGTGAGGACTGTGAGACAAGGATTCCAGATTGATATGATGAAACGGAACACTGAAGAACGCTTGGCATATTGCACTTTGAATCTTAGCACTGTTCTCTTGACTTTGATATCTTATAGTCAGATCATCAAGAAGGAAAATGCCTGAAAATCCATTATAATTTTGGAATCTGCCTATCTTGTAATATAATCCGTGGGAAATAATCTATCCAATGATTACAAAACAGGAATTCTGAGACATATATGAAAAATTCTTCCCTAAGATATTCTCCTACATATTTAATAGGGTGGACAATAAGGAGGTGGCTGAGGATCTGGTATCTCAAGTGTTTTTCAAGGCGCTCAGGAATCTGGAAAAATATGATGAAAGCAGATGAAAGATGTCCACATGGCTCTACGCAATAACAACAAATGCCATTATCGACCACTACAAGAAATCCGACGATTGCGTGCCGCTCGAAAACCACCAAAACATCTGCTGCACCGAGAATACTTCTAATGAAGAGATTGATTTTGAGATTAATCTGGACAAGGCAATCCAGGCTCTCAGCAAGCTTCCTGTCAGGACTCAGGAGATAATCGCTCTCAGGATATATGAGAATTTGGCTTTCGGAGAGATAGCGCAAATAGTGTGAATCTGAGAGTCTTGAGTTAAGATGTCGTTTCAAAGATGAATCGAAACAATGAGAAATTCGCTCAATCTGCTGCTTTTGATAATATTCCTAATGATATTCTAATGATGAACAAAGATCTCGAATGAGAGAAACTACAACATATATTCGACAAATTGGAAAAAGGGGAATCTCTTGAGGAGGACGAAGAGATATATTCCGATATCATAAAAGCTCTTGAAAGGAAGAAAAAAAATAATGTCGAGATTGACGAGCTTTTCAAGAGCCGGCTGAAGAGAGATCTGCTCGCTGAGTATTCCCAAAAATATGAAAGAGCAAGACTCATTAACAGGCTCATCGAAGGCTTCAGATTCTCTTTCTTCAGGTTTGCGGTTTCATTCTGCATGATATTTGCCATAACATTTGCGGGATATGTTTCAGTTTTCGACAGCAGTAAACTCTGAAGATATGATGAGGCCTGATTCTCGTCAGAAGAAAACTCCAAGTCGAGCAAATCCTTGGAAAAGCCTGATATTTCAGCAAATGATTCGTTGAGTAGCATTCCTCAATCTGAATATACTGAAGGAATAAGCTATTGAAAAGACAAGTTTTCCGACAACCTTAGATTATCTGCAGAAGCTTCGCAAGATGGGAATCCGATATTGCGTTTAATCTTGCTTTCTGCCATCCTTTCTTTATGAGCTTCATTCAAACGCAAGGAAATTAACAATCACAACAGACGATAATGTCCATCTTGCTAGGCAAATATGAAAAGGCCCTATACTATTAGATATTCGTCAAAAAGGAATATTCTGCATTGGATAAAGCCATAAAGAGCGCTTCTGTCATCTTCGACATCGGTGGACATATTTGATTATTCAGCCTTTATGCCATGATGATAAGAAACGGTCTGCAGATTGTGGAGTGCTGAGGGCATTTGGAGATTTCGGAAAATCAGAATCAAGATAAGCCTGATTTGGAAATCCATTTCTTCGAGCCATCCGGAGAGAACTTTGCGACAGCTGAAGAAATCTTTGAATGATTCCAGCCTGGCATCATTTTGAACGAATGCTGAATTTCAGATTCCGCTTGAATTAAGAAATTGTATAAGCCGAAGATTTCGACACAATCCAGCCAATACAGAAGCTTCCTTAATAAATGAGAAAACGAAGAGGATTGCAGGTTCATAAGGCTTGACGAATACATCTCGGAGAATCGCATCGATGAGATTGATTTGATCAAGATGGACATAGAGTGAGCAGAGTTCGGCGTGCTTCTGGATATTGAAGACCATATTTTCAAAAAGATCAAATCTATATTTTTGGAATATCATATTCTTGACGAATCATATGAGATAAGTTTCACCCAGCTATTGACAAAACTGAAAAAACTCTATATTTATATTGAAATCACTGAATCTGAACATGATTCAAGAATAGGCTATATCTCCGCTTTCAATTAGCACAACCACACCATATTCCAAATCGGATGCAATTGTGCATCCGGGCACGGAGCTTGAAGATTTCAGAGCAAGTATCCGAATCGAAACCTGATTAAGTCATTTTTGGCTTCCTTTTGACTTTTTCAAAAAAACCATATAATACGAGAAGCATAAAAAGCCAATTTACTTGTAAAAAGACCCCTTTTTACCTAATTTTTATTTATACTAGATGCAAGAGAAAAATTCTAACATAGACGATTATTATTCGCATATACCTTCTTTGCAAGAAGAAGAGACTTGAGAAAAAAAATCAGCTTTAAAGCTTAAGATAAAAGCTAAAAAACCTGAGGCAGAAGAGAAGACTGTAACTTTAAACGAACCAGTTGTAGAATCGGTAGCTCCAAAAAAAGAAGAAGAGAAGAAAGAAATAAGATTCAAGAAACAGCCAGCATTGATAACTTTTGAAGAAAGGAAAGTGTTCCCTAAAGAAGAAATCCCTGTAATAAAGGAAGAGCCAGCAAGAAGAGAAGAACCGAAAAAAGAGGATATCATTGCTGAAAAAACAGAAACCGTTAAGGTTGAGCCAAAAACAGAAGAGGCTCCTTCAGTAAGCATAGACTCGGAATCACTAGAGAGGTTCTCAAACAACAAGAAAAGATCATATTTCGATAAGAAGCCAGAGGCTTCCGCTCCAGGAAAACCAGAAACAACCCAGAATAAGCCGACTTTCCCGCAAGAGAGGAAGGAATTTTTCGGATGATTCGATTCGAACAGAAAATTCAAGTCCAAAAAAACATTTAAGATCAGATGAGCTGTCGAAGAGGATGACGGTACATTCAGGCGTGCTAAGAAATCGCTTTGAATGGAAAGGAAAGAAAAGAGTTTTGAGGAGATGAAACAAATTCTGGCCGATAAGACAGGACAAGAAGTGGCTCTGCCAGATTTCTTGACCGTAAAGGAGTTCTCAGAGAAAATCTGAATCCCATTTTCAAAAATAATGTCAGAATTCCTTAAGAATGGAATGATGGCGACGCTTAATACAAGGGTTGATTTTGATACTTGTTTCATCATATCCGAGGTTTTCAATATAAAAGTTGTGAAAGAACAGAACGATGAGGTTTCCATTACAAGTGTGATGGACTGAAACCTTACCGATATGCTGAAGAACGATGATGTGACAAAACTGGTCACAAGAGCTCCGATAATCAGTATCATGGGTCACGTCGATCATGGTAAGACATCCATATTGGATTATATACGCAAGACATCTGTAGCTTCATGAGAGGCAGGATGAATCACACAGAAGATATGAGCATATCAGATCACTAGAGATTGAAGAAGAATTACATTCCTCGATACCCCATGACATGAAGCTTTCTCGATAATGAGGGCAAGATGAGCGAAATTGACAGACATTGCGATAATAGTGGTCGCTGCTGACGAATGAATGAAACCGCAAACAATTGAAAGTATAAACCATGCGAAAGAGGCTTGAGTTCCAGTTATCGTCGCTGTAAACAAGATGGATAAGGTTTGAGCTAATCTTGATTTCGTAAAGGGTCAATTGGCAGAACAATGACTTCAGCCAGAGGATTGGGGATGAAATACGGTCGTAGTGCCAGTTTCAGCTCATACTTGACTTGGAATAGACACTCTTCTGGAGATGATACTCCTAGTTTCTGAAATGCAGGAACTGAAAGCTGATCCGACCAGACCGGCAATCGCTACCGTAATCGAATCCCACTTGGATAGCAGACTGGGGCCTTTGGCAACAGTGCTTGTAAATTCATGAACGCTCAAGAAATGAGATTGCGTAGTGTGCGCCTCAACTGCGGGCAGATTGAAATTTCTGAAAGATTACAAATGAAAGAATATTGACGAAGCTGGTCCGTCGACTCCAGTGCTTATCTCATGATTGAGCCAAGTGGTCGAAGGCGGAGATATCCTTCAAGTTACACCTGATATCGAAACAGCCAAGAATAAGGCGCATGAATTTGAGCTTGTGAAATCATCAAAGAGCCTTAACCATTTCGAATGAGCTTCTCTTGAACTTCTTCTGAATAGGATAAAGACATGAAATCTCAAACAGCTTAAGGTGGTCGTCAAGGCAGAATCTAACTGAAGCCTTGAAGCCCTCAAGGAAGCACTTCACAAACAATGAACCGCAGAAATCAAGACTCAGATAATACACTCATGAGTCGGTGATATAAATGACTCGGATGTGCTTATGGCAGGTACCAGTCAGGCAATCCTTATCGGGTATAATGTCTGAATAATGCCGAACGCCAAGCATACTTTGGCCAACTCAAAAATTGAGGTTATCAATAAGAAGGTAATCTACCATATCCTTGAGAAAATAGAATCGATAATCACATGAATGATCGATATCAAGCATGATGATGTGGATCTATGAGAAGCAAAGGTCAAGGCTATCTTCTTCACATGAAAAGATAGGATAGTAATAGGATGCGAACTTAAGGAATGAAGAGTGGAGAACAGATCTAAGATACGCGTGATAAGGGACTCTAAGAAGGTATGATCCGGAGAGATAATAAGCTTGAAATCATGAGTTATCGATGTCCAAGAAATATTGGAAGGAGATTTCGGAATCGCATTCAAGTGAGATGTGATCATTCAGGTATGAGATGTCTTAGAATTCTTCAAAGTGGTACAAAGAAAATAATTTTTTAATTTTTCCATATGTCGATATTGAGTTGAATATCACTTTTCGATACGCTGAGCTCAGCTGAGCTCGATAATCTTGCACTTTTCTGCCAAGAACGATACATAAAATCTTGAGAAGTCCTTTTCAGGGAATGAGATGAGGCCGGAGCGATGTATGTCTGCAAACAATGAAAACTGAAGGCGTACAAAGAGAGGTCTGACTGAGAATTGCTTCTCGGGTATATCCAGAATTGAGAATTTGTCTGAGAGATGTCATTTTTCGACGGTCAGGATGTCCCTAAGAAGAGGATGGCTACAGTTAAGGCGCTAGACGATACACAGCTTATTGTCATAATGAATTATTCGATTGTAGATCTGGCAGCCAAGAGGAAGGATATCTATGATAAGATTGTAGACATAATAAAAGAGCGGAAGTATAAGAATGCATTGAAATAGGCGATTTATTGAGAAAATTTTTTATACAGGTTTTTAGCCTTGATTATAAGGGTTTCTTTATCAAATTAGATTTTCTTGAAAATAAATTTGCAATATAAAGGTTTTTTTATACAATGTGCGAGCTAATTATTTTTAGATATTTCTAAATAAATTTCCTTACATGTCAAAGGAAGACAAGATTGAAGTAGAGGGTGTTATTGTAAAGACCCTTCCTTGAGCGCTATTCGAAGTTAAGCTTCCCGATGATTTCGGAGGAGGTTGAATAATCATTAGAGCTTACATATCCGGTAAAATGAGAAAGAATTTCATTAACCTGATAGAAGGAGATACAGTGTTGGTGGAATTAACTCCATACGACCTAAGTAAATGACGCATTATTTTCAGAAAAAAATAATGCTTTAAAGCCTTTTTTAACTTTAAGACACTAAACAACCATGAAAGTAAGACCATCTGTAAAAAAGATTTGCGACAATTGCATGATCATTAGAAGATACTGAGTAGTTCGCGTAATCTGCGAAAATCCAAAGCATAAGCAAAGACAAGGATAGATTGAGCTAGGAGCTAGAAGTGATAAGTTAGAAATTATTCAAACGGGCACTTTTATCATAAAACTACATCAAACTTATGACTTATATTTATAACTTATAATTACTAAAAATGGCAAGAATTGCTTGAGTTACACTTCCTAATGGAAAACATGTTGAAATCGCACTAACATATGTATTTGGTGTCGGTCGCTCTCTCTCACAGAAAGTACTTGATAAAGTGGGAATTGAGAGGAATAAGAAAATCGAATCTCTTTCCGAAGAAGATCTTGATAAGATCCGTGATGAGCTTAAGAGCTTTCAGATTGAATGAGATCTTAGAAGGGAAGTTGCTCAGAATATAAAGAGACTTCAAGAAATCAACTGCTACAGAGGTACCAGGCACAAGAAAAAACTTCCAGTAAGAGGTCAAAGGACAAAGACTAATGCACGTACAAGAAAAGGTAAGGCTGTATCTATAGCGAACAAGAAGAAATAATCGTAAGTACAGACGCGATTAATCGCGTCTCAACAGATTACCCAACCATAATTTACAAAACATTAACTAAACCATATGGCAAAAGCTGCACTTAAAAGAACAAAGAAAACTAGGAGAAACGTACCAGAAGGTATTGTTTCAATCATGGCTCACTACAACAACACTCATGTAGTCGTATCTGATACTGAATGAAAAGTACTGACTTGGGCGACTTGAGGATCAAGCTGATTCAAATGAGCTCGTGAAGCAACACCATATGCTGCACAGATCACTGCTGAAAGCGCATGTACAAAAGCTAAGACTATGCACGGCATGGAAAAGGCTAGAGTATATGTAAGATGAATAGGAGCATGAAGAGAACAGGCTATCCGCGGTGTAATAAGCGCAGGAATCGAGCTTCAATCAATCCTTGATATAACTCCAGTTCCACACAACGGTTGCAGAAAGAAAAAGGTACGTAAGCTATAATATTCCAGAGGTTAATAATTATAAATTTAAAAATTAAAATAATTCATTAGTATGAGGTATACTGGTCCTAAAATGAAACTTTGTAGAAGAGAAGCTCTAAATCTTTTCGGTACAGAGAAATATGACTTGAGTCAAAATCACAGAAAACTTCTTGGTTCATCAAGAATGCAGAAAATATCAGATTTCGGTTTGCAGCTTAGAAAAAAACAAGCAGCAAAAAGAATGTACGGTGTTACTGAGAAACAATTCGCTTCTTACTACAAGAAAGCAATTAAAATGCAATGAATCCTCTGAGAGAACATGATGAGGCTTCTTGAACTTCGCTTCGATAGCGTTATCTTCAAGTCTAATTTCGCTCGTACTATAATGCAGGCTCGCCAATTCACAGGACATGCACACTTCAATGTCAATGGACAAAAAGTAAATATACCTTCATACTCTATCAAAGTAGGCGATGTGATCGAACTAAGGGAAAAGATGAAAGAGTCACCATTATACAAGACTCTAATAGAGGAATTCAGAGAATTTGCAAAGAAAAACAAAGCAGGAACAATAACAGGTGCAAAATGGCTTGATATCAATCCTGATAAACTGTCAATAACAGTTACAAGATTACCAGAAAAGGAGGATTTCGACCAGACTATCGATATTCAAAAAATAATCGAGTTCTACTCCAAATAATCACTTTTACGCATTTAATTTATTACCTTATAGCGTATTATGCACATTATTCACAATACAATCGGAGTTCCAAAAATCACAAAAGAACAAAAATCTGAGAACGAAGCAATATTCAAT
The DNA here is from genome assembly GCA_964553745.1 of uncultured Candidatus Peribacteria bacterium. Lineage (GTDB taxonomy): Bacteria > Patescibacteriota > Gracilibacteria > BD1-5 > UBA2023 > STC-113. Next base: position 5,837 of record CAZKLD010000024.1, on the reverse strand, counting down.
ATATCACCACTTCCAAGCGGATACGGTGTAACACTATGAAACTCACTTAGAAGAATCATGCTCTCCTCAATTCCAGGAGCAAAAGTTACAGGAATAAAGGTTAAAGGAGTTACTCACGAGTACTCAACAATCCCAGGAGTGAAAGACAGCGTACTAGACATAATGTTAAATCTGAAAGGACTAGTAGTAGAGAAGATTGACGCAGGAATCGAATGGGTGACACTTAAGAAAAATAAAGCAGGTACAGTTGTTGCAGGAGACGTAAAATTCCCTTCAAGCATCAAGCTTCTGAATCCAGAAATGTATATAACTGAAATCGACAAAGACGGACTTGAATTGGAAATACAGATCAGAATCGAGAAATGAGCAGGTTATATGAGTATTGAAGAACTTAAGAAAAGAGAAGATGATGTCAATGTTTTGATACTTGATGCAAATTTCTCTCCTGTAGTCAATGTTCAATATGAAATACTGCCATACAGGGTCGGTGATATAACAAACCTTGATGAACTTGAATTGAGAGTTAAGACAAACGGAGTTATGTCTCCGCAAGATGTTCTGAGATTCTCTTCTAATATGCTGAAATCTTACTTTGAATTATTCAATGAAGAAGGACTGCAGATTGAGGGTGAATTCATCTGAGACATCAAGACGTTAATAGAAAAGGAAAAAGCTGAAATCAAGACTGAACTAGAGAAAGAGACTTACACTCCTATCGAAATCATGGGTCTTAGCCCAAGAACGCTTAATGCTCTAGTGAATGGAGACATCCTTTCAATCGAACAGCTTACAAAATGCACTGAAGCTAAACTATCTTCAATCAAAGGATTTGGTAAGAAGGCGATGACGGAAGTCAGAGATGCACTTAAAGAAAGAGGTTTGAAACTTCTTGGTGACGATTAATTAAAATTACTAATTACTAATTACAAATTAGATTATGAGACATAGAGTTAAGAATACATTCAAATTCAACCATAAGGATGGTGATCATAGATCTGCTGTCTTGAGAAACCTTGCAACAAGTTTTTTCATGCACAAGAGCCTTATTACTACCCAGAAAAGAGCAAGAGCGCTTTCTATTATCGTTGACAATCTTATAAATGTGGTTAACACAAAAGATGAAATGAATGCTATTAGAGAAGTTGAGAGACATGTTTTCACAAAAGAATCTTCTTTGGAACTGTTCAAAAACATCGCTCCCAAATATAAAGATAAGAAATGCGGATTAACTTCAATCACACCAATCAAATTCAGAGACGGTGACAGTGCGAAGCTAGTAAAAATCCAACTCGTTTAATTTTTTTTGTTTTAAGAAAATATTATGAAAACTATAAATCCAAAGCAAATCGTCAATACAGAAAGAAAATGGTATGTTATCGACGCTGAAGGTCAAACATTAGGTAGGCTTGCTACAAAAGTGGCTGTCATCCTTCGTGGTAAAGACAGAGTGGACTTCGCTCCGCACGTTGATAACGGTGCATATGTTATTGTCTTGAATGCAGGAAAAATTAAAGTTACCGGTAACAAAGAAGAGGATAAGGTATACCACACCCACTCACAATTCATGGGAGGTCTTAAGACTACAACAGTGAAGACAATGAGAGAGAAAAAGCCTACTGAAATTTTCAGACTTGCTATTCAAGGTATGCTTCCTAAGACAAGACTTAAGGATGATATGCTTGCAAGACTAAAATTGCAACTATGAGCTACTCACAAATATGAGGCTCAAACTCCTGTAACTATAACTCTTTAATTTAATATATTTAAACAATTATGGCTTCTAAGAAATACATTTACGCGCTTTGAAAAAGAAAAACTGCCGTAGCACAAGTTAAGCTTTTCGAATGAGAAGGACAATCAATGATCAATGGTAAGAATTACCAAGATTATGTGTCCAGATGAGATCTATACTCTGTTCTATTATCTCCTTTGAAACTGGTTAGCTGAGAAGGAAGATACTATTTTGAGGTAAATGTAGTCGGATCAGGTGAAAGTGCGCAAGTACAAGCCATAAGACACGGTCTAGCAAGAGCTCTTTCAAGAGTCGATGCAGCTATGAAAAAAACTATGAAACAAAATAGCCTGCTAACTCGTGATGCAAGAAAGGTTGAAAGAAAAAAACCAGGTCTGCACAAAGCAAGAAAGGCTACTCAATGGTCAAAACGTTAATATCTTTTTATTACTCAATTCCTCATATATTATGACAACTATTAATCAACTTATTAGAAAACCTAGAGCTGATAAAAATCGCAAGAGCAAATCTCCTGCTTTACAAGTTATAAAGAATTCAATCAAAAGGAAGACAACTGCACTAGCTTGTCCTCAGAAAAGATGAGTTTGTACAAAGGTTTATACTACGACTCCGAAAAAACCGAATTCAGCGTTACGTAAAGTAGCAAAGGTAAGACTTACAAACGGTTATGAAGTTATCGCTTATATACCTTGAATCGGTCATAATCTGCAAGAGCATTCGGTTGTTATGATCAGATGAGGTCGTGTTAAGGATCTTCCGGGTGTGAGATATCATATCTTAAGATGAGTTCTTGATACTCAATGAGTTGACAAGAGAAATCAATCAAGAAGCCTATATGGTGCAAAAAGACCAAAAGTAAAGAAATAGTTTAATTTAATTATCGATAAATCTCAATAGTATGAGTACAAAAGGGAAAATAATGACTGGTGTCAAGAATGAAAGGCTTGTCAAATTCACTAACTATGTTATGGAAGATGGTAAGAAGACTCTTGCGCTTAAGATCATGAGTAATGTTTTTGAAGAAATCAAAGCTAAAGGACATAAGAATCCTGAAGAAATTTTTGAAAAAGCGCTAGAAAACGTTATGCCGAAAATTGAAGTCAGGCCAAAGAGAGTTTGAGGTTCAATCTACCAAGTTCCGCAAGAAGTTAAGCCAAAAAGACAATTAGCTCTAGCAGCTAGATGGATATTAGCTTCTGCACATGGAAAATCAGGTGGTGAATTCCACAGATTCCTTGCTACAGAATTAGTAGAAGCATCTCAAGAGACTTGAGCTGCATTCAAGAAAAAGCTAGAAGTGTATAAGATGGCCGAAGCTAACAAGGCATTCGCAAGATTCGCTAACAACAGATAATCGAATTCAGATGTACAGACGTAGCAAAGTACAGACGTAGCGCGCTACGTCTCAACAATCAAAATTAATTTTTTAATTATACAAGATTATGGCTCATAAGAAGGCCCAATGAACCACCAATAACGGACGTGACTCCCAGTCTCAGAGACTATGAGTTAAGGTTTTTGGATGACAACCAGTTAAAGCAGGATGAATCATCATCCGCCAGAGAGGTAATAAATTCTGGGCAGGAGAAAATGTTTCTCAAGGTGTTGATTTCACTTTATTCTCTACTATTGAGGGTACTGTTTCTTTCCAAGAAAAAAGAAGAGTAAGATTTGATAAAAGAGTATACAAGGATATTTATGTAAGCGTAAAATAATTCAATTAAATAATAATCCCCAAGCCAAAAGCTTGGGGATTATTATTTAATTCAATATATATTTTGAACTATTTGCTTCTAAGGCAATTTTTTCTTCAGATCGAAAATCCATAAGTGCCTTATTTTGAAGTGCCCAGGACTTTTTTTCTTCAAATATGTTATTTCATTCATCATAAATATTTGAATTTCTGGAAAGACTGCATTCAATTCGCTTTTGCCACTAGCTTATCAATCTTGTCTTGCTTACCAGTCTGGACCCCCTTTAAAGAATTTATCATTTTTCCTTATGTATATCATCTTCAGTTTTTTCTCCACATCATGCCTTAGATCATCCAGATCAAATCCTATCTTCATCTTCAATATGATTTCACTTGCTTTAATTAGCTCAATGTCGTTTCAGTTCTCTGGTATTTTCCTTATATCTGCAATCGTCTTTTTATCCAATCGATTACTCAGACTTCCAAATTCGAAGTAAAGTTCTTTGATTTTTTACTCTTCACTGATGAGCTCCTTGTTTTCTGCAGCGCCCGCATTCCCTTCTTCTGCTACAAGTAGCTTTTTTCTCCGGGCATAATATTTGTTTTCTTAATAAAATGAACAATGCTTTGACTATGCCACAATCTATTTTTTCTGTCAAAAATTTGCCATATTACAAATATGAATACAATGCTTTAGATTAAATTTTTAAGAGAAATATGAGAATTCTAAAATATGCAATTAAGAACATCAAAAGAAACGCGTTCCTGTCGCTGTCTTCAGTGCTTGTCTTATCTCTTATCATATTCTTCATCAACATCCTCCTGCTGGTCAATTACACTACTGATATCATCATTCAGAACATAAATCAGCGATTGACTCTCTCGGTCACCCTGAATAAGTGATATACTAATGAGAACTCAGAAGTCATAGATCTCATCTCTTGAATCAGGTCGCTCAATAGTTCTGTCCTAGTAACTTATGTCTCTCCTGAGGAGGCCTTCAGCACAATGAAAGAAAGGGATCCCGAATTGACAAAATTGGTTGAGAATCCAAATGAGAACCCGCTTCCCGCTTCTATAAAAATAGAAAATATCTGAATCAGGGAATATAATAATCTTGATGCAGTAATCTGAAAGTACAAATCAGCGATAGTGTATGATGAAAAACGCTTCAAGAAGAAGATCATAGATTACAGGGCGCAGTATGATAGGATCAACTCGGTCATAAAGGTGTTCAATTCCATTAAGCTCTGAATTTATTGAATAATAGGCTTTTTCTTCTTCTCGGTATTCATAATAATCTACAATATAATCTGAAATTTCATTTTCTTCTACAGGGATGAGATAAAGATAACCAAGCTGGTGGGCGGAGACAATATATTCATCTATTGACCTTTCAGTGTCCAAGGATTCCTTTATACGCTGTTCTCTTCGCTTTTGAGCTTCGTGATATTCCTCTATATCATCAAGACGGTCAATATTTATCTTATTGATGATTTTCCTTGATTCGTGAATAGGTTCTTAGAATCAAATTCTGCGTACTTCTTCTATGAAATTGCCTGAATCTCTCTCATATGATTATTAAGCTGATTCCTTTCGTCTCAGAAATTCATAAATAAGACAGCAGCAAGATAGCAATAAGAAAAATTTGTCTTTTCATCATTCTTGTGTTATATTACTAAAGAAATATAAATTAATGCTTTAAAATGGAAACAAATAGATCTTGCCCGGGATGCGGAACAAAGATGAATGAAGCCTTCAATGGTTCAATCGCGATAGAAGCATGCCCGCAATGCTGAGGGGCATTCTTCGATTTCGGTGAAATGTACGGCTCTATTGAGACAATTTCGCCAACTGCAGATGTCACTAGCAACATATTAACTTGAGATGATAAGCTGGACCATGAGGGGAAAGACCTTGTTTGTGCAAATTGCGCTGGTCTGATGGTGGAAAAGGAATATCTGTATGATTCCTGAGTCTATATCAATTTCTGCAACGGATGCCACTCAATATTTCTTGACAAGCATGAGTTGGGGGAGATAAAGAATTATTACGCAAGCCTTGATGAGAGCAGCGAATGAAAGGCAATGGAGGCAATATGATTGAAATTCGTATCAGAAGTAAATTCACAAACTGAAGAAAGATATTTGAAGGTAAGACAAGAGCTTGATGGCATGTATTGGATCGATGATTACTTATGAATTGATAAAGTGGCAGATTTTCTCCTCAGGAAATTCCTTTAGCATTTTTACATTCCGACCTATAAAATAAAGAGATATGCAAATTACAAAAAAAAATTTGCATATTTTTTTAAAAAACATATACTACGCGCACCATTTTTTATGGAGCCATAGCTCAGTTGGTTAGAGCGCCCGCCTGTCACGCGGGAGG
>CAZKLD010000023.1:0-17045 GCA_964553745.1 uncultured Candidatus Peribacteria bacterium | reverse complement strand
CTCAGTTCTCATCTCTCAGTTCTTCCGAGGCGAACGCCCTAGGCTGAACTTGAACCAACGTCTACATCTCATGAAACTACAATTGAGTCATGCTCAAGGTATTCACTTGAAGCACATATTATTTCGTGCCAACTCCTACATTATTCTGACTTAATCCGAATTGAACATGAAATGTGGTTTATGACAACACTTTCTGAAGCTGAAAAGACTTGCTTCCATGAGTCAATAACGTTGCGATATTCGATTCGTCTAAAGTCTATTCCACCTGATCCGATAATCTGTGAAGCACAGAAATCAATGATCTTATGACAACGATGCAGGAAGCATATGCCACATGAAACATCACAACCCCTGCAGTCCAAGCAATAGTCAATGCCAGCTGAGCTGAGCTTATAAACATCTGAAACTGACTGGTAAAGAATAGCTTATGAGGATGAGTGAGCTGAGGATGAAGCTGATGAGAAGAGGCTATAGTCCCAAACAGATGAGATACCAGCTGAAATGCAGGAGTAAATTGCAATTCCATAAAAACGGCATTTCCATCTTCTGAAGACTGAACATATTGGATCAAGCCAACTTCAGACCCTGCATTTCAGGCATATTGTGATATGGAAAGCGAATGATGATGATGGACACTTGTCCTCAGATGAAAATGAGCAAACGGTTCAGATTATATCTCATCATGGAATACGCCGAATGATGTGAATCTTCAATATTCAGCATGAGTTACCGATTTGTTCAAATTTTCAGATTCAAAATTGAATTCCATAAGAAATGGGTGAGTGTACATGCTCAAATGAGAAGGATGATATAATACCACAAGATACGTTAAATCTGATTGCAACTACAGTCATACATTGACAACTTCCCCTGTTTGAGATTGCTCAAGAACATATTCTGATTTATCTTGGAATTGATTGAAACAAGGCAATACGACTGCAAACTGATGATGTCCTCAATTAAAGTGAATAACTGATGCGGTGTGCGGAATTATGAACTTTTACTTTGTAACTAATCATGACCTGTCCGCTGTGGCTTGGGCAATTTGAAATGATTCGAATTGATATTCATATAGCAATGACTCAAATTGAAGTTTCTCAATGTGGGTAAGGTAATTGAAAAAATATCAAATAACACCTCCGATTTCGGAGGTGTATTTTAATGATATTCAATTAAGGATTGATCAGAAAAATCTTTCCATTTTTCTTGAACAGGTGCATAGCCTTTATATCTTTTTTCGTATGGTTTCATTTATCGTTTATGAACCTGATAACCTCATCGATATTTCATTTTGTAAGGCCTATTGTTCAAGAGTTTGTAATTTTAAAAATATATGCGATGAGTTCCTTCTGCTTGAAAAGGCTTAAATTGTCAAATGCCTTAATTTCAAATGAATTGTCCATTATTATCTTACTGATATCACCTTCTATATTGCTTTCCAATTCCTTGAAATATTCTATAAGATCATCAAAATTCTTTTTGTAATTCGGATTTATCGTCTCAAATTGAGGCAGAATATTCAGTCTTATATGATTCCTTAAAAAAGTGTCATCAACGTTTGAGGAATCATTCCTATATGGGATTCCCTCTGCTTCGCATTTTTTTAGTATCTCTTTTTTCGTAATATGCAGAAGCGGCCGTAAAATGAATCAATTCCTCTCATCGATTCAGGTCAGTCAGCCGATTTTGGTTCATCTTATGAGATTGAACATGAATGTCTCGATGCTGTCATCCAGGTGATGAGCGGTAAATATGAATCCGGCTCAATTATCTGCTCTTGTGTCTTCCAGAAACCCGTACCTCTTTATTCTGGCGGCTTCTTCGATTCATAATTTATTCTCCTTAGCGAATCGTTTTATCTCTGCACTTCAGAGCAGGAATCGGAGATCTTGCCCTCTGCAGAAATCTTCTACGAAAAGGGAATCCGCATCGCTCTCATCTCATCGCAGATTATGGTTGAAATGCCCGACTAATATTGATTTTTTCGGATGGAACTTGATAATTTCCGATAGTAGATACATGCTATCGGCTCCTCCTGAACAAGCTACGACTATCTTATCATCCGAGCTTATCTTATATTTTTCAAAAAATTTTTGCATCATCGAATTTATTTCCGTTTAATTCTTTTGTCGGTTTTCAGAGGATTTTCAGGATATCCATTTTAGACCTTATGTTGTTCATGATTCTGTATGGCTCCGGTATGAAGAATAGCTTTTTTGTCTCTGATCTCTGCAATTCGATTATAACTTTTCAATATGAGAGCATATTGGGCAGGATTCATTGGCAGAGTATGTGGACTTTTGTAACCTGGCTCAGCTCTATGATTTCTATGTCTTCCCTCAAGAGAAGCCAGTTCTGAATTATATAGATATGAGAATCGCTTATATAAATGAGATTATTGAAATGCGCTATAATGTCAAGAATTAGCGCAAAAGCCATCAAATTGAAAAATATCATGAATATAATGAAGATACTCTCATCAAATATATTAGCCTGATTAGAATAACCTGATAAGAGAAGGAAAGTGAGGACCACTAGAAGACATATGAAAAGGTATATCAGGAATTTTCAGAAAATATAAAAAAGCTTAATCTTATGCATTCTCAAGAGCAAGGAATTTTTATATTCGTGAATCATGATATTACAGGATTAGGAATAGAAAAAGCACAGAAGAGATAAAAAGGGCAAAAAGACTTATCCTTATATAATGAACCATTCTCTTAAAATTTTCTTCCAGTATCCCTTGACTTGAAGGGGTCAGTTTCTCAAGATTCTGACTATGCAGCCTACGAGCTAGCATTAAGAATAAGAAATATGATCCCACAAGAAAGATTGAGTATGCGATCAGGAATATGATTTTAAAACTAATCATAGATTTGCAGTTAGTGGCTGTTCTTGGCGTTATTTGCTTTTATATATGTCAGGAAATCATCATCGGGAGCTATTTTATTTGGGATTTCTTTGCTGCACAGAGTGCATTTATGGATTATCATGTATCATTTGTTTTTCCTATGATCTATTCAGGCAGGTTTCATCAGTCAATGGCATAGGCTACTTCTATCTCAGGGAAACTTATCGTCCACGTGCTTTGAATAGAGGCAGTGCGGGCAGTGGTTTCTGGCGGATCATTCTGGGTGCTTTGATATCTCTTTTTTGCAATTCTCACACCTGAAGTCCTCGTTTCTCATTATGAATGCCATCTTATTTTTTCAATTCCAAATAAAGTTTTGTCTGTTTTTTATGAAGTTTCGTGCTTGATCCTGAAATCCGATAGCTGGAGAAAGCTCTTCATATTATATCGGAAAGGATTAATTCAGCTTAAAGAAATTAAGGTCTTGATTCGTGTTAAGATAAGCTGTTTTTTCTCTCAAGAGCTGAAGGGCTCTGTAGGGCTTCGGAACGAAATGGAGTATCCTAAGTTCATCCCTTTGCTGCTCTATCACAAGATTTCCATATCAGATTAGATTTGAGAGGAATCAGTGGCATTGGACATCTATCTTCATGACCTTGCTTATGTCAATGACTTCCAGATCATCCTGCAGGAATAACGAGCTCTTCATTATTATGACTTTGTCGTGAATGAATATCACTAGGTCATTGTAATAAAAAATGAATCCTTGCTCTAGCTTCAGAAAAGCATAAATCAGGATTATCATCTGAACAGGATAAAGGAAATAAGTCACCAGTTCAGCTCAGATGTTAGATTTTTGGGTGTATGAAACCCAGAATAATCATGCGACTATCAATAAGGCGAAAACAAATTTTGCCAAAATATATAAAATCACGATACCGTGTTTTTTTATAATGACGTAATCTTTTTGCAGAATGAATCCCATATTTATAAAAGTAAGAGGCTAATAGCGGCTCAGCATATAAAAAGGATTGCAGAAAGTATTCTAAGGATCAGTTTTAATTTTTTGTGCAGGCTTAATAGTCAGACGGAAGCATATCATCATCATATTTTTTCATTATGCCTTTTAGTCAATAGATCAAGCCTCCTCTCGATGAGAAGCTCTGTAATGATTATCGCTATAGCATATATGACCAAAATGGCAACTTGTATTAGCATAAATATGACGCGGTAAGTTTGCAATAAAAGTTAAGTTATGTTATAATAAATATAACTAAAAAAGCTTATATGTAAATACCTTTTTAAAAAATGGAAATAACGAATGAAGAGCATTTCGATAAGGCAAAAACAGTGCTGATGTGAGAAGCCGCAAGCTTCAAATCAGACAAATTCCTAGAGCTTGAAAATCATGTGAAAGAAACCCTTGATAAATCGCAAGATTCAGAAAAGGCCCTCACACTCATAACCAAGTGAGCATTGTCGTTCTGAAGCTCTGATGTGCATTATGATATCAGGGAGAATTTCACTCAATTGAGATTCCGTATAGATTGACATCTGACTGATATCTTCATACTTACGAAGCAGCAATATAAGCTTGTCCTAGAGCGGCTTAAGTATAAATCCGACCTCAAGCTTAATATCACAAACATTCCCCAAGACGGTAAATATAGGATTCTGGATGATGATAGGAAGATCGATGTGCGTATTTCAACTCTCCCGGTCAAGCTGTGAGAAAATGTAGTTTGCCGTATTCTGGATTCATGAAATACTATCCCATCCGTGGATGATCTCTGATTCATGTGGGCATCAAAAAGGCAAATCGAAAAAAGCGTCAAGAAGAAGAATTGAATGATCCTCGTCACTTGACCTACCTGATCTGGTAAGACGACAACGCTCTACAGTATCCTCAATACGCTCAATACGCCTGAAAAAAAGATAATAACTCTCGAAGATCCCATTGAGTATGAGCTTCCATGAGTCGTGCAATCCGAAGTGAACGAGAAGAACTGATATACCTATGGTTCTTGATTGAAAGCTTTGATGAGGCAAGATCCGGATGTGATAATGATATGAGAGATCCGCGATCTGGAAACTGCCCAGATAGCATCACAGGCATCTCTGACATGACATTTGGTGCTTGCGACGCTTCATACGAAATCAGCATCAGAAACACTTGAAAGGCTCATAAACATATGAGTTCCGCCGTACATATTGTCATCCGCAATCGACATCATCATAGCCCAGAGACTGGTAAGGAAGAATTGTCCGCACTGCATAGAAGAGCAGGAAGCTACAACGGAACAGAATGAAATCATAAAATGGATGATGAAGGATATTGGTATCGAGGCTGTCTCAAAGGCGAAAACGGGCTGATTCAAGCTTTATAGGTCTAGGTGATGCGAGAAGTGCTGATACTCAGGGTATAAATGAAGGATTTGAGTATATGAGGTACTGGCTTTCAATGAAAAAATCAGGAATCTTATCCGCAATTGATCAAGCCCATCAGAGATTCTGGCGGAAGCACGCAAGCAGGACATGATGACAATACGTGAAGATGGAGTCCTTAAGGCAATGAGAGGGAAGACCACTTTGGATGAATTATTCAAGGTTATAGATTAATTCAAAAATCAGCTACGATGCATCGTAGCTGATTTTTATTTGATTTTTGATTCTAATATATTAAAATCGGGGTTAATCCCATATAATCATAATCTCCTTGTATGACAAACGCAAAAAACAACAAAGCCTTCACTCTAGTCGAACTTATCGTCGTAATTGTGATATTGGCAATACTGGCGACTATCGCATTCCTCTCTTTCTCTTATCAATCAGCCGGTGCGAGAGATTCGACAAGATTGGCAGATATGAGCAACATAGCAAAATGATTAGGAGTCATGGCTGCTACAGCAGGCAAATATCCGACTCCAGAAAATGGAATCGCAATAACAGTATCATGAAGCGCTCTATGATATCAATGATACGCCTGATCAAAAGTCCTTGATATGATAAAGATTTCTACATGAGGATGAAAAGACCCTCTGAATTGAAAGCATTATACTTATTCGACGACTATAAATCATGATAAATTCCAGCTTTTATGATTTCTGGAAGAATGAAGCAATTCCGCCTTGAGCCTTAATCCCATTTCAAAATCCTTGTTTAATTGAGCTTCTGCCGATTCTGTAAGCTATAGCTGAAGATATGCAGTCACAAGATGAGACATGATTTGAATATTATTGAATTCCTGAACATTGACACCTGTTCAAGATAATTATGATGCATTGGCTTTCACTTGAATCGATATAGTCAAAACCGATGATTCGTATGTCCTTAAGATTTCAAATGCCGATTCTGTAACATGAACTGGATTGTCCATAGCTCAGATGAATCCTAATTCCACATGCAAAAGGATCAAGGATATGAATCCTTCAAGCAAGGATTGAAAGTATACGATAAACCCTCAATGATGAGCTTGATTTCAGGTTTATTGCGATATGACAACCGATTGAGGAGGATGGACTTTATTCTGGTCTTTTAATTATAGCAATTATAAATTGCCTGCTTGGGATGCCAATAAAACGCCGCTCTTAACAGATAATTATTATAATTCAGGTTGAATTTTTGATTATACTGACACTTCATGAACCAATTCATTCAATATGGCATTATCAAGATTCCCTCTAATGGAATGAAACAGATTCAATATAATGGCAACCATTCCTTGAACTTGTGAAAAATATATCTGAAATGGCTATAACTACACTTCTTGAACATGACAAATAAGCATGGCAGTATCCCATACGAGCTACCCGCACCCGAATTTCGCAACTTATTGATATAATATCAGTTATTGATGAGGAAATCATTTTTGGCATTTTTGAACAATGACAGCCTGACCATACTACTATACCGAAAAGAAGGATTGTTCTCTTGGGAAAACTTGACCATGACCATCAACCTTGCCACAGTTAAGGAATACCTACATAAGATTTTAATGATTATTATTTATTCAAAATTATTCAGCTGCTGCTAAGATCATCTCCATTAACCTTTATCTGTATATTCGGGTAAGGGTTATTTATTTCTAGCTTAGTCTTGGTTTGTTTGATTTCTAGGAGATATCTCCTAGAAATCTCTGAGTTCAATTCTTGGATGTGGATATTCCTCTCGTAGAGATAGCCGAGGAAAAAAGCCATAAGTATTGAGAATATATTGAGTCAGAAAAGCAAAGCCACTCTCTTATTCATGGGTTTTCTGGATATGAGCTAAATAAGTATTTTCTATGAGCATTGCTACAGTCATTGCGCCCACTCATCCCGGAACAGGGGTGATCAGATTATCCGCTTCCAGCTCAGCAAAATCACAATCTCAGACTATCTTGTCTCAAATCCTATTGAATCCGACATCGATGATGACCGTTCAGGGCTTTATCATGGATTTCGTAACAAGGTTCGCCACTCAAGCAGCGCTGACCACTATGTCTGATTTAAGCGTGTGTTCAGATAGGTCTTTTGTGAAGATGTCGCAAACAGTAACTGTTGCGGAATGATTTATGAAAAGAAGTGATAGGGGCTTTCATACAATATTGCTTTTTCAGATGATGGTGACATTCTTTCATTTCAGATCTATGGAATAGCTGTCAAGGAGCCTCTTTATTCATTTCGGCGTGCAGCTAATAAGTCAATTCTCTTCTCAAAGGAAGAGCTTGCCTATATTCTGCTTAGTGAATCAGTCAACATCTTTTTCTGGGATTATCCTGTCGATTATCTTCTGGGCATCGATATGCTCTGGTAACGGCAATTGGACTATATACCCGCTTATATGCTCATCGGAGTTAAGTCAATCGAGCTTTGTCAGCAGTTCATCTTCGGATACGTCTGAGCCTAATTCTATAGAAATGAAATCCATTCAAACATATTGTGCGAATTTCCTTTTCTGGCTTATGTAAGCTATGCTGGCAGGATTCGATCATACCAGAACCGCTGCAAGTGTCGGTTTTTTCCTTAAAAGCGAAATTCTGGCTTTAAGATCCTCATAAATCTCATATGCAATTTTTTTTCAATCTAGAATCATTATTCTGCGTTATTCCTTAAATCTATAGTTCATTTTTTCTTCAGGGCCTTTGCGGCTGCTATTTCTTCTGGTGATTCGACATCATCATCGTCGCTACCGTCTATCTGCTGAAGCCCTTCTCTTTCAAGGTAATCTTTTATGACTCATTTGATTGTATTGAAGAACTTATCATTGAAGGTCACATCTTTTTCCTTTTTCTTCTTTTCACGATCTTCAAGTATTCATTGGATATATCATACTATATCGCCCGGACTCTTGGCGTCGCTAAGTCAAAAAGATCATCATCAGTCTCACATGGTATGTATTTCTATCTCTCATTTATTAAGAAGTCAATCCCAAGCGGAATTCTGAACAACTCAAATTCACTTAACATCGCTGTAATCTATGTAGGTTATGTTTGTCTTCAGATATTGCCAATCCAAATCTATTATTCATTTGTCTGTGATAATCCATACATCATTATACCAATCGAATATCTTGTAAATAAGTACGCAATACACAGCAAAAAGATATCATTCGAAAAATATGAACGGTATGGCGTCTTGAGAGGCAAACGAATTATTGTAGTAGAAAAAAGCTGGCAAGATGACCCAAAAAAATAATCATACGACAATTGTATCAGTAATCGTAATTATATGCCTGTGGCAAATATCAAGGATTTCATCTTCACGCTGCTTAATGAAGCGCTCAAAGAATATTTCATCGAAGTAGCTTATCGACATGTTTATCCGGATTAATCTATGAAGGGAATATATTCAGAATCAGGGAAAAGGCAAATGAATTATCATTGTAGAGACGCATTGCGATGCGTCTCTACAATGATAATATTAATAATCGAAAACCTTCATTTCCCATTTTCAGTCAGGGAGCGAATCTCAGATGATCCATCAATTGAGCTGTTTTATATTTGCATATATGTATCATTTCTGGTTCGACCAGGATTTCAGGTCATCGATCCTTCAGACTTCTATGATTTTTGTTTTGGGTGCCTCGAATCTGTCTCAGAGCTCCGATTCATCAAAAATCTTGTATCTGTTTTCCATGAGATACTTTATGGCGAGTATCCTGAATACATATCTTGAAGTTTCCTCATTGAGGTATAAATCATAATAGGATGTCACTTTTTGATCATCTAGCGCTCTTTTGATTCAATTCTCTCATCTATTATATGCTGCTGCGACCAATGTCCAGTTGTTGAAGTCTCGATATAATTTCTTGAAATAGCCTATTGCCGCATCGGTCTCTTTCTCAAAATTATATCTTTCGTCTATCTTTTCATTTATCTTCAATCAATATCTGGATCCTGTCTCAGGGATGAATTGCCAAATTCCTCCTGCATTCGAATCAGAAAGGGCGTCGTTTTTGAGTCAGCTTTCTGCGACAGCCAGGTATTTGAAGTCATCAGGGATTCATGCGTCTCGGAGTTTCTTCTCGATTGTCTTGAAGTATAGTGGCTCTCTTTTGTGATAAAGTACGAATTGATAAACATTGAATCTTGAAATGCTGAGCTCCTTTACTAATTTTTCTCTATTGAAGTAATGCTGGTTGTCCATGGGGGTTTTTTCTCCGGCAAAATTTATGTCATTGAAATTGACTACTTTCGCTATGTCGAGGTTCTTGATTTTCTCGGTCGAGCTCGACCAAAAAAAATAGCTTAATGCAAGCACTCAAAGGGAAATGAAAAGTAATTTATAATAACGCATGTTCTAGAGATTATTTTTATCATTATATCGAGATTTTCTGAAAGTAAATAACTTGAATGTTTTTTGCATTAAAAAACCCGGAAGTTACTTCCGGGTTTCTGTAATTATTTTCTTAGGCTAAGTTTTTCAAGTATAACATCATACCTCTCTTGATCTTTTTTCTTAAGGTAATTAAGAAGTTTTCTTCTCTTTGCAACCATAAGCATGATACCTCTTCTTGAGTGGTTATCTTTCTTATGCATTTCTAGATGGTTTTTAAGGTTTTCGATTCTTGTTGTAAGAATTGCGATTTGTACCTCTGGAGAACCAGTGTCTCCTTTGTGAGTTGCGAACTTATCCATAAGCTCTTTCTTGTCTTTTCTTTCCATATGGTATGTATAATGATTATGATATATTATGTTGCAGTCCGGTACATACACCAGAAAACGTGCGCATATTTTATAAAAACATCTGAAAAAATCAAATTATTCTTTAATTCCGTAGAAATTATTCCTTATGCGGTCCAGTATCCTATCTTTGATTTCTTGGTATTGTCATGATTTCTGATAAAGCATCAGAAAATCATCCTTATTCAGCACCAGTGCTTCCATATCTTCTTTTGCCATTACAGTAGCAGTACGGGGTTCGTTTATGATTAAGGCTATCTCTCAAAATATGTCTCATTCTCTGAGAGTGGCCACCTTTTCTCAATCCTTATAGACTTCTGCCGATCACTTCTCGATTATGTAGGCTTTTTTGTTCGACATTCCTCACTGCATTATAATCTTCTCTCATTTCTTGTAGTCTTGAGTTTCAGACATAAGAATGAAATATGACACCTCTTCCTTGGATAATCCCTCAAAAATATAAATGTTATCTTTGGACATATGCATATTTGCTTAAGAATTAATTTCTGGAATCCTAGCATATTATCCATTATTTGCAAAAAGATTTTTTTTTAAAAATTTATTTGCTTTTACAAAATCATTACTGTACAATCCACCAGATATAAAAATATTTTTAACTGATTATTAATGTCCACACAAAATACAAAAAACAACAACGCATTCACTCTAGTAGAACTCATCGTAGTAATAGTAATCCTAGCGATACTTGCGACGATTGCATTCCTCTCTTTCTCTTCCCAGTCCGGCTCTGCCAGAGATTCTACACGTCTTTCAGACATATCTTCGATAAAGAAATCCGTAGAGATGTACAATGTAAATGCTTGAACCTATCCGACTCCTGACTATGCCTATTCATATACATATTCCGGATGAACTATCTGGAACCAATGAACCATCTGAGATTCCGTCTATAAAATGCTCCAGAAGAATCTCTCCAAGAAAGTCGTGGATCCTCTGAAATGAAGCGAATACGATTATTCACTAGCTTCAAACAAGAGAGAATACCAAGTCGCCTGAAACTTCGAGAATCCTACAAGCTTCGAGAGGAATTATAATCCTTTCGATTCCTCAGCCCTCAGTCCTAAGCTCTCAGCTCTAGGTTGAACTGGCGCTAATGTCTACATCTCATGAAATTATAATTGAGTCATGCTCAAGGTATTCACTTGAAGCACTTACTATTTCGTCCCTACTCCGACATTGTTCTGACTTAATTCATGAACTTGAAATGTGGTCTATGACAATACTTTCTGAAGCTGAAAAGATCTGCTTCCTTGAGTCAACAATGTAGCTGTATTCGATTCCAGCAAAATATACGCTAGCACATCTTCCACTTGATTGTCTTCGGCGGAAGTCACTAGCCTTATGAATACTGTACAATTGGCATATTCAGGATGAAACGTGACGACACCTGCAGTGCAGGCGGTCTTAGCCGCAACTTGAAGCGCGCTGACGGATCTTTGAAACTGAATTGTAAAAAATAATTTAGGAGGAGGAGCTATATCCATCGCACCCCCTTCGCCTGATTTACCGATTGCAACTCCTGTAATAACTGTTTGAACTTGACTTTTATTGCACTGAGATAATCTGTCAAATCCCTTAACTTTCATCGACAGTTCAGCTACATCGAAAACAATGACGACAAATTGAGATGCGAGGCAGATAGGAAAGTTCTGAGGCATGTGATATTTTGATTGAAGCACTAGCAATTTAAGCATGCCGGATTCTGAAGATTGGAATTTCTGAACAGGCAATTTCACTATCGAAGCTTGGTTGAGCACAAGAGTTGATTGAAGCATATTAGGACAATGAACTTGGAATGGATGATCAAATTATCATTATTGAATTAATTTGATTGTTTACAATGGTAAGCTGAGATCTCAATGGTGACTTTGAGTATGAAATGTTCCATCTCCTTGATTAATGGGAACAATTCCAGTAGCAGACTGAAAAATGCATCATGTTGTGCTGGTCAGAAATAATAATAGTTTGAATACATATGTTGATTGAGTATTAGACTGAACTTATAATTTCACTTGAGTAAACATATATAATGATAATTCAGTTTTCAGAGTCTGACAGGCAAATGAAGCAGCTGAAACATCATGACCTAGATTCTTCATCGACGAATTGCGTATTTCAAAATGAGTTGCAAGATTTACTTGAGATTTCAGTTCATCATTACCGACTTCACCATATACTGCTGATGCCAATGATGTCTTGCTTCTGCATTTCGATTGAACAGGAAATTCATTTGATGATTCATCGACAACAAACCGTAAGACAATCACCGTTAATTGAGCCACTCAAGTTTCACCAAAAATCTGAAGCTGATTAATGGCCTTTGATTGAGCATGAGATTATCTGACAGCACCGAATAACTGAGACGCAAATTTTTGAACATGAAGTTTTACAATTGACACTTGGGTCTATCTATCGCCATCATCATGATCATGGCCATCGATATTCGATTGATACAATTCGAACTGAGACTATATGCAATCAAGGATTAATAGTGACTGAACCCTTAATTTCATAGCCAGAACCGGCTGAGCAAGCGTAATAAATGTTCAGGCGAATTCAGCAGTCCCTCTAAATGCTTGGACACATGTCGCTTTTGTGAAATACTGAACCGGTTATGATAATTTTAAGATTTATGTCAACTGAGCTGAAAAAACATTGACGATAAACCAGCATATGCAAGCCAACGCATCAATGCCAGCGCTTAACTCTCTGTTATATGTCTGAAAAAGTTCCCAGAATGGCGCATATTTAAAGTGATTTCTCGATGAACTAAGAGTCACAAAATGAATAGCGATGTGGGCGTCAGATTTTACTCCGCCGACCGCACCTTATTAGTTTTAATAAATCAGATTTCCGAGAAATCTGATTTATTTGATTGACTTGTTTAATAATATGCTATTATGTTTTGGTTATAAATTATTTTCTTATTAAATGTTCACATGTCCAACATAAAAAAACACAATGCCTTCACCCTAGTAGAGCTCATCGTAGTCATAGTGATCCTGGCGATTCTTGCGACGATTGCATTCCTCTCTTTCTCTTCACAATCTTGAAGTGCAAGGGATTCAACCCGCTTGGCAGACATCTCTTCCATCAAGAAATCAGTAGAGATGTACAATGTCAACGCTTGAACCTATCCGACACCCGACAAATCTTTCTCATATACCTACTCCGGATGAGTCATCTGGAACCAATGAACCATCTGAGATTCAGCCTACAAGTTGCTCCAGAAGAATCTCTCAAAGAAGGTGGTCGATCCCCTCAAATGATCAGAGTACGATTATTCCCTAGCTTCCAACAAGAGAGAATACCAAGTAGCCTGAAACTTCGAGAATCCGACTTCATATGAAAAGAGTCTTAACCCTTTCCATCTTCTCAGTTCTCAGTTCTCATCTCTCAGTTCTTCCGAGGCGAACGCCCTAGGCTGAACCGGTGCGAACGTCTACATCTCATGAAACTATAATTGAGTCATGCTCAAGGTATTCACTTGAAGCACCTATTATTTCGTTCCTACTCCTACATTGTTCTGAATATGAACATGAAGCACTGTATATGACAATGCTTTCTGAAGCTGAAAAGACCTGCTTCCGGGCGTAAACAATGTAGCCATATTCGATTCCAGCAAAGTATATGCCACTTGATCAGACAATCTATGAAGTGCAGACATAACCAATCTCATGGCAACGGTGAAAGCGGCATACTCGACTTGAAATGTAAGCACTCCTGCGGTGCAGGCGATAGTAAGCGCCAGCTGAGCCGAACTTATCAATATCTGAAACTGATTGGTTAAGAATAGCCTATGATGATGAGCGAGCGTAGGATGAAATCAGAATTGAAATTGAGGATGAAGTGTTTTGCCTGATGCTAATATATCTTTATTATTGCATTGAGATAATGTTTTAAATCCTACGGCATTCTTAGACAGTTCTGCAATTGAGAAGGAAATTGTAGCAAATTGAGATGTCCAGCAGATAGGTAAATTTTCTTGAGTATGATATTTTGATTGAGCCTGAGATTATCTTAGTATTTCAGACGATTCTGATTTTGATTTCTGATCAAGCGACGTGACTATTGATTTTTGGGTTAAGATGAGTTCACTCTCTTGAAACCCGGTATTTTTCTGACAGTCTGTGGATTGAATATTGTGAGTCAAAAATGATCATTATGCTTATTTTGATACTGTTGGAGGCACTATACATTGGGCTGCTAAAATGGAAGCGGCAAATGCTGAATGGATAACAAATACATCGCTTACAGCATGAGTTTGGACTCATATCTGATTAATAAAAAGTTGAAGCAATCTTTATATTTCAAAAAATTGAACCATAACCGATACGACAACAACTACAGGAATGCCTTCCTGAATTGCCGCACCTTTTACTATAGGTAAATGATATAATATAGGCCACCTCAATGGTTTTATCGATGAATTTAGGATATCTAAATGAATCGCACGATATACATCGACTATTCAACCGCCAACTTCACCTTATTCTAGCGATTGAAGCGATAAGCTTTTGGTTCATTTTGATTGAAACTGAAATGCATTTGCCGATTCTTCAACTTCTAATACAAAGACAATCACTCCGACCTGAAACGCTACTCAGATAACGCCAAAATTCTGAAATTGAGCGATGTTTTTTGATGGAAGCTGAGATTATCTTGGTCTGGAGGACTCTAATTCATTTGACTTATGACTTTCCTGAGAGCCTTTTACAATAGATTTTTGGATAAAATCTAGTTCAACGTCAAATCAGATATTTTTAAACAGAGGATGATGATTTCCTTGATGGAATGGCACAAGCGGTCACGAGTATGCATTCTGACAATTTTTATGAAATACATATTTCCAAGCATGGAATTGAGGTGCTCTTGTAAATATTATGATAACTTGAGACGTGTTTTCTGATTGAAACTTTAATCATGCCGCAGTTTCATATGATTGAACTACAGTTAGGGTTTTTAAAAATTGAATAATCGTTTGAACAAGCACAGACATGACCTTTGCAAAACCTTCATGAACTACTTTGACAAGAATTTGAGAGAGTGTTTCAAGTGACTGATTTAATATGAATTGACTGTTGGACGAATTCCGAATTTCAAAATGAATTGCACGTTGGACTTCAAATTTCACTCCGCCTACGTCTCCTTATTAATAATCTGACAATTATTAAGCACTGCCACTCTCTGAGAACTTAAAATTTCATTATTCTTTATAAAACCACTATGTACGGACAGAACAACCCAAAAAACAACAAAGCCTTCACCCTAGTAGAGCTCATAGTAGTGATAGTCATCCTTGCGATTCTCACAACGATTGCATTCCTTTCCTTCTCTTCCCAGTCAGGCTCTGCTAGGGATTCAACTCGCTTGTCAGACATCTCTTCCATCAAGAAATCAGTAGAGATGTACAATGTCAATGCATGAACCTATCCGACTCCCGACTACGCCTATTCCTACACCTACTCCGGATGAGTCATCTGGAATCAGTGAACCATCTGAGACTCAGCCTACAAGTTGCTCCAGAAGAATCTCTCAAAGAAGGTAGTCGATCCCCTCAAATGATCAGAGTATGATTATTCTCTAGCTTCCAACAAAAGGGAATACCAAGTAGCCTGAAACTTCGAGAATCCGACTTCATTAGAAAGAAATTATAATCCTTTCGATTCCTCAAATCTCAATCCTAAGCTCTCAGCTCTCTGATGAACTGGTGCGAATGTCTATATCTCTTGAAACTATAATTGAGTCATGCTCAAGGTATTCACATGAAGCACATATTATTTCGTGCCTACTCCGACATTGTTCTGAATATGAACCTGAAGCACCGTCTATGACAATACTTTCTGAAGCTGAAAGGACCTGCTTCCTTGAGTCAACAATGTAGCTGTGTTCGATTCCAGCAAAGTCTATGCCACATGATCGGATAATCTGTGAAGCGCTGACATAACCAATCTAATGACAACGGTAAAAGCGGCATACTCTACTTGAAATGTCACCACTCCTGCTGTCCAAGCTATAGTAAGCGCAAGCTGAGCAGAACTTGTAAATCTGTGAGCCGGACTTGTAAAGAATAGCCTTGGATGAGCAGCTTCGTCAACATCTTCTTCTTCCGATTCACTCCCAACATGCAGTGCTTGAATGAATTGGAATGGATTATCTTGCGTTGCCACCTGAACTGTCCTGCTTTTGCATTTGGACGATAATTTAGTTAATCATTGAACCAATCCCTGAATGATATCCAATAATAATTGAGCTTCATTCTCGACATGAAAGTTCTGAAATTCCCTAAGCTTCAATTGAACGAATCAATATCTCTCAATTCCAGACAGTAATGATTGGTACCTGGATTGAGATTTTACTATAGATTTTTGGGCAAAACTCAATTGAGGAAGCTGATTTTGAGCCATAGGCCAATGAGATTGATATTCATCATTCGCTTATATATTTTGGAATGCAGCCCCTTGGACAACTCTTTTTTGAATGTCTTCATCCTGAGGTTGATGGGATTACAGTTCAAATTATATTACAAGCTGAACTGCAGATTGAGCATGGTCGCATTATGCCGTAACAAGAAGCTGAAGCATGATATACATGTATGCCGACTGAATCAATACCTATTCTGGATCCACCAGCGTGCGCCCATTCAATAGTTCGGATGTCTTAAAAATCGGGTTATATCAAAATCCTTCAAATAGTGATTACAGATGGTTTAATTGATTGATTGATGAAATCAGATTAGTTAAATGAAAAGCTATGTGGACAAACAATTTCACACCTCCGGCCGTACCTTATTAAGCTGAATATAAAACCTATCAGATAATTCCAGTATCTTCATACATTTTTTTGACTTTAAATTATTACATGCTAAACTACTTCAGTACCTATAGGGGCAGTTTTTATCTTTTTAATTTATAAATATGTCCAACATAAAAAAACAGAATGCCTTCACCCTAGTAGAACTCATCGTAGTAATAGTAATCCTAGCGATCCTTGCGACGATTGCATTCCTAT
>CAZKLD010000022.1:0-17484 GCA_964553745.1 uncultured Candidatus Peribacteria bacterium | reverse complement strand
CAAGAGATTCTACCAGATTATCAGACATATCGTCCATAAAGAAATGAATGGAGATATACAATGTATGATCTTGACTGTACCCTGCTCCTGACAATCCAACATCTTTCACATATTCCGGATGAACAATATGGAACCAATGAACCCTATGAGACTCTGCATACAGGCTCATTCAGAAAACCCTATCCAAGAAAGTCAAAGATCCTCTTAAAGATTCGGAATACGATTATTCTCTGGCATCCAACAAAAAAGAATACCAAGTTGCCTGAAACTTTGAGAATCCTACATCATTTGAAAAAACCTATAATCCGTTCGAATCCGATTTCCTCATCTCTCAGTTCTCAATTCTCAATTCTCCTGATGCGAATGCATTAGGTTGAACTTGAACTAATGTCTATATAAGCTGAAACTACAATTGAATTGTGCTGAAAGTATTCACTTGAAGCACTTATCATTACATTCCTACACCTACCTTGTTCTGAATCAATCAGAATTGAACATGAAATGTAGTTTATGATAATACATTCTGATCAGGAAAGATCATGCTTCCTTGAATAAACAATTTTGCGAATTATAAGGCAGATCAGGTTTATTCGACTTGATCTATGAAATTATCAGATACTGACATACTCGCTCTGATGACAAAGATGCAAAATGCATATTCTGGTTCCAATATTACAACGCCTGCAATACAGAAGATAATTACTGCAGATACAAATACATTAGTAAATCAAGGCGAATGATTGATTAAGAATTATTTAGGATGAAGCATGACGGCTTCTGAAAATACAATAACAGCACCTAATTGAACTTCTAGCTGAAGCGCCGCAACAAGCTGTAATTCCATAAAAGCCAATTATCCTTCTTCTTTAGATTGAATATATTGGGTTAAATCTAATTCAAATGTTGTATTCCAAGCATATTGTGATATGGAAACAAATTGAGGATGGACTGAAATAATTAAAAATAATACGACAACGGTTAGCGACTTATCAAATTTTTGAAATACTTCATATATAGCTTCAACTTTTTATAGCGATTCAACCTATTGAGTATGATGGTGAACAAATGATCAGCATTACAAATCACTGATCTTAGACAAAATAAATTTTGAATCAATGAAGATAACATACACTTGAAGATATGATGGTACTTGTTTATGATACATGAGCATAACAACTTTAAATTGAATGAACTGATATTATTGGAATGAGGCTTTACCGAATCAATGAGAAAATCTGTTATCATTATCTGATTGAAACACTACTGATACATTATGACAAAGTTTCTCAATTTGATGAACAACTATCTTTACTCAAACCCAAACAAATATACTAAATAGGACAGACACAATTAACGGATATTGAAAATTCATTAACATGACATGATATACAAGCGGTTATTGCTACAATAAAAGATACATAAATAAATTATATGTAAAATAAAACCTATTAATATTCAACTTCTGATTATTAAAAATCCTCTCCCCATAACGGGGAGAGGATTTTTAATATATTTGAAATATGATTAATTCAAACTTGCGTAATCTTCGTAAGATCTTTCTTCTGAAAGTCATTTTTCTTGACGCATTTCAGCAGCCTCCATAGCCTCATCTTCATAGAAACTTCCAACATTTTTATTGTTGTTGTAATATTTAAGAGTTGGTATCAAACGTCAAATGATAACGTTTTCTTTAAGACCATCCAATGTGTCGATTTTTCTAGACACAGATGCTTCTACCAGTACACGTACTGTCTCCTGGAACGAAGCTGCAGATAACCATGATTCAGTGAACAATGATATCTTAGTCAGACCAAGAAGAAGTTGTGAACCGATAGCTTGTTTACCGCTAGTTCTAGCCATTTGACCATTTTCTTTCTTAAATCTGATGATATCTGCGATATCTCAAGGAAAGAAAGAAGTGTCTCAAGCATTTGTGATTTTAATCTTTGAGAACATCTGACGAACAATAAGCTCGATATGTTTAGAGTTAACAGTCTGACCTTGAGAGGTATATATCTCTTTAATATCATTTACGATATATGATTGAGTTTTTAATACTCCAGCAAGTTCCATCAACTTTTGAATATTGATGTGTCATTCTGTAATCTTATCTCATATTTCTACTCTGCTTCATTTTGAAACAAGGATATTTTTTCCGAATTCAATACCATATGTTGCAATTTGTGGTTCAACATCTTTTACAACTATAACATTTGCATCAAGTTTATCGATTTTTCAAGATATCACAGATTGGATTTTGATTTTTCAATCAGCAGATTTTGCAATTACTTGTTTTTCATCTACCTTATCTCATTTCTTAACAAGAATCTTATATGTCTCATCCGGTATGTAATATTCTCGAGAATCCAATGCTTCAGCAGTGAAGACTAGAGATACTTCTTTTTCTCCGAATTTAAGTTCAGTTACAGTTCAAGTGAACGGTGCAACGATTGCTTCATATTTTGGGCTTCTTGCTTCGAATAATTCTTCAACACGAGTAAGACCCTGTGTAATATCTCATCCTTCTTTCGCAACTCAACCCGAATGGAATGTACGCATCGTCAACTGTGTACCTGGTTCTCAGATTGACTGAGCGGCAATGATTCAGACTGGAGTACCGATAACTACTAAGTCATTGTAACCAAGATCTATACCATAACATTTCTGACAAACTCAACCCTCAGTTTCACAAGTAAGGATTGATCTGATTGCCACAGTATTTACTCATTTCTCCTTGAACATGGCAATCATTTCCTTGTCGATCATTGTTTCAGAAGGAACAACAACTTTACCGTCAACAACAACATCACGAGCTAGAAATTTACCATAAATCTTGTCATCGAATGATTCTTTGAATAGGAGCTTATGTGTATTTCTGTGAATTTCTTCGTAAGCAACAGTTCCACAATCATGATCTCTTACTAGAATATTCTGAGCAGCATCTACAAGACGGCGAGTCAAGTAACCTGATTGAGCTGTTTTAAGCGCTGTATCGGCTTTACCTTTACGTCACGAGTGAGTATTGATAAAGTATTCAAGTACTGATAATCATTCTTTATAGTTCGCTTTGATTGGCAACTCGATGATTTTACCGGATGGTGAAGCAACAAGTCATTTCATTCCACATAGCTGCGTAACGTTTCACCAGTTACCTCTCGCACCTGATGCGATCATATGATGTATATGATTTGAAGCATCAAAGTAAGTCGGCATTTCTTTTTCAATAATGTTCTTTACTTCAGTCCAAACTTTCACTGATTGTTCATATCTTTCTTTCTCAGTCATGAATCCGTTCCAAAATTTCTTTTGTATTCATTTGATTTTTTCTTCTCATCATTTGATCAGTTCTTCCTTGTTTGAAGGAACCATCATATCATCTTTTGAGATTGACAAACCGCTTATTGTAGCATATTTGAAACCGATGTTCTTAATTCTATCTGAGAAAAACGCTGTCTTCTCTGATCAGAAAATATCAAAGCTTTTTGCTAGAATTTTTTTAACAACTCATTTTGCCAGTGTTTCATTGATGAATCCTAGCTCTTCTGGTACGATTTCATTGAAGAAAAGTCTTCAAAGTGTTGTTTTTTCAACATTACCCTTAATTCTTACATTAATCGGAGTATGAAGAGTGATTGCCCCTTGCTCATATGCACATGTCGCATCGTCGATACTGATAAATGAAGCCTTAACTTCATCTCATACCATCTTTGTCAGATAGTAGGTACCAAGCAACATATCCTGAGATGGTGCAACTATCGGTTCTCCATTTGAAGGATTAAGCATGTTCTTAGAAGTGATCATCACATCTGCTGCCTCGTTTTGAGCCTCTTGAGTAAGCGGTAAATGAACCGCCATCTGATCTCAGTCGAAATCCGCATTAAAAGCAGTACAGCAAAGCGGATGTAATTGGATTGCTTTTCATTCTATGAGGACTGGCTTGAAAGCTTGGATACCAAGTCTATGCAGAGTCGGAGCACGATTCAGCAACACATGCTTCCCTTCAATCACTTCATCTAGTGCATCCCAAACTTCTTTACCTCTTTCTTCGATTACTTTTTCTGCATGCTTCACATTGTATGCGATTTCATTTTCGATAAGTCTACCTATTACAAATGGTTTGAACAAAGTCAAAGCCATGATTTTTGGAAGACCGCACTCATTCATTCATAAATTTGGTCAAACTACGATAACTGAACGACCAGAATAATCGACACGTTTACCGAGAAGGTTCTGACGGAAACGACCTTGTTTACCCTTAAGTACTTCAGCTAGAGATTTAAGTTTCTTTTTTGAAGCATTCGTAAATCATGGTCTATTGCTTCTTACATCACCATTGATAAGCATATCAACAGCTTCTTGGAGCATACGTTTCTCATTTTTCAAGATAACTTCTGGGGCACCAAGCTCCGAAAGTTTCCTTAGACGGTTGTTTCTATTTATTACTCTTCTGTATAGATCATTCAAATCAGAAGAAGCATATCTTCATCCATCAAGCTGAATCATCGGTCTCAGATCAGGCGGAAGAATCTGAATAGCTTCTAGAATGAAGAATTCAGGCCTTTGTCAAGATTTGAAAAGATTAGAAGCAAGCTTAAGCTTCTGAAGTATTTTCTTTTGCTTAGATTTTGGAGATGATTTAAGTTCAATCTGATTTTCACCGATGAATTTCTTGAGATCAATCCTTTCTAGTAGCTTTCTTATGTGTTCAGCTCAAGTTCCTCATTTGAATACATGTGGGAATTTCTCATACATGACTCTGTAATCAAGCTCCCCTATTACTGTACTTTCTCTAAGTTCCTTAAGCAGACCTTTAAGTTTATTGTATTCAGCATCAAGTCCGTCTAATTGTTTTGAAGCATCATTTTCTAGAGTTTGAAAATCTTTCTTACTCATTTCCTTTGATTCTACTTTAAATTTAGCGTCATTGATTGTTTGTTGTATCTTCTTTTGAAGTTCAACTTTTGATGATTTATATACAGTATCCAAATCTCTCAAAGATTCTTGTTTCTTATCTTCAAATACATCAGTTATGATATATGAAGCGAAATAGATTACTTGTTCGAGTTTTTTTACAGAAATATCAAGCAAAAGTCCGATCCTAGAAGGTACTGATTTAAGATACCAGATATGAGCAATAGGAGCAGCAAGTTCTATATGACCTGCTCTTTGACGTCTAACCTGACTGGTTGTAACCTCAACTCCACATCTTTCACAGATAACTCATTTATATCTTATTCTTTTATATTTCCCACAAGCACATTCATAGTTCTTGCGAGGTCAAAATATCTGTTCACAGAATAATCATCCTCTTTCTGGCCTTTGAGTCCTATAGTTGATAGTCTCAGAGATAAGAACCTCTCAATAAGAAAGTGCTCTTACTTGCTCTTTTGAAGCTATTCAAACAGAGATTCAAGCCAAATTGTCTAGATTTTTACCTTGTGTGATATCTTGCTTTCCTGCATACTTACCGATTTGTGAATAGTCGGTAATCTTGTCATTCAGGAAATTTTCAAAATTTTTATCCTTAAACATGGTAAGAGAAAATTAAGTATTAATTATATTGTTTATTCTTCAATAGATTCTCCTCATTCGAAATTAGAATCTGGAGTGGCTTCTGGTGGAGTTGGAACATCCATCTCGATATCATATTGTCATTCTAGTTTTTCTAATTCTTGGAACCTCTGATACATCAATTCTTCTTGTTCATCAAGTTCTTCTTTACTTAGCAGTTCAATGCTCATATTAAGAGCTTGCAGCTCGCGCAGCAGTACATTGAATGATTCAGGCATATTCGGTCTCTTTATTCTCTTTTGCTTTACTATAGCCTCATAAGATTGAGTACGACCTGTAATATCATCAGATTTGATTGTAATCATTTCTTGAAGTATATTTGCAGCACCGTATCATTCTAGAGCCCAGACCTCCATTTCTCAGAATCTCTGACCTCAGTTTTGAGCTTTACCTCAAAGCGGCTGTTGTGTTACCATAGAGTAAGGACCTACTGACCTTGCATGAATCTTGTCTTCTACCAAGTGGTGAAGCTTAAGCATATACTTAACTCAAACCATTGTTTTTTCTTTGAATGGATCTCAAGTTTTTCCATCGAACAATTGTACTTTACCATCTCTTGGAAGTCATGATTTTTCCATAAGGTCACCGATTTGTTCAACTGGCACACCATTAAGGATAGGCGTAGCGACTCTTATTCAAAGCCTTCTAGCAGCATAACCCAAGTGAGTTTCAAGTATCTGTCAGATATTCATACGAGAGATAACTCATAGTGGATTCAAAATTATATCAACAGCAGTACCGTCGGCCATAAAAGGCATATCTTCAGCAGGAACAATCCTTGAAACGATACCTTTATTACCATGACGTCATGCCATCTTATCTCAAACTTCTATTTTTCTTGTTTCAGCGATGAAAACTTTAACCTCTTTGAAAACTCAAGTTGGCAAATTATCACCGTTTTCTCTTTTTAGAACGTGCACTCAAATAACTTTTCATCCTGTACCTGCAGGCAAGACAAGGGATGAATCCTTCACATCTTTTGACTTATCTCAGAATATAGCCCTTAGGAGCCTTTCTTCTGGAGAAAGCTCAATTTCTCATTTTGGAGTTACTTTTCAGACAAGAATATCTCCTCATCTAACATAAGAACCGATTCTGATGATACCATCTTCGCTAAGATTTCTCAATTTAGCAGAAGAAACATTTGGTATATCGTCAGTTGTTTGCTCAGGTCCTAGTTTGGTTTCACGAACATCAAGCACGTATTCTGATATATGGACTGAAGTATATAAATCATCTTCCATAACACGAGAACTTATGATAATCGCATCCTCATAATTGTAACCTCCCCATGGCATATATGCTACAAGCAAGTTTTTTCAAAGTGCTAATTCTCAATTCTGAACTGATTGTCCATCTGCAAGAATATCTCACTTCTTAACTTTCATTCATGTAGATACAAGAGCTTTTTGGTGGATGTGCATATCATTATTTGATTTCTCAAAAGTTCTTAGCTCATATAATCTCTTATTTCAAGATTTATATAGAACAGAAATATGCTTAGCATCAATTCAGATTATTTCTCAATCTTCTTCAGCAATAATTACATATCAGCTTCATTCTCAAATTTTCTTCTCAGTACCAGTACCGACTATTGGAGCTTCTGTTCTTATAAGCGGAACAGCTTGTCTCATCATGTTCGTACCCATTTCTGCACGAGTCGCATCATCATGCTCCAAGAATGGAACTAGAGTTGTAGTCTCGGACATTATTTGTTTTGGAGAGATATCTTTATGAGTAACTTCCTTAACGTAAGCAACAATTGGCTCAGCATTGTGACGAGCACCGATACGAGTTTCGTTGAAGTTTCAGTAAACATCAAGATCAACATTTGCTTCCGCGATTGTAAGTACTCTTTCCTGATAACCGTCAAAGTATTCGAAATCATCTAAGACATATCCTCTAACCATAACTTCAGGATCCTTTAATCTTGTAGCTAATTCTTTTGCAATTTCTGGAGTTATGTACTCTTTTTCATTTACAATCACTTTTCCTTTTTCATCGGTAATCGTATCACGCGCAATCCTATTTATTGAATCAGCTCAATCATTTTTTGATGTATGAGCCACTTTTTGGAATGGAGTTGTTATGAAACCGAATCTGTCTACCTTAGCATATGAAGCCAAATGCAGAACTAATCAGATATTTGGTCCTTCTGGAGTATGGATAGGACATAGTCTTCAATATTGTGTCGGATGTACATCACGAACCTCAAATGAAGCTCTTTCACGAGTCAATCACCCAGGTCATAAGGCAGTGATTCTTCTCTTGTGCGATAATTCTGAGATCGGATTTGACTGATCCATGAATTGTGACAATTGAGACGAAGCAAAGAATTCCTTAAGAACCGCAGTAATAGGACGAGAATTGATAAAAGTACCTGGTGTGGCATCTTCTAATTCAACAATAGTCATACGATCTTTTGCGATTTTTTCCATTCTTGCAAGACCGACTTTAAGTTTATCATAAACTAATTCTCAAACTGATCTTACTCTTCTGTTTTCAAGGTGATCGATATCATCCCAAGTATGTCATTCCTTTTCATCTATAAGACCTAAAAGGTAATTAAGACCAAGAGTTATATCCTCTAGTTTAAGGAATCTTCCTTCGTCTTTATATTCAGTTTCAAGTTTAAGCTTTCTATTTATTTTAATACGTGCAATTTCTCAAAGATCAAATTTCTTGATATCTCAGAAAGTAGTGTTGAAAAGATCCTGTACACGTTCATCAGTACCCAAATCTCCTGGTCTAAGCAATTTGTATATTACATGCAAAGCTTCGATTCTTGATTTAGTCTTATCTTTATCTAGAGTAGGTCCGACATATTTTGCAATGAAATTCTTGTCATGCTTGAAAACATTCAAGATCTCAGAGTCTGTCTCAAGACCAAAAGCCCTAAGAAGCGTAGTAACTGGGATTTTTCTTTTCTTATCTATTTTTACGTTGATTATTCATTTCTTTTCTAATTCGATTTCAAACCAACTACCTTTTTGAGGTATGACTTTCATCGCAAAATATCCAGGATTTTTTGAATCTGGAGAAAAGAACATTCAAGTTGAACGGATTATCTGATTAACGATAACACGCTCGATACCATTGATAATGAAAGAACCGTGTTCAGTCATTAGAGGGATACCCCCCATATAAACATCTTGTTCCTTGATTTCTCAGGTTTCCTTATTCAGCATTTCAAGTCTGACCTTAAGAGGAGCCTCATAATTAAGGTTTTTTCTCTTGCAATCTGAAACACCGTATTTCGGTTCATCCATATACATGGATTTGTAGTATATATCAATTTTTTCTCAAGAGAAATCACTGATTGGGAAAGCTTCATCAAAAGCTTTATTAAGTTTCACATTCATAAATTCCCTGTAAGAATTGAGTTGTACCTCAATAAGTTCAGGCATTTCTAGAATTGATTTATCATCTGTAAAGAAATATCTTCAATTGACATGATAAAGAGCTCCAACATCTTTTTCTGGAGCTTGTTTTTCATGGACTGAAGTTTCTGCAGACTCTACTAAGTCCTTTTTCTTAGGCATTGTTTCATCGTTATAAACTAAAAAACATGCCCTAACTTCAATCAAAACACAATCGTTTTAGTTAGTGCAACATAGTTATTATATATATAAAGCAGGATTGTCAACTTATTTTCTTTGATCCTGTATACGAATTTTGCAAATGGATTTTTTAGTGATTAATACCCCCTCTGGCTCCCCCTAGATTAGGGGAGGTTAGGTGGGGTATTGTATTGGGGAGGAAACAAATTTCCAAATTATTAAGGTAAATTGCGAAGCAAGAGAGAGTGACCCTGGGTTAGGTAATTAATCCTTTATACACCTTACTGAAAACCCGTAAGCCTTATCGAGCAGAGAACGGTGAACTCCCGTAGCACCCCAATCCAAGGCCCTGCTATTAGCAGTAGAGCCACTGGCAGAACTAGACCATAAGCGGGTATGGTAACCGCGATAGCTGAAAGTAGAACCATCGGTATTGCGGTAACCTCAGAGTGGGATTTTCAGTGCTTGAACTATATTGTTTAAAGTAGTTTTTGAGGTATTTCAAGGCCATCCAAGTCAATTGGCACTACACCTCCAAGTATTTTCTGAAGCAATATCTGAACAAGTGGGAGCCAAAGATAGTTCAAGTGTTGTCCATTCCTGATCACTAGGAAGATGCCATCTTGAAGGACAAGCATTGTTGGCTTGCGTTGCTTGTGACCATGTGTATATTTTTCACCATACATTATCTACAGTTCAATTTACTCAAGAAGCTATCGACCACGATTTCTCTTTTGAATTGCTTGCCATTGCAGGATTCGTGGCAAGGCAATTGGCTTCATCTTCAGCTCAGGCATAATTATAGCATCAATTTGTGGCTGAAATGGTTCAAGCGCTTCAATCATCTTTATATCACCACTCGATTCATGTTCATTGCGTGGAATTGCATCCGGCCCAAGTCTGGCTTCAGATGACAATATCATACTGGTCGCATCATGGGAATTTGGATCATCATATCTTCATTGTGCTGTTCAGCACATATATGGCAGATCATGTTCATGTTATCTTTTCTTTATTTGTGAATTGCGCTATATAGCTTCAAGTCGTTGTTGTGATATCTATATTGGCATTCATGGCTTGGGCTGGAACCCAAGTGGAACTGTTGAGAAGTATTCATAATTGGTCTCATTTTGTGATTGCGTATCTTCATGAATAAGTGGAGGGGTCGGCGCTAACCC
Source organism: uncultured Candidatus Peribacteria bacterium (assembly GCA_964553745.1). Lineage (GTDB taxonomy): Bacteria > Patescibacteriota > Gracilibacteria > BD1-5 > UBA2023 > STC-113. The sequence continues at coordinate 7,175 of CAZKLD010000022.1, read as the reverse complement.
TCTCTGTCCCTAATTCTGTCATCCTCGCGAAGGCGGGGATCTCCTGTCTGAAAGGCATCATGCTCAAGGCAGTATTGCTTCAGTCTTCTAAAAATCATAAAATCTGGAATTTACTCTGAGCCAGATTAGTTGAATAAGTGTAATAAGTGGAAGTATCCAAAGGGTCTTTTCATCCGTTGGATATCTTTATTATATTGAGGACATTTTCTCAGGCATATCATTGCTGTCATATTGGAGTTCAGGACGAGTATATTGTGATTGCAGTTTCGGGAGAAGGGTATTTTCCAGCAGTTGCATTGAAGACTGAAAGTCATTTGGCTATGTTGCTCATATCTGCCAATCTCGTGGAATCCCGGGCAGAAGCTGATTGGGATGAAAAAGAAAGGAAAGCGATGGTCGCGAGTATGGCAAGGATTACTATGACGACAATTAGCTCTACGAGGGTGAAGGCTTTGGATTTATCGTTGTACATATATATTAGATTAAGCATTAAAATAGTTTGATTAATTTCCTAATTCTTAAGGCAACGTACGGAAAATCCGTACCCCCTGTAAGTGCTAATCAGCGGGTAGACCTGCGTACTGCCAATCTCCACGTCGTAAGCATAGGTGCCATTAGGCGATGCTTGCCAATAGTACCCGTAGACACCCTGATAGTTGAAGCCAGCATTAGAGTAAGCACGGTAGCCTGCAAGCGGCAATTTAAGCGTTGAAGCGATAGTCACATCATTTTTCCATCCTCAGATGCAAGTGAGACTTCAGTTCAGGTTCATTGTTGCATAACACCACTCTTTTTGCGTAGGGACATGGTATCCGGTTGCACAAGGTCATTGCATTGTGGTTGGACTTCATTGGCTTGCGTAAGTTCAGCTTGAAGATGTGGTTCAGCTTCATCACCACAGATCGTCATTTTTGTCTGCATTTGCAAGCCAATCATATTTATCCTGAGTTGCTGGAGATCAAGCGTTCACTATGAATCCTGTGTAAGTCTGTGTATTTGCCAAGGTTCATGCAGGCGCAAGAGTCGAGTTAGGTGCTGCAATGGTGACATCTGCATTCTTTCACCATTGGAAATAGCTTCATATCATGTATCTTGAGCTTTCTACGCAGTCAGATGCTCATCATCCGCAATTAGTAAGCGCGGCCTGATTATTCCATGCGTTCGTGGCTCAGACATTACAGGCAGACCATACCTGTCAATTGGATAATTTGATATCATTGGTATCGCATCCCGGGTATTTGCTTCATGCCGATGCTGCAGTATATATTCAAGCAAGTCATCCTATCATAGTTCAAGTTGATATCAGTGTGTTGTTCTTTGAAACATATGCCATAAGCTCGGAACTCTGATAGTTCTTAAGCTCAAGTCATGTCGAATAGCTTGAAGGTGTGGCATTGACAGGAACTTGAGTCGCATTGTTTAATATGACTCAAAGAGAATCTCACTTGGTCAATATGTATCTTCCGGAGTAAGAGGAAGGATCTGCATTGGCGCTTTCCATTTCCAATTCTGTCATCCTCGCGAAGGCGGGGATCTCCTGTCTGAAAGGCATCATGCTCAAGGCAGTATTGCTTCAGTCTTCTAGGAATCACAAGAGCTGGAATTTGGAATTTGTTATATTCGTAAGGTATGTATAGTAAGTGGTTCCGTCAAGAGGATCCTTTCATCCATTGGATATCTTTATCATATTAAGCACATTTGCTCCGGCATATCATTGCTGTCAGATCTGAGCTCAGGCTGAGTAGATTGCGATTGCAGCTTCTGGAGCCGGGTATTTTCCAACAGTCGCATTGAATACGGAAAGTCATTTGGCTATATTGCTCATATCTGCCAATCTTGTCGAGTCACGAGCTGATGCTGATTGGGATGAAAAAGAAAGGAATGCTATTGTTGCTAGGATTGCCAAAATAACTATCACTACGATTAGCTCTACTAGGGTGAAACCTCTGTTATTTGCGTTGAACATAAATCAATAGTTAATGATATTATCTTAGATTTTTATTTGGTTACATCATAAAGGGCTGCAACTTCGGAATCTGAAAGAGCCCTAGTATAGATTCTGACTTCGTCTATTATACCATTGAAATTATTCGTTGTTCAATTTTGGGAGCCGATTTTGAAGCTGGTAACGGAAGGGGCTATTGTATTAGTGCTGCCTGTAATCGTTCATGTTATTTTTCAGTCTATATAAATCGAATTGGTATCTCATTTATGAATTCATGCTACGAATTTCCAATCACTAGTAGCTGAATTATAAGGTGATTGGATCTCTTTGAATCATGATCACGATCAAGTCACCATCAAAAAATCATTATTGATATTGAAAATTCTTTGCAGTTCATATCCATCATCCCAGGTTGTCGATTTTGAAACTATGCTTCATCCCGTATTTGTTTTAACCCAAGCCATGATAGTCAAATCTCATGAAAAATTGTATATCGTTGAGGTCGAGGAGTAGTATTTGGCAGTTCAATCAAATATTGTCGCATAACCTATTTTTCATGAAGTACTTCACGCCTGAGCTCATCAAATTGCATTCAAGGAGTTTCAATTTCAACTCATGTCGGCCAATATTCAACTGTTAATCAAAGTTTCCATATCCCAATATCCGATAAGGGAAGTATCGCGCAGTAACGGATCTGGTTTTTGGAGAAAAGCTGACTTCAATGTTATGAGTTTTGCTCCTGTTCCGGTAACTGTATATTTATTTGTAAATTGTGCCACATAGCTTCAAGTCGTTGTTGTGATATCTATATTGGCATTCATGGCTTGGGCTGGAACCCAAGTGGAACTGTTGAGAAGTATTCATAATTGGTCTCATTTTGTGATTGCGTATCTTCATGAATAAGTGGAGGGGTCGGCGCTAGCTCTCTCTGTCGCTAATTCTGTCATCCTCGCGAAGGCGGGGATCTCCTGTCTGAAAGGCATCATGCTCAAGGCAGTATTGCTTCAGTCTTCCAAGAATCATAATATCTGGAATCTGCTCTGTGCAAGATTAGTCGAATATGTGTAGTGGGTTGTGGTGTCTAACGGATCCTTTCATCCGTTGGATACCTTTATCATATTGAGGACATTGGTTGCTGCATATCATTGGTATCATATGGTAGCGCCTGACGCTAAAATATCTATCTTGGAGTCGGGCATCGGCACCTTGCCTGATGTAGCATTGAAGACCGACAGTCATTTGGCTATGTTGCTCATATCTGCCAATCTCGTGGAATCCCGGGCAGAAGCAGATTGAGAATTAAATGAGAGGAAAGCGATCGTGCCGAGAATTGCGAGAATAACGATGACTACGATGAGTTCGACAAGCGTAAACGCTCGAGGGGTGAGGGCTGAGGATTTAGAGTTGAGGGCGGTTTTGGTATAGTGTCATCCCTGCCTGCCGGCAGGCAGGCTGAGCGTATTTCGCAGATGAGAGAAGTCGAAGGATCCCTTTTGAGAATTGAAAGTTTCATAATCTAACTTTCAAGTAATTTTGGTGTGCATATTCTTAAAATTAAAGAATAAAAATTAACTGATTTATGGATTAATTATTTTGTGCATCTGAAACCTACACTATAGTCGGAATCCACAGCTCTCTGCTGGAGATTCAGAGTATATATTCAAGCATTCCCCATATGCATCCAGTTATCTCATCTTATAAAAACATTATTTCTATCTTCGGTATTATTCGCATAAATCCTTCAGACTCATTGATTTGAATTGTAGGCTCAGCCTGGTCAGTATGAAGTTCTCAAGTATCAATTCTGAAACTGGCATTCTGCCACTCAATCGTTTCAGTACCAGCTCCATTGAGCCCATGTTCAATTATTACATGCTGATTCTAGAGAGAAATTATTTGAGTCTATATTGGTTGCATCCAGGGTATTTGCTTTATTGACATGTTCCCATACATTTCAGGCAAAATCCCAAATAACATTTCAATTAGATAAAGTCAAAGTCCTTTTGTTATTAAAAGCTGATGTTGTTCATGTTCATCATGTGATTCAGTAAAATCAGTTCGAATCATCCGAGCTTCCCGTCAGGGCAACCGCAGGATTATTGTTTACGTGTCAGTTATGAATGTATCAGCTTCAAACCATTCATGAAGTCCAATTATTTGAAGAAAGCTCGATATTTCGCGCTATCGTCATCCATTCGTTTTCAGTTATAAGATGATATCAGACTCACATCGATCTACATGCTGTTATGGCTTGAGGCTGCGTTACATTTACGATCGATACATCCTGAGGATTACTGACTACAACATCAGTTCATGAATACGAATGTCAGTTAAATCATGAATTTATGATTCAATTAAGAGCTTTTGCTTCATATTTCATCACGCAAAAACCTGGCTGATTGAATTCTTGATTTCATGGAACTGACACGAATCATATAGGGCAGTTTGCTGGGGCACTAGACGAATAATTTCAATTTTGAGCAGTCTGTATCACTCAGACAATCAATCAGGTTCAAACTACAGTATTTGTTTTAGATAGATTCAGATTCAGTTGTTTCGATGTTGAATAAAGATCAATAATGGTTCAAGAAGCCACAGTCTGTTCTATGGGGGTGTTAGTTCATGATTCTACGAGTATTCAAACAGGATCTCATTTGATGAAGGCGTATCTTTTAGAGTAATCGAGTGCATTTGAAAGTGGGAAAGAAAGATCCAAAGGATTGAGCCTGAAGGATATGGGAGGATTCTCAAGGAAGGCTCAAATGGTATAGTGAGTTTTAGTGGAATCCAGAGAATAGGAATAATAGTTGCCATCCAAAGCATCCTTGGCATCAGACGAGTGCAATATGCTCAGTAGCCTTGATCAGGCTGCTCACTGGTAGATTATGTATCATGTTCAAGCTGTGACAGTAATCGGACCGTCAGGCAAAAGGTATGTTCAGGCTGTAGCTTGGAACACTCAAAGTCATTTACTGATATTCGACAAATCAGCCAAACGAGTAGAATCCCTAGCAGATGCTGATTGGGATGAAAAGCTCAGAAAAGCTATCGTCGCAAGGATTGCAAGAATTACGATGACGACGATGAGCTCAACGAGCGTAAACGCTCTAGGGTTGAGGACTGAGGTTTTAGAGTTGAGGGCAGTTTTAGGATAGCGTCATCCCTGCCTGCCGGCAGACAGGCTGAGCGGATTCCGCAGACCGGAGATGTCGAAGGATCCCTTTTGAGAATTGAAAGTTTCATAATCTAACTTTCAACTATCTGGTCTTGATTCTAAGTTCTTAGTTCTTAGTTCTGAATGCATATGATGGTTATTAGGAATAAGATTATAATCAAATAGTTTTAGAATGCTGACGGATTTCATAATCAGAAAGTGCTCTGTTATAAAATTTCGTATCGTCCATTATTCATGGTGAGTCTTGAACTGAACGGGTATGTCATGAGGTGCCTATATAAAGGGGATAAAAGCTATTCCCCATTTCTTTTATAGAATTTTGTTGGAGCACTATAGTACCGTTTATAAATACTGTGACATTATTAACATCTTTTCTTAGGACAATTGAATACCAGTTTTCGTTTCAAATGATATTAGTAAATTTTTGATTGATAGGAATCTGATCTGATGAGAAAAAATTCAAATTATCATCATACCAATAAAGAGCAATGCTGTTGCTCCAATATAAGTTTGTCAATCAAAGCCAAAATGATCAGGTTTGGGCGCAGCTTCAAGAAGAACAGTCCCATTTATTGATTAAGCTTTGAAAATATGTTCAACTTCAGATATATTGAGTCTTGAAAGTTGTTTCGATTGTAAATCTCGATGAGTTTAAAGATGGGGTGTATGGGATTTCTATTCATCAGGTATAAAATATTCATGCGTTTCATACGATTCATCAAGTCTGCCCGAGTCACACAACGCCTCAACTCATATTTCAGTTATTCCCATTACCGCTTAAATCTTTGAGATATGTCTTTCATCAAGAACTGAAAGCTGTCTCCATATCCCAATATCAAATAAGATTTGGATCGGATGAACTTAAAGTCATATCCTTTTTCTGAAGGCAATTAGTGGGATTAGAGAAAGTATTGGTTGTCGATCAATCTATGACGAAGCATAAATTAGAATTAAAGATTCATCAGCTTGCGGATGAAGTCGATCCGGAAAGCACGAATAATGAAGGCAATGAGGGATCAAAATTATAGCTTCATTTCAGCATTGCGGTCTTTGATGCTGCCGAATCTCAGAAACTAGTAAAACCATCTCCGAGGAATGGATTGGCCGAATTCCTGAAAGAAGTAGGATTCTCGAGCTCCAAAGCTACCTGATAATATAAGGCAGCTGATCACTGAGAGAAAGTGGAATACTTATATTCGCTTCAAGAAGGATCCTTCACTCATGCTGATATTGATGAAAGATTTGTGTTATTCAAAATTCATTGGGTGATCGTAACTCAGGTTACTCATGTTCAAGCCGTTCATCAAGTATAGATAACAGGATTCATTGGAATAGGGATGTTTCCGCCCATTGCAACCTGTGTCTCTATTCCCTTCCTGATATTCGATACATCAGCAAGTCGAGAACTATCTCTTGCTGAACTTGATTGAGAATTAAATGAGAGGAAAGCGATTGTTCAGAGGATCGCGAGGATGACTATGACTACTATGAGTTCTACAAGCGTAAACGCTCGAGAGGTGAGGGCTGAGGGTTTAGAGTTGAGGGCAGTTTTGGTATAGCGTCATCCCTGCCTGCCGGCAGACAGGCTGAGTGGATTCCGCAGATGAGAGAGGTTGAAGGATCCCTTTTGAGAATTGAAAGTTTCATAATCTAACTTTCAACTAATTTTGGTGTGCATATTTTTAAAATTAAAGAATAAAAAAACCGAGAAGGAATAATCCCTTTCGGTTTGAAGCTAATTTAAGAAGAGCCCTGTCTCAGGCTTGATAGCTTGCTCTAAATTACATATTATGTTTTTTGCGTTGAACATAATTCTGATTTTGTTTATTTGAACGGGGATATTTTAGCAGATATCTTGGTAGTGTCAAAAGAAAATAATTGGAACAAAATTTAAGAACTTATGCATGATATATCGAAATTATAATTGTTAATTAGTCAAATATCTGATTATAACAATTCAAGAGCCTCAATTTCATCATTTTCAATCGGTAACTTGATAATTTTTATTTTGTATTCTTATCATATAAGGAAGTTAAAAACTAATAATAAAAAGAA
>CAZKLD010000021.1:0-18867 GCA_964553745.1 uncultured Candidatus Peribacteria bacterium | reverse complement strand
GCTCATTGAAATAAAAAACAAACCCAGTATAATGGAGAAGTTTTTTCAAAATTTATTCATTAATTTACAGGTCTATGTTCGAAAATTTCTACGATCAGATAATGGATGTCTACTTCCAATATCAGCTGCTTGCTCCTAGGCTGCTTATAGCCTTGGGCATGCTGGTTCTGGGGCTGGCTATTTCTTATCTGATTTATTATTTAGTCGAATGGCTAATACGTGTTTTGGGCATACGAAGACTCATTCAGAAGATGTCCGGATGAGATACGAGATTCGGTCAACAGGACATTTCAGTTGTAATCGCAAAATCATTGGCGGTTTTTGTGTTCATACTGATTTTCAGGAAAATCGTAATCTATCTCGGATTCTATGAAGTTGAGAATTTCTTGAGCGATCTTATAGAATATCTCCCAAAATTGTTCATATGAATCCTAATTGCATTTTTCGGGATACGCTTTTCCAATTCCGTCTATGGCATCGTAAAGCAAGCTTTGCGTTTCTCAGAAGTGAGCACTGCAAATGCTCTAGCGCTTATATCCAAGATTGTCATGCTTTTCCTTACATTCATGATAGCACTCCATTACATAGAACTAGTCGATGACTTCATCATCAACTCTATCTTAGTCTGATTCATAGCTATGATATCTATTGCCTGAGGAATCGCATTCTGACTTTGATGAAGGAGTTTTGCTGAGGAGATATTATGAAATCTGAAAAAGTGAACAAAGGTCCCGTCGGTTAAGAAGGATTCTGAGAAATAATAAGCTTCCGCCACATGCTTTCAAAAATCTAGAATTGTAAATAATGCGTTCCATTATGATGTAGCTCCATTTGACAGATCCTGAATCAAGTTCAGGATGACAGGCTAACTTCCTTCCCTAATATAGGGAAGGTGCCGAAGGCGGATGGGTTACTGCTTAGTGGCAAAACAAAAAAGCCGACACCCGTCTTGTACCCGGGTGCCGGCTTTTTCAGATAATTTTATCTTGGCAATTCAATGGTGATAGTGAATCCTTTCTTGGGCTCGGAATCTATATGGAATTCCCCTCCATGAAGCGTGACTATCTTCTCTATGACAGACAATCAAATTCCGATTCATGAGTCTTTATTCTTGTTGCGGGATTTCTCGACCTTATAGAATTTTTCTTTGATGAATGGCAATTCCTCCTTTCCGACTCATTTTCAGTTATCAGTGAATGTTATAATGTGCTTATTTGCTTTATTGTAAGCCTTTACAGTGAGTATGGTCGATTTCCCTGCGTATTTATTGAAATTGGAAAAGACATTATGCAGCAATTGGGTTAATTTGTCTTTGTCGACACTTATGGAATATTGTCATGGCACGTATGAGATTATCTTTTGCTCATTTCTGGCCAGAAGCGTAGTATACTCATCTGAGACAAACTCGACAAGTTCACAGAAATCTATCTTTTCTACGAAGATGTCTCAGAAATTCCTGCTTTCTTCCTTCTCATATTCCATTATGGAATTAGTGATCTTGATAAGCCTTTCTATTTCGCCATAGAGCATCTTCATATTCTTCGGAGTGGTCTCGATTATACCGTCTTCAATCCCCTCAAGATAACATTTTACTGCTGTTATTGGCGTCTTGATTTCATGTGACAGATCGGACAGGAAGTCTGAACGTATTTTCTCCTGAAGGCTCAAGCTTTTATTGAGATTGTTTATGGCCTCCATCAGAGGAAAGAACTCATCTTTCTTATAATAAACGATGTTTTTGTATTCTTTTTTGTAGACTATGTTGGACAGATTATCCACTATCGATCTTACGGGGCGGAAAGTATACACCACCCACAGATAAGACAATAGCAGAATGGAGCCGATGAGCACAAGATTGAAGTAAGCCATGGAGACCAATGTCCTCACTATGAACTTTCATTCAGGTTTGGAAGAATCAAGTGACACGAAATTTGTTATGTTCCCAAAGAATGATTGTAGCGCATTTGTACCGATTACTTGTTCGATAGTGGATGAAGGCAATCAGCTTTTCTGCAAGGAATCAATCAGTGAAGAATTGGAGATGTATGGATTTTCTGAGAATCTCTCAAGCGAAGTGCTTATCTTTCATAGATCCTTCTGTATGTCAGCGTATTCCTGCAGTATCTGAGGATCCAATTTCTTATTCTGCAAGATGCTGTCCAGAAAGGATGAGTCGATTTCAGCCATCTGTTTCTTGAAATCCACCAGATACTCGCTGAAATACATGCCCCCATAATGCTTGAGTGCAAGTACGTTTGCGAATATCATTACAGACAATATCAGCAATGTCGCTATCAGGAATTTATACGAGAATTTCATTTTAGTAGTGTTGTTAGTTTAGTTCTTGATTTGAGTTAGGTTCCCTTCCAATGATACTATTCTTTATATCAATGTTAGTCAACCTTGGTCTCGTCATGCTGAATTTATTTCAGCATCCATATAGATTCGAAGTAAATTAATTTTTATTTTTGTTATAATTTATCATATAAATCAATCCAATCAGGATTAAATTTATCTATGGCATTTAGCTTCCATTGTCTATGCCAATTCTTCAGTTTCTTTTCTCTTTCTATTGCAAATACAATATTTTCAAAAACTTCATAATATACCAATCTTTCTAAATCATAAGTTTTTGTAAATCAATCTACAAATTTATTTTTATGCTCCCATATACGTTTTATCAAATCGGAAGTAACTCAGATATACAATGTTCAATATTTCTGGTTGGTCATTATATATACAAATCATCTTTTGTGCTGCATTCGATTTTTTTATTTACAAGTTATCCATCTATATTTTGGATCCTGAAACAAGTTCAGGATGACGAGGTTTAAATTTTAACATGATTGTTTCAGTTGTAGTCCAAAGGATCCTGAAACAAGTTCAGGATGACGATAGCAAGTTCCTCAATATTTTCTATTTTCTATTTTCAACTTTCTATTCTTCCTAACTCACCTTATACCCAACACCCCTTATGGTGTCGATGCTCATGGCTTCTCAGAGCTTTTTGCGGAGATTCTTGACGTGGGTGTCTATGGTGCGGTCGTAGAGGTAGTTGTCATATCACATTATCTCTTTCATCAGCTTTTCTCGCAAAATGACCTCATCTTTGTGTTCTATCATATATTTGAGAAGAAGGAATTCCGTCTTTGTCGCTTTGATTCATAATCCCGAAACCCTAAGCTCAAAATGCTTGAGATCGAGTTCTATCGTATTGAAAACAAGCACTTTGCCGTCTGTTCAATTCGTAAGGATTCCGACTCTTTTGAGTACGGATTTTATGCGGGCTAATAGCTCCCTCGGTGAGAAAGGCTTGCTTACATAATCATCTGCGCCCAGATCAAGGGCCATTATCTTATCCTCCTCTCTTCAACGTGCAGAAAGTATGATTATCGGAGTATTATCGATTTCTCTTATTTCTCAGGCTATCGTTATTCAGTCCTTTCCTGGAAGATTGATATCAAGGACTATAAGATCAGGGAGAACCTCTCTGAATCTGTCCATAGCGTCAGTACCGTTATCGCATAGTATAACCTCGAATCAGCTTTGAGAAAAATATAGCTCGAGTGATTGCAGTATTCACTGGTCATCTTCTATTATGAGTATCTTTGGCATAAAAAGATTGGTTAAGGAAATAGATTGTGAAGAGCTTTTATATTCTTCATCTTTATTAGGAATTCTTTAAAAGATCCTCATGGATGCTTGCGGCAGCTAGGGATCATTCCGCTGCCGAGACTAGGGTTTGTTTGAATTTGTTTGAATTTGTGGTTATGTCTCATGCAGCATACAGCGAGTCTACGGATGTTTTTTGCCTTTGATCGACAACTATGTAACCTTCATCATCAAGCTCGATGTCAAGCGAATCGAATATGCTTGTATCAGGCTCATTTCAGATTGCGACAAATACCCCATCGACTTTAACATCCTCTCATGTGCTAAGCTTTATCTGCTCGACGTATAATCATCATCCAATCCGTTCGACATGGGCATTGGTATGGAAATGTATATTATGATGCTTTTTTGCCTGTTCAATTAATGCATTTTCCGCTCTGAATTCTTTTCTTCTATGTATAATATGGACATTTGTGCATATTTCGGCCAAGAAAAGTGCTTCAGTGAAAGCAGTGTTTCATCAGCCCACGACTGCGACATCCCTTCATCTGAAAAACATTCAATCACAAGTAGCGCAATATGAGACTCCTCTTCATATGAAATCCTTTTCCTCGGCAAGCCCGAGATGCTTATATTTATTTCAAACTGCTATAAGGACATATTTCGATTCTATTTCGCTTCAAGAGTTTGTTTTCATCATGAAACCTCAGTCTGATTTGCTTATTTCAACCACTTTTTCATTAAGTATCTCAGAACCAGATTCTTTTGCATGTTCCTCAAAATCCCTCATCAGGTCTTTTCATGAAATATGCTTTATTCAAGGATAATTTTCAACCAAATGCGACTGAGTAAGCGCTCAGCCTATGAGCTCTCAGATGATTATATTCTTTATCTTATACCTTGAAGCATATAGTCATGCGGGCAATCAAGCGCTTCCTGCTCATATTATGGCTAAATCGTACATATTTTTCTGATTACTGATTATTTATAAATGATGACTACTAATTATACTATCTTTATGCGATAATCAAATTTATTTTATTTCATAAATTAAAGAATTATACCTTCAGCTTATAATCGTTGATCAGATTTGATATCTTCCTTGCATTCTCAAAAGCTTCTGGCATAAGAGGCATATTGAAATCTGATGATTCTGAAGCGGTATGGATAGTAACTTCTCAATAATTAAGAAGATTCGAAAGCAAGCCTGTAGTCTTGGCATTGACCTCCTGAACCTTATCAAGAGAACATTCTGAGACATGACGATTAAGAAAAGCTATCTCCTCAAGGCCAATTATCCTTTTTGTCGTGACAACGTAAAGATCCAGCTCATATCTCATCCAATTGACATACATGAAAAGTATGAAGATGCATGTGTATATTACCAAGACTACGTTTATATAATCTCATATCAGAGGAATTCTGTTTCAGTAATATATCATGAGAACAAGTGATACTACCAGGAAAAGGAAATATCATAATATGTATACAAGTGCGATCCAATGCCTCTGCAAAACCAGCTTCACCTCTTCTCAGGGTTGAAGGTTTTTGACTCTCATGTCTGCCGGTGTAAGTGCCATAATGTTTTTTTGTTAAATGACTAAGTTATATTAGGCTTTTTGATATAATAAGGCTCTATCTTTTCTAGATTTCAGTCTGATTCAAGATTCTCTATCAATTTTTCATAATCTCATATTCATTTTATTGAGACTTTCTGATTTTCAAAATCAAGTTCATCTCAAATTCAACTGTATTCTCGGGGTACTATCTCTGCTTTTGGCACAATGACAGGATCGGATAAAGGTTTGGATTTCAGAAGATACTCTGTCCTGTTTGCCTTTATTATCATGGGATAGCCCAATCCTGACAGCTCAAGCAGCCTGAAATAATCGATTGAACCCAGCGGTATGTCATGTACGAATTTTATAGTATTGGCTATCAGTGCCATTATCCTTGTTCCGGTAAATCATCCCGGTCAGTTGACAACGACAAGCCTGTCGAGATCTTTCAATGAAACTTCATTCTCGTCCAAGAAAGCCATAAGTTCATCCAGAAACAATGAATATTCGCTTCAAAGTATCTTCAAGTCCTTTTCTTTTATTATTTTCCCGTCTGCATATAGTATAATTTTTCAGAGCGGAGATATAGTGTCTATGAAAATATTCATATCTATTTGATTATATAAACTGAGTTGATTTTGAAATATAGGGAACCGATTTGATTACCGTCTCAAGTTATGATATTTAACAATATATGGTTTCATTTTGCAGAGTAGACAAGCTTGTATGAGCCGTCCATAATGTATATGTTTCAGTCTTTCCCTATTCATAATATTGCCTTATTCGTTTCTGCATTTTTGATGAATGCTCAATTAGGCAATGTGGGCGCGTCTATTGCATTCTTCAAAAGCGAATAAGAAGGATTGTCGGCCTTGAAATATATTCATCTGTTCAGATTTTCGAAAGCTGGCACTCATTGTATATTTTCATTTGCCGGCAGGCTGAAGCTCTGTTCATAGATAATGTTTCATTTGTCTATCGAATATATCTGCATTCTTGTCTTGTTATCCTTATCTGCGCCTAGAACGCTTACGGAATACTTATTGTCCTTGATGTCTATTTTTCATGTCTCTTCGTCAATATTGGCAATCACATTATCTCATGATTTTATCACCGCTCAACTTGCTGAAGCTAGTCATGATATATTGAAATTTCAATTATCTTGAGTCTTGTCTTGGCTTGTCGTACGGATTTTTTCTAGCACTCAATCCCTGTATCTCATTATATCTATCGGCTCATCTGAAATGCTTTCGTCGATGCTTCATGTGACTTTGCCTAATTCAGCGTCTGAAATCTGAGGAACAGGAGAATAAACTTCTAAATCAATAAGAGATGTGGCAATGTTTTCATTGTTATCTTTGACTGAAATGAGAATCTTTTTCTTGAAAAGCTTATCGAATGCTCAGAACTCCACATCAAACCATGTATTTCATTTATGGACATTGTATGAATTGTTTGGATTTAAGCTATCTTTGTCATTGTCCACGATTCCATCTCAGCTTGAGTCTGCAGTCGGATCGAAATCAATATAAATTTCAGAAATTCAAGACACATCGTCTATGTATTGCTTCAAGTTCTTTATCTGCTTTTTATAGACAGGTATCTTGATTCCATCTTCAAATCATATAAGAGGCGGTTCTTGATCAGCCTCAAATTGAGGAGCCATCAAGGATAGCGATGTAATATTCGATTTCTTTCCTTTTGAAAATTCATAAAGCTTAGCATAGTAAAAGCTGTTTTCTCTGCTTAAGTTAACGCTGTATCTGTCATTTTTCTCTCCCAATCAGTACATCTCGTAAACAGAGCCGTTATCTATCGTAAGCAATCATCATCAAGCATATGAGATATTCGCATATCAATTATTGTTGGCAAATTCTATATTCATCTTTGGCTGGACCGGGAATCATCTTAATTCGCTTATGTTTCATTTGAATTCTGTGATAGAAGAATACATAAGTATCATATTCCCGCTCATTACCGTGATGCTCGCCTTATCAAGAAATTCCAGATTCGTCCTTCTATCAAGGCTTACAATCTTATAATTATCGTCTCAATCTAGCTTATACTTGATAGTCAAACCGCTCTCTCCGGCATAGATTGTTTTTCATTGCTGGATTATTATTGATTCTCAGGCTCACATAACTTTGTAATCGGGCATTTTGACAATCGCAGTTCAGACTCATACGTCAATTGTTGCAAAATTTGATTTTATTATAAGTCATGGTTTCGTAGACAATATATTCTCGTCTCTCATATTCGTCACAAGATCTACAAGATTCATCCTTGAATACGGATAGATGCTCTTATTGAATTGTTTCTGATTGTCAGTCACATCAAAACGATTGATCTGATCATAATATTCAAGCCTGAATGAATTGTCCTTCGCTTTGTTTGAAGGGATGAAATTGAAATTTATGTTATTTGAAGATGCCACAAGCTCTTGGAAGAAATTAGGCGCCAATGGAACATCTGTAGATTTGCTTTGAATTCATAGGAATCCGTTTATATCTGAAATATCTTTTTTTGATTCAACTCAAGATATGTGATTCGAACTTGCAGGATTTTTAGAAAGGTTTGTCTTGAGATATAGTGAATTTCACATCTTATAGACAACATCTTGATCGGAATCTTTGTCATAATCAAGCTCTATGACATTTGAGTCCTTGTCTACCTCATCAAGATAATCAAAAAGGCGAGTCTGTTTTCAAGCACTATTTATCACATATACTCATTTATAATCATAGCTGTAATCCAATCATTTTGAAGACGACGAAGATTCTGCGCTTGCATAACTCAACGGCACTGAACTTGTGGAGACTTCTACGGGGATTCATTCTTTCAATTCTTTCTTGAATGTCTCCAATCAGTCTTTGACCTTGCTCATTATTTCATCTCATGATGATTTGATGTCTTCTGCCTCAGTTCATTTCCCAGAGGATAGTTTTTCAAGGGAGCCGGTTATTCTTGATTGATTTTTTTCAAGAGAACTCATTAGATTGTTGTCTTTGGCATTTATAGCCGAAACCTTGATCGCATCGTTCTTCATTTTTTGCAGAGGAGAAAAATCCTTTATAGATTTCTTTCAATCCTCTATTAATTTGAATTCATTGCTTAATATTGTATTTTTCTTGATTTCTTCTTTTAGGATATTCTTAAGGATCGAATATTTCTCATTATTCTTATCCTCAAGATTCTTGATAAAAGGATTATTTTCAGAAGCATCAAAATCAATAGCCCTATTTATTGTATTATAGATCAATTTCTCCTTCGGATCATTTGAAGTCGCTAATTTTGAAGTGCCCTCTCTTAGCATTTCCTTTATTTCAACAAGCTCAAGCTCTTCCTTTCAATTTTCGATTCATTTGACTATCTGAGCTATTCATCAGATTGTAAGTCAAGCCAGAGTTGCAATATATGCTATATTCTTTTGTTCTGTCTTGTCGTTATATCCCTGAGGACCGCCTGATACATTGATATCCATATTGATATCATCCGGAGCCAAAGGACGCAAATCCAAATCCGGCAACTTGATTCCTCATCAAAGATTAGACATGTCATTGGCAAATCTGTTGAAAGGCTCAAGCGTTGATTTCGCCATCTCGACAATGAAATCGACATCGAATTCAAGGTTTACATAAGATGTTACTTTTATGGCATCCACAAATGGGATTGAAAATTGAGGAACATCTATCATCAGCTTATCCATAGGCAATACTCAATTTCTTTCTGTCATCCACGCGATGGCATCTCACGCTCTCCATTCCGGAGGAAGCAATTGCCCTATCTTTCGGTATAGGCATAATACCTTGGCAACCAATTTAACCAATTGCAAGGCGGCAGAAATCGATCAGAATATATTCGGGATCTTTGGCGGAGGAGGGAGATCAGGCAACTTCACTTCAGGAAGGCTTGGCAGCTCTGGAAGATCAGGAAGCTCCGGCAATGCAGGAATGACAGGAATCGATGGCAATGAAATAGAGAGCGTTACAGTCGGAACCTTCGGCAAATACAAGTCTGGCAATTCCGGTAGGACAATCGGCACCACCTTGAATCTGAATTCAGGAACATTAATGCTTAATCATGCCCTTATATTATGAAGATCGATTATTATGTCCGGCCATTTCGGGAATACGATTATCGGCAGTTTCGGGATAAGCGCTGATATAAGCTTAATAAGCCAATAAGTAAGATTATTGCGCTCGTTATGACATACGCTGCAAGTGGCATTGAAATCTGCGAATACGTCGATTATCAGCTGATAAGACTTAAGTATGGCTTTCAGAAGGACTATTAGCTCTACCCAAGATTTGAATCTCTTTCAGTTTTCAGTTATCCATCATCAAGTGACCTTGTTTATAATATCAAGATTGCACATTATTTGAGTGACGAAGTTCTCTTTCCAAGTCAGATATTTGCGGAATTTAGATGGGAACTTCTTATATTCCTCAAGAGTCTGCACATTCTTCTCCAAGCTTTGCACAAGATTCTCCGCATCTAGAAGCACCTTGAAATGCTTGTCATATCAAGGTTTTCAAGCCATTTCTTGCCAATCTTCTTTTGCTCTTGCAACCTCAGCCTTGTATTGCTTATGCTTTTGTTTGGCTTTTTCGATCAATTTTGTCAGATCTTCAGGTCAAGCCCAAGGGATATTGATATCGATCATTTCGCTCTGCATCTTTATAAGAGGAAGATTCGACATGACTTCATATGCAGCTTTCATATTGTCTGAAGTGCCTTGGATTCATATTTTCTTAGTCAATCATTTCAGCTTGTCCTTAGCATTTGTAAATGATGCAGGATCGCTTGATGCAATCGCCTTCTTATTCTTCTCAGTTTCTTTTTTTGACAGATTGTCTTTTGCCTTGCCGAAATTGCTTATGATATTGCTCCATCCTGAGTCAGCAAATCATGAGAAATCCGGAAGTATTATGTACAATGTAGGTAGAGTCGTAAGCTTATTTATAATCTCTTCCAGCTGCCTTGTCACCCAATCCATAATATAATCAGGGAAAGATGAAACTCTTGAGAAATTCACCTTCACGACGTTTCACATATCCAAATTCATGAGTGCATTTCAATCGATGTTGACATCAAGCGAAGCTTCTGAATCTTCTCATCATCATCAGAATCATATGAGCGGTCCTGTTTCAGGACTCAATCATCAATGTTGGACAGCGGCATCGGACAATATATCTTTAGTCACGCTCTTGTCGCCAAGCATGTATTTTATTATATTATCATGTGTCGTAGAGGATATGGTTTCTTTGGCTTCTTGTTTCTTTGTGCAGGCATTTGCATTGATGAAAGAATTCGATGAAGAGACGGAAGTTCATCCATAATTTGTAGAATAACCTACAGAACTTACATTTCAATCGCTTCCATCATCGCTGCATCATGCCATAGGAGCTGCAGCAACTATACATTGTCAGCCAGGGACAAGCGGATCCACTCATGGGGATTTGACATATGCTGAGGAATTAGGTCAAAGGCACATTGCCATTCAGACCGCTCAAGTGATTGTCGGTGTGATGAATAATCTGAACTGGCTTGATCATCCTCACATAGGAGGACCAAACATTCATCATGCTCAAGCAGGACAAGGCGGCCAGATTACGATAGGACCACAAGACGTAGGGAATGAGAATAGAGGAAGAGCTGTAGAATTTCATACCAATCAGATTCAAGTGGATATAGGCATTCAAAACAATGTCGGCGAACCTCCCGGAGCCAACGGAGCCCAATTCATAGGCATTGATATGCACGCGCCTCATCAGAATCAGCAGCCAAGGCCATTCACGAGATTATCTATTCATGAATTTATGGCATCTACATTAGCAGCATTCAATCCTCCCACTGAAATCTCTCAATCATCTGCATCGAATTCAAAAACGCTTCATCATGTTTCTTCATCTTTATCAGGGATTCAATTGCCATTGCTGTCCTTATTGAATAACTCCAATTGTTCTTTTGAATATTCAATTGCCTTATCAGGATCGTCTTTCTGATTCTTTGTGACTTCTTCAATATAATCCGGAATTCAATTATTGTTGTCATCTTTCTTGTTTTTTTCTATTGCATCCGGCAATTTTGTAGTATCTTCGAATTTCTGCAGTCATTTATTGTATGACCTGGCTCAAATGCTTGCCCATATTACTTGATTCGCTCAACATTGATTGCTAGGGTTCAGAGCGATATCTCCATAATTATCATTTTTCTGAAGCAGTCATACCAATACTTTACCGAAAGAAACCGTAGGCATTTTGAGCTTGTATATGATAGTTGCCGTCTCTCAAGGATTCAAAGAGAAATCATCGAATGCAAGGTCGAACTCTCCGTCATCTTTTATTTTGAGATTACGTGTGAATGTGTTTTTGCCTATAGCTAAAGTATATACACTCTCTCAATCATGCTTTAAGAAATTCTTATTTGAATCATAATAAATGACATTTTTAATCGGTGAAGATCAATTGTTTGTGATTTTGAGGGTCACATTGATGATATCATTGCTTTTAAGGAATTTTCAATTGGCGTCAGAAAATGATTTTTCAATTCATACCTTATTCGCTTCTGCAAATTGGGATCGCATGAATGTACGAGTTTTTTCTTGCAATCCAGGATTTATATTGTCTATGTTAGTCATTCAGGCTCAATTAAGAACGGTCAGGCTCTTCTGCGCCTGAATTATCTCATTGGCCACATCCGTATTAGGATTACCATTGGCATCTGTTCATACGGCTGATAATATGGCTTTTTCTTTTTCTGCCTGGCTGACAGATCAGCTTGCCGTATCCTGATATTTCTCCTGATAATATACAAGCTTATCGAGCATGGTCTTGAGGACTTCGCTATTATCCGCATTTCATTGTCAGCTCTTGAAATCAGAGAGAAGGCTCTGAGAATCAGACAAATGCTGGGCATGATCTCAAGAATCTTTTATTTGAGCCAAAGAATCATAATATATCGCCCCTCAATTCTTTGTTACAGATGTTCACAGTGTCATTCAGAGAGTGTTGTCTATCATCTTCTTGAAAAACACAAGCTTTCATTTATGTTTATCTACCTCCTTTCATGCTCAATAAAGGATATTAAGCTCACCGCTATCATCTACGGTTACTATATCCGTCTTGCCGTCATTATCCATATCAAAAAGCTCCAATTGCTGTATGGCTCAATTAAGCGCAGTTTCTTTCCCGTTTGCAATATCCAGAATTATCGGCTTGATCCTAGTGAACTTGCCTAGCTCATTGTCAAGTATCCCAAGATTCCCATTCTTATCTACGAATGCGATGTCATCATATCTGTTTCAGTCCTTATTCTTATCTCAAGAGAAATCTCATACTCATTTCCTTGCCCTTCCCGCATCGGATATATATGCGAGGTTTCACATATTCTTATAATTTCCATTATAATTAGCCAGCAGCTCTATATATCAATTTTCATAAAATGCGACAATATCAGGGCTTCAGTCGGCATTGAAATCCATCTTTTTGTAGCTTTCTATCTTTGAAGATTTTTCTTCTAATATTTTCTTTCAGACGGATTTATCAAAATCTGATGGATCAGATTTTTTTGTGCCCAAGCTCACTACAGGATCTCAGAGATTGATCATTGAGTAAGTGTGATAAAATCTTGTTGATTCTCATATCGAACTTCAGCCCGCAAATTCCAGAAGCATCTTATTCTCTCATTCCCATCAGATTCAAGCTTGCTCAGAATAATTCTCAAGTCCTATTTTTCAATTAGAAGAAACGAGATTCTTATCAATGCCTTCTGCCTCAGTGCTATCGATTTTATAGAAAGATATTCATTTTGCTCAATGAGACGATGTTCATAGGTAATTATAATCATACCCGTATTCGGAAGAAAGATATTCGATTACTATCTGATTCTTATTATTATTAAGCACACCTGGAAACAAAGAGGAATCATGGACGCTTATATTGTCCGTTTTGAATTTGATTCCGAGATATCAGATCTGCTCTCCGTTCATGGTCAGCCTGACTCAAAGCAAGTTTCAATCAGCCTCTGTATCAAGTTCAAACTTCACTCAAGGGTCTTTTGTGATCTTTCAATCGTCTGCGATTGAAAATATTGAGAAATCATTCATTTCAAGCGTGAGCTTTTTTGCAGCATCTTTGATCTTTACGTCACCCACTCATTTAAGGACTATGAATGATGAGTTTTGCGGAACCTGACATTTTGATATGTCCTTATCTGCATTTGAAGTACAATTGACAAGCTCAGTGTCTGATCACAGATTAAGCCAAGCTTTTGCGACCAGTTCCTTATAGACAGAATCGTATAGGTCAATTGAAGTTCAGTTTGAGCTGGAGCTCAAATCAGCCTCTATGCTCATTGTCTGATCCTTTGATGCTCATTCGGATGCAAGATATTTTCAGCCTGGAGTGAATCCGAAAGCAGTCTGCTTGATATATGGATTATTCAAAATCGCAGTCACGCCCAACGATCGGCCGTTCTTATTGAAAAGAAGCTCTCATCATAGGTATCATGGTTTAGTGATGTCTCAGTAGTTTGATCATTGCAGTATCGTATAAAGGGAATTATAATCTATATTATCAATCTTGCTTTTATTGAAAAGATAATACGAATCAAATGGAACGATATTCTCAGACATCCCAGGAATATCTATCTTATTTCAAGATTTGTCTGTTTGGACATATCAATTCCCCTCTAGTCATGGAGTGACTTTTGCAGTTATGAATGCGGATCCAGGAAGATCAGTCGCATAAACATTAGTTTTTGCGACTCAATTTGCAAGATTATCGTTTTCGGTGAAAGCAGTTCAAGCAAAGTTTGTGTATTTCTTAAATTCTGCAGGAATCTCAAAAGTCACCTTATGTGCGGAATCATTGAAAGTCAGATTTCAATATCTGTCATATAAAGCAGCCTTAAGAACCGAGCTGACTCAAGCCTTTGCCTCAAGCTTTGATTTTGAATTGGTCAATCCAACATAGAGAGGCTTATCAGGAAGCACAGTAATAGTATTGTTCTCGGTAACATCTATCCCTGGGACAGATACATTCAGCTTAAGATTCCTGCCTGCCACGAAATTAGGCACAAAATAAACATCCTCTGTTAATTTTCCATTCTTTATCTTGGTGAAATTAGGTTGGATAACTCCATATAATTCAGGCATCTCAAAATATGCAACTCAATTGAATTTTGTAAGAGTCTTGTTGTCGTTGTCTGTAATGTCTAGAGTTAACTTATGCTTATCTCATCATACGATTATCTTATCTTTGTTTTCGATATTAACCCTTATCTTGGCATATTCGACTGCCTCAAGGGTAATTTCAGATTCTGCTGAAGAATTTTCCACCTTAAGCTTCAGCTTCATTTCTCATTTGCCTCAGGTATTTCTTACCTTGAAATTTGCAAATCATTCCAGCATTCATTTATTAAGCGTTCACTTTGAATTCTCAGAGAATTCTCATTTGCCTGAAATAGTTCATGTCACATTATATAATTCTCATCTTGCCCTGTTGCCATGTCCATCGTACAACTCTACAAGCACGTCTGCCTCGTTTCATTTTACAAACTGAGTAGAAGATGGGGTTAGCCTTATCTCTTTTATTTTAGAAGGATTTACGTTTAAGGTCTGTGTGGTTTCAATTCAAAGCTTATCCCTGAAGACAAACCTGTATTCTCATGCCTTAGTAAGGATTGGAGATTTGTATTTGTATGTTGATGAATGTATCAATATATCTTTTTCGATATTGGCTCACAATTCATTATAGACATTAAGATAAATCGGAACTTGATTATTTATCGGAGCGTTTTCCTTTGTGAAAGTTCTTATTTTGAAATCTATTTCAGAGGCCGATCAAGCTTCAAAGCTAGAGCTCATGCTACCGTTCACTATCGGAGAGACATCCAATGTAATTCATCTGATCCTGACCAGAAAATCATCCGATTGTTTGAATACCGCAACTTTTTTGTTCTTGTCCAAAGTGCTTATTGTTGCTCTCACATAGACATCAGCGTCGCGAGACTTACTTGAAAAGGCAAAATTTGCAACTCATCATTTTGATTGCACTTTAGTAGGATTGAAGCTTATGTATGGGGTAAGAATATTCTTATAGGCAATCGGATCATCGGAAGCCTTCTTCGTATAAACGTTCTGCTTTTTGGAATTGTCATAAATATCCAGCTTAACAACATCCAATTGCACTTTTGAATAATTATCAACAGCAATGAGCTCGCTTCCGCTAGAAAAAAGGTTGGCCTTGATTTTGATTGTCTTGGAATATCAATACATTCACTTGTCCGAGACAAGATCCAATTTTCAGTCTTTGATCAATTCGGCTCAATCAGGTATCTGATTCTTGTTTTCATCATCGTTGTATTTCGGATTCGTAACCGCAGGATAATCTCATCAGAAATCTGTTGAAGTAGAGGTTCACGCGATTCATAGAGTTGAGGATGTACAGCTTGAGGCGGATATCGCAATAGGCGGAACCAGAGTATTGAGCCAGCACATTATTGCAGACATCCATTGGAAAATCGGCACTCCGTCTGGAGGTCAGCATTTGAAATCAGAGCTTTGCTGAGATCATCTTGTCTGATTCGTCATTTTAGAAGCTGCCAGAGTAGCCTGAAATCTCGCATAATTTGAAGCTATATTCTTAGTTTTATCATTTGTCATATTGTCTTGGCTCTTTTCAGGATTCAGACGCACATACATATTTTCAGCATCTCATTTACCTCCTAGATACGCTATTTCATAATCATTCTTATGGCCCGCATCAAGCGATTTTGCATTTCAATCAATATCAAGATAGTGTTCAAAAACATATTTATATTTCAATTCAGCAGAATTCATATTCAGCCATAAGACGTATTTCACTATTTCATCCAATAGCACAGTATTCTTTGATATCTCATTGTAGAAATCGACATTCGACGGGTACTGAGCATTGTTCACTTTCAGCAAATCATAGACTTCTTTATCCAGTCAGCCAAGTCAGGCAGGATTTTCCGATGCTATTATCGCATTAAGCTCGGTACTCTTGGCATCAAGATGTTCCTTGATCTTCTTTTTTGCAAAATCATAATTAAGATCTCTTGATTCTGCAATCAATATCCTGAAGAGATTAGGATATTCGAATTTCTTCTGATTTCATTTTGCGCTAGTGAAATCTACATACCTGTTCCTGTCCACAGGAAGAGACGGTGTAGACATATTCTTAAGCTGCGATCAATATTCATCGTTATTCGGAGATTTATGCTCCACTATTCAAAGCAATCTTTTATAATGATAATTCGAATGGATGATGTTATAATTGCAGCCCATCTCCTTATCTCAGATCAGATATGATTTATTGGTTCCGACCCCTGATCAATCCAAGAAGAGATATCTGTTGTGGTAACTATAATCCGAAGAAGAAAAATAAACTTTTCAAGGAGTGGCATTTTTGAATATGTCTTCAAATTTGCTTCATGAATAAGGATCATAGGCATATTTAGATTGGTGGAATGCATATGCGCTATCACACCTTCATTTTCAAGGAGAAAGATCATCGGGTGAAGTATAAAGCAAATTATATTCCAGGCAATCATTGACGCTTGTTCCTTTGATTGTTTTTCAGGCAACATCCGTTTTGCTGTCTTGTACATCTGTTGAACTGTTATATCAGATTTCTTTTCATCATGCAGCATTGTAGATTGGAATTGTTGCGCTTCTATAATCTGTCGCATTCAGCACTATTTGTCATCCGGAAGCAGTGGCGCCAGAGTTGATGTTAAGCAGCGAATAGCCTCACCACAGTGACATGGTCTTATAATCAGAGCCAAGCAGACATGTCTGGACGTTCGGGGAATTCTTCAACAGATCGATATCTCATTGTATGAAAGCCTGTGTGGTTATCTGAGCCCTTGTAGCTTCTACAAGATTTGACTTGTTATCTGCTGTCCTTTGTGATCATTTTATGACGCTGCATTCATTCGCTCTTGTGAGGGAGCTTCAGATTTTTCAATAATAGAAATTTTCCAATACTCAAACTCAATTGTTTTCTGAAAAGTCTCAATATTCCTCTTTTGAATATCAATCACACGAATAAGCGCCTTCTGAACCGGTTTCATATCTTCTATGCTTTGATTCCTCTATTTTTATCGGTACCGCTATATTTCTGGCCAGTCATTTCTTAAGCAGATTGTCTGTAAATCATTCCAAAGACGTATTGGTGTCTTTCAGAATCCTCTTCATTGTATTGTCTTGTTTTGAGATTATCGATATTACCGTATCGACTCTTGTATTTTTTGTGTTTCAATATCTGCCTGTATTATAGACATATTTAAGGATATCTCCGATATATTTATCTGAAAAGATCTGAAAGAAGTTCTTTGTCAATGTTTCAATGACTTTTTTCGTCATCACATCGGGAGTCTTTGTGAGATCAGGTCAAGAATTTCCAAGATTGGCATTTACATACTGAAGAAGATCTGGATTGGCAGCTCAGGCATCCTTAAGCGCATCATTCGATTCCTTATTCGTTGAGGCGTAAAAGGCATCGGAAATATCTTTGGCAAGGTATTTGGTATATCTGAAATAAGCGATATCCTCTATGTTATTCAGAAACAGCTGATATCACTTCCAAAGAGAATACGAAACAATCTGCTCATCTCTTTTCCCGTCATAATAAAAGACATAAGGGTCAGATAACGCCTTAGAGAATACTCATGATTTTGTATAGTAATCATGATCCTTGTCAAAAAAATCAATGAGCTTTATCTTATTTGTTTCCGGATCTTGTGTGTTCGGAGCAATTATGGAATGCCAGATTTCAGGATTAGGATCTGAAATATTCTCTTCAGTTTGAGAATAGAATCATTCGCTTGCATCAAATATGAAATTCTTCTCGTTGAAATCAACATATGGGAAGATGCTTAAGAAAGTCTTCTCTTGATTATGGATAACCGGTAAGGGAATATCTCAGACTAGTACAGTTCAGACAAGTCTCGATGGACCCGATCAATCTCACTCATAAAATAATTTTTCATTCAATGCTGCTATTTTCTGGGGTGTAATATCTCTTGGAACGGTATAAATAAGAGCTTTTGTATTATTTAATTTAGTTTGTATATCCTCTGCATATCTCTTTATGCGTGAGCTGATAGAACCATAAACATCTTCATGTACAATAATAGAAATCAATTCTATATTTACTCATGATGCTGCACTAGTTTTATCGATCATCGGAATCTGGAAGGAATTCAAAAAAAGTATCGCAAATATAAGGAAATACGATATAGATTGTTGAATTTTTGAGTATTGGCTCTGTTCAGGCATTTAATTAATTTTATTTTTATGTATTTTTAGTATTTTTTCAGTTAAAAACTCGCCTTTTTATGGCTCATCGGTATCTTATCATATTTTGTAGAGTTTGCAAGAAAAAAGAGCCAAAAAAATGACAATAAAACAGGCTAAAACTTTTTTTAAAAAAAATTAGACAAATTCTTATTTTTTTATAAAATACGCCCACCTGAAATAGAGTTGAGAGTTGAGAATTAAGAGTTAAGAGAAATTTTTTAGCTTATACAACGCAATCCGGATGATTAGCTTGTATAAATTTTTTCTTCATTATCTCTAAGATCTAAGTTCTAAAAACTAATTTCTATCCTATGGATTGGTAGCTCAGTAGGTAGAGCAGGGCCCTTTTAAGGCCAAGGTCGCGGG
>CAZKLD010000020.1:0-23715 GCA_964553745.1 uncultured Candidatus Peribacteria bacterium | reverse complement strand
GGGGGGGGGTGAAGGGCTTGAGGGTCGGGGTGAGGGTAAAATCACTCCAATTTTGCAAAAAAATAAAATTAATGTTAGACTGGATTGGATTTTTAAAAATTAATAATAAACCTATGACAACGAATACGCCTAGTTCTGGACCAATGCCTATACTTACGGTTGATGAAATCAGAATGCTTGATGAGAAGACAACAAGGAAAGGACTGAAGTCCCCTGCTGAAATTGTGGATGAATTATGAGTGGATCCGAGTAGCGATGAAGCCTGGGCTTATATATATCTTAATGAGAGAATAGAGGAAATGATAAGAGATAAGGGGAGCATAATGAAGGCAACTGCCGCAAAGGTCGAAGAGGTTGTGAAATGAGAGAAAAACGACGCCAATGCTGTGCCAAATGACTTCAAGAGATTTGTCGATTTGCTTTGTGATAGTTCTGTTCATAAGCAATATGAGGCGCTTGAATTATGCATCGAGAAATTGGCAGCTGAAATAGCAAGTGAAAATGCCAAACTTAACGGAAGGCCTTTTGCTGAACAAGAAGTATCGGCATATAATGTCTGAAATCTGAAAACGGATAAATGAATGAGATGGAAATATAATGCGATTAAGGCATATAAGAACATCAGAGATAAATTAAAGCAACACGCGAGCATCAGGCTCGAGGAATCTTTGAGATAATCAGTAGTTAAAGGTAAAATATATCATTAGTTTTTTTGAGTCGATCCTGACGCGGTATCAATCTTTTCTATTGCGCATCAGCACCCATTTTCATTAAAAAAATTAAGCGTTCATTTGGGGCATTCGTATGTTTTATTGAATTTTATATCAATAGCACAATATTTCCGATCCCTGGATAGATATCAATAATTGTCAACAATTGCGCATCAGCAGGCAGAGCCCTTGTCCTCGTAAAAGTTTATCTGTCATTCGGGGCAGCTAAATGATAGCTGCGTGCATTGTATGGCTGTAGTCAGATGGTATTTCTTATAAGGCGTATCCTTATATTTTCAACATGAAACCAGCATAACTGTCGAAAGGATGATTAGGATTATATTTTTCATGGATAATAAGTTAAGTTTAGTAATCATATTTAGTCCTAGTCCATAACTATGACCTCTTCAAGGCTTAAAACCTTATTCTCAAATTTGAACTTATAGATTTCGCCTTGCTTATTTTTGCATATCGGATCATTTAAAGGACAATCATGAGCATGAGAAAGGAGTGAAGTGATTCAGCCATGATGAACGACTAGAAGGATTATGCTTTCCTGAGAATCTGATAACGATCCGAGAAATGAGATAATCCGATCTTTCATCTGAATTTGGCTTTCGCCCTCAGGTGGGGCCGCATCGATGTCATCTACATCAAACAGAGGTATAACAAAACTTTTTTCTTTGCCATTATAGATTCAAAAATCCCTCTCCCTCAATTCTTGCCTGAGGATTGCAGGCACGTCTGTGAAAGCATTGATTATGCCAGTAGTCTCTATGCATCTGCCGAGATCGCTTGAGAATATTTTTCCGATATTCCTATCTTTTAGCGATTCTCAAAGTTTATGGGCCGTTTCTCTTCAGTGTTCAGTGAGCGGAGAATCCAGATGTCACTGAAGGATCTTTTCGACATTCCAAACTGCCTGCGGATGTCTGATTGCATAAATTATCATATTTATTCTGGTTTAAAAATTTTAGAATTGAGACAATATAATCGAAATCGGAAAAAATCAAAGTCAGAATTAACTGTTGTATATGGGTAAAAAAAATCATTTTGAGGAAAAAAATAGCACTTGATTGAATATCCCCCCCTCTCATTTCTCTCTTATCAGAAAAATATATGACCGATGCTTCTTATCCGGGAAAGTGATATAGAATGGATGTAAAGATTAAAAAATTAAAATAAGTTTGAAATTATCAGAAATTATGCTAGCATCTCTTTGTTCACGCGAAATAAATCGGCTTTCTGATTATGTTCGCGTTTTAATATGCCTTTAACTTAAAAAAACCTATGATCAAAATCAGACGCCAGAATTCGAAAAATGCCTTTACTCTAGTCGAACTTATTGTAGTCATAATAATCCTGGCAATTCTTGCCACAATAGCTTTCCTGTCATTCATGAATCAGTCTTCCTCTGCAAGGGATTCTACCAGGCTAAGCGACTTGAATAATATTACAAGATGAATTTGAATATTTCAAGTTTGATCTTCAAAATTCCCTATGCCAGATAGGAATGTTAAGATTTTTTCTTCAACATGAACTATGATCTGATATCAATGAGAAGCATGACAGAGCGTACTCAATATTGCCAAAATGTCAGATTGAGGCTGAAAAGATCCGCTTGATAAGAGATATTACACTTACTCCACAAATCAAGCTCAGAGCAAATACCAGATAATGTCGTTTTTGGAAAATAGGACTTATGTAACCTATAACCCTTTTTCTTGAATCGATTACATTGAAGCTTTTGAATATGCAGACAGATATCCTTTTGAAAAATGAGATCAGATGTGAATAGTATTATCCGCCTCTTGAAGCTCAAGCTGATCTATCACATATACTCCGATCCAAGACATAACATCGATTCAGGCGTCTTCATCTGGATTCATAATCTCAGATCCGACAATCAACACATGAATGGTTGCAGTCAAAAGCAATTTGCTACTGGTCCCTGTTACCGTTAAAAACCTTGAATGATTCACCACACCTGTCAATCCTGTGATAATTGCAACGGATCCCGAGCTGGCTACTTCAGCGCTGTATTCATCCTCAGATGCAGCACTGAAAACCGTATTCAGTTCTTGAAGCGAATATACTGCATGATGGAAAGCAAACTGATGCAGCACAACCCCTAGTATCGTAAATATTACAGATGCATCGACATTCAATACTTATTTGAACTGAAAAACGCTCACGACGAATAGGATCTATAAAATAGCGAATGGAGATTATAATCTTGATTGAGGCATCAACATGACTAGCTGTACTGCTATCATCTGACAATCAAGATGATGAGTTATAATCAAAAGAAATTACAATGATACAACTCCGGCATGAATGGTGAATAAGAATTATAATTCGAATTCAATCTTAACTTCAATTACCCTTGATTGAAACAAGGCAAATTTCACATATGCGAATAGCTACTGAATTTATTGGTATTGAGCAAAAAACAGCACCCTTAAGAATATAAGCATTACAAATAACAAAAGCCATTGAGTAGCATTCTTATCATATGCGGATAATAATATTCTTGATGATTTCATAATAAACAATAATGTGGCAGGGTTCTCATTATGAAGCAATTTGAATACCTTAAAGAACTTCCAGATATATAATAATTCAAACAACTGAATCCAATTGAGCTATGCAACAGGAAATATATTGGAAAATTTTAAAGTATATAACAATACAAACCATTGAATCCATCTGTTTCCTAATAACTGCATAGGAAATGTAATCAATAATACAATGGTATTCAATAATAACGCTAACTGAATATATCTCCAATGAAGCGCGCAAAGCCATAATTCTTTTAATAATTTACAGATTTTCAATAACGCCAGATGAATCGAATTTGATAATGCAGGCTCATATAATCATTTCAATAACGTAATGATTTATGGTAATTGATGATGGTCTGCAGAGATGCTATATTGAACTAATCAAATATTCAATGACAATTATGTATTCAATAACTGAGCCTGACTGAAACTGACTAGCTCGACTTTGAATAAATATTATTGAATCTCAAAAATATTTTCCCAGACAACAGTTACAAATCCATTCGATATCTGAACATGAGCTTATCTATGATGGAGCGATTGAGCACTGGATAATACATGAACAGCTGATTGCAGCTGGCATGCCAAACCAGGAAACAATAATGATTTCTGAGCGACTTGTACATCTAGGTGACGAATCACACTCACCTCAACACCGATTAAAACATACAGTTTCTGATCGAATATCATAAATCAGAAAAGGCCAGTAAGATGGAATTGAACAGCATTTGAATTATATTGAGATGATTGAACTGACTATTTTTCTTCAAAGAAGATAGGTGAGTAATGATCAGGAATATAAAATCCCGACTAAGATTATCTTAATCGGGATTTTTTGTTGAAGGATTAAACTCGATATTTAAGCGCTATAACGCGTCATAGCCACTTATTGTTTCTTGAACCTAATTTAAAAAATTATTAAAAATAATTTTTTATTTATAAAATAATAGGCTATACTTGCTCCCGTTAACATAAATTTTTAAATTGGCTGATTCATAGAAATTAGTAATTTTTTTATATTTAATTTATTTAAGCATGCATAAATCAAAAAGACATAATACAGGATTGTGATTCACTCTCGTAGAACTGATCGTTGTAATAGTAATCTTAGCAATACTTGCAACTATATCATTCTTATCATTTAGCAATCAGTCTTCGGCAGCCCGCGATTCCACTAGGATGGCCGATATGAGCAATATCGCAAAATGATTATGAGTGAATCAGACAATATGATGAAACTATGCTTTGCCTGACAAGAATATCAGGATATTCTCAACAACCGGAACTCTTATAGGATATCAATGAGAGGCGTGATCAAATATGCTTAATGTCATAAGATTCTCAGCAAACGGCTGAAAGGATCCGCTAGACAAGACTTATTATACTTATTCGACCAATGCCCCTAAAAATAAATATCAATTGCTTGCCTTCCTTGAAAACAACAATAATTTTGCTTTCGATTATAATCCTTTCGGCAAGATCGATGAAGCTTTCTCATTAGACTATACAAGCAGATATCCATATGAGAAATGAGATGGAATGTGAATAATCCTATCAAAAACGATCTGAACATGAACTTCGACTTGAGTCACAACATATACTCCTATACAAGACATTGTTGCTCTTCAGACATCTTCAACAGGATTCGTAATCTCCGATCCGACCATAAACACTTGAATGGTTGCGGTAATAAACAATGAAACAATCCTGCCTGTAACCATATCAAGCCTAAGCTTATTCACAAGCACATGAATATCATTGCCAATCACAAAATGATCAGATATCACTCCAGCTACGGATATGTACTATAAATCCAATGATGAGCTCAAATACATATATGATACATGAAGCACATATGTATACAATTGGTCAGGAAGCACATGTAACATGAGCACTTTAAAAATTGATACCACCACATTTGTCCCATGAGATTTTGCTGCCAGAACCCTTACATGAAACACGATATACAAGGTGCCGAATGGAACTTATAATTTCATTTGAGCTGCAGGAGGACAAGGAAATATACACATTTCATGAGACTGTACGGCAATAATTTGAGAAAGTGAATGATGAGTATTATTCAATAATGCGATGACTTCCGGATGATGATGGTGAAATCCATGATTCATAAATGTCAACACGAGAAAAAATATAATATTGGCGAATTTCAAGATGGACTGAAATGAATCCACAAATTCGAACCGCTTCAGTAATAACATATATATTGCGAGTTCCTCTAGCAATGTCACAGTGATGAACGCTGAACTATATGATAATGGAAAATGAATCAACTGATACTGATCTATCACAAATGTTAATATCAGGAATATTAATGCCCATCATTTCTCTTATGCATGAATCTTGATTAACTGATTGAATGGGTATTTATCAGATATAATTTCAAATAACAGCACTAACTATTGAGTTTATTTGAATTGAACAGGCTTTACAACACAGAATTTGACCACATACAGCAACTGAAATTGACTATCAGCATATGTTTCAAACAGCATGTTCAATAAAACAATAACATATAATAATACGAATTATTGAATAGTTTTTCAGTGAAGCAATAATGTTATAAATAATGCAAACGCATTCAACAATGCAAGCTGAATATGGATGCATTTGGCAAACAACAATACAATCAATAATATTCAATCATACAATAATGTGTATGATTGAATCACGACATACAATAATCAATCAACAGGAAATGCGTTTAACAATGTACAGCTATACAATAACTGACAGGCTTGAATAAATAATTGATGGAACAATGTCTACAATAACATATACACATATAATAATACAGCTTATTGATTCTTTCTTGTTGCATCTAGCTCAAATACATATTACTGAAATAATCTGAATTTCGGGAATAGTGCATGATTATCAACTTCAAACTTCTACTGAACAAACTGAACAGATGCAGCGCTTAATGCCTGAGCGGCCATGCTTTCTTGGTGAGCTGGAACGATGGATCAATCGCCTACAATGTCATGCGATTATCATGCGAAACCCTCAGGCTTGAATGTATGATGAACTTGCTCCACCAGAAACAAGCTATCCTTGACTGCCCCGATTGCAGGATTCTCATTATGAGCGAATATAGCCAATCAGAAGCGTCCTATAAGATGTCCAATCTGACAAACTTGCCTGAATTGAGCAAATCTTATCGAATATGGAATCAATTGAATCGATTATTTTTCTTCAAAGAAAATCGGAGAATAAGCAAATTTATCTTTAAATCCCAATTAGTCTTAATTGGGATTTAATATGATTGCCGATCTACTGAGCAAAAAAGACATATGTTTTCTTTATCCGTTGGCCCGATAGCTAGTTCTGACTCAATATCTTAGGCAACAATAAAAACCCATTGCATTTATAATAATCATTTATCCAGGCAAAAACATACTTCTTAAATTTAATTTAAATGTTTTTAAAAAAAGATTTTTTCCTATAGGAAAAATAGGCTATAATTATCGGGTTCAACATATTAACATTAATGCTTAAAATTGACTGATTTAACAAAATTAGTAATTTTTTTTATATTTAAATTTTTTAAAACATGCATAAATCAAAAAGACATAACATGGGATTATGATTCACTCTTGTAGAACTGATCGTTGTGATAGTCATCTTGGCAATACTCGCTACAATAGCATTCTTATCATTTAGCAATCAGTCTTCGGCAGCACGTGATTCCACTAGAATGGCTGATATGAGCAATATTGCAAAGTGATTATGAGTAAATCATACAATATGATGAAACTATGCTTTGCCCGACAAGAATGTCAAGATATTTACAACAACCGGAACCCTTATATGATATCAATGAGAGGCAGGGTCAAGCACGCTTAATGTCATAAAATTCTCTTCAGACGGCGGAAAAGATCCTCTAGATGAGACATATTATACATACACGACAAACAAGCCTCAGAATAAATACCAATTGTTAGCTTTTCTGGAAAATAACAATAATTTGTCATTCAATTATAATCCTTTTGACAGGATTGAAAAAGTTTCCTGATTTGAATATTCTAGCAGATATCCATATGAGAAGTGAGATGGGATGTGAATAATCCTATCAAACTCAATTTGAACCTGAAGCTCAAGTTGAGCTACGGTATATACGCCGATACAAGACATTGCAGCGCTTCAGGCCTCTTCAACAGGATTCGTAATCTCCGATCCGACCATAAACACTTGAATGGTTGCAATTAAGAATAATACAGCCTCAGTTCCGGTTACAATTAGCAGCCTTATCGAATTTACAACGCCTTTAAATCCCGTGCCAGAAACTTGAAATGTCTCATATAAATGGACCAAGACTTTTGGATGACCCTGGAATGATTCATGATTAGCAATAACTACGGACTCAGCATGAAACATATATGTAGTTTGATCTTATCAGAGCACAGTTGATTTCAATCCTGAAGCATGAGTTGACAGCAAACTGGGCTGGTGAGTCGGTACGTTCATATCAAAATATGGTCCTGAATGAAATTATATTAAGACGAAAGCAATATTGTGACAAAACACATATTGATATTCAGTTGCAACTGATAGTAGCGATAATGTCTATGTTACTTGATATTTCAACTGAACCGTTGATTTCTGATGAGGCGACAACAAAACAAGCCAATTATGAACTGACTGAGATATCTTCATTACAAAAATCAACTCAGATTGGAGTTACGGATGAACTAAGACATTCTGATGATCTGGCTGGGATTCAGGAAATTCTTTAGCCATAGACAAAGATAACAATATATATATTACATGAAACTTCAGATGAACTTCAAATTTCAATACAGATGGGTGAACGGACAGCAAGACTAGCAGCGGATGAACCAATTCTGATGTCTTCATCACTAAGATCAATTCAAACGGAAGCTATTGATGGACTAAGACGATATGATCAACTAATGAAGATTCTTGAAATTGATTGAGTACAGATGCGACGGGGAATATCTTTGTGACTTGAAATTTTAAATGAACTGTGAACTTCAATACCGATGGCTGATCTGATATCAAAACAAGCAATAGTGCGACTTTTTCTGATGTCTTCATCACTAAGATCAATTCAAACGGAAGCTATTGATGGACAAAGACTATATGATGAGCATCTGACGATGTTTGAAAAAAATTAAAAGCTGATTCAAGCGGGAATATTTTTGTGACTTGAAATTTTAAATGAACTGTGAACTTCAATACCGATGGCTGATCTGATATCAAAACAAGCAATTGATCAAGCGAAGATGTTTTCATCATGAAAATAAGCGCAAGTTGAAATTACTTATGGACAAAGACAATATGATGATCATCTGTTGATAATTCATATGGAATAGGGACAGACACGGGCGGCAATGTTATGGTGACTTGATATTATAAGGGGCCATTGAACTTCAATACCGATGGCTGATCTGATATAAGAGAAAGCAATTTATGAAGTTCAGATATATTCCTGATAAAAATAAATTCAAACTGAAGCTATTGATGGACTAAGACCATATGAACGGCTAGCAGTGATAATTGATATTGAATTGCAACAACTCCGAACAATGATATCTTTTTGGTTTGATATTATATGTGAACGGCAAATTTTGATACCGATGGCTGAAGCGATATAAGAACAAGCAATTGATCAGGCTCGGATATATTTTTTACAAAATTCAAATAATCTTAAGCAAAATAAAGAGCGCATTGCACTCTTTATTTTGCCCGTAAGGATTAATCCTTATCCTGCTTCATCGTGCACCTACTCAAAACCCTTTTCGACTTGATTCTCCCAGAAGCTCTTGTAGACATTTTCCCTCTCGAGAAGCTCATTATGGGTTCAGGAATCTGATATCTTTCAATCATCGATGCAGTATATCAGATCAGCTTTTTTGATTGTTGTCATCCTGTGAGTGATGAAGATGATTATTTTATCTTTTTTATTCTTGAGAAGCTCTTTCATGACCAAGAGCTCATTCTCAGCATCTAGCTGATTTGTTCATTCGTCGAATATGATGATTTGCTTATCTTGAAGAATAGCCCTTATGAGCGCCAAGAGCTGCCTTTGTCAGCCAGAGAATTCAGATTCGAATCATATTTCCGAATCCAATCATTTCCTGAGAGACCTGATTTTCTTCTCCATAGAGAATTTATCTAGATAAGAATAAATCTCATTGTCGTTTAATTCTTTTTTCACTCATAAAAGGAGGTTTTCTTTGATTGAAAAATTTTCCATCAGATATGGGGATTGGCTGACATATGAAATATGCGAATCGAAAAAGCCATTTTCAATCGTCTTTATGTCTATATCCGAATATGTCAATCATCATTCGAATTCATCGAAAAATCACATTATGAGATTTATAAGGGTGGTTTTTCAGACTCAATTCCTTCAGACTATTCAGTAAATCTTTCACTTTTCAAAAAGCGCATTAACTCACTTAAGGATATACGGATTAGGTTTTTTGGATTCTGCGATAGCTTCATTGATGAAATGAATATCTCTCTGTATCCACTCTTTTTTGCTGTCTCACATCTTTTTGAGCTTTTCATTCATCACATCATAAATCTGGAGCTCTTCCTGGCTCACCGAAGGGTACCTGAACTCTAGATTCTCAATTTTTATCTTTTCGATTTTTCAAATGCCTTTTATTGCCTTATCGTTCTTTGAAGTCAGAGAAAAGATGATTCATATTTTCTGGAGGCTTGTCTTAAGGGATAGGTATGAGCTCAGATACATCTGCATGAATCTATAGACTATGCTATTTATGTTTCAGACATACATTATTGTCATGCTCATGAGACCGATGCTTGAACTATAATAGAAAACCGAATATCATACGACTACCTTTATAAAAGTTGTAAGCAAATGATTGGAAAAAACTGTAATGAAATTATATTTTATATCATTTTTCAGATAGATCAGTTTCTTGCTGAAGCTTTCTTCAAACACATTTTTGATATAATTTTCAACAAATTCGATTCATCCTGAAATCTGCAACAAATGACGATTGGCAATGAGCTCATTCTCTGATTTCCACAATTTCCTGATAATTTCAAATTTATCATCCATATCCATCTGCTCCTGCAGGATGCGCCTTTTCCTTTCTGTGAACCAAGTGATGAGACCGATTGCAATCAGCGCCAATCAAATCTTATAATCTATGAATGAGAAAACTAGAAAAATTCAGACCGACTCCAGAATTGACCTTAAACAATCAATCACAAAAGACATTGCCCTATCCAGAATATTTCCCAGATCCCTGAATTCCTGGAAGAAATATGAATTTCTCTTATTTAGGAAAAATCAAGGTTTAATATTTCTCATCCTTCGATAAAGATCATTTTTGAATGACATTTCCAATTTTTTTCAATAGTAGTCCTTAAGCGCGCTCGAGATGACGGACAGTATCTGGTTTAGGAAATTTGTAAGAAGGACGATGAGGACTATGAAGAGGAAAATATTGAATGGTGAATTCTTTATGAAAGAAAGATAATCATGCCTATTCGCAAGCTGGTCAATCTCCAATTTTGCAAGGTATGGTATTGCGACTTGGATTGCACTCGAAAAAACTGTTACAGTTAAAAGCAAAAACCAGTAAAGCTTGAATTTTTTGGCAAATACCAATAGATATTCTAGATTCTTGTACATAGCTAGATAGATAAAAAAATAAATTTTTTACTGCCTTATCATCGCCGATCAGCCCCATAAAGTCAGAAAACCCGCACAAGCGGGTCTTTGAAGAATATGTATTTCGGATTTCGGTTCTTATTCATCTATATGCCTTTTTGCGGAATTGTCAAATTAATTTATGATTATGGCAATTAAGCAGTTTTCATAAGCCCTAACGCTTAAGCTAATAGAATTAAAATAGTGATTTGTAATTTTAATCTTTAACGGAGTCTTAATTATTCAGTATGCTGCTTCTTCCATTTCTTAATAATTATAATGGATAATTCCCTGAGTTATCACTGTCTGAAGGCATTGTTATGTATTTAAAGTTATTCAGCAATACTTGAATTTCAAAAAAAGTATGCTATAATTGATTTAAGTCAGTTAATTTTATGTTAATCGCTTAGATAAGAGTATCTTTTAATCTAAATTTTATATTATGTTTGATGCAGATAAATTTAAAATCAAATGAAGACCGAATCAAATGAAGTCTATTTCAGCTTTTACTCTCGTGGAGCTTATAGTAGTGATTGTAATCTTAGCGATTCTTGCCACAATAGCATTTATGAGTTTCTCCTCTCAAAGCATTTCTGCCAGAGATTCTACAAGATTAACAGACATGAGCAATATAGCAAAATGATTGTCGGTATTCAATGCAACTTCATGAAGATATCCAGCACCTGATAATCCGATTTCAATAACAGCTTCTTGAATCCTTCTCTGACAGCAATGATATGCTGGGGCAAACGTACTTAATATGATAAAGATCTCCTGATGATGAAAAGATCCTCTGGACAATTTAACATATTATACATATTCAACAAATTCAAACCAAAGCAAATTCCAACTATTGTGATTCCTAGAAGACGGCAGCAATAATGCATTATCTCTTATACCATTCGTAAATAAAAATCAGCTTACATTTCTTTCTGATTGAATAGGGAAAGTAAACGCTGATTTAAGCAGCTATAGTTGAAGATATTTGGTCTCTAAGTGAGATAACATATGAATTCTTCTCAATAATTCAACCTTAGTCCCAGTGCAATCTGCAAATTCACCAATTGATCTTGTAAAGGCTCAAAGCGGAACTTCATATAAAGCAATATTCTGAAATGAAAATAGCTGAAACAATATTTCTATGAGCTGATCAGACGTTTTTACAAATCTTTATTTTAAGAACAATGATCTTATTAGGAATCCCAGCTTAGGAATTTTTGATGAATCGCTTGTATGATTATGGGACATGGAAACCCTATCGTGAACATCAATGAAAGACTTAAGCAGATCAAACCTCAATTGAGTTATATACTGATCATGAATGCAAAGTGTTTCTGGTAAATTATGACAAGCTAGAAAATTCAATGGAATTAATGATTATATTCAATCTTGAGATACTGAGGTTGGTGATTTACTGACTGTTTCAGTTTGGATAAAACCCGATGATCTCTCTGCAAGCCGTCCGATAATCTGTAAAAAGCACTCAACCGTAACAAGTTGGTGCTCTTTTCATCTTATAGTGAATACGACATGAAAGGTGTTATGAAGTTACACTTCATCAGGAAATTACTATTTCAATACTACCACCATCCAATCTCATGTAAAAATTTGACAGTGGACGCATATAGTTTATCAGAAGGGGGTATGATGAAAAAATGCTCAGAAAATCTTTATCAACTGAATCCTTGTACAAACTTGAATATTTAGCTATCCATCCGCCTCTACAGATTCAACGACTATAGATAATAGTTCAAACCCAACTAAGATATGAAATGATGTAGATAATCTATTTTTCAATGGATCTATTGATGATTTAAGAATTTATAATAGAGTACTTTCTGATTCGGAAATCTTATGATTATATAACTCTTTGAGATAAAATTGAACGATAGGCATTATTTTGAATATCTATTGACAATAGAAAAATATTATTAATATGTCCCGGCTAGATTAGCGTCAAAAATAAAAACAAAGAGAGGTAAATGCCATGAAAAAGCAGTTCAAAGCCGATGTCGCCGTAAACAACGTTCCCGTCACCGTCCACAATTACAAAGGGAGAAACTTCATAGCCGGAGAGAAAGGCGATGAGTTTGCGGTAAGAGTCTACAACAGTTCAAGCGAAAGGGTGCTAGCTGTCATTAGCATAGACGGACTCTGCGTCATAACCGGTCGTGAGACCCTTGTCAACAATGGCGGCTATGTGATTTCTGCCCTTGGGAACATAGATGTCCGCAGCTGGCTTATCAACAGAGAGCCTATCGTATCATTCATGTTCTCCGACATTCCAGGGGCATACATCGATAAGATCGCTCTCCCAAGGCCAGAAGATATCGGCATCATCAAGATTGAAATCTTCAAGGAAAAACGCATCGGAGAAAAGCTCGATATGCAGTTGGGATTAAGGCCCCAGTCTCATGAAAGTTCTGTTCCGGTGTCTCACGGGAACATCCGGAGCATCATCTCTATTGAGGGAGGCGTTGCAGTTACTGCACCCTTCTTACGGGAGGATTTTCCGGCGGCATCCGTAAGCTATGGCTACAATTCACTTGAGGCTCTCAAAGATCAGGGTGTCATCTCGACATAGTCTGGCGATTCCACAAAAACAAAAAACCTAGAGACCATATCTTGTAATCCGTTACTGAGAATTGGCAACGTCAAAAAAAGCCCCGCAATAGCGGGGCTTTTTCCGTAAAGAACATGAGAATCAGGCGTAGGCGGGATCTTTCTCTTTGCTTAGGGTATTCAAAAGCATGCCCCAGAATAAGAACGATACCGGCAGAAGGATGATGAGGGATTCCGAAAACACTCCGCAAAGGAGCCAAGTCAGTGTGTAAATCCTGACTGTTTTAAGATTTTCCCCCAGCTTAGCCGCAATCCTCATCGAGCACTTGTATTGGATTAAGAGCGTCAGCAGGCCCAATGCGAGAATGCCGATTGCAGAGACGAATTGGGTTAAGGTATCCCCGCTATCGAGCCCCTTGCCGCAAAATCCGTAGAGCACTCCTCCAAAGAAGAAGAAAAGCATGTATGCTCGCGGGAAACCTCCCATCTCAAGCAATAGAACCATGTTGTATATGGGCACGTAAAACTCCCATTTCTTATAGCTCTTGCCTCCTCTCCGTGAGAGTCTCTGCGATATTCTATGGAAGCAATTGCAGATAACGTAATACATTGCCACAAAAGCCAGTAAAAATACGCCGAGGATGATGAATTCTATCATGTTCAGTTCCCTCCCTTTTTCATAAGATTTATTTGTGTTTGCAGATTTAATCTAGCTAAAATACAATAAATGTCAAATCACATGGCATCCTTCCCAAAGAACCGTATCAATTAAGTTCGAGTTTAAAGCCTGCATATATTAGCTGAATGACTTTGATTCATCACTTAGTAATCAGGAAATCAAATCAAATATCACTCCAGATTCACACAATAAGTACCATAAATTCACATATTCGGGCATATCGATTTCATATAATTGCATATAATAAACCTATAGTAAATTTAAGATAAGCATATGAAAAAATCAATTCTGCTCACCGGAATCCTGCTCCTAGCATTAGGTATTGCAAACCAGCCGTTTGCTCAGGATTATTTAGATTCGAGCTATCAATACGGTGACTCTTATTATAATCAGGATAATGCCATGGACGGATTTGACGCCAATGCACTGAAATACCGGCGTCCTGTATATCCGCCTCAAAATTACCCTAATCCTAATCCGAATCCTTCCCCTGATAATTACCCTTACAATTATCCGACTTACCCTAGCCCTTATCCTGTACCTTATAATCAGCCTTATTATTGAGATTGCAGCTATGATTACTATGGACAATCAAATTACTGCTATCCTGAAATCTCAGAATTCTATAAAAATGTCTCGAGATTGTGGAATTGATCTGTAATAACCATAACAACAAAAAATCAGAACATCGTAAACAATATCCAATCTTCCATATATTGAAGCGTTTCAACAGTTTTCAAGAACCAGCCTGCAAAAATCAGCGTGACCGATCTGCGGAATTGAGTAAAGGTGAGGATCGTTGCAATGCCGTCTGAGGATGGGACTTACAGAATGTGGGATAACAGCTATGGCCGTTATGTAAGCGTTAATGCGATAACCCTTATAAATACGATACAGCATTTTGCCGATAATGCCATGCCGGTTATAGATGCGGATTGAAATGTCTATTCATGGCAGTAAAACAAACAAGAGCTTGCCTGGCAAGCTCTTGTTTTATAGTTTTATGATGATTATTTCTCTACGACCATCACCATATTCGTAACAGGATAATCGACATTTTCAAGCTGATCTCAGTTCTTCCTATAAAATTCAGCCTTTCAAACGAATCTGTTTTCCACAATCCATGGATTTGCAAAATCATGCGAATCTCACAAGACCTTGAATCATTTATCTTCAAGAGCAGTTTTCCAGTCATCGAAGCTCCAGAAACAGAAAGTCTCATGCATCTCAGAATACCAATTATCGGTATAATCTTTCTTGCTTAAGAATTCGCAAGCAGCCTGCATCTTGAGCTTTATGAGCTTTTTGCCTCAGAAATCCTCAAGCTCATAGCTAATCATATCGCCCTCCTCATGACGGAAATCAGAAGCGAATCTCAGGAATCTGGAGTATGTCGACAATCATTCAAGATGATGCCTCAGATCTTCTTGTTTTTCTATTGCCTTAAGCGGATCCTCATTGCTTCAATCTGATGAATTAAGTTCCATATATACTATCTCATCTTTATTCCTAGGGCCGACCACATCCACATTTATCCATCTTCCCGAATATTTCAGCTGATCATATATCATGCTTATGAATTTATTCAAGGTCTCTTCTCATTGGTAAGACATGACCTCATGCACGAGCGAAAAGGTGGTGAAGGTGTCCACATTATTCGATGGGAATATATTGCCGGTAGCGACATTTCTCTGATAGAAAAAAACATTCTCATTTGCAAAATGTCATTGTGCCTTTCGGTGTAGGCATTCATTATACAACTTTCTTGCAACTTCGATTCCATAGAAATCAGATTCCCTGAATCTCTCATCCAGCGTGAGCTCCCTTATAAGGGATCAGGTGCAGCATCAGATATCGACTATCCTTCATGGCTTGGTGATATTTTTGATAATCTCATATTTCCTCTTGGCTCAATCATCGAAAGCGCGGACATAAGTGTTATAATCCCTTGTTTCGGTTATATCCCCGTCATCTCAAAGTAGAGGGTCATTATGAAGCTCGATCGCCAAGTCTCAGAATCAATATTTATCATACATCTTGCGGCTTGCCCGGGATACTTTTTGCAGATATTTAGGGTCTCTTCTCCAGTCATCTCAAGCTTTTCAATTCTCGACGATATTCTCGACCATATTCCATGGAAGCTCTGCTTTGAATGATCTTTTCTGCTTATCCTCAAGTTCAAAAGGAAGTG
Source organism: uncultured Candidatus Peribacteria bacterium (assembly GCA_964553745.1). Classification (GTDB taxonomy): domain Bacteria; phylum Patescibacteriota; class Gracilibacteria; order BD1-5; family UBA2023; genus STC-113. Next base: position 7,337 of record CAZKLD010000020.1, on the reverse strand, counting down.
CTTGGAATCAGAGTTTCTCATACATATCTATGACTTCGGGAGTCGAGCATCCTAAAACAGTGTTTTCCGGGGTTAAAGTATGTTTCCCGACACTATCAACCTCTATCTTATTAAGGACATAATGCGGAAATTTTGGACTGAATCAGATGTCATCGATGTGATAGACAAAACTATCAGCCTCAATGTGCCTTGCAAAATCCTCTATCATCGCTTCCCTTCTATACCCCGGCAAAGGATTGCGTCGGGTATTCGAGTGATTCGCAGAAGTGATGACCCAGATTATGGTATCGATAGGCTCAGAGAGTTTCAATGGATTTCAATGAACATCCTTGAGTCCGGAAACATTTCACTCAGTTATGAGGCTTAATTCCTGCTGTTGGAAATTAGTGAGCAAATGGTGTCTTCATGGGAATAATAGGTATGCCATAGATTTATGTTATGAAATAAATTTGAAGGATTATAACAGATAATCATAAGAATGAAAGAGGAATTATAGGAGAAACCTATATGTTTATGATAAATGCTGAAGACGCAGAGGAAATCAATAGGCATCAATCAAAAATATCATTTTTCTTGCCTTTCCGCCAAATAATATATAATCCGTAGATATTCATTATATCTCAATTATTATATGCCTAACGAGAAAATTGAAACGAGAGCCATTAAGTGGGCAATAACCTCGGCCATTTTTTGAACACTTGCAAAATTTACAGTCTGACTCGGATTGGGATCCATGTCAATGATAACATCAGCGATAGACAGCTTGTGAGATATTTTTGTCAGCGCTCTGAACCTATTCATCGTCAAAACATCCAACAAGGAAGCCGATGATGACCATAATTACGGCCACTCGAAAGTAGAATGATTCTGAGCCATTTTCGAGGGATGATTCATATTGTGAGCAGGGGTTTTCGTAATCTACCAATCAATACATAACCTTATAATCCATGTTGAAATTCAGTCAAGCTATCTCTGAATAGCAACAATGGTTGCGGTGACTATAATGACTTTATTCATTGTTAAATACCTCCAAAAGGCTGCAGAACGAACATGAAGCCTAGTTCTTAAATCCGATGCTCTTCATTATAAGACTGACATATATATGAATTTATGAGTTTTATTGAGCCTCATTCTGATTAAGCTGACATGATTCTGGCAGATCGATTCCATTGTTTCGATTCTGATAGCCGGATATATGATCTATTCAAGCTCTCATATTATTATAGAAGGGTTTGATCTGCTTATGGATAAGGCTCTATCGAAAGAAGAAATCGATAATATACAGAAAATACTAGAAACTTCCAAATGCTCGAATATAAAATCTTTCCATGACCTGAAAACGAAAAAAGGAAAAATAAAGCAAGTTGAAGCCCATATGGTAGTCGAGTGAGATATGAAAGTCAAGAATCTTCATGACTCTATGCTGAATCTTTCAGAAAAGATAAAGAAGGAATTAGGACAGGAGACAAAAGTTTATCTGCATCCGGATTATCTGGAAGAATGAGAACCGCATCAATGATAAAATAATCCTTTAGCTTCAGAGCCAAGCTCTGGAGGGTGACTGTCAAAAATATCTTCATCCCGTCGTCACACGACCTAGCTTTATTGAGAATTTTAGAGGGTCTTCGATATCTGAATGAATTATCTTATCTTTTGCCCAATATCTCGATTCACTCGCCTGATAATCTGGTTGCAGCCACATCTATAATCAATCAATAAATCGCTCAAGCGATAATCGTGAGCCAGAAAATCGATACTGCATTAACCATGGGACTAATGAAGATTCATATTGCCAGATCGATAGAAATGAGAACTCAGAATACAGCTCCTCGTAGGAAAGGATACATCCTGAATCAGAAGAGAGGATGAAAAGTGTGGACTCACACGACGGCGATTACAACTCAAATGAGGAATCTGTTATAGAGAATCGACCACATCTGAGGGGTTCACCAGATTCAAGGATTTCAAGAGCTGGCTAATATGACGCAGACGAGTCCGAAGATTATCCCCAGGAAAATAGAGATGATGAATCTCAAAATAAATTTAGAATTCATAAAAAGGAAAGTTAAAAATTAATAACTTTTAGATTGCAAATTTTCTGCAGAAGCTATCGTAATTAACATTGGTATCACCTTTTGAATATATAGAAAAAATTATATTTTTGAATCTTCACTCGAACTCACCTCATCTTAAAAGAAGTCAGGCGAAATAAGATGAGACATCTTCTGCAGAATGTCAAAAAGCACCGCATCACCAAGCTCATAAAATAAGATTTTCATATCAATTCGCTGAAGCTATGGCCAATATTTTCCCTATTCGCCCAATCATGATACTATCTATTTCATCTTTTAATTCGGGTTCTTTTTTCAATACCATCCTTCTGTTTACTGCGGGGGAACTTATGAATGCTACTGGAAAAGGCTTATTTAACAATTCTCAATATGCATCTCTGATTATAGGGACTTCAGGTGAGAATATCATTTGGTCGGAATAGAAATGAGTGCTCCTGAAGCGATTCATAAGATAGAATAATTCATTCGATATCAGGCTGAGGTATAATCATGATGATATTATAAGCTCATCCTCCTGAGTGAATAATCAGGCCCTGAATTCTCATCATGGCTTCATTCCTGAGGTAAAATTCAATACAAGAGTTTTATCGATATCAAGTGTTTCTCTACATGAAAATATAGCTTCCAGAGTCGAAGATGCGACCACTTGGAATTCAGTCTCAAAAGGCGCAGATCGCTTAAAAAGCATTTTCTGATTTGCTTCTATGATATCAAAATCATCATCAGAAAATAGTTTTGAGTTTGCAATTGATGAATCGAGCATCTCTGAGATCATAACCCTCTTTCAGCTTGGCAGATCATAATATCATCTTTGAAGATGGGCCAAAGTGTCTGATGCCCTAGCAGCTCATATAGGATCTATCTTTCAATTATAATTCACCAGATCCAGGTTATCTGAAACTGCCCGTGAAATGATTTTTATGACTCGGTGAAGATGCGGAAAAGACTCGATTCCAGTCTTGCCCGTTAAACTAGATTCCGCGGGATGTCAATCGATTAGATTTCACTTCAAATTCCTATAAATTAAAAATAAAAAAATATTGTAATCCACAGGGATTACAATATTCAGACTATCTTAAGTTCTTTGTCAGAAAATTCATATAGCCTAGCCATATTCGATCTTACTTTCTCAAATTCTCAAGTTTCTTTTACAATCTTGAGTGCGAGTAGCTTCTTGCGAAAATTTCTCTTGTCTAGAGTTTGTCAGAGCATTATTTCATATACTTTCTGAAGTTGAGTAAGCGTGAAGCTCGCAGGCAAAATATTCTTTGCAATATTGGTGTATTCAAGTTTCCAGTTAAGCCTTTGTTTGGCGTATTCAAGTATTTCTTTGTGGTCGAATCATATCTCCAGATCATCCAGCTTATCATATTCGACTAATTGAATTTTGGTGAAATCGGCATCTTTCATAAAGCTTTCTTTATCCACAAGGGCATAATATGCAATAGAAACAATATGTCATCTCTCATCCCTGTTTGGCTTGCCGAATGAATAAAGCTGCTCCTTATAGATTCATCTTATTCAGGTTTTCCTCAGCAGGATGTCATCAAAATTATCCTCAAGAGAGAATCAGCTCTTCACTATTCAACCAGGAAGGATTAGTTTGCCTTTTTCTGGCTCTTTCGGGCGTGACGTCATGACAACGCATAATTTTTCATTGAAAATCGTGAATATCACTATATCAAGAGCAAGGGCAGGAATGGATAATCAGAAAATATTTTCAGAAAATTGCTCCTTGATTTCATTGTGGTTTATTGTCATAGGAAGAATTAGGGTGTATATAATACGGATTATAGCTGTATTTCGGTAAAATGCAAATTCTCTAGTTAATGAATTTCTGCGCGAAAACTGCTATCCTTTCTTTGAGCGTATCAAAATCTTGTAATTGTCAGAGGAATTTATCATGCAAGAATCCGCCCCTGTAAGCTCCGACCATATTTCACATGATAGCTCAGTAACTGTCAGTATCTCCTCATATGTTTATCGAGCCAAAGAATCATCTTAAATCAGGGTTTCTCAGGAAAATCGAGTATACGATAGGCAATGTGACTGCAATGTAGCAAGATTTATAGATCTTCTCTTCTCACCATCAGAATTTCTCCAAAATCATCTCATCGCTGAGACTGAAAACCCCATCACCATCTATCAATTCACATATTTCTCTGATTCTATCTGATATGTTTTCTCAATCAGACTCCAGGTCCGTTATCTCTGATTCATATTTAAGAGCACATTCAAGAAGCTTTCAGAAAAGCTCTTTCTTGCCGATATCTCAGTCGGATCTTATCAATTCCATAAGTAACATGTTGTGTACAATAGCAGAGACAACTGTAATCTTATTGGCGTGGGTCATGCATGAATAAGTCCTTATTTCCTTATTCATCTGCTCTTCAGAGATATCTGATATTGCATAATAGAAAGCGAGAGGAGCTTGTTTCATCATTATTCCGTTTCCAGTTCACGATGGGCTTCATGTCTCAAGATATGATGCCCCCGATCTGATAGCCTCCAAAGCATTCTTGGTGCTTTTTCAGAATCAATATGGGAATGTGTCATAATATTTCAAATGATATCTTCATACAGAATCGAAATCAAGTTTTCAAGATTCGGATAGAGAATCGAGTGTCGCAAGAGTGAGAAGGGTGTCATCTGAGATATATCAAACCCCCTCTTCATCAAATCATCATTTTGCAAAAAATATATTCTTCCTAGTCTCATGAAATCTATCAATGTATCAGAATTCAGCCTTGATATACTCTTTTGTCTTCATTTCGACGGGCAGACCTATTGCATCTCATGCTGCTCATCCCATTATGGCTCACTCAAGCTTTTCTTTTAATAGTTCTCTATCCATCTGTCAATTTTTTAGCGATTAATTTCTTATATTCTCAAAGCATGAATAATACTTTGCTATCGATAGTCAATCCAACTTTTTTCCTGATTGCCTCTACAAAATCATCCATCTCAGAAAGCGGCACCTCTAGAACCTGGATATCCTCGGCATTATCGAGCTCCAAGACATCTGAGACCTTCTTACAGTTCAATCAGACATAACAGTCGATAGTTTCAGAAGTCAATCCTGAAGAAGTAGGAGTCTTGCCGACATAAATCATTTCTCATGGAGCATATCATGTCTCTTCTAATATTTCCCTCCTTGCTGTTTCTTCTAGCGTTTCATCTTTCTTATCTTGCAATCATGCGGGGCTCTCAATGCAGAATCTGCCTTGTGGAATCCTAAACTGGTTGATTAGGACAACTTTCTGATCTTCGGTAACGGTCAAGGCAGCAACGATATCACTCACCTTCACCCTCTCTATGGATTCATATTCATGGATATCAGGACTATCTCACTTTGTATATTCATACAGAACAACCTTGACGAATCTCCTTTCGAACAATGTTGTCTTATTGATTATATTTATATTGCTTTCTGCTTTCAAGCTTTCGACTATTGCATTCATGTATATGTTGGTTAGGTAATATTTAGTGTGTTATTATTACACTCAAGTATATAGAATAAATCATAATGTCAAATATTTTTTGAAAATATCGTTCAGCATTTATAAATAAACTCCATTGTCCCTTATATAAGCGACTAATGCGGGGTTCATTCAAGTAAAGATATTCTTCTTGATATTTTCCCTGACCTGAGTGCTCGATAATCCTGAGACACTAGAATCATCGAACGGATCAAAAGTCAGATAATTTGCAATCTTAGAGTCATCAATTTCAAATCAAGGTCGTTTCACTATTATTTTTGGCAGCCTCATGGCCACTTCCCCGCTCGGATCCCAAATCCACATCGAATCTATGAGGTCCGAGCCGAATATCTGATATGGGGAAAATCAGAGCATGCGTTTAAAATATCTGTCAGTTTCAAGCGTTGTATTCTTAATCTTGCCATCGAGAAAAACATCACAAAGCTCAACTTTGTCTGAATTTATAGCATCAATGAAAATCTCCATTATCTTCTTCCTGATTTCTGTGCTGGTCTTGTATTCCTTGAACGGATGAGGCCCGCTTGGAACAATATACAGCTTATCCAATCCGAGCTTGATGATCGCCTCTTTGATTATGTTCTCATGTGCGAGCTGGGGAGGGTCAAATGCTCCTCAATAAATTGCTATTTTTGGTATCATAATATTTAAGTTAAGATATAATTGACAAAACCATTCTTTATTTTATATTTAGGTTATTATTAATGATTTTAAGAATATGATTGCGGATTGCAACTGAAAAGGATATGAAATCTGAAATATTAGGAATATAGACGAATGAGTGTCAGGAAGAGCCTTGTGAGAAGCGATTGTGAATATTACGAAAATTCTAATATCCAGAGAAAATCAGATATTGGATGAATGATGCCCATGATCTAATAAAGCATAAATAATTGACAATAGGCTGATTTTATGTATTTTGTAACTGATGCCAACCGTTAATTCATCTGAAAAATTCATAGAGTCAGGAGGATATCAGGATGGAAGAATTTAAAAATTGGCTTAAGTTCATATTTGACGCGGGCATGTATCTGAACATGGTGGCCTTGCTGCCTCAACCGATTGAAATGATAAAAACAAAAAGTTCAGATAACGTATCCGTCTGGATGTGGCTGATTTTCTTCATCTTCCAATTTGCCATTAGCCTGCACGGCAAATTGAACCTCCATTCTGATCCGATGTTTTACGGCATGGGAGGGAGCTCGCTCATATCGCTCACAACGGTAATCCTCTGGTTCAGATACAGGAAATCCGCCCAATCAGCAGAAAAACAAAGATAAATAACCGTAGTAAAAAGGAGAAAGATAGTCATGAACTGGAAATCATTCCGAAATGATCACCCCCTGCTCGTCGCTTTCATGCGCGAGGCCGTGTGGTTTGCTGCCATCATGTTGCTGGCACAATATGCCGGGGCGCAGAACAAGATGCTCTATGCGGGCCTGCTAATCCTCAGAGTCATGTTCGTTGCCATCTTCAGCACTCTGTTCCTCCCATACGGCAACGGCAACAAGACACCGAAAATCCTCTTAGCCTTGAAGGAAATGGCCTGGATTTCGGTCGTGCTCTACGGAGTCGGGCTATTCGGCACCGATGATAAAGTGCTAACCGTAGGGCTCATCTGCCTTGGCACAACCATGATAGGAGGCTTTGCGATGCTATGCATTAATTACTATCGCCTCTGTCATGGGGGTTCACGCAAGTCCCCATCTCACTGAATTCCCAGATTCACATGCCGCACAAGAAGGCCGACCCAGTCGGCCTTTTTTTT
>CAZKLD010000019.1:0-25917 GCA_964553745.1 uncultured Candidatus Peribacteria bacterium | reverse complement strand
CCCGCGACCTTGGCCTTAAAAGGGCCCTGCTCTACCTACTGAGCTACCAATCCATGGTATAGAAATCAGTTTTTAGAAATTAGAGATGATGAAGAAAATTCATACTAGCTTAATCGTGCAGATTGCCTTGTATAAGCTAAATATTTCTCTTAATTCTTAATTCTCAACTCTCAAAACTATTTCAGGTGGGCATATTTTATAAAAAAATAAAGATTTGTCTAATCTTTTTTAAAAAAAGTTTCCGCTCGATTTTACTATTTATTTCGGGCTCTTTTTACTTGCAAAGTACTCAAAATATGATAAGATATGACAAAGCCATAATATGGCGAGTTTTTTACTGAACAAACACAAAAACACCTAAAAATAAAATCATTATAAATGCCTGAACAAAGCCAATACTCAAAAGTCCAGCAATCCATATCGTATTTCCTCATATTTGCGATACTTTTTTTGAACACTTTCCAGCTTCCGATGATCGATCAGACGAAGGCTGCATCATGAGCGAATACCGAGCTCGTTTCCATAATCGTGCACGAAGATATATACGGCTCTATAAGCTCAAGGGTGAAGAGATATGCAGAGGATATACAGGCCAAGCTAAATAACACAAAAGCCCTCATCTATACTGTACCGAGAGATATAACTCCACAGAAGGTCGCAGCGCTGAATGAGAAGCTTTTTTATGAATGAGATTGATCCGGGCCATCGAGGCTTGTCTGAACAATACTTATCTGAGACATTCCCTTGCCTGTAATCCATAATCAGGAAAAGACTTTCTTGAGCATCTTCCCTTATGTGGACTTCAATGAGAAGAATTTCATCTTCGATTCGAGCAAGTGATTCTATGAGCAGACAAGAGAGAACATGTCCGATCCGAATCCTGAAATCTGGCATTCCCTGATCTCTCCTAATACACAAGATCCAGAAACGGACAAGATCAGACTGATAGATTTCTTCGATAAAGACCATAGCTTCTACGCCAAATCAGGAGTCTTCTCAAAATCTCTAGCAGAGCCGTATGTTTTTTATTATGACGGAAAAAGGGATGAGCAGACAGTCTCATACTCTTTGTGGAAATGATACCAGCTATTCCTGAATAATGTCGAAGATATCGCCTATTTCAGGTACACCAAATATCTCGCAAAGAGCATTTCAGATACATTCTATGCATCCACGACCAAAGAATCCAATGACGCACTCAAACAGGCCTGAGCGGCCAATCCGGAACTTCTCCAATATGTGAACCAGAACCTCGGGAACTCATGACCGGACCTTTCGAAGACACCTGATGTGATGACGAAGAAAGTCATAGAGACCCTCACAAAGAATTTCTTCCAGGCGTTCTCTGACAAATATATCTGAGATATCCTAAAATATGCCTATAATACCTGAAGATACTGAAGCCCTAGCAATACCAGGGTGGATACTGTGATCTCCACAATCTCAAAGCAGGATAATGCTATGAAAAGGATGCTCAAGGATGCCAATACTTCTCTGGAATGATTCACTGATGACTTGCTCAAGAAATGACTTGCCAGGAATATCGCCGTTCCGGTAAAAATAGAAGAATCAAAATCCTACAGGCACGACGTCTGAGGAGCTGATTGATATGTCTGCGAAGAGACAACAGGCATATATGGCGCTTTTTCAAATAATTGAGGAGTCGGTGTGCTCGAGAATTTCTATTACTGAAAAAAATGAAGCTCCCTAACTTCAGCGAATGAGTGCAGCACAATCAAATGATCTGCCAGGACTGCAGAAAATAAATCTAATCTTGTCGAAGCGACTAGAGCTGATATCACCAGTCAGGAGAGCGTCCAAGGGGATATAGATCTCTTGACAAAATCTCCGAACGCACAGACTTGCTTGCCAAACGATAATTATCAGACAATGTCATTTTGGTGAGGATATTCTCTGCTCAATATCGACAGGAACGCTATCACAACTTCTTGAGAATTGACTCTTAAGCCTACCGATTACAGAAGAGCGACTCTGCCAATTTACAGCGCTGCTGGCTGAAAACAAGTCTGATACGACAAAGCTACCGATATCCAGAATCCGAAGACAGACGTAGCATGAAAAATAATCCACGGCTCTAATGTATCAGATTGTCTCCAATATAACCTGCTATATACAGCGCCAGATAATTTAAGCCCCCGTCAGTGAAGATGTGACAGCGCATATTCCAATCATCAGGCGCCATATGCATTCGACCCTTATACATGAAACAAATTCGAGGATATATATAAGAACACGACAGAATGAAAAGTTTATTTCTCTCCGAGCTATGATTACCACAACAGGCATCTGTTCCTGGATTGAGTGAATGTATGAGCGAACAAATCCTATCTCATATGAGATAAGGGGGATTGCACAAACTACATAATACACTCGAATTATTATTACAAGAAAGTACTGTGAATGGTAGAGCACAAATCTCCTAATTCCGAAGAGTACTGAGCGCAGCTCAAGAATATGTCCACGCCTTCATTGCCTGTCGACAGGAACAGATATGTGAACTTCACGAGTGCAAAATGAAACGAGAAGAAATTCGAATATCCGAATCTTTTCAGGGTAGTGATATCAGAATCAAGAGACCTCAATTATGATTTTGCCAAGAAGAAGGTCAAAGAAATGCTAGATGCCAAGAGTGCAGAGCTTAATGCGATAATAGCTTCAGAAAATCCTTCCAGCCTTGCTTGACTCGACAAGGAAGTCTATGACCTCTTAAAAGTCAATAATGCCAAATATCCGTCAAATGTGAATTTCTACGCTGAAATCTCAAAGAGCCCTGAGCTTCTGGATGAGATAGTGAAATATGTCCTTTGGCTGAATCTGAATTCCGCTGAACTCAAGTACAAATATGTTTTTGAGCACTACCTTGATATAGATGGCAATGCATCATCGATGGATGCATGACATAAGGATGATTACGAAATCGCATATCTCGGAGGAAAATGAGATGCGGAAGATATGTACATCCGCCTTAATCCCGAAAAGAGCCAAGACAATATCACAAGCGACAAAGTTAAGGGTATCGCTTCTAATTATGCCAGATTCCAAGCGACAGTCGCAGCTTCTAGGATGACCAACCAGACAAGGTGATCGCAGAGCACTGATTTCAAATGCTGACCTCCTGATGGGGTGCCTATTTTCCAATGGATGCCGGCAATCACTTGTTGGCTGAAGACGCTTGTTCCGCCGATAACCATATCCTCTTCCAGCTGTTCAAGCTCAAGTCTGTGAATCCCTTGAACGTCTTTTTCTACGGATTTCTGATGAGATTATCCTTCGATCACGAATCCGAAATATAACGATGATGAGAACCGAAACCAGATCCCAGACGGAGCTGAACTCATAAAAGACGGAAAGATGGAGCTGGCATCAGACAAATGAATGTACTGATACTCCAAGACAATACGGGTTAAGGCGAACCTGATTTCCAGTCCTGCCCTCGGAAGCAAGCTTATCGCTGTTGATAATTATTCAAAAGTATCATTCGATATAGTGAAGCTGGATATCTATAGTAATTCCAAGAAACAAAATATTTATACAAGGAAAGCAACAGATGAACCGCTAGCCTATAAAGAGAAGGTCGCTCCGTACATTAGTTTTTCAAGTGTCAAAGTCCAGGCGAAATGATGAGTGGCAGATTATGCTTTCTCTAGCAAGTCAACCGACACGGATGTCTACTTGAGGGCTACTATCAGCACTCTGGACAAGAATAACAAGGTTGCAGTCTACAGCCAGTCCGAGGATTTTGTGGTAAGAATAAGAGGTATCTATATGGATATTTCCCCAGTCGTGAATTGAGAAGTGAAATCAAGCTTTGAGGCATGATCGGCATCCGAAATCAATTTCGGTATCAGGACATTCACAAAGGATAATGCTCCGATAAACAACCAAGTCCCTATTTACCTCAATGTCTATAACGAGCTATGAGCGAATATCGAGAAAGATATACTGATACACTCTTCAAGCTATAAATACAAGTCGCCAATCCTGACAAGAGCCTGAGAATACAAATTCGTATTCAGGGATAATCTCTGAATAGAGTATTCACATTTAATAACAATAAACCCTTCCAAAATAAAGGAAATAAGGCTGACTCCGTCCTCGACTCAATTCGTAAAATGAAATGAAGTGGATGTGCTTGTCGAATTATTCGATGCTCATAATAATAGGGTAAAATGAGACCTATATAATGTGACATGAACGATTACCGGAAAATGAGAATTCTCTTCGAATTCTCAGACTACCGTCAGCAAATGAATGCTCGAATGATTTGCAAATTTCAAGGTGAGGAACACCTGATCTGCCTGAACAATGAATCTGAAATTCAAGGCTGAGAACTCTGCAGCCGAATCGGGAATATTGACCCTTGAAGCTGTAGATTATGCTAAGATAAAGGTCAATATCGAGAACAGGGATAAGATAATCGTGTGATGAGACAAACATAAGATATCTCTTGATATCGTCGGCTGAGACAATAAGACGCTTACAAAATTCAATTGAGTAGCATACTTTGAAATCCCAGAACTCTATGGAGTTGTGCAGCCAAATTTCACAAAGATAAAAGACTGAAAACTTACAGAAGATGTATTTTTCGTGCCGAATTTCGTAGCAGGAAGGAATCTGAAGCTCAATGTTTCGGTGCCTTGAATCGAAGCAACAGAAGGCAATACTCTGACGGTCTTACCAGAAAAACCTCTCTATGTAGGGCTTACCAATTCAAAATCAAAACTCGAGGCCAAGGCTTGAGTCAGCTCAACCCTTAAGGCAGCACTATATGACAGATATGGAAATCTCACTTTCAATGATTCTTCACATACCGTAGCATTTGAGATTCCTGCAGAATTCAAGAAATATGCGAATTTCTCTTGAACTTCCTTCACTGAAAATGTCAAGCTTGATGATTGAGTGGCGAAGACATCTGTATTTGCCTCAGACCTTCCATGATCGGCATTCATAACTGCAAAAGTCACGCCATGACTAGAGGCAAACGGATATACGCAGACTGATAAATCCGGAAATAAGATAGATATTCCATGAATGTCTGAAAATATTGTGTCATTCGATTCATATTATCTTTTCAACAAGAGCAAGACCGACAAGATCGACTATAATTCCCTTTATACTGTCTTACAGTGAGCCGATTATTGAAATGTCACCAAACCAGGATACCTCGGATGAGAGCTTCTCTTCAACAAGAACTGACGCTCTCTGGGTGTAACTTCGATCCTCAATAATCCTTATATCAGACAGACGGCATTCTGATTCACGCCAGGATGAAGATACTTGGCATCGGAATGAGCATCAAAGGATCAGACAATGAACATAGAGGCTGACCTGAGCTCTAGCACGCAGGGGACTTCTATCGACCTTTACGATTCTGTATATAAAGAATTAGTCGCAAAGGCATGGCTTAACCTATGAGCCAGTACGCAGCTTGTGAACTGCACATCTAACAGCGACAAGGATATCTCAAAATGTCAGGTACCCCAGAATTCTTCTTTCATAGTCCTTAAGTGAGTAGGTGATGTAAAGATAAAAGATTCTCCGAATAAGCTGACTCTTGAATTGAATGATTTCTCGATATTCACTATAACGAACGACTGAAAGATCACAAAAGACCCATGAGTCAAATTTGAGATGGATACTCAGGCTAACGGTAATATCTTATGAATAAGGCTTCTTCTGAATAATGAGCAGATAGGTTATCTGGGAATCAAATTCGATACCGACAAGATATGAGTCTATGATTCATCTCAATTTCCGAATGTACTCAATGATAACAAGAATCAGATAGTCATAGAATACCTCTCATCGGAATACTGATACGATTATAATTATCTGTGAGTATCGTCTCACTGAGCGAGATGAATATCGTTCTACAAGATAGATTCATCAGAAGAAGAAGGCGTCGACTCGGATCTGGTTACTGTGAACGGAAAATTATGACTGGAGAATTATACCGAGCAAGCTTGAATCTGATGGGAATGAAAAAATAAGATGCTTCTGGAATTTGCAGGATGAAGCACACTCTGAGAATCTACAAGATATTACCATACGTATTCGATGGTGAATCTGTGAGATCCTGTAATCAGCCTAGAGACAAAGAAATCTGCTACGTCAGATTTCGATAAAACCGTCTGAAAGAAAATCTTGGAAGAAAAATCCGCAAAGATAGAGAATTACAAAAAGATAGATTACAATGCGGACGGCAATCCTGATGTCGTGGTTTTCTATGAGAATTGATACATTGAACTTCTGTCGAATTACGGAGGTAATTATAAAGATATGTGATATCTCGCTTATATTTCGGATGCATGAAGAGACAGGAAATGAGTCTGAGATTTCTCTGGAGACAAATATGAGGATATCGCATTTGCAGACAAGAAATGAAATTTGTGAATACTTGATAATGAGCTAGGAAAGTTCACCAGGATCAAGCCTGTCATGCTTGATCTCGCTAATTGAAAAGAAACAGAACTCAATTGAGCGATCCAGCAACTGGAATTATTCGATATGGACCGTGATGGCAAGACTGATCTGGTTACTGTTGATGATAGCGGAGAGCTTAACATCCTATATTGAGCATGAAAGAAAATCGATAAGTACTCCTGAAAACTCGTTTTCTTCAAGAAAATGATAGACAACACCCTATGACTCAAGCTCGAATCATCCGTGACCAAGAACTGAGGAGCCATCTATCATGATTCCCTAAAGCAGATTGCCGACATCTGAAACCAATCTCAACAGCTTCTGGAATCCCAGAATCTCCTGAGCGATTTCAAGAATTGAGCAACCAGTACCGCTGCCACCAACGATGCTCTCAATACCATGCTGGACAAGCTTATATATTATCAGGAAAAATATCAGGACACTGCAAGCTGAACTCTTTCGGCTTCGGAAAAAGAGAAGGCTATCTTGTCGGCAGTCTGAACCGATGAGAATTGAAATCCTAATACCTGAGTCGCGAACGAGATCCTCCAGGCGCAAAACGATCTGACGATCCTGAATTGAGCATGAATGACGCATCTGGATAATCTGAATCCTTGATTGCTCGAGAAGACGCGCACTTTCATGCGTTCGCAATTCGCTGAAGCAAGCAAGATATGAATAGAGAAAACCTATACGGATGCAAATGGCAAATTCCTGAAAGGCGATGATATAATTAATGTATCGCTGAAAATCACCAACAACTGAACGTCATCCCTCAATAATATCATCTATTACGATTCCAACAAGAACTTCCTGCAGCAGGAGTGAGAAAGTGTCTACACGCTCACGATAGGCAAAAACACTTCTAGCCGCAGCCTGAAGACGAAGGATGACTGAGAATTCGATCTTGCTTTTGACAATTTCTCTTTAGCCGCTTGAGAAACCGCTCTAATCAGCTACAGGCTAAGGATGCCTTCAGTATCATTCTGAAAAGTCATCGTATGATTGCTTCAGAAAAATGACATCTATGGCGATATCGCCCTGAATCCGAGCAACCAATGCTGAGCCGATCAGGTAATTTGGGCAAGCACATGACCTAGGACATACCAAAAATGAATGCAGAAATTCGAAGATAAATCCAAGCTTCCCGATGCGATAGAGAAGAATAAGGTAGATAATAATAATAATGGGATTCCGGATTATATAGAAGAGCTGACAGACAATCAGCAGAATGATCCTGCAAAGGCTCAGCAATATTCAAAAGAGCAGATGGATATCCTAAATAAGGATGCAAATGGCAACTGAATTCCAGATAAGGACGAAGAGGCATGAGACAGCGTATTCAAATTCGATGCCGATGATTGAGAGATATCTTTAGGTGGGCTTAATTCGGCCAATATAGATTCGATAAACTCTTCGATAGACTGACTCGTGAATTCTATGGGGTGCTGATTCTGATGATGAGCATGTATTTCGGTTCCTATGAACTGGGCTCCGTTGGCTCCGGGATGATCCATGACGCTATTCTGAATGCCGGTGACGACATGAATATGACTTGTCGGTAACTCGACTGCGCTTCCAATTTTCTCATTCCCGACTTCCTGCGGACCGATAGTCATTTGGCCTCCTTGTCCTTCATGAGCGGGATGAATGTTCTGACCTCCGATGTGAGGTTGATCAAGCATGATTAGGCTATTCGTCACTCCTACAATCACTTGAGCAGTTTGAATGGCTATGTGTTTCGGACCGAATACTTCGGCTTACATAAAATCCCCTTGAGTTGACCCCATGATTCCTGGTTGACAATGTGTCGTTGCGGCAGTTCCTCTAGCGTGATGCAGCGATGATGGAAGCGATGGAAATGTGGGCTCGCAAGGATTCTCTTCTTCCAGCAGCTCAGGCTCAGGTTCATCTTCATGAAATTCATTTCTGAATGCAAACGCTTGTACCAAAAAAGAAGATGCGAAATGAACAATATCCACGACAACACATAACAACATCATAAAATATCTTCTGGGGGATAAGAATGTGACCAAGGATATCCTGTCGGATGCGGCAGTCCAGCATTGATGACTGAATCCTGATAACGGTCCTCTTATCTGATTCTGAGGATGATGAGATTGAAATTCCAATCTTGACATCAGCATAGACGCGAATGCGCTAACGAGCCTGGATGCATGAAATATCGTCAAGGCGAATTTCTCAAGGGTATCTTCTTTCCCTGATTTCATCATGGATTGGATAACAAGGCAATTCGAGGAGATAATTAATAAGCTTACGACCCTGCCTACGCTCTACATAATACTTCCGGATTTCTCATGATTCGCAGACTCAGGCTGGTCCGACATAGTCTCAAATTACAATAAGGCGAAAGGCGAAATCGCCAAGAAAGAAGCTGAAAAAAACAAGAAGGCACAGCCTACCGGAAACCCTCAATCTTTTGAAGATGCTAAAGACAAGCTGAAATGACTTTCTACGAAAATGTGATTGCAGGGCGGAACGGATAATATAAAATCCGCTTATGAAGTGATGTCGAACCTTCCTCTCATAAAGATGCAGAGTGAGATGATCGATGTGAATATCCCTTGGGTCGGTCCTGAAGATTGGACGAAGTTCATAGAAAAAGCCAAAGCAAAAAAGAAGCAATACGCTAAGGAAATCGAACGTGCTAAGGAAGATTGGAAAGAGCTTAAATGAAAACCTTGATACGATAAGCATTTCAAGATGCTCTTGGATGCTGAGAATCTCGTGAAGAGCCTCGATAAGAATATCCAGACGCTTGAGGAAATGAAGAAATTCCCAGAGAAATTCCGCAAATACATCACTTGGAAAGAACATTTCATAACTCAGATAATGTGTAATCTTGATATAATAAACAAGGTTACAGGATGATGGATTGTCGATAATGGAAAGAGATTCAAGGCTTGGGTCGAGCTCATCGTACTTCTGAAAGCGATTCTCAAATCATATCAAATGATAGTGGATGTTTTTGCAGATTTCAATGCTTCTTGCAGCGTCTGCCATAATGAGCGCAATAACCTGACTTATTGGATCATCAAGCTCATTTCAGCCATGATTCCGAAGCTGCCGATAATCGTATTCCCGAAATGGCCTGATATAATTATCGACCTGCACAACATAAGGGCATGACTCAATATCACGGTGCCTGAATTCAGATTCAAGGTGATACCTATGGTCATTCCAGAGCTGCCAGACCTCTATCTTCCGAAAGTCCCTAATGTGAATGTTGCAATATCTCTTCCTGCGATACCTCAGATTCCTGGCCTGCCGGAGCTCCCTGATCTTCCTGATCTGCCTAGCTTGCCAGACGTGAAGCTTCCTGATCTGCCGCCTCCGCCAAAGATCCCGAACATATTCTGATCGATCCAAGCAGCGCTGCAACTCGTCAAGCTTATTGCAAAAGTGCTTTGCCTATACCGCCAGATATGACAGCTTCTGCCGCCTGAATGGAGAGCATGAGATGCAATCGCATGGATGACAGAGAGGAACTGAACATTGCCTTTCGATAAGCTGTTTATCGATATGCCGCAATTCTCGGTGCCTTTCGTCGATGCTATAAAGGTGACCAGCTACGTGAACCTGGAATTCGATGTCGATTTTATCGTGGAGATGGCAAAATCTACGCTTGAGCCGTTCAACAGGTTTGCAAACGATATGTGAAACCTATGAAAATGAATAAAACTCCCTGATATCGATATGAGGCCCCTGGCTCCAGATGATGTGAATATAGATGTCAATGTCGCTCCGGATCTGCAAGGATACGATATGAAGAAAGCGCAGGATAAGAATATCGCATACATAGCTGCTCTGGCTTGATTCACTATAGGTTGAATCTGAGAGATAGTCAAATGAATCGAGAATTGAAAGAAGGAGCTTGAGTTATGAGAATTCAAGGAAATGCTCAAGAAAAGCGCCTCAAAATTAGCAACGACGAATGATCCGAAAGAAAAGCTCATCTATAATACTATCAATAGGGCGGTTGATTTTGATGCATCCTCCAATGATCCTTTCATCAAGTGATTGTGAGACAAGAACAACGAGAAATATTCCATCATCAAGAGAATGCTCCAGGATGAGCTTAAGAAAAATGCTTCTCTCGGCAAAGAGCTGTCCCTGATAGAAAGCGGCAAGATGCCTATGTCGGAGTTCTCTCCTTTGCAGAAATTGAAGAATGATGCGATAAAAGTCTCAGCCACATCTCCGGAATACGATAATCTCAAGAGCTCTCTCCAGAAGAATCAATCAAGGATAGCAGCGCCTCTTGAGTCCCTAACCAATCCGCAATCCACAGAGGCAGCAGATCTGAAGGCCGCATGAGACGACCTGATAAATAAGGTGAGCGAGGGATTGAAAACATTCAAGAAGGAAATAAACGAAGGAATCCCAGTCGAAGTCCAGACGTCTCCGGCCGCCACTCCAAAGAGCTTTGCCGCCCCTGAATCTTCATCGGATCAGGCAAGCTCTTGACTCGATTATGGATACAACTACGAATGAGTCTATGTCATAAATTCTCAGTGAAAGCAGACTAGACTGTTCGATTATCTGGATGAGGTCGATAAGGATACGAATGTGATCGAGCTGGATTATGACAATGATTCCGACCAGGATGTCATCTATAAGATGGGGGATACCCTTTACCTCAAGACGAACCTATCCAAGAAGCCTGCTTCTGCAAATCATATCTCAGGAGTGGACAGTGTGAGGGACATCTCTGATATAAACGGATACCTATGAATCGATAACAACACCGCAAGCGTTCCTCTGGCTCCGAATTTCTTCCAAGAGCTGACAACATCCTCTAACAACATAAATTTCAATTTCATACCTTCCAATAGGGATAAGGATAATTCTTTCAGGCTCGAATACTATGATTATATAAACAGATTCGACACCACCGACAACCAAAAGCAATTCAATAAGAGCATATTCCCTTATGCAAGGCTCAATCTGGTTGATCTTGTCACGAATATGAGGGATGAGAATATATTGACAACAAAGCCATGATTGATAGTAAAATCCAATTTCGCCACTCTAGATGTCTGAGTCTGAAGCGCCCTTGTGAGTATGCAGGATTATAAAGTCCTCGGTGCAGGAGACTCGATAATAGTTCAGCAATGAAAGATAATCTATGCATGAGAAAGCGGGCTTACGATAGAATATAAGATGGATTGAGATGCGAACTACAAGAAATTGATCCTGGATAAGAGAACGAATGTGGAATTCTTGGACAAGGCTGATGTGACAGTCACCAATGGTAATATGATACTCCTTTATTCGACAAAGAAGGACTTCAATTGAGACATTGCCGAATTAAGGTGATTCCCTATCCAGAAGGGAACATATATTGAATTCGCAAACAAGAATTGATATGCGAATATCAATTATGTCTGATGATGAATGCTGACAATCGATAACTGATCGACTTATGAGATGTATGGTTTATGAGAGAGGAATGACAGATACTCGGTCAATCTGAGCAGGGATAACAGCTTCTATTATGCCAAGCTATATGAATTCTCAAACGCCAAGAAATCGAATATGACTTCCATGTCTCTGATGTCTCCGCAATTCGAAGCTGATAAGGAGGCTCCGCTTCTATGATTTGAAGATGGGATAAAGCTTCCTGTGTACAAAAAACAGATATTTAACCTCAAGCAGTATATCAATGACATATCCGGAATCTCTGAATTGTTCGTAGATTTCGACCCTAAGGCAGATTCTGATTGAGATTGAATTATCGACAACGATAAGGATAGCCTTAATCCGAGCAATGCTTACTGAGTTCGCAAGTGAAGCACTTGGTATGATGTCGATTTCTGACCTTTCGATAAGCCTTCGAAGAAAAAGATCCTGATTTCTGTAAAGGACAATAATGACAATGTCGCAACATCGCTTGTGGACTTGGAGGTATATTCTCCGGTGCCTCAAATCATAAATGCCGACCTTGGCAAGATAATCTGAAGCATCAATGAGAATATCTCAGAAGAGCCGATAGATATAATGAGATACAGGGACGGTGTCCTTGAAAAGATAAAGACTTCCGCTCAAGATAAGACCCAGAACAACTGAGCATTCGACATAAGCACCCTATCATCAGCTAGCTGAGCAGTCATCAAATCATGAACCGATATTGTTGCGAATGTCAATGAAGTCACATGAAAGATTGACCTGAAGGATACGAAATACTCCATAAGCGTATCGGGAGCCGATAAGGACAGCAAGACCAGGATTGAGATATTCTCAAAAGAAAAATGAAACATAATATATTGACAGAGCTTCAGTCTGCCTTCAAACGAGAATATCCAATGAGTGGCCTCTCTCGACAACTTGGACAGATGAATCTATTTCAAGGCTGATAATCCTGCATTCTCCCTCATCAAGAATCCTATAGATGCGCCGACTCTGCCCAATTGAGCATTTATCAAGGATTCTAGTACGAATAAGGCGATATTATGAATCGGCAATGATGGAAACGTATATATCATTGACAGTTCATACAAGCTCAATTACTCCAGCAAATGAGATTATGTGCTCCTAGGTGTCAGTGACGGAGGCGGAAATCAAGTTTGAAGCATCTACTTCAAGGTTAATTCAGTTTATATAATCAAATAGCCATGAAAATTTTTGTAGACACGATATCTCCGAAATGAAGGATAATCCTATATGAGGATGGCAAGATAATCAAGGAAAAGGAAATTGAGATTCTCGGAAGCGAGTATTCTCTTTTCTTGGACGAGTTCATGAATTTCTTAGACGAAAGCAGGATATCCGTAAAAGATGTAAAAAAGCTCACTGTAGTTAACGGGCCGGGATGATTCACTTGAACAAGGATCATTGCGCTCATTGCGAACACTATCAGATTCGTACACAATATACCCTTAGGCTCTATCGATTATTTCTCTTTGATGGAGAAGTCGGGTTTCGATTATCCTATGATGATTAGAGCGAACAGGACAGAATGCCTGCTGAAGCAGGACAGGGAATCCGATCCCGTGATAGTCGCGAAAACGGATGTTGCACCTTGAGAGTATAGTTGAATTTGAGATGAGTTGGATTTTGAAAATCGGAAAGTCTCCATAAAATGAATTTCAGATTATTCAAGACTTATTGAGAATCTCGATACAGTTCCGGATACTGAGAAGATAGAGCCCTACTATATCAAAAAACCAAATATTACTTAGTTAGCATTTAATAAAACACATTATGGCACTTGCACCCGAAGACATGAGAGTCAGGAACCTACAACCTTGAGAAGAGGTCAGGATGGTTCTGCAGAGGCATTGGATCGCACTCGTGTACATCCTTTGATATTTCATCTTCCTTGTTGTATCTCTGATATTCATGATATATCTCTGAAATACGATATCTCTTGTATGAGATTATATAAATGTCATACTTGTCATATATACTTGCGTATTCATCCTTTTCATGTATGTGAATTGGATGAGATATGAGCTTGATCTCTATGTCATTACTACAAAGAGGATAATCGGCTTGGAAGAGACGGCTTTCTTGAATAGGCACCTTTCTGAGTGTTCTCTGGATAAAGTCCAAGAGGTGAATGCCAGGACAACATGACTTCTTTCGAATCTCTTGAATTATTGAGAAGTGAGAATCCATACAGCCTCAGAGAATTCTGATTTCAACATGCCTCTCATGCCCGATGCATTCGAGAACGCGAGGAAGATATCCAATTTCATAAATGAATTCAAAAAGAGTTAATCGGGTGAAATAAAAAAAATTTGATTATCGTATCCAAGGAGGTATAATATATCTTCAAAATAAATAATTCATAAATTTCATAAAATGTACGATTTAGCGATAATTTGAGCAGGAAGCGCATGATTGCCGGCTTGACTGTACGCATCAAGATACAAGGTCAAGAATATAATCATCTGAGAGCTTATAGGCTGAGCGCTTACACAATCGCATCTTGTCGAGAATTACCCTTGAATCAAGCATATCTCAGGAATGGACCTCATGAAGGATTTTGCAGAACACGCAAAAGAATCCGGTTCTGAGATAGTCAACGGCAGAGTGTCCGAGATTAAAAAAGAAGATTGAGCATTCAAGCTGAAGATCGCTTGATGAGAAGAGATAGAGGCAAAATATGTGCTTATTGCAGTCTGAAACAAATATAGGCACCTCTGACTCATGGAGGAGAAGGATTTCATCGGAAGGTGAGTCTCTTACTGTGCAACTTGCGACGGAATGTTCTTCAGATGAAGGGATGTCGCTGTTGTCGGCTGATGAAACACCGCTTTCACGGAAGCTCTTTTCCTGGCTGAAATATGCACAAATGTCCATATTATCCACAGAAGAGGCGAATTCAGGGCCGAAAATGCGCTAGTCGAGCAAGCGAAGAAGCATAACAATATCCATTTCCATCTGAACGCACAAGTCGAGAGGATCGAGTGATGACTCTATGTCGAGCAGATAAAGTTGAGCACTTGAGAGGACCTTAAAGTGGATTGAATCTTCGTTGCGATATGAAACGAGCCTGATACAAGCCTTTTTGCGCCTTTGCAGATAGATGTCGATGAAGAGGGTTATATCGTGGTGGACCAGAGACAGAAGACGAACGTGGACAGATTATATGCCGCATGAGATATAACGACAAATTCAAACAAATTCAAACAGACATTAGTTTCGGCTGCTGAAGGCTCAATCGCTGCTGCCAGCATCCACGAGGATATCCTGATGAATTCCTAAAAATCCCGAAGACTCGTCTTCAAAAAAATTATTCCTTAATCCAACTTTTATATGCCAAAGATACTCATAATAGAAGATGATAAGTGAATATTGCAATCACTTGAGCTTTATTTCTCCCAGAGCGGATTTGAAGTCATCTTATGCGATAACGGTACGGATGCTATGGATTGCTTCAGAGAAACTCTTCCTGATCTCATTGTACTAGACATAAACCTTCCTTGAAAAGACGGCATAACCATTGCTTGAGAGATAAGGGAGATAGACAACACTCCGATAATAATACTTTCAGCAAGATGAAGAGAAGAGGATAAGATCATGGCTCTTGATCTATGAGCAGATGATTATGTCAGCAAGCCTTTCTCGCCGAGAGAGCTCCTAGCCCGCATAAAATCCGTGCTCAAGAGAGTATGAATCCTTACGAATTGAAATGACGGGAAAGTCCTTATTTTTAATACGATTGAGCTTGATCTGAAGCATTTCGAACTGAGAGTCAGCGGAGTCTGAATTAAGGCGACAAAGACAGAATTCCTTCTCCTCAAGTATATGATAGAGCACAAAGACGAAGTTATCCTTAGGGAAAAGCTTATGAAAGAGATCATGTGATACGACAATTACCTCTACGACCGCACAATCGACACCCACGTCAAAAACCTCCGCAAGAAGCTCTGAGAAGCCATGGCAATCGACACCATCAGAGGTGTAGGGTACAAGGTGAGCTAAGGAGGAGTGAGAGCCATAGATGCTTACATCATCTTGAATTCATTTCAGAATCCATAGGTAAATAAGCATTATTACGTCATCCTGAATTTATTTCAGGATCCAGATGATAAATCATTATATAATTGATAGATATCTTGAGAAATGGAGAAAAGATGATTCGTGTATATAATTTCAAATAAGAAAAATTGAACCCTATACATCTGAGTTACTTCAGATTTATTAAAGAGAATTTGGGAACACAAAAATAAAATTACTGATTGATTTTCAAGTGCTTATTATTTAGATAGATTGGTGTATTATGAGGCATTTGGCAGCATAATAATGGCAATTAAAAGAGAAAAACAATTGAAAAATTGGCACAGGGAGTGGAAGATAAATAAAATCAATGAGTGAAATCCTGATTGGGAAGATTTGTATCCTAAATTATTTGGATAAACATATGGATACTGATCCCGCAGACGGGACAGTATGACGTACATCCTGAAATGATAAACATTAATGATATGGATGCTGAAACAAGTTCAGCATGACGGACTAATGGGTTTCTTTAAAGGCGTCAGTGAATTGTGAAGACTGGAGGA
This sequence comes from uncultured Candidatus Peribacteria bacterium, assembly GCA_964553745.1. Taxonomy (GTDB): domain Bacteria; phylum Patescibacteriota; class Gracilibacteria; order BD1-5; family UBA2023; genus STC-113. The sequence continues at coordinate 9,439 of CAZKLD010000019.1, read as the reverse complement.
AAAAACTCAAGTACAAGGTAATTAATTAGATCAAAATGAAATTCTCTTATAAATTCTTGATAGCGACATTGCTGATACTCTCGGTGATGATTTTTGCGAACGTGCTGGCGCTCAAGCATTATGGGGGCATGTATTTCAGCGAGTACTTGGTGGATTTCAAGAAGCAGGTGGCGGAGATAGACTCTTCATTCCTGGATAGCATTCTGCAGAATAAGAAGATAGATCCTCTGATATTGCAGGAATATGCGGACATACAGAAGGATCTCTGAAAAATAAGCACATCTCTGGAGAAGTTCTCCGAAAACCCTTATATCTCGAATTCTTCCCTTATAGAATCCCTCCAGAAAAGCTGATTGCCATCTTCGACAATCGAACAGGTGATCGGTACGAATGCGCTCCAATCATTCTTCTGAAATATCACGAATTTCGTCTCGCTAGACTCATCCAAGCCGGAGTGAAAGTTCATCATAAGGACGCTCGTCTCGATGGCATATTTCAATCTTGTGCTCATCTGAACAATATTGCTACTGTCTTATATATGGGTAGTCTACACTTTCCGTCCTGTGAGGTCAATTGTCGATAATCTGTCTGACATAGTCTATAAAAAAGAGTATAAGAATATCGTTTACCGCAAGAAGGATGAATTCTTCCCGCTTATGGAAGCGATAAACAATCTGAATAAGAGCTTGAGCCTGCAGGAGAAGATACGCTCGGACTTCCTGTCTGACCTCTCACATGAGATAAAGACGCCGATAACAGCAGTAAAATGCTACTTGGAAGGGATTGAAGACGGTATAATAGAGACATCTCCTAAGAACATGAAAATGCTCTACGATGAGATAGAGCGGCTGATAAAGATCACAAATTCCATAATGGAATACGAAAAAGAGGAAAGCAGGAACTTCTGAGACATCTTCGTCGAAAAGATAGACTTCTGCGCACTTGTCGAATTCGTGTCAGACGAGTATACTACATTGCTTGCCAGAAATGAGCAGAATATAGTTTCTTATGTGCCTGGCGAATTCTCGATTCAGGTAGACAAGGACAAGATGACACAGCTGCTCCATAATGTCTTCTCCAATTTCAATAAGTATGCAGGGAAATGAACGACATTGACTATCAAGGCCTATAACAAGGCTAGCAGGCATTTCATAACATTCTCAGACAATGGCAAATGAGTCGGCAAGGAGGAATTGCCATTCATAAAAGAGAAATTCTACAAGGTCGAGAAATCAAGGAATAAGAATAAGGATTCTTGAATCGGCATCTGACTCTCCGTCATAGAGAAGATAGTCAGGCTACATGGCTGAGAATTCTATATCGATTCGGAACAGAAGAAAGGCTTTGTGATAACCATAGAGCTTCCGAGATAATCATTATCGCATTTATGGGCCGGTTCCCGGGTACAAGACAGGGCTGGCTCTTTTTTATTCTTGGTTATATCATCCTGATCCTGCAGATGGAGAAGAGTCTAGCTTTATTATCATTATTTTTGTCATTTCGAGCGTAAGAGAGAAATCCTTTAATGCTTTCATCAAATATCAGCAATTCGACTTTAACCTAAAATGGATTTCTCATTCGCTATCGCTCTTTCGAAATGACAAAACATTTTCATTGATAACAGCACTTCTTCAATCATTTATGATTAATCAATTACTTTTGCAGCCAAAAGTATGCAATAGCTTTAGGGGTGAGAAAAGTTTCTGTATCCCTTAGTTCTCACTCTGTGATACTTGGAATCATTCTCACCCCTAAGACCCTTGGCACTATCCTGGGGATCGGGGGCCAATGATTGCCCTTTCGCTTCGCACGGGTCACCAATGATGATGATAATGATTTTTGATTGATGAAGTAACCCTTCCGCCCTTGCGGGCACCTTCCCTAAATTAGGGCAGGAAATTTATCACAATATCACTTATCATCATCGCTCAGCGGAACGTCCGCCTTTGCCATACTTACGGCAGTGAAAGTATGAAATGTGAATATCAGTAATGGATAACGAGAAAAATCTACATGGTTGATCTTACTTCTTAGAATCCTTCTTCGCTTCAGGATTCTTTGTACCTTGTTTCAGTCTTCATAGCATTTCTTCTGCGAAGCCTTTTCACCCCAGTCAGAATGCGATTCCTCAGGCAAGGGATATCATGGCTATGAATCAGACCAAGATCGCGTTGATTATGAAGTCGTCTACAATCTCTATGTAATGGAGCGCAATCATGAATGTGAGGAAAAGGATGACAATCTTCGACATGAGTGCTAGAGCATTTGATGTGTTTTCATCTGAAAAATGCAATGATTGCTTTACTATGCTATAGACAGAATTGGAAAATCGTATCCCGAAGAATCAGATAAGCACGCCTATGAATAATTTGGGAAGATACTCTATCAGGTCTGTAAGGAATATCTCGACTTCATTGAAGCCCAGAAACTGGACAACTTTCCTGAATATGAGGATGAATACGAAGACGGCAACAGATTTTGCTACAATGACTCATATATCTTGTTTTCATAATCTGGTGTCTCATCCGGAAATCTTCTGGATGAGTTTTTTGATGCCCAGAACACGGATCAGCCACTCGACAATATAGTATAAGGCATATGACAGCAGAAGCCCAAGCAGAAGCATTCCCAGTGCAATAAGCAGCTTTGGGGCTAGAACTTGGTATTGGACATAGACGTCCATTATTTCAGCGTATATATTTTGGAACATAGACACATAATTAATGATAAATTTTGCAAAAACTTCTTCATTATACTAGGTTGTTGCAGCATTGCAATATGCGGCACAGTTTCTTCACGGTTGCTTTTCGTGGAATTCACTTTTGTCATTTTGAATGGAAAGGGGAAATCCTTTAATGATTACTGATTACGTCATCCTGAGGAATCTAAGGATTCAGGTTCATTAATCATCATTGTCCATCATGAATCGTCATCCTCGCGGAGGCGGGAATCCATTTCATTATTCACTGTCATTTCGACCGAAGCGGAGAAATCTAATTCCTGAAGTTAAACAATTATCCCTCCTAAATTAGGGGAGACTAGGTGGGGTATTGTTATTTAAAAGTGAAATCCTAGTTTGTATTGTCATCCTGAACTTGTTTCAGGATCCATATCATTAATCATTACACGTTCATCATTTTAATCATCAATCATTAATGATTTTAACATCCATACTTTTTTATGCAAAAAAGTAGCAAAAACCATTGGGGACCGGCAGAGACTCACTCCGCTGCGCTCCGTATTGGCTCCGGCTCCGCCTCCGCTGACAGACTGTCCGTCCCCAAACCCCTAGATGTATGGAGGATTTTTTAGTAGTCATTTGATAATAGAGAAGTCTATTCTTTTTGAGCTTTTCCTTGTGTAAATGAATTCTACTATTGATCTATTGTGATTTTGTAATAAAATGGTTAAAACATTTAATTATTATATGTTCATGCGATCACATTATTCAAATCCTATAAAAGATTTTATTCTTGATGATAATAAAAGGATACTATGAGATTTGGTTCATAATTACAATAATCGTTCTCTTGAAGATCTACAGAGGAATGCTTGGGAAAAACAAATTGAAATTTTAAAAGAACAATTGTCATCAATAAATGAGGGGCATATTTTTTTTGAGTTTACAATTCCAAGGATGTGAAAAAGGGTAGATAATATCTTGATAGTCAATGATCTTGTTTTTATCATTGAATTTAAAATTTGAGATTCAAAATACGATAATAATGCAATTGAGCAGGTCTTGAATTATAGTCTCGACCTAAAGAACTTTCATGAATGAAGTCATTGCACAAAATTAATTCCTATCCTCATCTCAACAAAAGCTCCGGAAAGAATAAATAAGCTCATAAAACAAGAAGATAATTTATACTCAACATTATTCGCAAATGAAAAAAATCTGAAAGAGGTAATCAGTTTTTGTTTTTCTGAATTTGAAGGCGATAAAATTGATCCGATTGAATGGAGTCTTTCTAGATACAAACCCACCCCCACCATAATTGAAGCAGCACAAGCATTATACAGATGACATAATGTTCAAGAAATTTCAAGATCAGACTCAGGCGCTATAAACTTATCAAGTACTACAAATTGCTTAAATGAAATTATTGATTTGTCCAAGAGGAAAAATAATAAATCAATCTGCTTTGTAACCTGAGTACCAGGTGCAGGGAAAACCCTTGCTGGACTAAATATTGCAAATGAAAGAAAAAAAATTGCAGAAGACGAGCATGCTGTTTTTTTATCTGGTAACTGACCGCTTGTTACGGTTTTGCGTGAAGCATTAACAAGAGATAAAGTTAATGCTTCAATTGAATATAGCAACAAAATGAAAAAAACAGATGCTGCCAGAGAAATGAGTTGATTCATACAGAATATTCATCATTTCCGAGATTATTATTTAAACTCAAAAGAAATCCCTATTGAAAAAGTGGTGGTTTTTGATGAAGCACAAAGAGCATGGACCTTATCTCAGACTGCTTCTTTCATGAAAAGGAAAAAAGGTAAAGATGATTTTTCTATGTCTGAACCTGAATTCCTGATCAATGTAATGGATAGACATAAAGATTGGTGTACAATAATTTGTTTAATTTGATGAGGACAAGAGATTAACACCGGTGAGGCTGGCTTAGAAGAATGGATAAATGCATTAAAAAATCATTTTTTAGATTGGAATGTGTATTATTCGGATTTAATTACAAATAATGATAATTATATTTCAGATATAGACTTAAAGAGATTCATTAACTATAATTATATAGAAAAAACAGAATTGCATCTTTCAGTATCGGTGAGGTCTTTCCGTTCAGAAAAATTATCAGATTTTGTGCACTCTTTTTTAAATTTAGACAAAGAAACGAAACAATTTTACAATGATATCAAAGGCGTATATCCTATTTTTGTAACAAGAAGCCTAGAAGTATCAAAGCAATGGTTAAAAAAAAGAGTTAGAGGGAGCGAAAGAAGTTGAATAATTGCCTCCTCATGATGAAGACGACTTAAATCTAAGGGTATAGATGTAAAAAATGAAATATCAGTTGAGAATTGGTTTTTGAATGATAAAAATGATGTCCGATCTTCAATTTTTTTAGAAGACATCGCAACCGAATTTGATATCCAGGGATTAGAAATTGATTGGTCTTGTGTCGCATGGGATGCTAACTTGTACTTTGATGGTCATAAGTGGAATTATCAAATTTTCAAATGAACAAAATGGCAAACATTAAATCAGAAAATAACTAAACAATATTTACTGAATTCTTATAGAGTTTTACTGACAAGAGCCAGACAGTGAATGATTATTTATGTTCCTAATTGAGATACAGAAGATTCCACAAGATTAAATGAATATTATGATTCTACTTTTCAATATTTTAAAGATATTTGAATTGAAGAGTTGAAGTAAAAAATTTTTAAACAATAATAAATATTATATGAATCAAAATCAGGCCGTAGTTCAGACGATTGAAAAATTATGATGAATCGCAACCCTATGACAAATTAATCATTATATTTTTGAAATAAAAGAATGTGAATGGAAAACTAAAACACCTTTTGCAAGTATAAGAAGAATAGTCCAAGAATACACAAAGGAAATTTATAAAATTAAACCTTGATTATATTGATTATTGAAATTCAAAAAAATTAATGAGAATAAATGATTTATAATTGAAACAGACGTAAATAAAAATTCTAAAGATATTGAGGAATTCAATCATTACTATTATCAAGGATTATTGACAGAAATATGAAACTTGGAAAGTTATTTTACTTATGTGCCAGCTCAAGATCAAAATAAGATGTTTTTGAATAAAAGATTATGAGATGTTGTAACAACTGGCAAGATGTTTGAATTCTGATATGAGGAAATTATAAGAAGAGCCAGAACAATAGATGTGATTTATTTTAATAAGAGGAAAATGCCAAGTTATTTTTATGAAGTAGAACACTCGACAGATATTCAGAATTCATTATTAAAATTTAATGAGCTTCAGGATTTCAATTCAAATTTTATAATTGTGGCAGATAATGTCAGAAGAAGAGATTTTGATTCGAAAATCTCACAAATTGCTTTCGACGAAATAAGAAATAGGGTAAAGTTTCTTGATTATGAAAAGCTATCTCAAATCCATACCAAAACATTTGAATTGCATATGGCAAAGACTTTTTAGATATTAAACTTGCATTTCCCCAAAAAATTATTAGATCATGATCGTTTATCATCTAATAATTTTTTTTATGCAAATAACATTTACAATCACTGAATCAGAAATAGAAGAATCCGCCTGAAGAAAACTTTCAAAGATAGAACTTTTAAAAGTCCTATCTTACATAGAATCCGATGAGTCTATCTGGAATGCCATAGAAGACTCGAAGAGAGAAGCACTATTGAACCTCGCTCAAGGCTAACTTCACCTCCTCCACAACACTTTTAAGATTCTTCCTTATCTCATGCTCCCAGAATTTCAGGACAGTCCATCACTCGGCCTCCAGTATTGCGGTATTCCTTATGTCCCTGTCCATGTTTGTCTGAATCTTCGGTCACCAGTATTCGACTCGGGATTTCGGGGCTTTGAAGCATTCTGGGCATCAGTGCCAGAAGCATCAGTCGATGAAGATGATGACTCTTTTTCCGATAAAAGTGAGGTCTCAGCGGATTTTGTGGACTCGGTGGTGGAGTCTGTATCATCGGATTCATTCATCATATATGGCCCTTCTTAGAGTTATCTCGATTTTTGTGTTCTTTGCGCGGATCTTTGACATTATCTCTGATCTTTTTTCTGGTGTGAATTTATCCATGCTGGGGTTTTTCTTATAATTGCTCAATTATAATCTTTAATGATTTTTTTCAATATTGATTTGTCATTCCCGTGAAAACGGGAATCCAGAAACATCAATGTCTCGTCATTGCGAACGAAGTGTGGCAATCCAGGTTCATTAATCATTATCCATTAATGATTTTAACATCCATACTTTTTTATGCAAAAAAGTATGCAAAAAGCATTGGGGCCGGAAACGCTATCTTACAGTAAATCGCAAATAAAGAGGTTTCGCGGACGATTCCGCCCCCAAACCCCTCTCGGATCGATTCTTGGGTGTTTCATCTTCGCTCCCTGTCCTCCGGACGTTCCGCTGAGCGCATGGATATGTGATGATAAATGATTTTGTGATCCCAAACTATTCCTTCCCTAATTTAGGGAAGGTGCCAGAGGGCGGATGGGTTACTCCGGCCCGCTAGGTATGATGATAGCGAATGTAAAATCATTTAACAAATCCCCCCTCGCCAATCGGGATAAGGTGAATGGCGAAGCCAGAGAGTATGCCCTGGGGCAGACGTGCAGGGGTGAGGGCTTCATTATTCATGGACCCGTGCGGAGCGGAAGGGCTTCATCATTCTCGCTACCAGCAGGAGTGAAGGAAGGGGTCTTAGGGGGAATGGTGTGTCCAAGCATCGAAGATGAGGATTGTGGGGCTTGAATGATTAATGATGTGGATCCCCGGGTCAAGCCCGAGGATGACAAATGGGGGGATGGTTTTGCCTACTTTTGACAGCAAAAGTAGTTGATTATTCATAAATGATTAAAGAAGATAATCTTTTTTCAAGAATCATCCGATCCATCATCATTCGTTAATGATTTTAACATCCAACTTTTTTATGCAAAAAAGTAGCAAAAACCATTGGGGACCGGCAGAGACTCACTCCGCTACGCTCCGTATTGGCTCCGGCTCCGCCTCCGCTGACAGACTGCTCGTCCCCAAGCTCCTAGTTATAAGGAGGATTAATTTATCCCTTCCCTAATTTAGGGAACCTGCCTGCCGGCAGGCAGGGGTGCCCCGGAGGGCAGATGGGTTACTGCATTATTCATGGACCCGTGCGAAGCGGAAGGGCTTCTTTAATGAACCCGGAAAATGTAGAAATTCGGGGGTTCTTAAGGGGTGAGAATCATCCCTAGCATAACCATGTGGCAACAGAAGATTAATCGGAACTTTTCGAACCCCTTAAAGCTTTTGCCAACTTTTTGCTCAAAAAGCTGTGATTAATGTATAATGATTAATGATCTGGATTCTTCGTGCCTCAGAATGACAACAATAGGAATCATGGCCTAATTTAGGGAAAGTACCCGGAGGGCGGATGGGTTACTCATTAATGATTACAAAAAATGCATTCAAAATAAAATGCAAATATTTTGGTGGGACTTCACCTTTTCTTCACATAGCTACGCTTGCAATTTAAAATTTAAGGACTATAACTAGTTGCGGTAATATCTAATATAAACGGCCATGAAAGCCTGCTTGAAAATTTTCGGAGTGATACTCGCTATGTCGGGTTTTTCTTTTGTTTCAGCGGCTAGCGGACCATCAAATTTCGTTAAGGCGCCTGCGCCAGACACTGTTATCAAGAATCAGGACTTCATGTTTGAGGCACCTAGCTGAGAAGACAAACCCCAAGATAAAGCCCAAAAAGCTGAACAAAAAAATGAATCGAAATCAGAGAAATGACAGGCAAAATTAGTAAAAGAACAAGCCAAAGAGGATAAAATCCAGGCAAACTCTGACCAAGAACAAGCCAAAAAAGAAGAGAGAGGCAAGATAGTCAAGAATCTCAATAACCTGCTCATAGAATCTTATAAAGTGAAATTTTCAAAGATCCTGTCGAACCTGTCATACAATATCAAGGACAAATCAGCTGACGATAAGATAAAGATCCTCTCTACAGTGCTGATCACGACAAAAAACAAGATAGAAGAGATTGATTCGATCGATTCAGGGCTTTCACAGAACAAAAAAGAGGTTCTGGAAGGCATTTTGAACCACATAAGAGATACCCTGGAACAGCAGATAGAAGATGTAGCCAAGAAAAAATAAAATTATTTTGACAAACTCTTCTTTTTTCATAGAATACCCGGGCTTTAAAAAGAATTTTGAAGAGCCACGTTGCATCAGTTAGGTCAACCTCTGGCTTCTACATAACAATTCGACACGTTTTAAATCTTACAGATTATGCACAATATAATCTGTAATAGTAATTCATAATCCTAATTTTTTAATAAAATGGCCTGAATAGTAGGAAAAAAATTAGAAATGACGCGTATTGTAAAGGGTGACAAGCTTGTCCCGGTTACGCTCATCAAAATCCCTGAATTGAAAGTCGCTCAAGTTAAAACTATAGACAATGACGGATACGAAGCTGTAGTTCTAGAAATCGTCGGAACAGACACTTTGAAAGAAGTACCTCTTACTGGCGCACTTAAGGATGTTAAAAAAGGTGATATTATAAGTCTTGATATCCTTGACGGAGTCGAGAATGTAAAAATAGTAGGTATATCTAAATGAAAGGGTTTTGCCGGTGCGATGAAGAGACATAATTTTCATTGAGGTCCAGGAAGAGTCGGTTCAAAATTCCATAGAGCCCTAGGTTCTATCGGTAACAGAAAACCAA
>CAZKLD010000018.1:0-26247 GCA_964553745.1 uncultured Candidatus Peribacteria bacterium | reverse complement strand
TTCCAAACAAAAAAAATCCTCTCCGATCCGGAGAGGATTTTTTTTATATTAACCTCAAAACTTAAAAAGCATAACATCTCAATCTTGTACAACATATTCCTTTCATTCCATCTTCACCTTTCAGTGTTCGCGTGCTTTTGACCATCATCAGTTTTCGACCAGATCCTGCCAGTTGACAACATCAGCTTTGATAAATTTTTTCTCAAAGTCAGTATGTATCCTTCATGCAGCTTGTGGAGCCTTCCATCACTTTTTGATTGTCCATGCTCTTACCTCTATTTCTCAAGCGGTGAAATAATACTGGAGCCCAAGTGCATCATAACACTCTTTAATCAGCTTATCAGTAGGATTTTCTGTGATTCAATATGATTCAAGATATTCTTTCCTGTCTTCAGGAGAGAATTCCATCATATCGAGTTCCATCTTAACGCTTATCGGCATAACTTGGATCGAAGCATCATTTATTCCCAGGATTTGTCTCAAATCCTCTTCCTTCAGGTTCATCTGAGTTTCACCAACATTGCATGCATAAATAAAAGGCTTGAATGTAAGGAGATATAAATCTCTTAATAGCAATTTCTCATCTTCGTCTAAATCGAGAGTAATCGCAAGATTACCTGATTCCAGATGCGGCTTAAGTCTGACATAAATCTCTTGTTTTGCTTTTGCCTCCTTATCTCAGCTTTTAGCTTTCTTATCATTTTCTCACATCTTCTTCTCTAGAGTCTCAAGATCAGCCAGTATGAGCTCTGCATTTATTATTTCTGCATCTCTTCTAGGATTTACATTTCAGCTAACATGGTGGACATTAGAATCCTCAAAAACCCTTACGACTTGCAAAATTGCATCCGCCTCCCTTATGTTGGCAAGGAATTTATTTCATAATCATTCTCATTTGCTGGCTCACTCGACAATACCGGCTATATCGACGAATTCGACATTAGCAGGCACAATCTTAATTCAATTGACAGCTTTCTGCAATGCTTCTAATCTGTAATCATTCACATTTACGATTCAAGTATTAGGCTCAATCGTACAAAAAGGAAAATTCTGCGCATCAGCTGCGTAGGATTTGGTCAAAACATTAAAAAGTGAAGACTTTCCAACATTAGGAAGTCATACTATTCAGACTTTCATTGATTTCTAAAATTATATTTTTAAAGTATCTTTTTTCATGAAGACATTGGAAAGATATTCAAGCATTTCTCGCATATCTTGAATATCATCCTTTCAAAGAAGAAATTGGGTTCAATTAGAAAAAGCGAATTCAAATTGCATCTGATGATATATCTTAAGAAAATATGCGTAAATATACTTAATCTCTTTGGTCTCTTCTGCCGATGCATTTATCATTCAGGCTTCTAAATAGAAATCCAACCTATCAAGGATGTTTGTAGGCAGATGATCGACAAAATCAGGATGAGATCAGATATTACGGATTTTTTTTATTAGTGCAAGTGCAAGTGAATATTGAATGACTCTCAAGGGTCAATATTTAACTCATTCATTTGCGTTTTCAGGATCATAAAATAATAAACTCTTATCTAAATCATATAATGTAAATTTCTTGTCTTTAAAACTTGATTTTCATTCATTGAGTGCTTTTTTATGTCATTTCATCCTTTTTTGGAATTTATCCGGGCATTTTGGGATTGACACAAGTTCTTCAGACACAATTTTCCTTAACTCGGAATATAATTCTAAATTACCCCAAATAGGCAAGCTATCCCAAATCCGAGTTGGAAATAGCATAGATTCTTCAAAATATGACAATCTGTCAATTCAAACAATCTTAGTTTCAGTTCTATCTAGCACAAAGCTAACGTTTTTTGAAATTAAGGACTTCAAGTCATTTACTGAACGTGGGTGAATTGAATCAATCTCTAGACTTGGTTTTTCTAGCATTATGAATTCCAAATTAGATTTGAGTCATTCATGAGAAACGTTTTCACGCCTTCAATCAGATCATGTAGTTAATATAAGTTTATTTTGATATCATTTTCTCTGATGCATTAAATACTCAATCGAATCATTTATTCTTTTGTGTCTTTTATCGGAAGTTAACTTAACGTTATCACAATATCTAAATACATCGTCTATATTGCTATCAACACAGAGTTTAATTGTTATTATTTTCTTATCCTCTTTCTCACCCGCATTAGCTTGATTGATATGGTCTCTATGATTTAAATCTGCATTCATAAAATAAAAATAAAAAATATGGCTAAACTTACTATAGCCAAAATCTTTAAAATGACAAGAATGATTGTGTGAATTTTAGTAAACTTCGTTTGTTCAGGTTTCTTCGACAGTCTTAGTGGGTGCTTTGATTCCTCCTGTGATATTATAGACGAAATAAGCTCACAGGAAAGTCAGGACAAATAATGCTAGCATTATCAGCTTAGTGATTGGCACCATCATCTGGCTGTACTCTCTGAATTTGAAGAAATGGACTTTTGCAACCAGAAAAAATGACCAGATTGCCAACATTATCAATATGTATATTCAAAAAGCTACAGCAAACATAATTTTTGGAAAGTAATAATAATATGGCTTATAGTAACGAATAAGAACAATTTGTAAAGTGGAATTACAGTATTTGCGAGAAAAAATCTTCTTTTATTGAAAGCCAAGAAGGGCTTTGTCTGCAAAGTTTTGAAGCATCTTGCAGATTGAACAGGAATTTCTTGATTCATTCTTCTAGAAAAATTGTATTCTGGCTCCCTTTTACATAGACAACTGATTTCTTTTCGCTATTCAGAATAAGTTCATGGATTTTCTCTCATGCAACCCTTGAGCTGTTGAACCAATAGACATTATGACTGCCAAGAGCATTTGCAACTCTCTCAAAAACATATTTATTCATCTCTTCTCATACAAGTACGATGAAATCAGCATTTCACTCTTCTAATATAACTGACAGATCAGTATGAAGTTTCCTAGATTCCGGTCATAGCTCCCTCATATCGCCAAGAAAAAGTATTTTATTATATTTCGGATCTAATTTTTGCATATATCTTACCCCTGTTGAGATTGCAAGAAATCATCCATTGTAGCTTCAATCTATGATAGAAGAATCATTCACTCATTTGAGTATAGCTCATCTTCATTTCTGTGCCTGAATGTTTCAAAGTATTTCCGCAGTCTTAGAAAAAGGTACATGAAGTAACTTCGAAAGAGAAAAAATCGGGAGGATATTGTAAACCTGATGTCCTCAGATAAGCGAATATTTCACATTAAGCTTCTCTCCGGGGCTGATAACATCAAAACTGAGGCAGTCTATATTCGATTCAATGTTTTCAGCTATTATTTCTGCTTTATTATTGTTCACTCAATAAGAATTGGCATTTTTAAGATTTTTAAATTCTTTGCAAAGAACTTCATCATCTGCATTGTAGATTAATATTTCAGAATTGTGTCAGAGTGCAGCCTTAACCTTAATATAGTCATTATAATCAGGGAATTGCGTGACATGATTCGGGGAAACATTCAAGACGATTCAGATTTTCGGCTTTACTATATCCAGAAGAAACTCCATCTCCCCTGCCCTATCTATTCCATATTCTAAGATAAGATATTTAGGATAGTCATTTTTAAATGAGAGATAAATGCCTTTCAAAAAGACATAAATCCATAAGAAAATATTCTTGTTCGGTGATTTTGACTGCAGAATGGTCAACGGTAAGCCAAATTCTCAGTTATAATCAAACTCAGACTTATATGCTTCTCATGGAAAAAGCTCATTTAAGAATTCGTATACGAAATTGGTCGCAGTTGTCTTTCCGACTGTTCAGGTAATTCAGATTACAAATGGCTTTTGCTTGTTTATAATTCGCTTTGCAATAAGCGATAGCAATGATAGTATCAGTTTTTTCATATTATTTTACTGTAAGATTTTTTGTTCAATATTTTATCACTCAATCGGCAAATGTGAGTGTCAGCTTGATCTGATATGATCATGCTTCTGCATACTCATGGCTTGGTGTTGGTTCTGAAGATCGAGATCAGTCTCAGAAATCCCAATTATAGGTGTCGATCTGTCAGATAGAGCCCGCTGAATCAAAATCAATCTTTTTTCATACTATACCGGAAGAAACAGAAGTATTGATAATGACATCTTTTGATTTTTCTTTCAATATTACCTTTTTCTTGATAGATTGCTTTGTTCAATCATCCTTCGTAACTGTGAATTCGACAATATATTCTCATGGGAATCTATATTTGTAATCCTGCTTCGCGTCACCATCAACAGTTGCCTTTCATTCTCAGAAATCATAAGTGAACTTAGTGATTATTCATTCCTTGACTTGGGATGCAGATCAGTCAAAATGTACGACAGTGGGAGCATAATCTGAATCTTGCGTAGTGCTCAACTGCACATCAATATCTTTCTTGTCAGCTTCGACTACGATCTTTTCTTCCATTGATTGAGTATCTTTCCTCAGTTTGGATACGAAAGTATATTTCGCAAGTATCGTATATTTCTTATTTTCAAGGAAGCTATAAGTGATTTTCTCTCAAGATTTTTCGAATTTTCAGTCTTCATTGAAGTCCCATTCAACCTTACTCAGATCATATGTCCTCTCATCAACCTTTACATAACTCGCATCAAAATCTAGCGAAAGAGGGATTCAGACCTTAAGGTGATACATAGACAAATCTCTTTTGTAAGTTCCTTCAATTACAGATTTTCCGCTTTTATCAGTTATTCTCAGCAACGAATTATTATTCTCGTACGGATTATCGGAAGATGGTTTTGATAGGTCAAGAGGCTTCTGGATATTTATATCCTGATAGATAGTAGAGGTGGTTCCGTTTGCGAGCTTCAATTCGAGCTTTATGCTATGTTTTCAATAATCAAGGAAAGAATGTTCTACAGTATCCTTTTCTTCCTGAGTATTATCATCGAAAGTCCAGAGATAAGAAGCTATCGAAGTATCCTTGTTTTTAGGCTGAAAACTGAAGTTTACGATTAGCGGACTAAGCGGATCTTTTTCGCTCAGTATCTCTCATCAGAAATCATTTTGTCATTCGGCTCACACTATAAATACCTTATCACAGCTTTCTGAGGATTTCTGATTGTTTTTCACAAGCAAGCATATGAGCGACTCATTCTTAAATGTCCTTTGCGGTGAATATTTATCTGATCAATTATAGGATTTGTCAGGTGCGTCAGAAAACAGTCAGCTCTGTTCTTCAAGATAGAAATCCATCCTTCATAATTTTTTCAGATCAGAAACGTCAATTGTAACCCTCTTTCATCACTGCCTATCGTCAATTTCAGATTGTATTGCCAATCCGATAATGGTTATGACTGGAAGTTCCATATCATATTCTTTTTCTTTTCATGTAACCTTATCATTTCAAACATATTTTCATTTCGGTACATATGATTTTTTCTTATCGAAAGTGAAAATGATGTCAGTGTCTTTTTCGGGATTCACTCATACTTTATCCTCTGTTCAGTCTCAATCGAAATCAATAGCATATGAAGTGATTTCGATAGCCTTCGATATGATTCGGGCATTAGCGCTAAGGTCGTATTGAAGTGTGACTGGTCAAATCACATTATCAAATGTCGTAACCTCATCCAATCCATCTTTGAATTTCTCAGACTTCATCAGATCGACATCCCTTACGATGATGTTTCATCTTGTATTTACATAATCAGTAGCTCATATGATAGTTACTAGCCAAGCCCAGAATGAAATCACTCAAAAGAGAACGATAATCGAGAATATTGATATGATTGTCGCGATTGTCTTTTTCTTAGAATATTCTTTCTTTGTGGCGAAAGCAGTGAATAGGAATATGAGAGAGATTATCGACATTACCGCCGTCAGCAATCAGAAAGAATAGTCTACAAGCTTTCCTAGAAGATTTTTAATGTCTTGAGGATTGATTCATAGTGATATGAAGAATTGTGCCTGATCCGGATTAAAGACAACATAAGCAATGAACGCTGAAAAAAGTACAACTCATGCTAATCAGATAGATCCGAAAATCCTTCAGAAATCAGCATTTGATTTCTTCTTTTTTTCTGGTTGCTGCGGTGCTTGCAAATTCTGCTGCGGCGGCTGAACCGGTGGAACTCATCAAGCAGCTCATGAGCTCGGACTTGCTGACCGAGATTGTTCTTCGGCTGCTGCAAAAATCTGACCAGACTGTTCAGTGGAACTAGGCTGAGGGAGAGAATCTGGTGCGAAAGGAGCTTTTAGTATTTCTCATAAAAGTCATCAAGGGACTTGCTGAGGTTGTGGATTCTGGAGAGGAGTATTATTAGGGTTTTGAGGGTTTTGTTTTGTTATTTCATCAAGGTATCCCATGATTTGGAATTTATGTAATAAAAAAGACTAAAGACTTTGAGTCATAGTATACATAAATTCAAATTTTTTCAATTGAAAATATAACTATTATCAAAGTCTTTAGTCCTTAAACAGATATTATTTTAGCCAATCAGGCAAATCATCTTGTTTTGGATCATTTTGGGTAATCGTTTCTTTGTTCTGTTTCTGAGAAGGCTTCTTCGGAAATGCCTTGACTTCACTAGGTATAGCCTCTTCAATAACTGGAGCATCAGCCTTCTTTTCTTTTTTTACAGGTTTTTTCTGAGGCTTCTCCTGTTCCTCATCCAGATTCAGGGAAATGCTTTCAGGAGGCAGATCAGAAATTGGCTGGTCTTGAGTATCTTGTTGGACAGAAGCAGATCACTTAAGCCAGTCAGGAAGCTCGTCTTTAGGTTTTTCGGATATCTGCTCTTGTACAGTTTCTGGCTCGGGTTCTATTTGCAGATCCGGAGCGGCCGGTGCAGACTTGAGCCAATCTGGAAGATCAGAGGAAGGTGCTTCGGATTTTTCAGCCGTTTCTGTTTCTTCTATTTTCGGTTCTATATCTTGCATAGGCTCAGATGAAGGTGTTTCAGCAGGTCATTTCAACCAATCCGGAAGATCGCTAGCAGGCTCAGCAGCTTCGGTAGGCATTTGGGGCTCTTGTGTAGGTGCAGGCTCTTGTGCAGGAGCTCATGAAAGCTCTTCATCGATTTCATTTTGAAGCTCTTTTGAATCCATTCATTTCAGCCAGCTAGGCAAATCCGCATCTTGCCCCAAAGCTGGAGCTTCTTTGGCTGGAACATCTTCTGAAGGCTTTGGTTCAGTTATAGGCTCTATTATCTCTTGAGCTGGAGCGGCAGTTTCGGGTGAGGACATTCATTTCAGCCAATCAGGCAATCATGCACCTGGCTCTGCTGATGTTTTAGGGGCAGTTGTTTGCGGATCAAATTCACTCAAGACTTGAGTCTGGACAGTAGGAGCTTCTGCAATGGGTTCTTGAACGGGAGCTGGCGTTTCTTGGGAAAGTATATCTACCTTCGGAGCCTGTGGAGTTTCAGGTTTTGGAGATTGAGGCTTAGGAGGTGCGCTCTTCTGTAGTAACATTTCAATGATGAAATCCTGGAAAGAGAGATTATCATTCTTGTTAGAAAACCTGAAATATATGAAAAGCAGTATCATCAAGATGATTATTCACAAGAAAATATAGAGAACAACCTTGACAAAACCTGAGATGAATCACATAATCCCGCCTCACGTACCAGTTCACTGATTAGCCTCTGCATTGGCTTCAGCAGGTATATCCTTCTGAGAACCATATATAATTACCAGAAGTTGAGATTTGATAATGACCTTATCCTTATTCGGTATGTTGTCATCATTCTTTATCGAATCGAGGATGTATTTCCCGAGATCCTTATTCAGTTTCGTATTGGTAGGATGAGAAAGTATCTCATCTATATTCTTGATTATCTGTGCATAATTAGGGTTTGTTTTCGGAATCAAGGATTTAAGCACCTTTGCAGCCAGAGAGACTTCATCTTTTGCCTGGCTCTGAGAAACAAGGAATCACTCGAGCAAGTTATAGAATTCATCTTTAAGCTTAGGATCAAGAGATGAGGAATTGATGTAAGATTCAAAATCTATAACAGTCTTTGTCTTCTCCCTATCATCAAACCAATTCTCTTGAAGAGTAGACAGATATTGCATCATCTGAAGCCTTTCTCTTTCTGGAGCTTTCTTGATAAGAGTCTTAAGCTCTTCGATTCATTTCCTGTCAGAGTCTGAAATATCCTTATTATCTCAGAAATCCTTTGTTGATTTGTTTTGTACGTAATCCAATATAACCTTTATTTCTTTCGAGTCGATGACTTTTGTTCAGTTTGAGATTGAGAGCTTGATAGTCCTTTCTTTTACTGAATTATCGAAATCTTTGATGACAAAAGGTGTTCATGAAGTATATGAATCGGTTCACTTGTTGTCGCAATCATCATCTGTAGTTCAATTCAGATCAGAGTCAATCTTCACATCTGTATCGATACAGAATTGAGAAGCTCATCATTTTGATTCTCAAAGGTGGATGAACAGCTTATTTCCAGCTTTTGTCATATGCACTGTCTCATCTTCAGAAGAAGGATAGGTGAAGGCGATTAGCTTATCAGATGATTTTGAGATCTTAGATGCGTTCATAACATCTTTCCTGACTGTTATATCAATATCTTTGGAAGTCTGACCGTCAGAAACTTTCAGATTAACAGTCGATGGGAAATCATCATCCTTGAAATCATAGACGAATGAATCAAGATTTGTAGAAGTGATATCGTTTCATAGCGTCCAAGTAGCGGTACTATAGACTCATTCAGATGTATTGAAAAGAACAAGCTTCTTTCCTATCGCGTAGTATTCGAAATTTGGCTTAAGTGTATTTTTTACAGAAACCAATTGATATTTTGTGTTTGAAATTCCCTTATGTGTGACTTTCAGCTTGAAGCTGATGTTTCAAGGAACACTGAATTTATGCGAAATTTTTCAGTTGGTTGTAGTCTCATCATAGAATCAATCACCATCGAAATCCCATTTGTATTCTACTTTATCAGAAATATCTTTTCAAAGAATATCGCTTACTGTTGCTTCAAAATTAATCTCATCTCAAGTGGAGATAGATGTCTTATCTGCAGACAGCTTGATTATCGGAGTGTTTATGTTGTCAGTAGAAAGCTGGATTGAGTATTTATTGTCCGTCTCTTTATCTGTGTCGTATTTCGCTCAATTTGAGTCTTCAGCGATAAGCACGAAATAATATTTTCATGTCACTCTAGGAAGAACAAAAGTCGTAGAAGAAAGTCTGGTCACTCTGTAATCCTGAGGCTCAGGATCAGAATCAGTATAATAATACCAAAGATACGAAACTATAACTCCATCATCATCGATAGGATTATTCGCTGAGACTTTCACTATAACAGGATCTGAATTGATATCTTGAGCTGATACTGTCAATCATGCTATTTTTGGAGGAAGATTCTCAATCTTGACGAAATTCTTCACTGTATCTATTTTTCAGTTCTTCTGACTCTTTACTGTCAAGGTTATAGGAAAACAGCCCAACTCATCGAATTTGTATGTGAATTGCGATTGGCTTGAATTCTTATTCATATACTTCCATGAGTATGAAAGGCCAGAGGTCGATCAATCGATATTCGTGCTGTCATTTGCGGAAAAAGTAGTCAATTTTGCCCTGTCTAGTACAAAAGCATCATTTCAATCGCAAGCATCCGGTGTCATGAAGACTTCATCAGAATCATTCTTCATGGTCATCATTGCAAATGGAGATACTCAATCGGAAACATATACTTTTCTGGTTATCGAATTAGAATCTCAAGATCTTTTTCCTCTTACAGTCAAACTAAGATCATATGTTCATGATTTTTTGTATATATGAGTAATTCTTCAGTTATTTGTGGTTTCAGTCTGTCAATCTCAGAAATTCCATTCAAACGCAGTAGCCTCCTTTGAATCTGCAATTATGGAAATTGGCGTTCAGTTCTTTACGATTTTCGGTGAGAAATTCATCTTTATGCTCAAAAGAGAGTTGACTGTGACATCCCTGTTCACAGATGCTGTCTTTCCATCTGGGTTTGAAATATCTAGAGATATTTTGTGGGCTCATTCAGTATCAAATGTATAGTATCCGACTGTTCAGTTCCTCGAAGGACGCTCCAATTCTATCTTCTGTCCATCCACCTGCCATGAAAATGACAATTTTGAATTATCGAAAGTGTCCGGATCAAAACTCTGAGAAGCATTAAGCTTAACCACATTCGGTGTCTCGGTATTTGGAACGCTAGCATCAAATGTTGCAATAGGATCTCTGGATTCGACTGTGATTACAACAGTGTCTGTATCTTCTTTTCCTGATGGAGAAGTCGACTTAAGCCTGACTGCATATTTTCCGGTTTTCTTGAATTTGTATGAAATATTCTCTTTTGAAGATGAGAATAATGTCTGGCTTCATCATAGTTCAATGATTTTCCATTCATAATTAAGCACTCCTTCCATAAATGCGGTATTCACATTGAATTTGAAATCATCTCATACGAATCAGGTGCTTTTGTCGGTTTTTATAGAAGCTACCGGGTCTCTGACTTCAAGGTAAAGGTTCTTGCTTATCTCTTTTCACTCATTAGTTACAAGTTTTAAGCTGATGGAGTAGTTTCATTCATTTACATAATATTGTTTTTCGATTCTAGGATAAAGGTCATACGAAAAGGAATTTCAATTTCAGAAATTCCAAAAGGTCTTTGCGAATTTCGATCAGCTAGCGGGCTGAGATGCGGAAGCATCGATTATCAATCATGCTTTTCAGATGTTCGGAGTAATCTTGAATCGTTCCATGTCGGAAACATTAATTCCGTTTATATAGAAGTAGATATTCCCTACGCTTGGCAATACATCGACTTTTGTATTTCAAGAAAAAGGCAGTACGTCTGTCTTTCATTTTGAATTGCGGCTAGCAGAAACGATATCCAGATTTACGATATAATTCTTCTCTTCTTTGAATGTATAATTGATAGAAGGGCCTGTTCATAAGACTTTTCTTCAAGTCGGCTGCTTAATCCACCATACATAATTTCATTGCGGTATAAGTACGCCTGATGGATCAACCGCGTCAGATGCACGAAGAGTAACAGAAAGAGGGGCGCTTCCTGATTGAGGGGTAGCGGTAATCTTTGCTGAAATAGTCGGGATTTTGATATTAGTTAAGAACTCTTTGAGGCTCTTAGCAAGTTCTGTGATTTTTGTATCTGAGTCTGGTGATTTCTTTACTACATCGATTGATATAAGAAGATTCTTTGCGATTGAGTTGTTTGAGACAAAATTGTTATCATCCGGGAATGTTGTCATAGCCTCATTCACCAAAGTCTGAAGCATCAGAAGATTTGAAGTGCCTATCCTGCCGTTTACCTTATAATCCCTTTCGAGCTCAGAAGCAAGAATCTCAACTTTTTTTTTGGATTCGTCAAAAGTATTGGCATCATTGGTAGTATAGGCATAAGTCTGCTCGATCAGAACCGGCATCTCAAAAGATGTCTTTGATGCATTTACAAGTCAGATAGCCCATTTTATAATCGGATATGCCAGGAAGATCAGAACCATTCATATAAGGACATACATGATGGCTGTTTTTGATTTCTTGACTTTTCCATCATCGCCGCTCGACGATAGGATTATAGAACCTTGATATATTATGAATAGGACGCCGATTATTGCAACGAACATTACAAAATATGAAGCTATATCCTGAACGTAATCTGAGAATTTCTTGTTTTTCTGAACGTCATTCACGTTGTTAGCGACAATCTCGGTTCACTTGTCTATGCTGCACTCTGCTGAATTATTGCAATATGGCTGGTCAGGATCTACTCAGTCGAATAAACCAGCATAGGCAAAGGATAAAGAAGCAACGCACGTGAACGATAGGGCCAAAAACTTAATAAAATTCGATTTCATTTTTTATAGTGATTATAATTATTTGTAAGAAAATCTTAATCTCGTTCTCGATTTTATCACAAAAATTTCAAAAAGGCAAGAATTTAGTCACATTGTTTGTCGAAATCCGTTCATTTTAAGATATGGTTTACGTTGCATTCAATGCTGCCTTGTCATTTTGAAAGGATATTTTTGCTTGTAGCTCAGGAAAAATCGAGTGAATTATTGAAATAGGAATCATATTCGTTCTTAAGTCATTTCTCAAAAGTTTTCAGAGTAACATCATTAATAAGAAAGTCTTTGTACTTTATCCTATCGAATCATTTCTCGATTGTCTGATCAAGTCTGGAATCTTCAAGAGATCTAAGTGCAGGAAGGTAATAGGAGAAAGAATTAAGGTAACTCTCTTGAGCCTCTTTTGTTGAGAGATAATTCAGGAAAGCGAATCACATATCTTGATTTGCAGAGTATTTTGACAATGCGAAATAATTATAGTTGATGATATTGACCTTTTCTGATTTATCATCATCTGAAGACGGTGATGTCACGGATTGGAAAATCGGAGCAGATCTGAGATATCTTTCTATGGGTTGTGTATTTGAGGAAGCTCTTTTGATGGCAAGTACGATTTCTTTCATCAGAGAAGGATATCAGATTATCATTCCAACCTTGTTCCTTACGAAAAGGTCAGTTGCAGTCAAGCCTAGCTCATCCATTTCTGGCTTGAATTCATATAGCTTGTTGTTTGTATCAGAACCGAATGATAGATAAGCACCCAATGATTTATTGGCAGATTCATCTGAAAGCTTCTTATAGCTTGAAATTCAATTTTGCAAGAACATGAGCGTGACTATGTCGGCAGGCGTGTTTATATAATGAGAACCGAACCCCATTCAGACTGTCGAATAAGAATCAGAAGATCAATCGATGATTTCCTTGTCGAGGTCGGCCCATGTAGAAGGTATATTCCTGAGTTTCCTGAAATTATAGTAGACTCATAGAGTCTCATACCCCATCGGTATTCATTTTATGTAATCGACTTTGATCATCTTTCAATCAGCGTTCTCCTCTTCATTCTGCAGGACCAGCTCATCGAAGACCTTATTGAAATTCTTCTGGAAATAATCAGTATCTACAACTTCTTTTGTCAGTCAGATTATTTTTGATTCTAGAATTCAATCTCATTCTTCTGTCATTGATGAATTATTGACTACGAAGATATCAGGAGAGTTACCGTCTGTCATGACATTCAGAAGAGTTTTCTCATAATCTGAATAGCTGGAGAATTTTGTGAATTTGATTTCAGTATTTGCGTATTCGGGAAATTTTTTCTTGAAGAGAGTTATTATTTCCGAATATCAAGCTGTCTCATCTCAGACAACCCAAACATTGAATTCTTTCGGTCAAGCAGGTTTTCAAGAGCTTGACATGTTCGATAAGAACATGAAAGAAGCGGAAGCCAAAAGAAGAACCGCTCAAACTATTGCGAAGAAAATCATTTTGTGTTTAGACATGTGTCGATTATAAAGAAATAATTTGCATTTGGCGTCTGAAATCAGAAACAAGTTCTTCTTTCTCCGATTTTCCGTATTCATAAAAGAATGACTTACCTCTGTGTAGCGGATCCTTTTCTATCATATCATGTATATCCCGCCAAGGAGAATCCATGTCGATAGGATATATATGGAAATGGAAATGAGGATGGATTCATCAGCTTTTAAGATTGATTGATCTGTTTTTTGAACACAGCTTAAGAAGGATGGTCTCAGCCCTATGTACAATACTGGAGAAATATGCATAATCAGGCGAACTCAGATCAGAAAGATTAGTGAAATGCTGTTTCCAGATGACAATTGAGTGTCATTTGATAACATAATCAGAATCAAGCATTACAATGACTCTGTCGTCTTCATAGAGCAGATTGGAACTTATATCCAGTTTTCAAGTGGCTATTTTACAGAAAATGCAATCCATGTTATTTGGCTAAGAAATGAAGATGAATATGGAAAATCTCCTGTCATCAATCTTTTCATACATTGAATTGCAATTTATATCATTTGATTTCCATCTTTTTTGCAAGATTCCTTGCAAGCAAGAACATTCAGCCTATGAGCTCCGAATCCGAATCCTCTACATCACTGATCGTATCGATATGCTTTTTCGGAATGATGAGCATGTGAATTCTTGCTTTTGGGTGCAGATCGTTCAGGACGATGTAATCATCATCTTCGAATACAGGAGTTGAAGGGAATTCCCTACCAATAAGCTTACAGAAAATGCAATCCATGTTTCGTGAGCTAAAAAAATAATATGATTTGCTTGAAAAACGCAAAAAGTATATAGGAAAATAAATAAAATTCAAATTTACAAATATCCATTTCTACATATATTGTTGAACATATTATAAAATTAGTTTTAATATATTTTGAATAATCAGAGAAGCCTTACGGAAGGTATGGTATTTTGAAATGATATCGGTCTTTGAATCGAGAAGGACCATGCGATATCTGAGTTGTTCGATTATATCAAGGAAGCGATCGAGGTTATGGGCGATTGTTACTGAGAAAGCATAGTTGACATTAATTCTGAAAATAATTGAATTCCGGTGAAATTTGATTATGACCTTACGAAGATGAACATGTGCTCGGAAAAGCTAATGGACATCTTAAGGAAAAAACCGAAGCATTCTTCTCAATTTGATATCTGAGTAGCATGAATCGACTGCAGAAGATGAAAGCATATCAATGCGGTTTACAGGATTTGACTGAGTCTCCAGGAAAATCTTGTTGAGATCCTCAGGAAAAATTCGGATATAAGCCGGGATTTTGCAGATGAAATGGAGGTGCTTTCGCCATGGTTGGCTGTTATGCGCTTCTACCATTGTATCGTCAGGAATATGCTGATATCTTGGTCAGACAAGAAAATAAGCGACTTCAGCCCTAACGAGTGTGAGATAATCATGGCTGACCCGAAGGGCGCATATGATTATCTGAAAAGCCACCTCACATACAATCATAGGAGAGAATATTTTGATTTCGAAAAATTAAAGGAAAACAATGTATTGCATTGACGGCTCAATACTTTTATTTATTGGCTGGACGATTACTTCACCATGCGCGATCCTGGAGAGGAATGATACAGGAAATGCTCAAAAGAATCGTTATGAAAATTCAGTAGGATAATTACCGAAAAACGTGAAAAAATATGAGAAGGTTTTTTTGATGAAGCAACAAGAGAAAAAGATCTGGAGAAATTGGATTATCTGAAAAGAAGGCGGAAATATGCTGAATTAGTGCAATTTCAATGAGAATTGTCAAAAAGATATTTTTTGAATGCCTATCTCGAAAAAGGGATAATAACTGAAAACTACTTCGATTATCTCCATAATACAAAGTCATCCTGGGAAGCGATAAAAGAATTATTCTATCCGCCTAGGACAAGGAAGAAAGCAGATGAGCTCATGAAAGAGAAGAAGCATGCAAAAAATCTGGCTGAAGAAATCCAGAAAACAATAGATGCCATACTGAGATATCCTCCGCGCCAATGATACAGGCTGATGAGGAATCTGGAGATGACAGTATGGTCTGTGAATTTAGTGCTCTTAAATCAGAAAAATTCGGGCGCTGGAGTAAGGATGTCATGACTTGATGAACTGAAATTCGAAATTGCCGAAGAGTGAGAAAATGTAGTCATTTGAGATGGAAAATTATAAAATCTTGATATTGGAGAAAAATAAATAGAATATCACAACTTAAAAAAAATAGATGAATTATTTTCTCCAGACATTCTGATGCCAGATGAATTATGCTGACTCAGAAAAGATAAATATGATAATGCTCCAGTCGTGAATAAAAAAAGTATCCGAATATAAAGATGCTGATTTTGTGATACTGAATACCTGTTCTGTGAGAAAGAAATGAGAAGATAAGGTGTACTCGCTTGCTAGGGACATCCAGAAGCATCATGGAGAAAACTGAAAGAAATGCTTTGTAGGATTAACCGGCTGCATGGTAAGGAAAACATGAATTTCAAAAGACTATAATCCAAAACTCGAGAAAAGAGAGGCCACAAAACAGATAGATTTTCTGAAGGATGAGAATTCCATCTTCAATAGCGATGATAAGATATTCGGAAAGACGGATAAGATAGATTTTGTCTTCAGGATTGAGGAAATCCCCTATCTGACGAAAATCTTATCGATACTGACAAAGAAAGAGATATGAAATGATGAGAAATTCAATGAATATATGAAAATCAAGCAACTGCAAGAGAATCCCTGAAGTGCAAATATAGTGATACAGACTTGATGCGATAATTTCTGTACGTACTGCATTGTTCCCTTCACGAGGTGAAGGGAACAATCGAGGAATAAAGAAGAGATATTAAGTGAAATCCGAGAAGTTGCAGCAAAATGAACAAAAGAGATAACGCTCATCTGACAGAATGTAAATAGCTACGGAAAGGAAACCAGGGCAAAGCTATGGAATCCTGAACAGCTTAAATGGGAAAATAAAGACAATAGGACGCCCTTCCGAGAACTTATGGAGGAGATTGAAAAAATCGATTGAATTGATAGGCTGAGGTTCACTTCATCGAATCCTCACGACATGACAAAAGATATATTGGATGCGCATTTCGACCTCAAAAAAACATGCAATCATATGCATTTTGCACTGCAGAGCTGAGATGATGCGATTCTTAAGAATATGAACAGAAAGCATACATATTCTGATTTTAAGGCTCAAGTAGGATATCTGAGATCCAGAGATCCTCTTTTTTCAATCTCGACTGACCTCATTGTGGGATTCCCTTGAGAGACGGAAGATCAATTCGAGAATACTATTAAGGCTATGAAAGAAATACTTTTTGATTTCGTATATATAGCAAGGTATTCATGAAGACCGGGAACATTTGCCGATAAGCAGCTTCCTGATGATGTATCCAGCCAGGAAAAGGCAAGAAGGTGGCATATCCTCAATGATATGCTCGAGGAAAATGTAAGGATGAGATCTGAGCTTATGATATGAAGGACAGAGGAGATCCTTATCCAATGAATATCAAAGTGATGAAAAATGTACTGAAGGACCAGAAATTTCAAAGAAGTATATTTTGAAGAAAACAAAACGCTGAATATCTGAGATATCGTACCGGTGAAAATCGAAAAAGCCATAAAGTGGATTCTTGAAGGTAAATCAGTATAATATTACCTTAATTGTGAATCTACAAAGCATATCATCATTATCAATATAGGAACAAAAAACAAGGTGAGCAGAATTTTATTAAGCCATATTATCATCGCGGCATTGATGCAGTATGAAATAATGTTAAAATAATTTGTATTTTTGGCAATTTCCATATAATTTATGGGCTTAAAAAAGTAAAAGAAATAATCATATTAACAATAAAACACAATGATAAACGATATAATCAAGAAAATATTCTGAGACCCGAATGAAAAGCAGGTTAAGAAATATTTCGAGCAGCTTACGGATATCAAGGAAATTGAGGAGAGGCTGACAGAAGAGCTTACGACTATCGAGCTTGTTCAGGCTAAAACAAGAGAACTGATGACGAAATTCGAATGACTTGACCTCAAGAATCCTGAAGACAAGAAAAGAATCAGGGAAATCAATTCTGAGATAAAATTCGAAGCTATTGCAACACATAGGATTGCCTGCAGATTGATAAACTGAAAAGAATTCGATCTATGAGACAAGAAAATGACTTGGAATATGGTGCCGTTTGATGTTCAGTTAGTTTGAGCTCTCGCACTCAATGATTGAAATATTTCTGAAATGAAAACCTGAGAATGAAAAACTCTTGTGGCAACGATTTCAGCGTACCTAAATGCACTTGCAGGAATTCCCGTTCATATTGTAACCGTAAATGATTACCTGGCTCAGCGCGATGCGAAAGAAATGGGAATAATCTATAACACTCTATGACTTTCTGTCTGAGTGATAGTGCATTCTCAGGATAACACAGAAAAACAGGAGAATTATAAGAGAAATGTCGTATATATTACGAATAATGAACTATGATTCGATTATCTGAGGGATAATATGGCGATTTCAAAAGAAAGAAGGGCTATAGGACCTCTGTTTTATGCGATTGTTGATGAGGTTGACTCGATATTGGTGGATGAAGCGCGAACACCCCTGATCATATCCGCTCCCGATATGGAGCCTACGAGCAAATATAAGAAATTCGCTCAAATGGCAAAAGTCCTGAAAGACTGAAAGCATTACAAGATCGATGAGAAATGAAAGACAGCAACTTTGACAGAAGAATGAATCCAGGAGGTCGAGAAAATGCTATGAGTGGAAAATATCTATGTGTCTACTCATTATAATGACATACACCACATAGAGAATGCACTTAAAGCCGAGACAGTTTACATAAAAGATGTTGACTACCTGAACAGAAACGATGAGATACTCATTATCGATGAGCACACGGGTCGTGTTTTATCAGGAAGAAGATACTCCGATGGTCTTCACCAGGCCATAGAAGCAAAGGAAAACGTCACAATCCAACAAGAATCCAAGACTCTTGCATCAATAACTTTCCAGAATCTTTTTAGGCTTTATTCTAAGTTATCATGAATGACTGGTACCGCAAAGACAGAAGAAGAGGAATTCATAAAGATCTATAATCTTGAAGTAATGGTCATTCCTACGAATAGGCCGATGATACGTGAAGATAAAGCTGATCTCTTATTCAAAAATGAAATCTGAAAATTCAAATTCCTAGTGAAGCTGATTGCTGAATACAACAAGAAAGGCCAGCCTATACTGGTCGGTACTGTGTCTGTAGCGAAATCAGAATATCTCTCGAATCTGCTTACTCAAGCATGAGTCCCTCATGAAGTCCTTAATGCTAAGCAAGATATGCGTGAAGCAGAGATAATCTCTAAAGCATGACACTTCTGATCCGTCACAATCGCTACGAATATGGCATGACGCTGAACGGATATCAAGATTGACGAAAAGGTCAAGGAGCTAGAAGGAACAATAGAAGTATCGGGTCAAATCTATAAACTAGGATGACTTGTTGTAATAGGTACGGAAAAACATGAAACAAGAAGAATCGATAATCAGCTCAGAGGTCGTAGCGGTCGTCAATGAGACCCAGGATTGAGTCAGTTCATGGTATCGCCTCAAGACGACATCATGAGGATTTTCGGGTGAGACAAGCTGTTCTCAGTATTCAATGGAAAACTATTTGAGAGTGTAGCAGATGATGAGCCTTTGGCTGAATCCGGTATGCTGACAAATAGGATCAATTCAGTACAGAAACAAGTCGAATGAAGGAATTTTGACACTCGTAAGCATGTTTTGGAGTATGATGACATACTTAATCATCACCGTATCGCGATCTATTCAAAGAGAAACAGGATTCTAGAACAAGATAATATCCATGAAGAAGTCCTTGAAATCATAAACGAGCAAGTCAATGTTTTCATAGAATGAGCGATTGAGGAAGATAGGATTGAGAAAATCGAAGATCCTGAATTACTGATCGAAAAGATGAATGCATATGCTGAACAAAATGTGATTGATTTGGAGGCATTTGAAAAAATGTACTCAAAAGATGAACTGAAAGAACTGCTTAAGGAAAAGATTATTACGAAGATAGAGTGAATCAAGTCTCAAGTGAATGAAGCTGATTTTTATGATTATGAAAAGAGATTATATCTTCAATCAGTTGATGATCTGTGGATGAGGCATATTGATGACATGTCACACTTAAGGGAAGAAGTCGCTTTTGAGTGATATGCGCAGAAAAATCCACTGATAGTCTATCAGGAAAAGGCTTATGAGAAATTCATCAGCCTTCTCGATGAAATCGGATTCAAAGTAATGAAATGACTTCTTACTGCCAATCCTAATCAAAAAATAGAACAGATAGAAATAAGTGATAATGAACTGGAGTTGCTTTTGAAAGAATCTTGACTAAACTCTCCGGAAGATTTGACTTGACTAAAAAACCTCATATCGGATTCCATGTACCAGAACACTCATCAAGCAATGCAGGATGAGGAATGAGTAAAGGTATATAAGGTTAGTGATTCAAGCCAGAAAAACACTGTAGAATATCCGAAAGTATGAAGAAACGATCCATGTCCTTGCTGAAGCTGAAAGAAATACAAACATTGCCACGGAGCATAATCTTAAGGGATAATTTAAAATTAAATAACCATTAATGTCTGAAGCTGAAAAAAATACTGAGGAAGTCTGACAGGAAAAAATATCAGAAACTCCGATAGAAAAAGAGGAAATCAAAGAACAAGCTCCTGAAATTGTGCCTGAGCCAGAATCTGACATCACTGAATTGATTCCAGAAAAAACAAAGACACAAGAGTTCATAGAATTCTTCAGAGACCTCATTATTATTTTGGTTGTAGTGCTTATAATAAGGACTTACCTAGTTGCACCTTTCCAGATTTCATGAAGCTCAATGGAAACAAGCTATCATGATAAGGAATTCATCCTAGTTAATAAATTCTCTTATGCAAACGCATTCAGCCTTGCAGTGGGTGATCCTGACAGATGAGATGTTGTGATATTCAAGCCGCACGCAAGCAATTGAAAAGAATATTACATCAAAAGAGTTATCTGAATGCCATGAGAAACAATCAAATTCAAAGATTGAGAAGTATATGTCAAGAAAATCTGATCAGATAAATTCATTAAATTAAATGAGGACTACCTTTCTCCAGTCAATAAATGAAAGACTTTCCTTCCTTTTGATGTCAAGGAAACCGAATTCACGGTTCCTAAGTGAGAATATTTCTTAATGGGAGACAACAGGAACAATTCATCTGATTCAAGGTCATGCTTCATGTCTTGTTCAATAACAGGATCTAGCCATTTCATTAAAAGATTCGATATCGTATGAAGAGTATTTATCGATTTCTGATATTTCAATATCTTCAAATACAATGAATATTCTAGGGAGTTCGAATGATTGGGCAAATTCAAGTGGGAAAGCAAGCCTAGATTCTTTGATACGCCGAAAACTTGGGAATATAAGGAATTAAACTAAGGTTTTAACAAATAACACTAGAGACGCAATTAATTTTTGCCTATGGTTTCAATAAAAAAAATCAGACTTAGATGAGTAAAGAAGAAACAAGAATTTCATGAGAATTTCCTATCTATTATCGGTCATATTCTCAAGGATGAGGATTTCATAGCGCTTAAAAAACTAAGGCATCATTTATTCTTCAATAGATATGAACATCTGATAAACGCATCGAGAATTGCTTTCAGATTATCGAAATTATTCAAGGCAGATGTTAAGAGCTGTACATTGGCTTGAATCTTGCATGATTATCATAATACTCAGATCAAATGATATATGCACGGGATACTTGCGGCTGAAAATGCAATCAAGAAATTCGATGTAAACGATAAAGTTGCTCAACTCATCAAATCTCACATGTACCCGTTCTGAAGAGGTAAAGTCGAGAGGGTGAGATGAATAGACTTCTGGATTGTTAAGGTTGCCGATTTTGCTTCGATGTGCTATGAAATATGATACTCCGTCCTATTCCTCTCATTCAAATGAAAAAACAAGATTAAACTTCAAAAAAACAGGCTGCTTATAGAAATATTCACAATGGAAGACAATGTTCTACTTGATAAACAAGCATAAATGACTTACGAGCTTCTGGGTACTGCATCTGCTCAGAAAAAAACTCGGAATCAAAAAAATAGGTCACACTTGAACTCTAGATCCGCTCGCAACGGGTCTTTTATTGGTTGCAACCGGCAACTCCACAAAACTGATACCGTATCTGGAGAAGAAATCAAAAACCTACATATTTGCTTTTAATATCGACTGAGTCTCCCCTACTTGAGATCTTGAATGAGAGATCACTCATTTCGATGAAAAAGTGCTAGAAGCAAGAAAAGCCATGATAACGAAGGATAGTATCATCGAGATAATCCGAACAAAATTCAATTGAAAGATAAGCCAGATTCCCCCGAAATATTCCGCGATAAAGATCGACTGAAAAAAAGCCTACGACTTAGTTCGCAGTGGCAAGGAATTTGAAATGAAAAAAAGAGAAATCGAGATTTTTGATTCAAAGCTCATTTCTTACGATTTTCCTGAAATAAAAATTGAGATGACGGTCTCGGCAGGAGCCTACATCCGCACCATAGCAGAAGACATCTGAAAGGAACTTGGATTATGATGATATATAACACTGCTGCATAGGAATAAAATCTGAGAGATAACTGAAGATATGTCTCAGGAATTGGACGCTACAGAAGAATGCAACTGCATTTCAGAGGAATTCCTTTTCCCTGAATTCAAGAAGCTGGATATAACCGAATTCGAGCTATCGGAACTAAAACTCTGAAGAGAAATCACAAGAGCCTGACTTACGCATTGAGATAAATATTTTGCGAATTATAAATGAAAAAACGAATCACTAGTCGAGTACAGGGATGATAAGCTGATAATTGTAAGGAATTGATTGTAATTTAATTAATTTTTTCCTGACTGATAATAATTGCATTTAGGGTTCAATTTGCAGATTTCGCATTTAGGGTTCCTAGCGGTGCAAGTGTATCTGCCGAACAGCACTAGGGCATGGTGAACCTTTGTTTTGGTTATGACGCTGATATTCTTTTCAAGATATTCATCTGTTTTTTCAGGAGAATTGGTTTCACAAATTCAAATTCTATTGCTGACCCTATGCACATGTGTGTCGACTCAGATATACGGAGCATCATAAAGAACTCAAAGCACAACCTTAGCAGTCTTAATCCCTACTCAGGGGAGCTTCTGGATGAGTTCAAGGTCATTCGGGATTACTCAGCCGAAATCTCTGATAAGAGCTTCTGCTGTTAATTTTACTGCTCGGGATTTATTCTTATAGAAATTAAGGCTTCACAGATGCTTCATAAGGTCATCAAGCTCAATTGAGGCCAAATCAGAAGGTTCTTTGACTAACTGAAAAAATTTTTCAGTTACCACATTGACCTGTTTGTCTGTGGTTTGTGCAGAAAACATCACTGCCATGAGAAACTGGAATGGTGTAGTGTAATTGAGTTCTGTCTTTAAATTCGGATAAAGAGAATATATCTCATTGAGAATCAATTCAGATTCCAGGGGTGTTTTCAATCTCATAAAAATGTTCAAATTATTCTTTTATTTTAAGGAAAAATGGATAAAATCAAGCTTAATGAGTATTTGGATTGAAACTCATAACTTCTAATTTATAATTATAGCTGATAATGATTTTTGACACGCACTGCCATATGCAATTCGATGATTACACAAATATCGATGAAGAACTTCAGAAAATGAAGGAACTATGAGTGAAATACGCAACACTAATCTGATCTGATTTCGAGTCCACGGGTAAAGCTCTGGAATTAGCAAAGAAATATGATAATCTCTTTGTCGTGGCATGAATAATGCATCCTATCGAGGCTCCCCTTGTAGAAGATCTGCAGGAAGAAATGAGTAAAGTTGAGAAACAGATAGAGGAAAATAGGAGTTATATAGTATGAATCTGAGAAGTGTGACTTGATTACTTCCATCTTGATCCATATAAGGCCGAGATGGACAAGATGACCCAGAAAAGAGTATTTAAAGCAAATATAGAACTTGCCAAAAAATTCTCCTTACCGCTTATAATACATATTCGCGATGCCTGGGAGGACGCTTATGAGATACTCAAGAATTCGGACTTCAACCGAAATATGGTCATACATTGCTACACATCAGATGCTGCAACAGCAGAAAAATTCTTATCCTTGAGCGATAAGGTATATATCTGATTCAGCTGAATCGTAACATTCAAAAATTGAATAAGCGTACAAGAAGCAGTCAAAATCGTTCCTCTAGAGAGGATTCTTGTCGAAACAGACGCTCCATACCTCGCACCGACTCCCTACAGATGACAGCAGAATACTCCAGCCTACACCAAGTACGTCCTGGATATGGTAAAAGAACTCAGGAATGAAGATCCTGATGAATTGGAGAAAGCTATTTTTGAGAATAGTCTGAGATTTTACGGAATTGAAGACTAATCATATCAATATCCAAAAAGAGAAAACATCCCGAGCAAGCTCGGGATGTTTTTGAAGTTGATTAATAGAAATCGATTAATAAGCGCTTGTAGGAGGAGTGAAATTCTCAGTCCAGCGAGCGATTCATTTTGAAATGCGCATTTCATCTATATATCATTTAAAATGATTTCACCAAAGCTCAGCTCAAACAACAAATCCATCAGAAGTGAAGTTGGATTTATTGAAATCATTTCTTTCAGCCTTCATGACTCAATTTATATAAATCTTAAGGTTTGTTCAATTTTTCACAACTGCATAATGCGTCCATTGTGATAAAGGAATCGCAGAAGGTCATTTTAATCAAGAAGCTGCCCATGTGTCTGTTGTAGTCATAGGAGTTCCATCATAATCGGAATAGAATCATAAGTAATTTGATGTGTTGTTAGAATGCAGAACCGGATCTGCAACTGATCAGTTATCAAAAGGATATACCCATGTATCAATAGTGAAATTTCCAGAGCCGAAATTAAAATCATTACTTGAAGGTATGGTAAGACTTGTGCTGCTTCAATTAAAATAAGCCGCATTCCCAAATTTTCCAGGTCAGGTTGTGGTTACATTATTTATATTGGCAATAGTTCATGTATTGGTTCATGAATTCAACAAATCTCAATCAAAATGCAATAACAACACTGTATTTGCATCAGGTCATGAACTTCAGCCTCAACCATAGTTTCAACCTGAGCTCACACCTCCTCACAAATTATTCCTGACCAGCCCCTCTCATAGATTGATGAGTTCTGCTCAGCTTGCACTGACTATAGCCTGTACTGCAGGAGTCGTGACGTTTCAAGTCGAGTATGCCGCTTTTATAGTTGTCATGAGGCTGGTTATGTCTGTGGTTCACAGATTGTCCGATCAAGTGGCATAGACTTTGCTGGAATCGAATATGGCTACATTGTTGATTCAAGGAAGCAAGTCTTTTCAGCTTCAGAAAGTGTTGTCATAGACAGTGCTTCAGGTTCATATTCAGAACAATGTCGGAGTAGGCACGAAATAATAAGTGCTTCAAGTGAATACCTTGAGCATGACTCAGTTGTAGTTTCATGAGATGTAGACGTTCGCTCCGGTTCAACCTAGAGCTGAGAGCTTAGGATTGAGGAGTGAGGAATCGAAAGGATTGAAGCTCCTCTCGAATGAAGTAGGATTCTCGAAGTTTCAGGCTACTTGGTATTCCCTCTTGTTTGAAGCTAGGGAATAATCGTACTCTGATCATTTCAGAGGATCCACGACTTTCTTGGAGAGATTCTTCTGGAGCATCTTGTAGGCTGAGTCTCAGATGGTTCATTGGTTCCAGATTATTCCTCAGGAATAGGTGTATGAATAGGCATAGTCGGGGGTCGGATAGGTTCAGGCATTTACATTGTACATCTCTACGGATTTCTTGATGGATGAGATATCGGAAAGGCGTGTGGAATCTCTTGCGCTTCATGATTGCGAAGAGAAAGAGAGGAATGCGATCGTCGCGAGGATGGCTAATATGACGATTACGACTATGAGCTCTACTAGGGTGAAAGCTGAATCATATCTTTTTGTATGGAACATAAATATTATTAAGATAGAAAATAAAAAGCGTTAAAAAAATTAATAAGCAGTTATAGGAGGTGTGAAATTAGAAGTCCATCTTGCGATTCATTTTGAAACCCTAAGTTCGTCAATTGATCATAGGAATTGTTGTCAGGACAAATCACTAAGTGGAAGTACGTCATTTCAAATATATATCATATTATTCGCGGAATAATTGGCAGAATTTGCTACTGATCAGATTGCACTTCAATTTAGATAAATAGTTAAAGTTCAGGAACTTCTGACGACAGCAACATGAGACCAAGTATTGTTCGGAACACTTGTATTTGAGATAAGAACCTGTGTTGTTCAGTCATGAAATTCAACTCTATTTGCAATAGTGTAATATTCAACAGACCACATTGCTGTTGATCATGCTCAGTTTGGCCTATTGCTTATTATTGGTCTTCTGATAGCAGCGTTAGAATAAACCCAGAAATCAATTGTAAAATCTCAAGTTCAGAATACAAAATCATTGCTAGCAGGAATAGTAAGATAATCTCAAACTCAATCAAAATTCAAAGAGGATGCTCAGAATTTTGAAGGTCATTGCTGTGTAATATTTCACAAAAATGACATTGTTCTTCATGCAGTTGAACTATCGATAAAGTTGGTTGGATTTCAGATATTATCTCAATGGAGAAGAAGTGAGGTCATGGAATCTTGTGGTGTCGCAACGTTTCATCATTCACCTCACGATGAAACAGTGCCTCATCCTAAGCTATTCTTCACAAGTCATACTCAAAGATCAGTGAGCGCATTTCAAGTTGCCGCTA
>CAZKLD010000017.1:0-32296 GCA_964553745.1 uncultured Candidatus Peribacteria bacterium | reverse complement strand
GAACCGCTCTACGAAGCTTTGCAGGCTCCTACATAACCGATCTGCCATGGCGCCAATATATCGGGTGGCACTATTATAGACAATTAAATTAAAAATCAATAGGAATTTTGAATTTTTGGATTTGGGCACAAAAAATAAAGCCATGGAGGCCATGGCTTTATTTATTTTATAGTCGATTATTTCGTACAATTGAATGATTGCAATAGTCTTGAGTATTTTGCAACATTTGCATTGTCTGTATTGATTCAGATCGTGATAAGATATGCTTTATGGTCACAAACCTTGGCAGTCTGGAGGAATTTCCTCTTTGGAGTCTGGGTTGAATATTTTGCTTCAAATGTATAGAGTTTTCATTCGTCTTCATCCGGGAATTTAAAATCCTCTTCATTAAGCTTTATGAATTCCTGTACCGTTCATGTGGTCCTTACATAATTCGTGATAGAATACTTTACTGATGTCGTGATTTCTGATAGATCTTCCGATAGGACTACGAGATTATTCGCAAATCAGGCATTAATTTCAGATGAAGTCAGAGCCAGTACGATTTTACCGTTTTTTGTAGCAGGCAGAGTCTTCTGTTCCACTTCCACCCACGCGCTTGGGATATTCATCGTGAATCATGTTGAAGTGAATGCTTTTGTTGCGGTGTCGCTAGTTGTTCAGCCTCCGCATGAAGCCAAGATCAGTAGCAGGGGAGTCAGTAAAAGTAGTTTTTTCATAAGGGTATGATTAAAATTTTAAACCTAAAAATATCGTTAAGACCGCAACGTAAAAAATTCAAAGGATCACTAGAATTGGAATTTTAAGCGCATTGGTTTTCTCTGAGTAGAGGCTGAGCACATAAACTAGCAGATCGTATGCCAGCGCCACGATTGAGAAAAGGAAAACAGGGAATATTCAGACTAGCAGCTTTCAGAAGAGATCAACTTGGAATCAGGCAATGGTGCTGAGATAGAAGAAAAAGTAAAGAGATGCGGAAATCGCAAAAAAAGCTTTTGATATGTCAAGCTTTATCCTTACGTATGCATTTTTATCCGAAGAGAACAAGTCCCTGATTTTTGTTATCAAATTCGCATTGATTTTTGACATATATTACTATAATGCACTAAATTTATAACTGATTTTATATAAAAATGTCATTTACGCAAGAACAAGTTAAACATATTGCAAATTTGTCACGCCTTTCCGCTACGCCGGAAGACACTGAAATTTACCGTAACCAGCTTAGTTCAATAGTCGATTACATTGATATATTGTCAAACGTAGATAAAGAAGAATTGGCTATGCTGGAGTCCGAAGAGACTGATATCCTTCCTCTCAGAGAAGATGAAGTCAAGACCTGATATCTTGCCAGCAGGGAAGAGCTCCTCGCTTGTTCGCCAAAACCGATAATCAATCATCAGATCGCTATAAATAATATAATGAATTAATGCTTAGAAGTCTAGAGCTTCATGATTTCAAGATCCATACCGATTCAGAGTTCTCTTTTTCCGATATGAATCTGATTGTCTGAGCTAATGGCTCCGGCAAGACAAATATCCTTGAGGCCATATACCTGCTTCTCAATTCACGCACTTACCAATCTCAGAACATCGACAGATTGGTAAATTTTTTAGGTGAAAGTTTTCTTGTTTCCGGTAAGATAGGAGAAGACTATCTTTCAAAGACCCCAAAAGTCACTTATGATTCAAAAACCCAGAAATCATCTTTTCTCCTAAATTGAATCAAGAGCACCCGCCCGAAATACCTAGAGAACACAAAGCATATCGCAGTCTTCTTTTCGCCTCTCGAAATGAACATCATCTATCTGGGGCCATCTCTCAGAAGGGATTTCCTCGATGAAGTCTGCACTTTATCCAATGTGGCATTTTCCAAAGTCAGATCAGATTATTCAAAGATACTAAGAAGCAGGAACAAACTCCTGAAATGAATCCAAGAGTGAAAAGCAGAGAAAGAAGACCTTAAATTCTGGAATTCAGCATTCGTCAAAGTAACTAGCGAATATTATACCCATAGGAAAAAATTCTTGGATTTCGTCTCTGACAACATCTCGATTATCGAGAATTTCTTGGAAAATAAATATAAGCTCTCTTTCAATTACAAGACGAAAGTTGATTTTGCTGATCTTGAGAAATCGATTTCAGCTTACATCGAGAAGAATATCGACAGGGATATCATGACCGGATGCACCTATATATGACCTCATCTGGATGATTTTCAATTCATAGTAGAGACCACGAGGCACATCATGAGTTCCGAAGAATGCCTTTCAAGAGGGGAGAACAAGAGTATTCTCATCTGATTGAAATTCCTGGAGATTGAGTTTTATAAGAAGCTTCATTCTGAGAATATCATAATACTTTTAGATGATATATTCTCCGAGCTCGACGATGAGCATATTGGCTCTGTGATGGATTACTGCGACAGGTTCCAGACTTTTATAACTGCACAGAATATGCCACAATTCTTGCTTGATAAAGCCAATATAAACGTAATATACACTTAATTACAAAACAAATGCGTTTTTTGTAAAGCTTATTAGGATTGCTTAAATGAGCTTTTTTATTAATATGATGCGCGTTACTGACGAATATATTCCTAAAATCTACCATTTATGAAAAAATTGGTTTCTTTCTTAAGTGCTACCATTCTTGCCGCTAGCTCTTTTTCGTGAGCATTTGCTGCAACCGGAAGCTCTTCGGCTGCTCCAGCGAAAACCGCTGCAAGCAGTTCTAAAGTCGATCATTTCGAAGTCACGACAAATCCGGCTTCTGCCAAAATCGGAGAAGCGATAGATGTGACCGTAAAGGCTGTCGACAAAGACTGAAATGTCAAAAAAGATTATGCATGAACAATCTACATAACAGTAGACAATGACACAAAAGCTACAATCCCTTATTCAGACGGTTATCAATTCACAGCCGCTGATCTAGGACAGAAGACTTTCTCAAAATGACTTTCTTTCACAAAGGAATGAAAGATGAAAGTAATAGTCCTTGACATTGATAATGACCAGCTTGAATGAGCGGCTGATGTAACAGTCTGAGCAGGTTCTGGTTGATCTTGAACAACTTCATGAGGAGATATCACAATAACTAGCCCTGACAACGGCATGACAGTAGCTGAAGGTAAAGTTACCATAAGCTGATCTACAAAGAAAAATTCCAAAATCACTTTTTATCTTAATTGAGCTGTCCAGAAGGATATAGAGACGCAGTCTGACGATAAAGGTACATTCGTAGTGGAAATGAAGAATATCACCCAATCTACAAATGTCATACAAGTTAAAGTTCTTGATTGAAGCGACAAAGTTATTGCTGAGTCAGAGAAAATCAATGTTACTGTCGAATCAAACTGACCTTTATTCAAAGATCTGAAAGTAACCCAAGGCACTGAAGTTCCAGCTGGTTCCGTGATTGATGTAACTGCTACTGCTGACCCAGGTCTGACAGAATTCAATGCAGCTATCGGAGACTCCTCAACTACTCTTACGGAAATCACATCAAGCCCAGGTACCTACTCTTGAACCCTTACAGTCCCATCTCTTGCATGAGACTACCAGATCGACGTGAATCTGAAGAATTCTCTCGGGAAGACTACCGATAAAAAATGAGTGGTCAGCCTGAAGGCAATCGAATCAAATATCTTCAAGAATGTAAAATCAATCGTATCCGATAAGAAAGTATCATTCACATTTGAGCTTACTCAGGACAAGAGCGAATATGCAAAATTCAAATTCATATACGGAACTTCTCCAGACACTCTTAAGACTGCCTGAGATACTCAAAACAAAGAATCTGTAACTTTTGAAAAAGATAAGATCAAGTCAGCATCAGGATGATATAGTTGGTATATCTCTGGACTTGACCCATCAGTCGGGAAATATTACTTCCAACTGCAGCCTCTTGATAAAGATGGCAAGCAAATAAGCTGAATCCAATCAGACATAGTCGAGGTAGATTTCTCACTCAGCTCTGCAGGATGAAAATGCATGATATCGAATGTTGGATGACTAAAAGCTATAAAGAACTGAGAAGTTGTCGATCTGACTTGGGACACTCTGCCAGAAGCGTCTAGCTACAATGTTTACAAGAAATGAACTGATTGAACTTTCACTCTTATTGAGAATGTTCCATTAAATAAGTATACTCTCAATATCTCATGAGATAAGGTTAAATTCGAGGATTTCGCAATAAAAGCCGTCTGCTGAGACTGAGAAAGCAAATCAGAATCACAAGATTATTCAAACGCTACAAAAGTCCAGACTTGACCAGCACAAATAATGCTTCTTCTCTGAATCTCACTTGCAATCTGATTCTTCTTTGTCAGAAGACGTTACGCTAAGTAATCACAATAATAGCAAAAAAACCTCAATCCGATTGAGGTTTTTTTGATTCTCATTTACTGGTTTATGCAAATTGGCTATTTTTTTGCGTTTAGCGGAAAATTGTGTTAAACTTGAAGAAGTTGTAAATATAAAAACAAATTATGACAGGAAAATCAAATGTCTTAATGCAGCTTCTTGGATTCAATCTCGTGCTTATCTTATGCCTTTTCGCTTCTGTATACTGAGTCAAATTCATCAAATCATCAGTCTTGGAATATTCCAATATCAAGTCGGATGCTTTTGACGGAACATCGTATCCTATCACATATGTGCCAAACTGGCTAAAGTCCAAAAACACCAATAAATCAATGGATTTCGCATCAGAATCTCTCGGGATAGATGAGTTCGTAGAGTTGCCGAAATATGACATCAATCTACTGGCGGATTCCTCTTGAAAGAATAAAGATGCGATTCTTGCGAGATATACCTACCCGGTCGTATACATGTGAAACTACAAACTTGACTATCAAGAATATAATTGAAGCCATCCTGCAGTCGATATCCGTGCTCCTATATGAACACCAGTGCTATCAGTTGCAAACGGAGTTGTCATCAAAGTTAAGAATACTGAAACATGAGACGGTAAATATGTCATAATCAGACATGATAACGTAAGGAATTGAGGAAATGTTGAAACGCTTTATTCAGCATATGAGCATCTGAGTGAGATATTCGCGGAAGAATGAACAAAGATCGCAAGATGAGAAGTTCTCGGTAAAGTCTGAATGACTTGAATCACTACAACTCCGCATCTTCATTTTCAGATTGATAAGAAAGTGGCGACATTCCATCCCTATTGGCCATACACTTTTCAGGATGCCATCAATGTCGATCTGGATTTCTTCTGAGCCATCAATGCCGGTCTAGGTAAGGAAAATGCAATCGCATACACAGTCCATCCTATGGAATTCGTACAAAACAATCTGATCAAAGACCTGAGCCTTAATTCGGCTCCGTTGATCGATACTGTAAGCGCAGCCGAAAAGGCTCCAACTCCTACTGTTACAGTCCAAGTGCCGACAGTCCCTGATCAGACTCCAACCATGGCCCCAGAACAAGCGCCTATAGAAACACCAGCCGTGACTGTTGCTCCCGTTATCCGAACGCCGATTGTAGAGACGCCGACTGCAGTATTGCCGATGCCGGAATGACAGATATTCAGAGATATTACAAAAAGTTCAAAGCTTTTCTCAGCTACAAAATACCTATATGATAAATCGATAACAAAATGATTTGAGGATTGAGAATTTAAGCCATCGAATACGCTGACAAGACAGGAGGCTCTCATATTCGTCTTCAAGCTCTATAGCTTAAAGCTCGACTCTCAAAGGCTTCTTCCATTCAGCGATATCAAGAATTGAGCATTCATAGTGCCGTATCTCCAGAAATGAATCGATATGTGATTGATTGCAAGAAACAATAAATTCAGGCCAAACGACACAATATCCAGAGCAGAGTTTGTTACAATGCTCATCAAAGCATCGGGCAAGGTTCTTCAGAATAGCGGAAATGCATGATTTTCAGATGTTGTTGCAACTGATTGGTATTCCCCATATATAGAAACTTTCTCATCAGTATTCCCATCTACTGCAAAATGAAATAAGTTCGAGCCGAATGGTGTTTTCAATAGGTGACAAATCGCGCAAATACTCTATTATTTCGCTAAAAACAGATAATCCTGATGGCACAAATTTATGAATTTGACCAAAACCGTGTAAAGAACAGACATCTTGAAAATCAAGATGTCTTTAATGATAACGCCAGTAATCGACCTCTTTCAGAAACTATGGATTCAACCAAGAATAATGTCAGAGATATCTCTAGTTGAGGAGAGGGTGCGGATTTGCACGATTGTAGCGGAAACCAGCTTGATTCTTCCAGGAAGCTGCTCGACAGATGGAGATACGAGAATCGGCTCAATCTGAAGCTGAGGAAGGATTTATCAGAACAGATAGAGATTGATGATAATGGGATAAGGATATGAAACATCTATTGGGAATATTCCCATATGCTTCTTGATACTCTGGACATGGGCGAAAGATATATGAAGAAGCATAAATTGAAAATCCCGACAGTCGAGGATGTTGATAATTGCGCAATGATCCTGCCTTGAAACACGATCCAAGAAAAAAGAATCAATCTCCTGCTTCTTCTGTGAGTGAAAAAAGATTGAAATTGCAGACTTTGGACTTCTACTAAAAATATTCAAAGTAATGAGGATGATTTGTGATTATGAAGTGATATCTCTGAGATAGCCCAGGTATTCAGGACGAAAGTATTGAAATTCTTCAATAGCGATGACTCATACTGCAGCCTACTGGTATTCTATTGAACTTGAATCAATTATTACGAAGCACCTAGGACTGAGATCTGAAACATTTGCTGAACCAGACAATTATAATAAAGTCAAACCCTTTCCATGCGGAAAGGGTTTTTTTCTTTGGCAATCGCATAATATGCTTATTACGATAATTACAATAGAAGAGTCGTGATAAATGTGTGAAAGTACAGTGAATGAAATGTGAATTGATTTTTTCAATAAATCCGTACAATGTGCAAGTTAATTTTTTACTGGAAAAAATGCATTCCATACATGATGAAGAAAATCTGAAGAGGATACTCGTTGAAAACTGAGAAAAACCTTTCAGATATGCGCAGATCGAAAATGCAATATACAAGAACTATATTGAAAACTACGATGACATAACAACAATATCAAAAGTATCCAAGGAAATACTGAAAGATAATTTTTTCTACACTAGCTTGAAACTCAGGAAGAATGTGACATCTGATGATGCGCAGACCACAAAGTTACTATTTGAAACTACAGATTGAAAGCTATTGGAGGCAGTAATAATGAGACATTTGTCCGGACGCAATACTTTATGCGTATCGAGCCAAGTCGGTTGTCCTATGTGATGCACGTTTTGTGCGACAGGGAAGCTGTGATTCACTCGGAATCTCGAATTCTATGAGATAGTCGAGCAGATACTTTTTGCTTCAAAGCTATTATCTGCCGAAGGGAGGAATCTGAGGAATATCGTATATATGTGAATGGGGGAGCCGTTTTTGAATTATGAAAATGTGAAGAAATCCATAAATATAGTCTGCTCTCAGAATAAGCTGGACTTCTCTAACAGGAGAGTTACAATCTCGAGCTGTGGAATTGTTCCATGAATAAAGAAATTCGGAGATGATTTCCCGCAGACTTCACTTGCAATCAGTCTGCATGCTGCAACTGATGAACTTAGGAAGACAATCATGCCTTGCAATATCATGTATCCGCTGAGCCTGCTTATGCCGGCGCTGGATGAGTATGTCGCCAAGACAAACAAAAGAGTCTTCTATGAGTATATCATGATCGCATGAGTCAATGATTCTGTGACTCAGGGTAAAGATCTGGCTGAGCTCTTGAGATGAAAATTGGCGCACGTGAACT
Organism: uncultured Candidatus Peribacteria bacterium; assembly: GCA_964553745.1. GTDB lineage: Bacteria > Patescibacteriota > Gracilibacteria > BD1-5 > UBA2023 > STC-113. The sequence continues at coordinate 24,470 of CAZKLD010000017.1, read as the reverse complement.
TCATCCCGTATAATGCAGGGGAGGGGATAATGGGCTCAGATATGCAGCCTACATCAAAAAACAGGATAAGGGAATTCCAGAGCCTGCTCGGGGATGTGTGAATCCCGTCTACGATAAGGCATACCATGTGAGACGACATAGATGCCGCTTGCTGACAATTGGCTCTGAAAGAAAGTGAAAATAATTATTAATAATCCTCAAAAAAATAACTCCGACTTGGTCGGAGTTATTTTATATTAGCTATATTATTATTTCCAGCTGCATTTTTTACTGAACCATGAACTTGTACATACGTAAGTCAATTTCTTTACACTGCATTTTGCAGTGCTGGAAATTTCATTTCAATTGCTTACATTACAGCTCCAATTATACATATTTGAAGTTAATGTCAGATTTGTCGTTTTTCAGACGTTACATAATCCAGGAGTGCTCGGATTGATGTTAGCGGTGATGGTTTGTCCATTTATCGGTCAGCAAGCGGCTTTGGGCATTTCACACTTCATCGGGAGCTTGCATCATGCAGTATCTTTTCATCCGTCTATAAGCTTTCCGCCTATGCATTGAGGAGTAGCATATGATGTGCATTTTACAGGCTTTATTTCAAACCCTTGGCTTCAGAATAATAAATTATTAGATGAGTTCGATAGACTTATGACTAAATAATATTTTCAAATATTCTTCGGATTCACGAAATTTATATTGGCTGTTTGGAACTTGTCACTAAGACTGAGCGCACCAATGCTTCAGGCTGATATTTCTGTATATTTTCAATCATTAGTCAGAAGCCTATAAGTTCCAGAGGCGGCATATCTGTAAGAAAAAGAAAATTTGTTCGTTCCTGATGGTATTCAATTATTCTGATATTGATATACGCCATCTTGCTTTGTTTCTGGTTTCGGCATTGCGCACTTTGAAGGCGTTTGACATCATGTTGCATCAAGAGGCCCTTTGATCAGGGTTCAGAATTTACAAGCAGGCTCAACGATTACAGGACACTGTAATTTAGGGGTAACCTTTAATTTTATAGGCAATCTCAATTCTTTCGTAGTCGATGGGCTTGCGCTTCAGTGGTAAACTCAGATTTTAAGGTATCAGTTATATGATCAAGCCTTTAAATACTGATCAGAGAAATATTTATCTATTTTCGTATCTCAAGTCGCTCATCAGCTAGATGCTCAGCCGAGTATTCAATATGTAGGGAATCATTCTCAGTAACCATAAACTGTAAATCAATAGTATACGCTCGGTGTTGTTTTTGATTGTTTTATCGTAAAGCTGAAACTCTTATTTCATTTACCTGAAACCATCTCAGCTGATATTCAGCATGGCTCGATAGAATATGTGATGTCTCATATTTTGGTTTTGCAATAATCAATGACAACAGGAGGCTGCACATTTCATACTTCTGTTTTAAAAGGCAGATTATTGCTAGGATAAGATGCTGCATCCAATATATTCACTCAGGTATTTATCTTTAACCCTACCAGCGATACGCTCCAACCAGAACTTGATGAATTCGCATCGATTATGACATTTCATACTTTCACGATAAATGTCGCTATGGTTCAGGCATCTATAGTCGCATTTGAATTGAATTTTACTATTCCGCTTGTTCATTGAGACTCTCAAACAAGAGTATTATATCATTTCTTATAAATGCTCAATTTCGCATTGGCAGTAACATATCAATAAATTTTGTTATTGAAGCTCGCCTCAGAGAGTTGGACGAAATTTTTTCAAGTGGCTGCAACATTGAATTCAAGAGCATTGTTATCAAGGCTTTTGTTTGATACATTAACCTGTGATATGTTAAATCAGTTCTGTGCGATATCAAAGTCGGCATAAGGTATTGCAGTTCCTCCTGTAAGTTTCACAGTGGCTCAGTCTGATGATATGAAATTCGAACCGTTTAGAGATACTGAAAGCTTCAATCAGACTGAATCTGTATTCGTGTTTATATCTGCAATGATATGGAAAACTGAAATTTTATCGGCAATGATAATGCTCTTGTCGGACTTGTCCAGGAAATTGAAGGCAGACACGGTATTGTCCGAATTACCGCTGGTGAGCATTCCTATAACACCTGAGTTGGCATCAGTTAATCGCATATTGCTTAATTTGCTTAATCAATTTCATGTGATCGCGATATCCTTAAGAGTTATCTTTTCATTTGATGATACTTTGAAAGATAGGATTTTCTGGTTTTTCGCTCAAGCTAGATATAGTTGTTTTTTTGGCGATAGATCGCTTGGCGTAATTGTTCAGATCGCATTTGACATGCCTGAAGTTATCTCGAATACTTCCACTCATGCCTGAGATTGGTAGTCGAAATGTCTCAGGATTCATTTTACCGTGATTCATGTTCAATTAAGGCTCTCAAGATTTATTGCACCGGCAGCCTCTTTAGCCACTCTTATGTACATCCTTCTATAGTTGTCTCATCCTTGAGCACCCTCAATCATGGAGGAATAAGTCAATCACTCCGATTTGAGGTAATTCATGAAAGCTTGCTTATTCACATTCTCAGAAACATCCATAAGATTTGATTCAGTGACTTTGATTGGATTAATAGGAGTAGTCATAACCTTCGGCTTCTCTGTGATCTCAGTCAGCTCGAACACTTCAACTCAAGCTTGTGACTGGTAATCGTAATGTCTCAAGATTCATTTCGCAATGAATGAAGCTCAATGCAAGCTATCCAGATTTATTGTGTTGACTGCCTCTTTGGCCACCCTTACGTACATCCTCCTGTGACTGTCTCATCCTTGAGCATTTTCTACCATTGATGTGTAATTCAGTCATTCCGATTTTAGGTAACTCATGTAAGCCTCCTTATTCACATTCTCTGAGATGTACATGAGATTGTTTTCAGTGACTTTGAGGGGGCTTATTGAAGTTGTTATTGTCATTGGCTTCTCTGTGATCTCAGTCAACTCGAATACTTCTACTCAAGCCTGAGTCTGGTAGTCGAAGTGCCTCAAGAATCATTTTGCTATGAAGGACGCTCAATGCAAGCTGTCCAGATTTATTGCTCAGGCAGACTCTTTTGCCGCCCTTATGTACATCCTTCTGTGACTGTCTCATCCTTGAGCACTTTCCACCATTGAAGAGTAATTCAATCATTCTGACATTAAGTAATTCATGAAAGCCTCCCTATTCACATTCTCTGAAACATGCATAAGATTGTACTCAGAGACTTTGAGTGGACTTATGGAAGTTGTTATAACCTTTGGCTTCTCTGTGATCTCAGTCAACTCGAACACTTCCACTCAAGCTTGAGACTGGTAATCGAAATGCCTAAGTATTCATTTTGCTATGAATGATGTTCAGTGCAGGCTGTCAAGATTTATAGAGTTGACTGACTCTTTTGCCACCCTTACGTACATCCTCCTGTGACTGTCTCATCCTTGAGCGCTTTCCACCATTGAAGAGTAATTCAGTCATTCTGTCTTTAGATAGTTCATGAAAGACTCCCTATTCACATTCTCTGGAACATTCATAATATTGAATTCAGTGACCTTGATAGGGCTTACGGAAGATATTATGGCTTCAGGGGCCTTCTTTATGATTTTTACGGTAAGAGTTTCTTCTCATGATATGCTCTCGATTCATGATCATGAATTCGCTCCTGTTCAGTTATTTAAAATAGTAGCCTTCACATATATCGGAGTTTCGTCATCGTAGAGCTGTCATCCTGCCACAGTGAAAGCATATGTCTTATCTGTTCATCATAACAGTACATGATCTCATAATGGCGCCTTAAGAGAGTTAGAAGGCGTTTGAAAACTGATCATTGTATCGTTTGAAATCTTGCTTTTTATAAGAATCTCAATGGAATCTCATCAGGAATATTCAATAGTTCCCGGTTCAATCGAGATAAATTTTCAATCTACGCTAGATCAATTGAAAATTGGCATTGATTTCATGAATTTTCATGATGTATTCAGCGCCAACACCACTACGATTGCAAATCAAAGCAATCATAGGAATATGCCAATCTTTTTATTTATGATTTTCTGCATAAAATTGTTTGTTAAAAATAATACTTTTTAATTTTAGTTTAAATTCTAATTAAAATCAACTTTAAATTTAATTTTGTCCTTTTTCCGATTATATGATATCATATTTCCATTAAATCCTAATACATCTAAATGGATAATCTGTTATCATATTGAATTCTTATTGCCATAAATATTGCAATAGTATTTTTTTTATGATGACTGTGAAAAAGGCCAATACTGCTCCTGATTCTTTGATGATGAATTTTGCTCATACTTCTCCAACTTCTTTATATGTGATTCTGAAGCTGAATTCATATAAATCTTATCATATTCAAGATTGATCTGCAGATAAATAATTTTATCGATGCCGCAAGAGGCTATTTTGATTCCAGTGGGCTTAGGATATGAAAGATTTGATTTTTCTCAGTACTCTTCTCTTTCATTTTGCCGGCATTCTTAGAGGAATTCTGAAAATACCAGGTTCTGAAACTCATGGATAAAAAGCTTAAGGTGGTCAAATCAGTCGTATTTGCAATTGTAGCCATATCATATGTTGCAATCGGTTTTGCCTTATTCGAAACAATGTCATACATATATTTCTCAAAAGAATCATTCAATGATCTGATGAAAATCGCTGTAGTCAGATGAATAATATCTACATCTTCGCATGTTTTCTTCTCCATAATTGTCGCATATTATTATGGAAAGGCATTATTCCTCAAATTTGAGATTATCGATAATCTCGAAATATCAAAAACAACCAAGATGCTCAAGAGGTTCAAGAAGATCCCTTTCATCAATATAAACTCCATCTCAAGATATTATTACCTTAAGTACATGCTTACATGATTTTTCCTTTCCATAACCCTGCATGCTTTCTATAATGCGTTCTGGGAGCTTGAGATGCCTATTTATGCTATTTTCACAGTAATGATATGAATAGCGATATTCCTCAAACTGATCTTTATAAAAAAACATAACAAGAACTATATGGATCTGAAGAATAAGATTCAATACCTAAAGGAAATGAAGGAACTCAAGGAAAGGGTAAATGAGAATAGATCAGTCATGAGAAGTGCAAATCCAGCTTTTATTGATAGGGGAATATAGCATCTGAGAAATTTTTGATAAGATGCTCTGTTTCAATGCGTATTGAAAATAATAAAAAAAACGTCAGATTAAATCTGACGTTTTTTTAGTGTTGTATAATTATTTCACGAATTCAACGATATTCTTGAAGATTTCTGGGTAAGCGATCGCTAGGTTAGAAAGAGCCTTCCTATCAAGTTTAACATTCTTCTTGTATAGAAGATTGATGAAAGTCGAATAGTTGATATCATATTGCCTGACTGCAGTATTGATCCTGATAGTCCAAAGACTTCTGAAATCTCTTTTCTTAAGCTTTCTACCGATGTACGCGTTAGTTCATGCTTTTGCAAGAGCGTTTTTTGCTCTAGAGAAAACATTACCGTTCATCATTCTGAAACCTTTAACTTTTGCAAGCAGGTTATTGTGTCTTTTGCGAGTCATAAGACCTCTCTTTACTCTTGTCATAATCTTTTTTGGTAAATAGTTATTAATCTATAATTTGAAAAATGGGGCAACCTTTCTTACTATAGTCCGTTTGGTAGGCTTTGTTTAAGTGATCTCTCATTTGCTGAGCTCGCTTCTACTCCATATTTGTTTCTTCCTTTAGCTTTTTTAGATTTATCGCTAAGCAAATGTCTTTTACAAGATTTTTCTAGGATATACTTACCAGTTCCGGTAACTTTTACTCTTTTTTTAGCTCCAGAGTGTGTCTTTGCTTTCATAAGATGTTATAAAAAATGATTAAACTAATTATTATTTTTTCGGATGCAACATTGCGTAGAATGTGTTTCCGGCCTTTGTAACCCTTCAGTCAAGTTTGTATAATTCTTCGAGAGAATTGACGAACTCAGTAACTTTTTCTTGTGCCTGTGCGGCGTATTGGTTTTCTCTTCATTTCAACATCAGCACTACTTTGAGGGGATGTCAGTCTTTTGCAAATTTAATCGATTGATTTCTTCTTATGTCAAGGTCATGATCTCAGATCCTGTATGTCAATCTTATTGTCTTCAGTTCGGTTTTCTTTGAGTTTGTCTTTGCTTTTGAGATATTCTTCTGTTGTTTGAAGAGCAGTTTTCAGTAATCAAGTATTTTGGTCAATACGACTCAATCTTGCTGTCAAATCTCAACTAAATCCATCTCTGATGCTTCTGCAAGCTCTAATGCTTTTTCTATCGGGAGTATTCAAAGCTGTTCTCAGGTTGCGCTTATCACGTTTACCCTTGAGGCTTTTATGTCTTCATTAATCCGTTTATTGTCTTTGGCCATTAATTATGCTTTTAGCGATAAAGATTTTGCCAACTTAGCGAATTTGGATTTTTTCCTGCTACCGTTGTTAGAGTGGATTATATTCTTTTTAGATAATTTATCAATAGAAGAATATACTTCAGCCAACAAAGCTGGAACTTCCTTAGTCTCTCACGCTTTTACAGCTTTTTCAAGAGCCTTCACGTTTTCTTTATATAATGCAGAGAAATGTTTATTTCTTGATCTGTTTGTAAGGCTTTGTTTCAAAGCTTTCTTTGCTGACGATGTATTTGGCATCTATAGTCTAATAATAAAAGTAAAAAACGAATAAAAAATGCTTGAATAAAGCTCTTTTTATTCAAAAGTGGTCGTATTGTATAGAAATAGGCTCTTAAGTCAAATGTTTTTTGCCATTAATTCAAGTGGGCATTAATTTATGGAAATCCCAGAATTTTCATCACTTTATATAGCTATTTTTTTCTTTGAATAATTGTATTGACAACATAACTTAATTGAGTATAAAAACTATATAAACAATAATTTCAAATTATGAATTTCATGCCTTGATTATTAAGTGATTCCAACGCAGCACCAGTCATTCTCCAAAATTGACAAAAAATCATTTTATGAAATCAAGAGGATTGAAGCGTAATTGATGCTGAATTAAATGTAATATCTTCAAGAGAAAGAAATAATATCATAAAATCAACTAATGATCTTCCTATCCGCTTAAAGGCAATGGAGATACGTGATGTTGTCCGAGATTCTATTATCGCTGTCATAGACGCTAAGACTTGATCCGGAAAGACAACCGAAGTCGCTAAGATACTCAGCTGAAAAATCGTATTTTCAGAACCAAGAGTCATCGCCGCCATTGCTGCCGCAAACTGGGTATCTAAATGACTCCTATCAACAATATGAGATCCTGAATATGCGATTTGACATAAAGTCGGGTACAGGACATGAAGAGAGGTAAAATCTTCACATGATTCAGATATTCTATATGTTACTGATTGACTTCAGCTCTTAAGACAATTTGTCTCCGGCATAAACCCTGATATCCTGATAATGGATGAAGTCCATACATATAGCATACCGACCGAATGGGTTCTTAAGCTGATGAAGGACCTCATGATTGAACAGGTAAAGAAAAAGGTAGAAAAAAAGACCAAACTTGTCCTGATGTCTGCAACAATTGATCATAAGATGATAGCTGATTATTTCAAAGAAATCTCGACTGACATACCGCTTATCAACGTTGAATGAAGGCAATTCAGTATCACTAAGGAATATAAGACGGGCAGTGATTTTATCACCAGCATTCTAAGTTCGGCACATAAAAAACATGACGTACTGGCTTTTGTGGAATGAAAAAAGGAAATGGCGAGCGTAATAGAAGAGCTTAAGATAATGCTGCCCCAAGAGGAATATGATATTTATCCTCTGCATTCTGAAATGCCGATAGATGAACAGCAAAGCCTGCTTCAGAAGACGGGGAATAAGACGGTAATCATCATTGCTACTAATGTGGCTCAGGAGAGTCTGACTATTCCATATATAAAAGATGTAGTAGATAATTGATATAGGAAAGTATTAAGGGTGAATTCTGTATGAGTTCCAGAGCTGAGAAGAGAAGAAATCTCAAAAGCCGACAGTGAACAAAGAGCATGAAGAGGCTGAAGGGTGCAAGATTGAAATTATGTTTTTGCCAATAATATGCCTTTTGAAAATCTTAAGGATTTCCCAGATGGCGAAATAGAGAATGTGACACTTGAGAAATATATACTTATTTCTTTATCAGTATGATTTGATCCTCTTAAAGAATTAAAAAGGGAGCTCGTTAAAGAAGAAAGCAAGAGAGTCAAAATTTTCATACATGAGCCAAATATAGATCTAGTTCAGTTATCTTATCTGAATCTGCTTAAAATATGAGCGATAAACTGAGATTTGACACAAGATGGCAAAGTGGTCATCAATGCGACACTGACACCGCTAGGAAGAGAACTTCTCAATCTTCCGTTAGAGCCTTGCGTCTGAAAAATGCTTAAAGAATCAGTCAAATTGAACTGTACACCAGAAATGATAGATATATGTGCGATTATAAACCATAAATGATTCTTATGAAAGAATCAAGATTGGAAGATATTCGTCAATAATAAGGCAAAGAAACATTCTGATATGATTGCGCAGAGGGCTATATTAAAATTCATCACTTCTCGCGAGCCTCTTAAGGATCAGGATGTATCAAGACTTATAGCATCTTGAGTTAATTCCCAAGAAATAAAACTTTTTCAGGAATATAGCAAGAGCGGACATGGGAAAATGCTTTTTGAAATCGTAGACCTAACTGAAATCTGAATAAAATCAAAAAGAGTCTATGAAGTTCTCAATACCATAAAAATCCTCAAAGAAAGGCTGGAATGATCCTGAACTGTCATAAAGCAGAATGAGATCAAAGATGCAAAAACATGAGAAAAGCATATAGAGAATATAATCAAATGCATTCTCCATTGAATACCAAACAATGTATTTGATTGGTATGAAGATTTAAAAATGTTTCATCACGAAGATATGAAGAGTTTTATACGTCCAAATACTTCTTGTATAATTCCAGAGGAGAAATATAAATATATCTGACTCCCATTTATTATCTGATGAGTCGATGGCAATGAAGATATGCCACTTCTGCTATTTGTCTCAAGGGTAGATGAATGAATGCTGAATGAAGTCATATATTCTCATAAAAACGGTGAATATGAAGATCTTAATGAGGCATTTAAAGACAAGAAAATCAAGGTTGTAAAAAGAAAAAGATGAAGGCCGTTAGAGCCTAGGATACTCAATAATCTAAAAGACGATCAAGGTTGACTTTCTCCTTCTGACCTAGCAAACAGCATTACAAAAGAGAACCTCAGAGATGTAAACTCATTTTTATGGTTGCCGGATTATCTGATCAATCAGAATCTTCCTATAAAGTTGTTTATCAAATCTTTCTCATGATCTCCAAAATGAGAATTCAATATCAAGAGATTCAAACAATTATTGAAGTTATTCATACCTCAATTAGTAGAAAAATTCCATATGGAAAAGGTGCATAAGTCGCTTATATCTTCTTATCAGGATGATGATTGATATGTAGTTGAATTGATAAGAGCCTCTAATGAGCCAAGCGTAAAAGAGTTCTTAGCCAATCCATATAAGGAACAATACTGAACCCTTATCAATACTCCACAGAATAGAAGGAATTCAGATGCAGATAAAAAGAGGTTTGAAGAAATATGAGAACAATATGAATTAGAAAGCCAACTAGATAAGAAATTAGAAAAACAAAGAAAAAGACGTACAAGCTGAAAACTGAATTTGTATATAAGTGTAAAATATAAGATATCAAAAAATGATGCAAAACTTCTCATAGATAATTGATATGTAACAGTGAATGATAGAAATACATTCTATCTGCAAGTGTTTGATCCCAATGCCGATGAATTGACCGTTACTTTCAGAAAAGATGAGTTGGATGCTATCCTTCTGGTGCTAAAGTCAAAAAAGAAAGAAAAAGGCAGCAAGAAAATGGATAAGGATATTTAATTCAAATTAATCGGAACAGATATAATTCATCTGTTGAGAATCAATAGTATTTTTTCATATTGAACATATGCACTATATTCCAAGCCCACACCAGAACTGAGACGTACTTGACAGGAACTGAATAATCATTCCAGAAAACGAAAGGCATAAGATACTGCAAACAGTATCCGAGCTTCCAGTTAATTGATATATCCAAGAGATAATCGAGAAAGTTGCGGAAAATGTAGTTACGATAATCTCTGCTGAAACAGGTTCAGGCAAGACTACACAAGTGCCGAAGATGCTCATGTGAGACTACAGACTTCATCCCAAACACTTGAGGCCAAGGCAGATTGTTGTAGCTGAACCGAGGGTCATAGCTGCGATTTCTGCTGCAAACAGGGTTTCACAGGAAAAGCTATCCGAAACCTGAGATTCAATCTATTCTATCTGACATAAAATCTGATACAGAACAGGAAGGGAAGTGCTATCGTCAAAGCAATCAGACCTCATATTCGTGACAGACTGACTCCAGCTGCTCAGGCAGTATGTGACAAATATCATCCCGGATATACTAGTGATCGATGAAGTCCATACATTCAGCGTAGCAACAGAATTCTTATTATCTCAGATCAGAGATACCCTCCTCACTACAAATAAAAAAGTAAAATTAGTGCTCATGTCTGCGACCATGGACGTAGAAAGGGTAAAAGCATTTTTCGCTCCGGTAAGTAAGGAGATTCCAGTATTTGACATACCTTGAAGGACTTTTCCTGTTAATTCAAATTATTTATGAAGGGATGATTTTTATCCTAGCATAATGAATTTTGCACAACAAGAGAAAAATATACTGGTATTCGTCGAATGAAAGAAAACAATAGAAGAGACAATCACAAAACTTAAAAAAGAGCTCCCTAACTATAATATCTATCCTCTCCATTCAGAGTTAGCCATAGTCGATCAGAACAAGGTGATGAAAAAGCAGGATGATAAGCCAGTTATAATAGTCGCTACGAATGTCGCCCAAGAGAGTATTACAATAGATTATATTAATGCTGTCGTGGATAACGGATATTGTAAAGTGATGGTTTACAATGACAGATGAGTGCCAGAGCTTCATACTGAGCCAGTCTCAAAAGCTGACTCCAGACAGAGGGCGTGAAGGGCTTGAAGAGTTATGGAGTGAGACTACGTAAGGGCTTGCGATGTTGATTTTGAAGCTATTCCAGATTTCCCGAAATGAGAAATAGAAAATATCACACTTGAAAAAAATATACTCATCGCTTTATCCATGTGATTTAACCCGCTTCGTCACCTTAAGGCCTGAAGGAATACATTTGTGCACAAACCCGATATTACTCTGCTCAAAATAACTTATGATAATCTCTTTAAAATCTGAGCTATAACCCGAGATCATCACGTTACAAAATTAGGCAATGAGCTTCTTAATATGCCACTAGAGCCAAGTGTGGGTAAAATGCTGAAAGAATCGATTTCTAGAAAATGCATCGGAGATATGATTGACATATGCGCAATCATAAATCATAAGTGATTCTTGTCTAGATGACAGGATTGGAAATATCTTATCAAATGAACATATAAGCAGGATTCAGATCTTATCGCCCAGAGAGAATTATTAAAGTTGCTTACAAGGAGAGAGCCTCTAGATCAGGAATTACTATGAAAGCTCAAATCAAAGAATTATTGATTGAGTCATCATGAACTTCATTTATTCCAAGAATTCGCTCATCACTGAAAAGAGAAGATGCTCTTTGAGGTTGTGGATTTCACATCTATCTGAGTAAAACAAAAGAGGATTTATGAAATATTGAACACCATCAAGACACTAACTGAAAGATTGCAAGAATCAGGTTGTGCTATCGAATTCAATGAGGATGAGATAAAGAGATTGGAGGAAGCATGAAAGCTTGCTAAGAATCAGAGCAGATATGAGAATATCACAAAATCAATTTTGGCCTGAATGCTAAGCAATATTTTTGTCTATAACAAAAAGACGAAGAAATTATTCAATGAAAAGAAATGATGATTTGTCGCTACCGATACCTCTTCAATTCCATTATCAGAAAAAGTATTCTATTGCGGAAGCCCTTTTATCCTGAAGTGATCTAAAGAAGATGAAAAAGGTGCTGAGGATGAATCAGCAAAGAGAGAGGATGATATGTACTTATTGTCTTTTATAACCAAAATCGATGCTCAGCAGATAGAAGAAATGGGGAAAACGCACATTGAAACAAGCTATTCCGATATAGAAGTAACAACGAAGGTTGTATGAAAGACAAAGAAATGATGAAACAAAGTTGAACCGACAATGTTTGTAAATCTGCAAAGAGAATTGGGTTGAGTCACTCTTCCCAATATCAAAAAAGAAATCCAAAAAGAGGCATTGAAGGAATTTTCTGCAAAAGAATGGATAGCCGTTATCCTCATTGAAAATAATCCTGATTTTATAACATATATAAATTCTTTTAAAGGGGCAAAGACTAAATTCAATATCGAAAGATTCAGATCTGTCATATGATTGTTTACACAGAATCTCCAGCACAGGATATATTTGGACAAGGTAGAGGAAACCATTGCGTGATTTGCTCAGGATAGGGAAATATTTAAGAGCTATATGAGATCGACAATCCCAGCTGTCGTAGATTTCAGGAAGAACCCACTGAAGGTTAATTATGACAATCCTTTGCCCAAACCAGAAGTGGAATTCGTAGAGCCTCAACCAGCCTCGGTTAAACCAGAAAAACAAGCTCATAGGCCTCATTCCGCAGACATTGCAACCTGAAAGGTCAATATTATCGATTATCTGAGAAAAACATCTAAATACGCAAAGAACAAGATTATTTATTTCCTTGAAAATTGAGTTGTTACTGATAATGGGAAGAAGCTAACCGAAGATTCTTATATAGACCCAGAAACAGCAGATATCGAAATAGCTTTTATCGAACTCAGAGTTATAAGCGCCATTGAGAGAGAGGAAAAAATAAAATGAGGACCTTTATCCGATACTGAAACTGACCAGATAAGATTTGATATTGAGTCAAAACATCAAATTCAGATAAAGAAAAAAGAAAGAAGCTCTGTCAAACCAAAGAAAGTAAAACCAAAGAAAGAATCTGCTAATCCGGCACCAGTCTCTCCTGCAAAGCCTGTCAAAAAAGTGAAAGAGAACCTGCCTAAGACCTCACTCAGGCATACTTGAGAGAAAACATCTAGAAAAAGAAAAAAAGTTGAAAACTGAGAAGAATCGATCCAACTACATAAATATCTAAGCCAAACAAATATCCTTACAACCATACTATCAAAGAAATATATGGCATTATGAGCCATAAAAGTTAATGGAGAGATTGCAAAATTATGAATGGAAATCAATCCTGGAAAGGATAAGATCGATATTGATCATGATAAGTTTAAGGAAGAAGATAGGAAGGAAAGAGAAAGGAGGAAGGTAGCGGACTCTGAATAAGTATTTAAGTATTATTTTTTTGGAAATATTCTGCCAGTGTTTTTTTTGCCTCAAAGAAACCCCCATGTTCCTTGAAATTATTAATGCAGAATATACAAATTTCTTTTGCCTCTTCATATTTATTAATTCTAATACATATTTCTGTATATTGTTTAAGGGCACTTATGCAATATTCTGATAGAATTCCATTTGATGAAATTCTATCAATATTTTTTTTAATTTTATTAAATAAGCCGATTCAATAAATACTATCAATATTCCGCATTACTACCCTTATCTCTTTTCTTCGTTTATAATAATCATCTTCAAGAATTTCTTTGTATTTAGATTGTGTGTTAAGATTATTTCTTTCTAGAATTATATTCCTACTTAAATTAATAACAATCAAAGATAGCACTTTTAACTTGTCATCATCATCCAATGAATATTTCTTGTTTACAGAAAGCAATATATTCATAGATTCTTTTCTTGATGAATCAGTATTTATATGGTTTAAATGTGAGGAATAAGTTAAACTATAATCTATGTCATTTATAAAATCATCGTAATTATCTTTGAATAAGTCAATATAGTCTTCAATAGATTTTCAAAGATATAATTTATAAAAATTTGCAAGATTTAATATTGCCTTCTTCCGAATATCTTTAGAATAAGTTTTATTGTTTATCAGTTCTAAATAACTCACAACTGCATTTTGCGGATCTTTATCCCTTAGATCATTTGCTCTTATTAGCAATGAATTACCTATTGGTCATACACCTTTTGATATTTCATTATATTTTTCTGAATATTTTACGCAATTATAATTGGTTTTTAAATATTTTCTCATTATTCCAATTATCTCAGGTGCATAAACGGTAAATAATTCATTTCATTTGATTTCAACTATTTTTAATTTGATTAATTCTTCAAATGAATTCACAAATTTACTCTCATCAATATTTAAGATGAATTTAATCCTATCAATCTCACCAACAGGCTTGTCTTTATCAACCAATAATCATATTGCTACAAATGCATTTTGTGCATCTTCAGATAATGAATTGTATATCCTTCAATATAAAAATTCTATGGCTTCTTCTGAGTTTTTAATGTCTCAGGATCTATCAAGCGATGCCTTTATGTTTTTATTTTGTATTAGAAGAATTCAAAATTGCAATATGAATAAAGGCCTTCAACTAGTAACATTGAATATTTGTTTTTTTATCTCTTCATTAATTTGGTTTTTAATTGTTTCATACTGTATAAAACCTAATTTGGGGTGGATATATTTAAGAAGAAACTCAATTGTTTTATCAACGTCAAATTCCTTTATAGGCAACTCTTTTCAGACATTGGTTAGATATGAGGTCCTTGTTGTTATAATAACTTTATGATTATTGACATTGAGTTTATCAATGAAATTGATTATTGATTTTTTTTCATTCTCTTCTATTGTTTCGAAGTCATCAATTATTGTAAGTATCTTATCTTCATTATTGACTATATTATCGATATTATCTGATTCTTCAGAAAAGATAACTTCATTCATTCTCCTGATTACATCAGTGAAACATGTGATTCTTTCACTCGAGGAGATTTCTTCGATCTGTCACCTGTACCAATTGTATCTTCTGTCTTTGAAGGACAAAAAAATAATATAATCAAAATATTTTTTTGAATTTTGAAAAATTTCATTATTCACGTATTGAATAAGTGCGGTTTTTCAAACTCATCAATGTCACCATATCGTTGCAGCTACTGATGATCTATTTGATATTAAGAATTCTTTCACATCTTCCTCAACTCATGTTTGAATATAGGTTTCTATTGAGTCATTTAAAGTTATTTTGTTCCTAATAGTTTTATTTATTGATATCTGCCTATTTCACTCTTCATTTATCGTCATTTCTCATATTTTTGGCCATTCTTTACAGAAATTTGAGCTTGTTTCAAATAATTGATTATATTGAACTTTTAAAGATAAAATATCTTTAATTCATTTAAATAAATACATTTTTTTTCCTGTATCTTCTATATGTATGAATGGTGATAAGCAAAAATATTTATAGGGTCATAACTGGCAATATACGTGATTTGGATCAAATTCTTTAGTCTGTAAAGGACAGTTCCATGATGTCTTGTTTCAATCATGGGAGATTGAATATCAGTTTGAGTATCAGGGAGAAATATTCTCTATGTAAATTATATCAGAATTTTCATTTATAAATCAGAGTTCACCTTTTGTTACTGATAATTCAGTTTTACTCATTAAATTTTTATATAGATTTTCTAAATACTTTGCAAAATCAGCTTTCTTATCTCAGAATACGTATCAGTGTCAAATTGTATTATTCCTAAATCAGGGATACACATCTAATATTCACATCAAATAACGATTTGTTCATTGTAGATCTCAATCTTTGTCTAATTTCCTAATTATTGAAATAAGAGTTCAAATACTAGGCTTACTCAAATCTTCTATAATCTCCGATTTTAAATCTATATCAAGTAATTGAAAATTCTTATCAAAAAAATATGACAAGATAAAGATAATTATAAACTCAAATCTAATTTGTTCATAAAAGAACCATCAGTCTTGATTCTCAAGATTTTTACATTCTCGAATCTCATCATTAAGTCTTTTTAAAAAATAATTCATAATATTTGCGTTAAATATAGTGTTATAATATTAACTTATTATTTTTCAATGTAAACTTTATTTCTCATTTCTTAGCTTTACTATATATTTTTCTGTAATTCAGTTAGTTTTCATAAACAATTGAATGAAATTCAGAATTCTCTTTCTTTGTTCTATCGGCATCTTTCCATTGTTTGCTAGTTGCTACCTGAAGATTTGCAACCTGCTGTCAATTTGAGACCTCCTTAACTTCTGGATCCTTTACAACATTACCTATAAGCTGGACCTTATTAAGTGTAACCATAAAATAAAAATTATAAAAATAAGATGTAAGACTAAACTTCTTACAAGATACTATTATTGATTTTTATAAAAGAAAAATATTGAAATAATTAAGAAATAACATTAAAAGAATCTGGATGAAATTAAACGAGCAGATAGTAAAAATAAAGGATATCGTGGAGAATTGCTTGGATTAGAGTTTATCGCCCTTTCCCATTGCTTCTGAATAATCCTAATATCGAGTTGACCATCTCAGAAACCGTTATCTCTCAGGCTAAACGTCTTCTTGAGAGTTCATATCGCTTCTGCTCAATATAATTATGGCGTGATACGGAAGATTTTATATCAAGTTCTGCTCGTCTGGATGAGTTCTGCCTCCTGTCCATGTTAAAAAGTTATGGAATATCAAATAATAATTCAGATAATTAATCCAAATCCCCCGCAATTATCTCCAACGCTCCACAAAGGGGAATCTGATGCGGGGCTTTTTTGAAATCCTTGAATTTCATGATCGTTTCAGGGATAGTGTTAAGGTCCTTTTCTTCGATCATGATCTCTCACTTGTCTGCGTAAGCTACGGCATTATGGAATTGGTGGTCATTTGCCGATTCCTTGAGCGGTATTATTATCATCTTGATTCCAAATGCTTCTAGCTCTGCGAGGCTGGTCGCTCAGGCTCTAGTAATGGTAATATCAGTCTTTTCTAGGATTTTTCCTATTTTTTCTTGGCTTAGGAACTCGTGTACTGTGACATTCGGGAATTTCTCGAAGTCTGGCTTGAGGTGCTTATTGAGGCTACCGAGAATGACATCGATATTAAAATCCTTCAATATTTCCATATTATCAAGAATCATCTTAAAAATCCTCGTAGAACCTTGGCTTCATGCAAAGATTAGCAGATTCGTGACTTTTTCCTCATTTCTCAATCCACAACCCTCAGTAAATAGTTCGGGGTTCAATATTTGTCAGACGATATTAACCTTCTCAATATTGAAATATCTCGCAGCTTCCTCGAATCCGAGATACACTCTAGTGGCGAATCTTCATACGAATCTGTTTGCGAGTCAGGGGATTGTGTCTGATTCGTGCAGATAAAGCTCAGTTCATGTCATCTTTGCAGCAATTGCCACAGGAAGTGAGACGAATCATCATTTTGAGAAAATGATAGAGGGTTTTTCTGTCTTGATGATATCTAGGGATTCCTTTATTCAGGCAATGATGTTGAATGGCTCTATAAGGGTCTTGAGCGAGAAATACCTCCTCAATTTACCTGCTCTGATACCATAAAACCTTATTCATTTTTCAGATGCGATTGCCTGCTCGAGTCAATCTTTTTCTCAGATCCAGAAGAATTCAGGGTCACTCGGATCTCACTTTGCCATATGGTTGTACAGAGAGACTAGTGGGGTTATGTGTCAGCCTGTTCATCCTCAGACTAGTGCTATTTTTTTCATTATTTTCCTTAATTCAAATGATATAATCATCAAGCTCATAATCGTACGATTCAATTCACTTCCATCATGGAAATCTTGCTTGAAATCGTCTGTATGTCTGAGTTCAGTTTATCCGTTAAGTATGATGCGTCAAGGGGATTTTCGCTCAATAGGCCATGGATGCTTTGCTCGATAGGATCCTCAAAGCTCATCTGAACAGGCTTTTTGTCTTTGATAACACTGTTCATATCATATTCAACGAGCATATCCTCATAAGTCATTACTGCCTTAGCAAGTCAATCCCTGAGAAGGGAATTGGTTCAATAGCAAGTTTCTCTGCTGATATCTCATGGCACGACAAATACATCCTTATTGAGTTCTAGTGCCAGTCTTGCTGTTATGAGCGTTCAGGATTTGTCTGCGGCTTCGGTTATGAGCGTTCACTTGGATATTCAGGCTATGATTTCATTTCTGATAGGGAAGTTGTAGCGGTCTCATTGGGTTTTCAGCCGGAATACTGATATCACGGCTCACGAGTTCGCTATCACGCGTTCATATAATCATGCATTCACCTTAGGGTAATCGATATCGATTCAGGTTCATATGACACAAATCGTGTATCAGCCATTATCCAGTGTGAGGCTGTGCGAGATCGAGTCGACTCAGTAAGCTCATCAGCTTACGATTCAGAATCATGCGCCCAGCAGTCATGGGATGAATTGCCTGAGGATATTCTCTGAATATGATGTGCTTTTCCTGGAGCCTACAATCGAGAGGAGTTCACGATCATTATCGAGATTTCATCTTACGTAAAGCATGAATGGGGGAGTATGGAGATGCCTTAGATTCTCTGGATATTCGGGGTCGTGCACTGTTATTATCGTAACCTTTCTCTGCGAAAGGGCTACATCGGCAGAATGCTCATCGAAATCTTCATAATTCTGCATTATTTCAGCTATGTTTTTATCACTCAAGCCGAAAATCCTCAAATCCTTGGATTTGAGGTTCTCATAAAACTCTTTAAAGTTTTCGGTTGCTTGAATATGTTCGATAGATTTCTCTGCGTAAATCAAATTGAATGCAAATATGCTGCGTACTTTCTCATTATCTTCTATTTAGCTGTTAATTCTCTCTCATATTATTTTAAATCCTCATTCATCTGCTGCTTGTTGTAAGCTTTCTTTTACTGATGTTCTAATTTTTTCCTGTAATTCTTGTGACAGCTCTTCTCAAGCTAATTTTCATATTATCCTTCGGGCGAGACTCTCGGAATATGCTCAGCCGACAGGAATTGTCGTTACATTTCCCATGTTATGTTAATTACTTGTTAATTCTTCGCTTGGTTTCTCTTCAGTTTTTTCTGGAGCTTTCGGGTCTGCATCATCTGGAACTTCATCTATTTTCGGAAGATTTTTCGCATTCTTGCAAGTCGGATAATTCGAGCAGGCTAGGAATGGCCCTCTTCTTGAATTCTTAACATGCATTATTCCAGTTTCGCATTGATCGCATTGTCATCCTCAGAATTTCTCTTCTAGCATTGTGGTCTTTTCATCAGGAATCTTACCTATCCATTTTACTTCAGGATAGAGCGAACTTGCTAGGAAAGGTCAGAATCTTCACACTTTAACGACT
The DNA here is from genome assembly GCA_964553745.1 of uncultured Candidatus Peribacteria bacterium. Lineage (GTDB taxonomy): Bacteria > Patescibacteriota > Gracilibacteria > BD1-5 > UBA2023 > STC-113. The sequence continues at coordinate 5,117 of CAZKLD010000017.1, read as the reverse complement.
ATCGTTCATCCGGCTTCGCATGGCTTTCACTCATATTTTTCTTTAAGTTCATTCATCCTGTCGTTCTGAGCAGGAGTTGCAGAATTCTCTATATATTTACATTTAGGGAAGTTTCCGCATCAGATGAATTTTCCTGTTTTAGAATATTTGTATACTAGTTTTCATCCGCATTCCGGACATTCTTTTCCTGTTTCTTCCACGACTTTCTCCGCATCTGTCATGGTCTTCTCGAGATAAACCTTGAAATCAGTATAGAATTTATCAAGGAATTTTATCCAATCGAGTTTTCATTCGGCTATTTCATCGAATTCTTCTTCTATTTTTGCAGTGAATTTGTAGTTCATGAGCTCAGGGAAATATTTTTCCAAGAAATCATTCACTACATACGGGATTCATTTCAGGTCATCCGGATCTTTTGGAGCTAGCTTCTTCGTTATTTTTTCGACATATCATCTATCGATTATGGTTTGGATAGTCGGAGCATAAGTTGATGGTCGGCCGATTCACTCAGACTCGAGCTTCTTTACGAGCATCGCTTCGGTATATCTTGATGGTGGCTTAGAGAAGTTCTGGTTGCTTGAAAGTGATTTTGAAGTCGCCGTTTCTCATTTTGAAAGAGGCGGAAGATTGACAGGGCCTTCTTCGTCTGTATTCTCGTCATCTGTTCATTCTATATACAGTTTCATGAATCATGCGAATTTGATGACTTCTCATTTTGATATCCATGATTGCTCTTCGTTTCACTCTGGAGAGAAATTGTATGTTGTTGTCTCGATTATGGCCTCTTTCATCTGAGATGCCACTGTGCGTTCCCATATAAGAGTATAGATTCTCAGATCATTTCAATCGAGTCCTACCTTATCAGGAGATTTGTCGATATAAGAAGGGCGGATCGCCTCATGCGCTTCTTGAGCCGAAGCTTGTTTAGTCTTATATTTCCTTCAATTGGGAAGAGAATATTCTGATCCATAAGCTTCGTCTATATATTTTTTTGCTGCGTTGATTGCCAGATCCGATAGATTCACGGAATCTGTTCTCATATATGTAATGAATCAGTTCTGGTAAAGATTCTGAGCGACTGACATAGTCTGGCTTACTCAGAAGCCAAGCTTACGAGATGCTTCTTGCTGAAGGGTAGAAGTCGTGAAAGGAGCTCAAGGCATTCTTATCGATTCCTTCTTTTCAGATTCTATCACGGCAAAAGTTCTGATCAGAGGAGTTTCGAAGAATATGTATCCCTTTTTATCTTTTTTAGGTTGGATGTCTTCTATTTTTATATTCAAGGTCGACAGGAATTTCTTCACATCATCTGATGATTTCATCTTCTTTCACTTTCAGTCGATTTTTGCGAGTTCAGCTACAAAATCCATTCCTTTTGCATTAAGGAGAACTTTTATCTTCCAGCTTTCTTCCGGTTTGAAATTCTGTATTTCGCGTTCTCGCTCCACTATGAGCTTGACTGCGACTGATTGTACTCTTCATGCGCTAAGTCATTTCTGGATCTTCTTCCATAGGACCGGACTTGCCTTGAATCAGACCAATCTGTCGAGAAGCCTTCTTGATTGTTGTGCGTTTACCAGATTCAGGTCAAGCTTGCGGGGATTCTTGATCGCATTCTCTATTGCGGTCTTGGTGATTTCATGGAAGACAATCCTATTTACGGTAGCCTCATCTAGTCAAAGCGCTTTGCAAAGATGCCATCCTATAGCCTCTCATTCGCGGTCCTCATCGGTAGCTATCCAGACAGTTTGTGCTTCTTTAACTAGTTTCTTGAGTTCGTTTACGACTTTTTTCTTTTCGTCGGAAACATCATATGTAGGTGTGAAATTATTCTCTATGTCGATTCAAAGCTCCTTTTTCGGGAGATCTCTTATATGTCAGAAGGAAGCCTTGACAATGAAGTCAGTTCAAAGGAATTTCTCAATCGTTTTTCATTTAGCAGGGGACTCTACTATTACTAGGTTTTTCATCGGTTCAAGTTTGTTTAAAATTGCGACTACTTTATAAAATTGATTTCTGTTGTCAAAAGATTTTGAAAAATGCGCTCTTCGTTTATAATATAGAAGTTATCTTAAAATTCAAATATGCTTATTATGAAAAAATCATTAATGTCAGCTGCATTGCTTACAATATTCCTCTTATCTTCTTGCTCTTGAGCTAAAGATCAAAATCCTGCAGATAATAATGGAAATGGTTGAACCGATATAAAAATTAACACAGAATCGTGAATCGATTTGCAGATAGATACCTCTACCTGAGCATCAAACCTGAATATTGGCGAAACCGGAGGTTCTATCGTGACTTCGAGCTGAGAAGTAGATGCTAAGACAGATGAATCGCTAAAAGAGATAGATAAGATTATAAATGATATCGCAAATGACTAATAATCCAAAAAAACCAAAAGGGCTAGCCCTTTTGGTTTTTTTATCTTTGACTTCTTATAAAAAGTATTTTACAATAATGCAATAAAATTTTATTTAATCACCATATCATATGGATATACAAAAAACCAAAAAAAACAACGCATTCACCCTGGTAGAGCTCATCGTAGTAATAGTAATCCTAGCGATCCTCGCAACCATAGCATTCCTTTCTTTCTCTTCGCAGTCAGGCTCTGCCAGAGATTCAACTCGCTTGTCAGACATCTCTTCCATCAAGAAATCCGTTGAGATGTACAATGTCAATGCATGAACCTATCCTACTCCCGACTATGCCTATTCATACACCTATTCCTGAGGAATAATCTGGAACCAATGAACTATCTGAGATTCCGCTTACAAGATGCTCCAGAAGAATCTCTCCAAGAAAGTGGTCGATCCCCTCAAATGATCAGAGTACGATTATTCTCTAGCATCCAACAAAAGGGAATACCAAGTAGCCTGAGACTTCGAGAATCCCACATCCCTTGAAAGGAACTTCAATCCATTCGCACCCTCAGCTCTAACTTCTCAGCTCTCAGCTCTGTGAGGAACCTGAGTAAACGTCTACATCTCATGAAACTACAATTGAGTGATGCTAAAGGTATTCACTTGAAGCACATATTACTTCGTGCCGACTCCGACATTGTTCTGAATTAATTCATGAACTTGAAATGTCGTCTATGATATAACTTTCTGAAGCTGAAAAAATCTGCTTCCTTGAGTCAACAATGTAGCTGTATTTGATTCCAGCAAAGTCTTTGCAAGCACTTCAACAACATGATTGACTACAGATGAGGTGAATAATCTGATGATCACCATACAAAGCGCGTATTCTACTTGAAATGTATCGACACCCGCAGTCCAGGCTATTGTAAATGCCACTTGAAGCGCTCTTGTCGATCTTTGAGTATCAATAGCGAAGAACAATCTAGGAATAGCTACCGTTCCTGATACAGGTAACAATCCCTGTGGCGCTGCTACCCATTCTGGTTACACGATTTGACCTCTTTCAAACTGAGCTTCCACCAATATCATGAAGAGCGTGAATTATGGAACCTGAGATATAAATGCTTCATGCAGCAACTGAGCACTATCATATTGAGCTGAAAACATAAACTGCATCACTAATTACGTACTACAGAGCGGAGCTTGTGTCCAGGATGTCTGCAATTGAAGCGCTCCTGATTTCAGTACTGTGAATTGAACGCAAAAGGCATGAGTGAATTGGACGCATAATGCTGTATCCGGACAATGTACATTCGTCTGCCAGGCCTGATATTATTATTCAGGATGAAGCTGCATTGCTGCGTCTGCAGGAAATTATGTCCCTTCAAGCTGAGCAACTTCACAGACACAATGTGTTGCATGAACTTTCCAACCTGCAACCTGACAGACTAGCTGTACAAATGCGAGCGCTTGATATTATGTCGCATGAGTTTGAGCAACTTCCCAGACCGCTGCGTCAGCCTGAAACTATGTATCTTCCGTCTGAGCGAATGCCCAGACCCAATGTGCAGCATGAACTTTCCAACCTGCAACCTGACAGACTAGCTGCATTGATTCTCCAGTAGGATATTACGTTTCATCAATCTGAGCAACCGCCAAGACAGCCGCCTCCACTTGACAATATCAAGATGCAATCAGACAGTCTTCAGCAAAAAGTTGTACCAATAAACCTGCAACAAATTCTGCATATACAACTTCTACCGCATTGACTGCAAATTCTTGCCCTTGGAGCTGTAACGCGACCTTTCACAACGAAGCCGGTTCTTGCATGTCAAATACCAGAACATGCCCTATTACAAATTGAGCCTGAAGCCAAACTTGGAACTGAAGCAGTTGGAATGCATGTCTTCCTACTGGCTGCGATAGTTGATTCGTGAATAATTGAACCTCTTGTGAATTGCCTTCCCCTTGGAGCTGAGATGCTACAAGCTGATTCATTCATAGTTGAGCGACTCCGACAAGCTGCAACAATCTTCTTACGAATTCCACATTCAAGGCATGAACTTCTACACCTTGGAACTGAACAAAATTCGTCAATTGAGCATATAGGATAGATCCGGATTGAGCATGATGATTAGCCGCCAAAATGATGTATTGTGAAATGACGAGCGACTCGTGAGGCTGGACCTTGATCACAAGGTGATGAAATAGGGATAGTAGATTTTGCACGGCAGACTGATTCTGATCTCCTTCTCCAAGTTCACCCTACTCAATCTGAACATCTTATATGCCTTTTAATTCTAGGTACTTTAGGACATGATATGATGGAACAAATTTCTCTGTGACTGTCGGTGCAATGACCGCCTCTTCTGACGCCGATTATTGTTTTAAGCTGGTTTGAACGGGTACATCATGAATTCTAGATGCTACGCACCGAGATAAGGTGTATATTACTAAGCCAAATGGCTCATGGAGTTGTTATTGATTCTATTATGGTTGAAATTGTAATGACCATTCAAATGAATGATGGATTTATGTAAAGTAATCAAGGATTTTTATCCTGATTTAAGCCTGCTTAATTAACTATTTTAAAATTTTTTTAATTTAAATTTATGATCAACACAAAAAAATCAATCTACCATTCAGCCTTCACCCTGGTAGAGCTCATCGTAGTAATAGTAATCCTAGCGATACTTGCAACAATTGCATTCCTGTCTTTCTCTTCACAATCAGGTTCTGCTCGAGATTCTA
>CAZKLD010000016.1:0-33754 GCA_964553745.1 uncultured Candidatus Peribacteria bacterium | reverse complement strand
TTGTCGCGAGGATCGCAAGGATCACTATTACTACGATCAGCTCTACGAGAGTGAAAGCGGATTGTTTATGTGAAATCATATTTTTAAATTTAAAATTTAAAAAAGCCTTCCCATTCTATGTGAAGGCTTTAAAAATGCAAAATGATATATATTATTTCCTTGAACCGAAAAGCTTAAGGATATATAGGAAAAGATTTATGAAATCCAGATATAGATTCAGAGCTCAGATAATAGACATTTTCATTTCTGATTCTCAATTCTCGAATCATGCTTCTCACATCTCTTTGATTTTTTGAGTATCATAAGCGGTAAGTCATGTGAATATCACCACTCATCCCCAAGACAAGATATAATCAGTAAGCGGGCTCTTAAGAAAGAAATTGACTACAGAAGCCAATATCAGACCGAAAAGTCACATGGTGAGGACTAATCAGAAAGTTCATAGATTAGCTTTTGTGAAATATCCATAAGCGCTCATGAACAGGAAAGTTCAAGCTGTGATACCAAAGGCAAGTTCTATTGCTCACGCATGATAAACTAGAGAGATTATCGATAAAGTCAATCCATTGAGAAGACTATACAGCAAAAACAGCAATATCGCAAAGAAAGAGTTGATTATATTTATAAGAAATCCCAGAACCACTACAAAGACTAATTCTAGGATTATCAAAGGAGTGAACATAGAGACGACGAGCCTCATCAATTCGGGATTAGCTGAAACATAATATGCGGTTCATCAGGAGATGAGGAGCGCAGCGAACATCCAGTTGTAGACTTTTGCCATAAAATTACTTGATACTCTTGCTTCCGATAAGTCAGATGTATACATTGATTGCATAGTTTTATAAGTTAGAAATTAGAAGTTAGGAGGATTAGAAACTTAGGAATTAACATAGAACTTCATTCCTTTTTTCGAGCACTCTTATTTTTGTCTCCGGCAGATAGAACTGATTGAAATATTTCTCATATCAGCTTGGATTAAGCGCAAGATGGAATTTATCGGAATCATAGAGTATTTTTCATTCCATGTTCTTTGAATTTCAGTCTCTTCTTCTGTGCGGTCATGAATGGTCGAGCATGGCTCTTGTTACAAGTGCAATTTTCTCTTCTGGATATCATTCTGACTTTAAGAATCTTATCGCCATATCGACAGACTTATCTGCATGCTCATCATAATTCTCATACCAGATATCATGGAATATGACCGCTAGTCTAAGAATTTCAGGATCAGTTTCAGCTCTATAGAAATCCTCTAGATAAAGAGCCATTTCCATTACCTGTTCCACGTGATCCCACCTGTGCATCGGATCATGTTTTGCGTATTCTGCCTTTGCGAATTCCGTAGCCTGATTTACTATATTACTCATATTGTTCAAGTTTAAAATATTAAAATACATCTTTCTTGGAACGTAATCTTAAAACAAATTATTCTTTACTCCAGAACTAGCATGAATGCATCATACTTGGGCCGTATCATATTCTTTGCCCTTGGAGTAAGCTTGTTATAGCTTCTTTGAAGCTTATCTTTAATATATGTCTTTGCATCCTTGGCATTCATTTTCTTCACGACCAATGCCAGGTAAAAAAGAGAATCCACCTCATCAAAATGCGACATCGCATCTGCGTCAGCTATGCATTCCGCCTCGATAGTCTCTCTCGGTATATCCCTGCTTCATCTGTGTGCTATGATGCAATGCCTGATTTTTGCAATCTTTTCTGGAGGATAAAAATAAGTGCGCAATAACTCTTCTGCTACGACAGCACTAGCGATATGATGATTCTCATAATCTCACTGTATGCTTCAGACATCATGAAGCCAAGCGGAAAGAAGTACAATCTCCTCATTAGCTCAACACTCCCTTGCCAATAATCCTGCGTATTTCACCACATCTTTGAAGTGATGATCGAATGCAGTCATGCCATAGACATTAGTCTCTTTCCTGCATTCATCCTCCACATATTTCATAACTTTCTCTACTATATCCATAATATTTCCTATTAAAAATTACATGTTTTTTGGAGCTCTATAACTTCCAGAATATGCCTTGTGTGGAATTTTATAGAATAACCGTCATCAAAAATCAAGACAGATTCAGGATTAATAGGGCGATCGTGTTTACTGATGAATTTAAGCTGCGGATATTTCTCTTCGAATTCGCTTAGGTTTCATTTCACTATGAATTCTGCATGTTCCAATCAATGTCTATGCTTACTGCCGTTTTTCGGAGAAATGAGCTCTATGACATCAATAACTCTTCAATCATGCCTGACCGCATCTCTTAATTTGAATATGGAAATGGGCCTTCATTCGATATCGAATTCGGATTTGAAATCATATTTCAAACCATACTGATCCTTCAAAATCAGGTATTCGGAAATGCTTTCGCATCTGTATGCGATATGATCAAGCTCGAGTCAATCGAGCTCGATGCCAAAAATTTTTGCTTTAGCAAAAATAGCATCCAAAAATGTCACAATCTCATCTCTTTCCATTATTGAAGTTTTCTTGAATTATTAATATGGGACTTCCCTGCTTCAGTAATCTGCCTTCCTCTTGCAGTTCTTTCCAGAAATCCTATCTTAAGCAAGTAGGGCTCGATCACATCCTCGATCGTATCCTCTTCCTCTCAGACTATGGACGCCAGAGTATGCAATCATACAGGCCGGCCTCAGAAATTATTCTCAAGGCTTTCAAGTATTTTCCTATCAAGAACATCGAGTCACTTCTCATCCACTCAAAGAGTTGAGAATATGTTGCTTATTCATTTGTCCGATTCTATATCTTGTCAAACCGTCTTATAATCTCTTACTATTTTAACGAACCTATTTGCAATTCTAGGGGTTCAGCGGCTTTTCATTGCAATGATAGCATAAATTTTCTCATTATCAATAGCACAATTGAGAATCTTGAAAGAACGCTTCACAATGCGAGTCAGCTCTTCATTATCATAAAAGTCCAATTTCAATATATTTCAGAATCTGTCCCTCAGGGGGCTTGATAGCATAGAAAGCTTAGTTGTCGCTCATATCAGGGTGAATTTGGGTATATCCATCTTGATGGAGGTCGCCCCAGTCCCTGACCCTATCATTATGTCTATAGAAAAATCTTCCATTGCTCAATACAGGATTTCCTCAATCTGAGGCTTTAGCCTATGAATCTCATCTATGAAAAGTATATCTCATTCTTGGATTGAAGTGAGAATCGAAACTATATCAGCCTGCTTCTCTATCGCAGGTCAGGAAGTATGCTTCAGATTGACACTCATCTCATTTGCGATAATGAGCGAAAGAGTCGTCTTACCGAGCCCTGGTGGTCAGTAAAGCAAGATATGCTCAAGCGGTTCATTTCTTATCTGAGCTGAACCGATGGAGATTTTAAGGTGTTTTTTAATGGAATCCTGTCATACGTAATCCTCTATTTTCTTCGGGCGAAGCTTCACGTCATTCTGCAGATCGACATCTTTTTCTCTTGGTGTTATCACCCTTTCCTCATCTTGTAAGCTTTTTGTTGATTTTATCGCCATCGTAATATGTTTTAAGTTACGAATTATTAGTTTTAAGTTGTTTTATCCGCTTTTTCATATCATCCCCCATTAATGTAGTATCGGGATTTCATTTATTTAATATCCACTTTGATTCCGACCATGAGCTCTTGGGCGAGTTCACTGGCATAATCAAGGAGCATCTTGCGGTGGCAGAACTCTGGGGATTCCTCGATGCACATAAGAGTTATGTCAACTTTCATCGCTATGGATATGAGATCGATAACCTGCTCTTTCACTTCTTCTCTGAGATAATTGAGGTACTCATTCCTATAGGTCTCAAAATCGATTTCTTTCCTGTAATATTTTCACACCATTGGAGCAAGCGGTGCGAATTCGACAAGATGGGAATCGTATTTGTCGGGAGTTATCCTTGTATCAGGCGTTTTTCAGTCGTTTAATGTATGCCTGCTCATTATGGATATCCTGAGTCAGTCAGATTCGTCTTTCGGAGCGATTATGCACTTGCTTCTTAGCATTTTAGGATTATTCAAAAAATAATCTTATTCCCTTATTATATCAAATATGACTTTAATCCAAAATCAACTTTCAAATATGTTTGACAAATAATAACTAGTGTCTATCATAGAACAAATTAACCCTTGGGATTATGAAGACGCGCATACATATCGAGGAGGTTCCAGATAATATCAAAACCCTAGAACAAAGTCCTGTCCTTAATATCCTTCTGCATCATTTCAACAAAAAATTGAATTCTGCCGTCAGAGTCGAAGACTTTCTTACCGATATGTTCTTGCTCGAAAAATTCGACGATTTCATTAGGATAGAATCCCTATCATGAACGCTGCCCTTAACAGTGGCGCCCAGAGCCGCTCCAAAAGTGCAGGAACTCATAACTGACTTCAAAAAAAGATACTGATTGACAGTCAGATATTCTGATAAATATTATGTTGAGATAAAGAATAAAGTATACTGAGAGCGGCTGAAAGACCCTGAGGTTGCCATTGAAGCCAAGAAATGAATGAGGAAATTCCTTGCTGCTTACCATCTTGTAAAGAGGGTCTTCGAAGAAGTCCACAGGGAATGACTCAAGCCATGAGAATCTAAGCCTGAAAGATATTTCAACCATCTCACAGGAACCATGGACATAGTGCTCAATGAATTGCCGAATCCGAATATAGAAACGATAATCATAGCCCTTCTTCATGATTCCATAGAAGATATACGATGAATCAATTTCACAACTCTAGAATCCATATTCTGAGAATATATCGCTTCAGGAGTCAAAAAACTTTCTAAGAAAGAAATAGAAGCCTACTATCTTTCGCCTTATGAAAAGGAATGCATGAAATCAGACATGCCGGAAGAATTCAAGGATGAAATCATCAGGAGAGCAAAAGAAACCAGACAGCAGCATTACTTCTGACATCTTAAAGAACTCGATGATAATATCCTTACTGTCAAATTTGCAGACAGGATACACAACCTAAGGACTCTTGACGGAATGTCGAGAAGCCAGATCATCAAGAAAATCAAGGAAACTGAGGTATACTTCTTGGATATCGCACAAGAAAGGAATCCTACTGCCTACAAGCTCATGACCGCTGAAATCATCAAGCTGAAAAAATTCCTTGGCGAAACCGATAGCTCTGCTGCCCAGGAAGCGAAATCTTAAAATCTTATCATGTTTTTAAAAAACCAATGGCAATGATTTACTCGATAAGATCCGCTTGGTCGGATTGATCAGGAATGCTCAGCAGGAAAGCAAATGACCAAGCCGAATATCTCGGCAGATCAATAAGCGCCAGAGAAAGAGCGGTAGGAGAAACTTCCATTGTATTATCATCATCAGCTCCCGCTTCTATACTTACCGCACAATCCATAAGCAAGGGCTTCGCAAAAGAAATCAAAACCATAATGACCCCTCATCTATGAACCGAAGAAAAAAATGTCTGAAACATCGATAGGGCTTCGGAACTGATCATGAAATACAGATGAATGCAACTTCTCATTCTTGTGGCAGAACCTGAAGCTTTATTCAAGATTTCGGAAAAACTCTGATACCTATGATGATGTTCAAGGTTGTGATTCCTAGATTTCATCAGATTCCCGATGTGAGAATCATCATCGGAAGAAATCGAAAAACCAAAATGACTATGCGAGGATTGAATTGACTGACATTGGTTCAATCTCTTTTCTTAACTTATTCTTTAACCCTTCATAATATGTGAGAAAAAAACTATAGATTCAATCCGGATTTAACTAAAGCCGGCTTCAGCTGGGCATTGGCAGATTCTCAAGAAAGAAGGAATTCAAGACCGACTCCCGATCAGGTTCTCGCTCCATTCATAACCAAAGAAATCATCGCGCAATCAATAAGGGAAGTCCTAGAACCGAATGATAAATAGGAAGGATATAAGAATTTGAATCTGAAATAAGAATATGGTATCATAAAGACCGTATTTAAAATTGCTAATAAGTGAATCCGACAAAAACCAGGGACATATATGAAGAAAATGCAACTGCCCAGTATAATCAAGCGGGGCAGGCAGATGTGCAGAAAAAAGAAAAACCAGATGAAAAGACGCTTTCTGCCTCTCAAGAAGCAGATATAAAAAGGATAACTGAAATCAGAGAAGGACTGTCAGAGGATCATATAGCAAAGGATGAGATATTGCGAATAAAAGCAAATACCGCTTTAAATTCTCTTCATAAAGCCATTATAGAGGATGAAGACATTGAAATTCTTAGGAAAAAATGATTACAGCAGATAAAACAGCTTACAAATATATATTTTGAATGAATATCCAGTTTCAGGCTGTTTAAAATGAGGCAGATGAAGTCAAAACTTAAGGCATTTGAGCGTTATGCGGACAGCCTAACTCCAGTGCGTGCGGATGCTAATGATTTCGAGGAATACTTAAGCCCGGAGCGAAGCTGAAAAATTTCCAGTTTCGGGCCGCAGGATGTCCTTGTGCGCTCTGAGAGGTTTGTCTACTGATCATTCGCACAGATCTGACACAATATGTCAAAATGACCCAATCAGAGGATTCTGGATAAGGAAGATATCGTATCGCGAGCTCAACTAATCATGAATGATGTCGCCGTCGTGCTAGCCCGAACACCTAGAGATTCGTCCTATATGGTGAAATATCTGATAAACATGTTTGATTTTGAGACTGGCAAACAAATCCTAGCACTTTATCTGGCGATAGTTTTCGATACACCAGAGCAAGCTCAGGATATGTTGGGCAATGTGGGCGTAGCAGAAGCTCAGAGATGGGACTCTGACATGTTCCTGCACTATTCTGATTCTGCATTCAGGGCAAATTCAAGAGAAGAATACCTGCAACAGGAGCAGCTGGAAAAAGCCAAAACAGCGGTCTTCATCGGGAAAATGAAGGATATATTGGAAAAAACCGGGATCGAGCCGCCTCTCAGTCTGGAAATAAGAGTCAGAGACAGAGCAAAAAGAGCCTAAACGCTTTGAGAATGTGATTTGAACATATTTGACAAATATTTTTTTCAATTAATATTGATTTTCTTAAAAATTAAATATAATACACGCGCTTCTATTCTAAATCTTTTTATCTCTTATTAATTTAAAAGGGTTTGGTAAAATCGGCTGCAGTAAAATGTAGCTTGTAATCATTAATCTTAATTGGCAATGGCTCCTAAAAAGAAACCAACCAAAGTTGTAAAACTACAACTTAAAGCCGGTCAAGCGAATCCAGCACCTCCAGTAGGTACTGCGCTAGGACCCACAGGTATACAAATCGCAGAATTCTGTAAGCAATTCAATGATGCGACTAAAGATAGAATGGGTACCATTCTTCCAGTAGTCATCAGCATCTACGAAGATAGGACTTTCTCTTTCTTTACAAAAGAACCGCCTATGACTTTCCTAATCAAGCAAGAACTTAAGCTTGAAAGCGGGTCAAAAGTTCCTCATAAAGAAAAAGTAGGACACCTTACAATAGAGCAACTACAGAAAATAGCTGGTCTTAAGATGGTTGACCTGAATGCAAATGACATGGATCAAGCAATGACAATCGTTGCAGGTTCAGCTCGTTCTATGGGAATAACAACAGATCTAAAGAAATAATTAAATAGTACAACCAAAGAGAATTGCTCAAAAGCGAAGGAATTTGAGTAAAGACTGCGTACCAAAGTGAGTCGTAGCGGAAGCTACGGTGAGCGCGGAAACGTAAAGTCTGAGCTCAAAGTTCAAGCTTTTCAGCAATTCTCTCCTTGCTCTCATCGTCTAGTGGCTAGGACGGGACCCTCTCACGGTCCAAACAGGGGTTCAATTCCCCTTGAGAGTACCAAGAAAAATTAAAAATCCTCGTTTGAAAAAACGGGGATTTTTAATTTTTGGCTCTCAAGGGGAATTGAATAGAGGACAAAATCTTGAAAAGATTTTAGAGAGACAAAGTATTGTCTCTCGGGTCCGGCCCGTCTCTGGCAAGGAGCGATAGCGAACGGGGAAGAACAATTCCCCTTGAGAGTACCAGTATAAAAAAATTGCTTAATTTAAGCCAAAAAGATCTGATTAAAACAGGTCTTTTTATGATATTATGATTTATTCTATATTGATTTAAATTGCAAATATAGTATCATTATTTTGTTTTTGTATATGTGATAACCACATCCGCATGTTTGTAACTATCAATACTTTATTGTCTACTCTTATTGTAGGACTTTACTTCTATTGAAAAAAATATTGAATAGATGGATATGCTTTTCTTTCCTTATCAGTTTTATTTTATTCAATAATGTGAAATATATTATTTTTTTTATCAAAACGGAGAATAAATAAATGAAAAGGTATTACTTTTGAATTTGCAATATTTACGCTAATGTTATTAATTGGAAATTGGGCTATATATAGTACTATGTCATTAATTTGTTCTATTGAATGTTTTTGAATTGATATTGTATTTTTCGATGTCATTTTATTATTAATTACTTCTATTATTTTTCTTTTACGTTTCTTTCTGACTGCAAACAATAAACAAAAAATGAATGGCTGAATTATTACGTTTATACTCTTATGGATATATTTATATAGTCCAATAAAATATTGGTATACAGAAAATTTTATTATAACCAGATTCCAAAACTCAGAAAACTACTATAAAGATAAGGATTATGCGTATTGTGAGTTAGGAATTAGTAAAATTACACTTGAATGAGCAGATGTTAATACGTTTATCGCATTAGATGATACATATGCAAAGGATAAAAATCAAGTGTATTATTTGTGTGATGTTATTCCAAATGCAAATTCTGAAACATTTAAAATTTTCAATGAAGCAAAAGATTATAAAATGCGTATAACCAAAATAGCGCCTGAGTGATATAATATTGGGACAACAGTAAATGCGGTTTATTCTAAGGATAAAAATCAGGTGTATTTTCTTTGAAATAAGATATCATGAGCTAATTCAGAAACATTTAAGAGTCTTTGAAATGGATATGCAAAAGATGATTTAAACAATTACTTTGAAGGTTCCATAAATAATAGATGTAAAAGTAAATAGCTTATGTGTTCTTTAAGTATAATTAAATCTTTCCCCAACTCATCCAACAACTCTCTATAATAAGTCCTGAGAGCACCTCTTGACACAAAAAAAGACTCATACGAAAGTATGGGTCTTTTTAGATTCGAATCCCTCAAATTTGTAAAATTCCTCGAAATATAGTATTATCAAACCATATTGAATTCATTCTGCAACAAAATGCCCATAGAAGCATATAAGAATTTCAGATACGCTACAATCGAGAATCTATCTGCCTGAAAAAATTTGACTGGAAGGCAAAAGGTAGAGGCATTTCAGGGTTATGTAAAAACCAATATTTCAAATATCTTAAATAATAAAGAATGACTCAGGATTGAGGATTTCAGGTTCCTGAAAAATCATCCTGAATCGGAATGACTCAGGCATATCTCGGTTATGATCGGGATTTTTGAAGGGATTTGAGCGGCAATAAGCGAGGGGGATAAGGTCCAGATACGGAAAATCCTTAATTCTCCTGCGATAATAAATCTGGATAGAGCCCATCTTGCAAAACTCTTCTGAATCGACACCTTGAGCCAAGAGACGATTGTCAAACTCATGAAGCATAAGAGGAAATTCGATGAAATGTATTCATATTTGCTGACCAGACAGATACTACTTACTGAGTTTGAGGATCTTAAGACAGAAGATATCGAAGTCTTCGACAGAGATAGGACCAGCAGCGGAAAATTCTTGACCATGAAAAATGAAGAGATTGCGCATCTGATAAACGAAATCCTGGGCGATGATAAGCTCAAGAGCTGACAATGAATGTTCTTCAATGCTCTGATACCTGAAAAAGCGGGATTCGTACTTAAGTCAGAGAGAAAAATCGATAATCCGAAAAGCAAGGAGTATCAGA
Organism: uncultured Candidatus Peribacteria bacterium; assembly: GCA_964553745.1. Taxonomy (GTDB): domain Bacteria; phylum Patescibacteriota; class Gracilibacteria; order BD1-5; family UBA2023; genus STC-113. The sequence continues at coordinate 23,828 of CAZKLD010000016.1, read as the reverse complement.
GGCGGAGCATTTCACATTTCTGAGAAGTGAAGCTCTGCTTCGATGAAAAATTCTTACCTTCACAAATAGTGCTCAATTCGAAACAGAATGATAGATTCTTTGTTCTGCAGGAAAAGATAGATATTCCAAAAATGAAATTATTGAAATATATTATCCTGGACGATGCGCTTAAGGATTTCAAAATATGCATACACGATGAAGAAAACAGGAGATTGCTTGAGGATTTTATTGAATGAATGGAAAGGCTTTACACAGAAAAAAAGCTTCTTATAGATGCTCTGTGAGATAATATTTTCTATGAGATAATTGATTGAAAACTGAAGATAAAATTAATCGATACGGGATGTTTTGAGACTTTCTATGATGATATAAGCTCCGAAAGGCGTAAAGATATAATGCAGATGGAAGATTTCATAAAGCGGATGAAGACAGTTATTTCAGAAGAAGGCGATGAAGCATCCGATAAAACACAAATAAGCAGTCTTGTCCGAATTTTATCGCAGAAATTAAAAGAAAAAGAATTTGCGAAAAAATTCGCTCCTTTGAGCCATTACAGAAATGAGGAAATCACCGAAGTACAAATTGAATCTAGGATTCTGCGAATCCTAGATTCAAACCTGAAAATTCCAAAATCAGAAATCATAAAGCTCATTAATGATGCCATTAATTATTACTCGCAGGAAAATTCACACGTGAGGCACCCCGCATACCATTCGACCAATTCCTTCACTCTCAGAAAAGCTCTTGAAGAATGATTCGAGTGATGACATTGAGCCTATAATTGAGAACATCAAGTCCTGGAAGATCGGAATAAGGCAATAGAGCAAAAAAGCCTTGACTATGACCCTCAGCAATCACTGTCCGTATCGATCAATCCCGATAATCATGAATATGTGGAATATTTCCAGCAATTATATGCAAGAGTGAATTGCAGACGCTGAAGGTTGACCAGTTTATTAAGTTTGGATTCATCTGATTTCGGATTGAAAAACACGCTTTCGGCCATGGATCAGATTCTTTCGTACGAAATAAAGGATGCCGAAGAAAGGACAAGAAAAGATGTTGCAAAGAGATTGAAAAAAACCTATGCGACAGATCAGGAGATAGCCCAATATAAGAATGAGATGCTGGGTGCAGTTGATAATCGGGAATATGCTCCAAATAAAGAGCATCCGGAAATAACGGAATATCTGAAAAGGATATCATGAGACCCGACTTTGACAAGAGAGATTGCCGAAGAATTAAATGAGCCATTCCCCTGCTATGTCACATTTGATGGAAATGAAACAAAAGAAGGCTTTTCCAGATTATTCTGAGCCTATGATAAAGAAGTAAGCTCAGTTCCATGTGAAGACAGATTCAGGTGAAAATTATATCCAGAGCACATCAGAGAGATAAGGGTTCCCTTAGGCCAAATTTCAAAAGTCCAGAGGTGGTTGGCAGACAAGGGATTGAATATGTCCAAAGTCATTCCGATTGAACTTTTTGAGATAAAGAGGATTCTGGGAGAAGAAGCCCTCTAGCCAAAACATCTGAAAAAATTCAATTTGAAAACAACTTGCCATTTTCATAAAATAGATAAACTTGAAGGACAATTAACTCTATAAAATCATGAGTCCTGAACTATCTAACCACCTTAAATCCACTTCTCCTTCATCCATACGCCTTGCTCAAATAGAATTCTCAAAGAGAAAGGATAACGTAAAAGCCATAAATGTTGCGATATGAAATGTCAGCCTGCCGATGCACCCCGCAATGCAGAAAAGGATGTTCTCATTAGTATCTGAGAACTCCCCGTTTAAGGATTGAATCGTCAAATATACGGCATCCGTATGAGAAAGTGAGACTCAGGATGCATTTTTCAATATTTTGAAATCTAGCGGAATAGACACATCTTCGCTTTTTTGTCATATCGTAGATTGATGAAGCATGGCCATGGAACTCGTGGTGATATGAATTTGCTGAGAGGCAGGAATCGATGAAAGGCCGCTTCTAGTCATAGATGCGGCATACACGAATTATGCCAGCTTTGCACAGAGAACAGGAAGGAAAATCGTTTCAGTCAAAAGAAAATTGGATGTAGAGTGAAATTATTCATTCCCTTCGGAAGAAGAAATAAACGAAGCAATAAGAGAACATGATCCGGCATGACTGGTCATCATACCTTATGATAATCCGACCGGACATCTATATAAGAAATCCGACATCATCAATCTGTCTAGGATATGTGTGGAAAATAATATGTGGATAATAAGCGATGAGGCATATAGGGAGCTCCATTATGACGGATCAGAATCCGTGAGCATATGGAAATTGAGCGATGAGGATGTCAGCTGAATCGAATGAAGAAGGATATCCATAGAAACTTCATCTAAAGTCTGGAATGCGTGCTGACTGAGAATCTGAGCTATTATCACTGACAATAAGCAATTCCATGAGCAGGTTGTAGCAGAATATACGGCAAATTTATGCGCGAATTCCATATGACAATATATCTTCGGAAGTCTTGCACACGAGAAAACAGAAGATCTGCAAAATTGGTACAAGCAGCAGAAATCATATTACTCCTGAATCATGAATGCCTTTTATGAAGACCTCAAGAAAGAGCTGCCATGAATCATAATCTCAAAGCCTCAAGCTGCCCTTTATTCAGTACTGGATTTCAAAAATATCACGAAAGCATGATTCGATTCGAAAGATTTTGTCCTATTTTCCGCTCAGAAATGAAGCGTAGAGCTCTGAGGCACCAGCTATACCCTCCTTATTGCTCCGATGGACTGATTCTATAATGTCAAGCCTTGAGAGCCTAATCCTGGTAAAACCCAAGCAAGAGTGGCTTTTGTAGAAACAAGAGAAAATTTCAAATTGATTCCAAATATCCTTAAGAGATTGATAGAGGATTTTGAGAAGCAGATTTAAGTTTAAATAATTTACTTAAAGCAACGTACCGATAAACCGAATTCATCCTTATCCTGATCGATAATGATTCTATCCCTATCAAAATCTATGCTGGCACCTTCATCTGATGCCCATAGGCTTCAACTGATTCATGTAAAATAAACAGTATTATCTTGGTTATTAAAAACTCAGCAAAGCCTTATTCACAATGCTTTTCTTGCGGAAGTATTGTTTTGCCATTCTGAAGACAACTCTAAATCTGGATCAATTGCCCTGATCAATTCTCGCCACTCTTTAATTGAAGGCACTTTCTTTCATACTTTTGTCAATTCTCTTAACATGGCTTTTTGAGTGAATAATTGCTCACCTGAAAATTCTCACTCCATAATTTCGCAAATATCATTTTCTGGGTTAATTTTGATTTTTCAAAATCTTGATTCACGGATTTCCCATCAATTTGAAGTAACCTTAAAATTTGAAGTTTCAATCTCAAGATTTTCTCAATTTTCATTTAAGCTATGACTCTCTCATCACAAGAGCGCATCCGAGACATTTGCTCAAGTCTGATGAATTATTCCTTGCAATTCTCAGCCTTGTGTTTTTGGAACCGCAGTTTGCAAGCTTCTGCTGTTAATATCTGATGATTTGACCATAAGCATTAAATAAATGATAAATGTTGTTTCTATGATAGCATTTAAAATTGAGTTTTGCAAAATATGAATTAAATATTAAGTGATAAGTTTCATAAAATAGAATTTCTCTCAAAAATGCATATAATATCATAAATGTTGATCTTTTAATGAACTCATTATGTGAGATTATGTTTTGAGATTTGAAGACATAGATAAATCAATGATAAATCTTGTTGGATGAAAAGGCGCCAATCTGGGTGAGATGACTAAAGCCTGATTTCCTGTCCCGAGATGATTTTGCATCACAACAGAAGCATATAAGATGCTATTATCTCAGTCATGAGAACTCAGTTCATGCATCTCAGAGCTGGAAGGCACGAAGAAAGATAGCTGAGAAGAGATCCTCAAGATATCAGGAAAAATCCGTAATCTCATAAAAAATCTCTCAATTCAAAAAGATTTAAAGGAATCGATTCTGGAATCTTGGAAGGCGATTTGAGAAGAAAAAAGCTATGCAATAAGGTCGAGTGCGACTGCAGAAGATCTGCCCTCTGCCTCATTCGCGTGACAGCAAGACACTTACCTGAATATAAAAGGCGAGAAAGAGATTCTTGAAAGCATCAGGAACTGTTGGGCTTCATTATTTACTGATAGGGCAGTCTCATATCGCATAAAGAATAATTTCAAGCAATCTTCGATCTTCCTCTCTGTAATAGTCCAAGAGATGGTTTTTTCAGATGTTTCAGGCATAATGTTCACGGCCGATCCGATTACAGGAAAACGCAAAGCAATAACGATAAATTCAAGTTTCGGATTATGAGAGGCGCTTGTGGGATGACTGGTCAGCTCCGATACATACAAGGTTATAGGATGAATAATCGCAGAAAAAAATATTTCCCAGAAAAAAATAGAGATAATTCCCGATGCAGACGGATGAACTTGTGAGAGAGAGATTGGCTTAGATAGGCAGAATATTCAATCATTAACCGATGAACAGATTCTAGAGCTGGCCGCCTTAGGCTCTAAGATAGAGAATCATTACAAATCAGAACAGGATATAGAATGGTGCCTTAAGGATGGAGAATTCTATATCGTGCAATCCCGGCCAATCACAACCATCTATCCCCTGCCTGAAAATATGATGGAATGACTTCATTTTTTCGTGTCATTCTGACATGTGCAGATGATGACGGAGCCAATGAAGGCATTATGAATTTCAATCTTCAAGACACTCTCTTCTCATATCGAGGAATTCTTCGAGATGAAGCATCCTCTTTTTGTGGATGCATGAAGCAGGCTGTATGTCGATCTCATAAATCCTCTTCAATATTGAATTTTCCAGAAAATAATCCCGCTTCTTCTCATGAATGCCGATGAGACGGCTTCAAAGATATTATTTGATTTCATAAGGTCTGATAGATTCAAGATCGTATGAAAAAAAGAGATAGCTCTGAGGAAAAAATGGATTATTTTTAAATTCATGTTCCAGGAATTGATGCTCTTCTTCTCAGAAAATCTTAATGATACTTACCCCATCCTGAACAATAATATCTCAAATAGGATTAATGCCATCAGAAAAGAACTATCAGAAACTCCAAGTCGGGAAAAAATCTGAAAAATTAAATCAATAATCAATGATTTGCCCGAGGATATTTTCATATCAAGGATCGTGCAATACATGCCCCTTTCAATCCTCTCTTATAAGCTCCTCTGAATCCTGAGCAAGAAATGGCTCGGAGAAACTGCCCTAGTTGACCAGATCTGAAAAGCCCCTTTCGGGAATGTTACAACAGAAATGTGACTCATCCTTGGTGATTTATCAGACAAGGCAAGAGATAATGCACTATTGCAGGAATATCTCAGAAAAGCTGAAGACAAGGATTTTTGGGAGAAACTGGAAAATATTCAGTGAAGCTCGGAATTCAGGGAATCACTGATGGATTTTTTCAAAAAATATGGAATGCGCTGCACCTGAGAGATAGACATAACACACCCCAGATGGAATGAACAGCCTACTCAAGTGACCTCAATCATTTCAAATATCCTGAAGAATCAGGAGCGATGACAGCACAGGAGAGATTTCGGATCAGCAAGAGAAGAGGCCTTAAGGGCAAGTGAAAAGCTCTTGGCAAGAATCAGACAAACTCCTTTCGGAACACTAAAAGCACTGTTACTGAGAAAGCTCATTTTCGTGTACCGCTCAATTATCTGAGTAAGAGAGCATCCGAAATTTTTCCTCATCAATGTTTTCGCATCTATAAAAGAAGTGATATTAGAGGAAACAAAATTTCTCATTGAGGAAAATAAGCTTGAATCTGCAGATGATATATCCTATTTCTCTCTAGATGAAATCTCTCGGATAATAGAGACTTGAGCCGTAGATGCGGATCTTCTCGCAGCCAGAAAAGCCAAATACAATTCCGACAAAGACTTAAAGCCTCCACGGGTATTTGATTGAGACTGAGAAATCCTGACAATCAGGCCGGATGAAAATATGCCTTTATGAGCATTTGTCTGAACTCCCGCTTCTCCAGGTGTTGTTGAATGAAGGGCTAGAGTAATAAGGAGACTGGAAGATGCAGATCTGCAAAAATGAGATATCTTGGTGACAGCATATACTGACCCTGCCTGGACAGTGCTTTTCAGCATTGCATCTGCCATCGTGACAGAGGTCGGCTGACTTCTCACTCACTGATCAGTCGTTGCCCGTGAATATGGGATTCCTGCTGTTGTCGGAGTCGATGATGCAACAAGTCTTATTAAGGATGGTGACTTTATAAGAGTCAACTGAAACGGATGATTTGTAGAGATTTTATAATGAATGGCCTTATTTGAAATTTCATGTTTCGAATCTTAAATCATCAGTTCATCAATCGTTTTTCTGCAAATCATCTCTTGACTCAAAACATGTTGAAACTTTATATTTTTCATCGCTTATCTTTTCATATATAATTCAAGGCTCGCATCATTTGATTTCTTTTCATTCATCAACATAAGAAGAAATCATTATAATTTCCGGGTCTGGATAATTATTATATTCAGAGTAATATGATTCGGCTTGAGATTTTATTGTTTCCACTAGATTCACCCTAATCGTATCTCTTGCTTTTCATAGCTGAGCAGTTGCGAGTGAGTTTGCTCATAATCTAAGTATTATGAAACATAAAACGACTCATATGACAAAAAAATATTTTTGTGATTTGACTTTTCCGATGCAAATAAAAAGCAGAATCAAAAAAATCGCTACATCAAAAATTATGACTGGGATTCAAAATAATTTATTCGTTATGAATCAAATGATCAAGAAAACAATCACGATAGCAAAGGTGATTCCCGCTCAAACGGAAAACTCTTTCAATTTGCTATTTGTTTCGTTTGCATCAGGCGAGATAAGCAAATCGATATCTTTATCTTCCATTTTGACTTCAAATGTTTCTCAACAAGTGCACTTTCCTTTTTTTCAAAGCGCTTGATCCGGTAAGGAATATTCCTTTGAGCAATTTGGGCATTTTATATTTATCATATATTTTGTAAAAAAATAAATATCTTTCAGAGATTATCATATTAATTCTGATTTCCAAATTTGAAATGAGTTTTATTATTCCGAATGCATCATAAATTTAAATAATTAATTACAATGCAAATTTGACAATGAGCAATAGACTATTATATTCAATATCATTAAATCATTACAATTCAAAATGAAAATCCAACAAAACTCAGATTCTGAGATTGCCATAAAAAATGCCGGATTATCTCCTACGAACAGGCTTGTTCAAGATATCATACTTTGAAATCTCACGAAAGAATCTCTGGATTATCTATGAATCGTAAAAAGATCGATTGCAAATTCCATCTCACCTTGAATAGATGGCTTTGATTCATTATCAGACACATCACAGAAGCAATTGCTCGGATTTTTGAATAGCTATGAGAATCCTGCCGCATGGAAAGTGATCAAGGGCAAAAGCAAAAGCTTGTACAGTTGAAGATTCGATAAGCAGGCATTGACCGAGCTTTTCAATGATTTATGATGAAACCTGTGATACGAGATATGACTGTGGGGCAACTGAAAGAATCTGCTAGATATGACTGAAGATTGAAAAATGAATGTTACAACTATAGAAAAATGAGCATGCTGATATGATATCAATGAGGATAGGGCAAAATCTTATAAGAATCTGTTTTCACATATTTATTCATTGAGCGAATATTTTGATATTCATTATATAGAATTGAATTCGAAAAACTTGGAAATCGAAAAATGAATGATACTTACAGATCCATTCAAAATGCCCTATGATTCCGATGAATGCTTCCGTATCCAACAGGAGGCCGGAATAATAGAAGAATTCCTTAGGGATTTCCTGAAAAAAGACAATATATGAACTCACGTAAGCAGTGAATCGCCGATCTCTTCACAAAGAAGATCATTATCATATATAATCAGGGGGACTGCGAAACTGCCGACTTTTCTCGAAGTCATTGTTGGGACATCCAGATGAGCCGTAATCCTGAATTATATTCAGACTCTCGATAATGATTGGATAGCAGTGAGCTCTATCGATCCTAAATATTGCATGAAAGACAAAATTTAAACGATTCTAAATAAGAAGCTAAAATAAAGCTTTAATAATTTGACAGATGCACATTGAGGGATAACATGAGCAGGAATTTTTATCTTCTAATTTCATTCTATGACGTCATTATTTTCTGGCATGCGTACAGAGGAAATCGTCTTCTATATCATCATTGCCATAGTCATCATGCTTGCTATCCGCGACATCCTCTGCTGGTATTGGAAAATAAATGAGGGCATTGCCCTGCTTGAAAAAGGCATCAAGAAGCAAGATGAGATAATAAAGATCTTGATGGATCGGGACAAAGGAAGAGGTGTATAAATTCAAAGACAAACCTGACGATGCATTGTCATTAAGTCAGTTAATCATTAAAAAACGTATATGAAAAATATTCTCTCAAATCTCAATATAGGATTATTGAAAATAAATCTATCAGCAATGATAAAGAGGTTTCCTTTATTGATAATACTCATAGTTGCATTCACTGCATTGCTCCTGACTGAACTTCATTGAGATTTCAGCCGAGAGACAAGCAATAACTTGATGAAGATAGGATTTTCAATAGCCGTCACATTTTTCTTGAGCCTATGATTTTACATAAGCTCTGAAAATGTTGCTTTATCTAGAATCAAAAAAATATGATTGCAGATTCTTGCCCTCATTTTCTGAATATCCTTTTTCTTGTGATTGAAGCAGGACTTGGAGAGTTTTGTTAGCGTGATTTCCATAATCCTCACTCTCATTTGAATAACCTCATATGTGTTTTTTGCCCCATATGTGAGTAAAATATTCTTAAAAGAGAACATTCAAGAAATCTATTACGCCTATTTCTTTAAACTGAGCGTAGTTTATCTGATTTCAACTATTTTATGAGGTGTTCTGTTCGCCCTCTGAAGCATCTGAATCTCAGCTGTTTTCGCCTTATTCGATTTATACTGAGTCCTTACAGAAAAGATATATTGAGATTGGGCTATAATAGCTCTGTCTTTTGTGACTCCTATTTTTGCATTGACACAGATTCCGAAAAAAGAAACATTCAATGAAAAATGAATTGCAGAAAACGCTTTCTTTTCATTCTTGATAAAATATATAGCCATACCATTCATATATGTCTATTTCATAATATTATATGCATATAGCATAAAGGTCCTTTTCAATTTTACCGATTGGCCGAAATGAGAAGTTACATGGCTTGTGATATGATTCTCCATATTCGGATACCTAATTTACATGTTCACATATATTTTTGAAGAGAAATACAACTTCATAAAGTTCTTCAGAAAATGGTTTCCCTATGTCGTCATACCTCAGCTCCTGATGCTATTTTATGCGATTTATTTAAGAATATCCCAATATGATCTTACTATGAATAGATATTTCATCGTGATATTTGGAATCTGGCTTTTGGTAATATCGCTATATCTTATATTATCCAGAAAAAAATATCTTGCATACATCCCTCTCATACTGACGGCATTCACTGTAATCATTTCAATTTGACCTTGGTGAGTTTATTCACTGCCAGAAACAAGGCAACTCAGCCGACTAGAGGATAATCTCATGAAGGCTTGAATACTTCAAAACTGAAATATCGTGCCTCTTAAAAACATTGCCGATATAAGTGAAGATCTATCAAGAGACATCTATTCAGGCATAAGCTATCTTTGTGAATATGGAGATTGCAAAGCTATTAAAGAATTATTTCCCGAACAATATTCCAAAGTATTGAAAGATGGAAAATATGATGTGGAAATCAACGGAGATAAGAGAAACTGACCTTATAGTTGGGAGATAATCAGAGGAATCACTGAAGATATTAAGGTGCGGCAATATTACAACTCAAAAGAAGAATCTAGCTCTGAGAGAATAAATCTGAATATCGATTATGCAGATGGAATATTCCCTATCAATACGGTCTGATATTCACAAATAATGATGATATGAGAAGGAAGGGAAGAAAAAGAAGGAGGAGAAGGACGTAATGAGGTTTCGGTAAGCTGAGCCATATTAACGATAAGGAGAGAATGAAACATAATTGATTCCGTTAGCATCAAGGATGTGATGGATAAATTATCCTCCGATTTTGAAAAAAATAAGCTGACGACATTGAAAAAGGAAGAAATGTCATTTGATCTTAAATGAAACTCAGGGACATATAAGCTAATCTTAAGCAACATCAGAATAAAAAACCCTTCTTTCCAATGAAATGCAACGGATGAATATTATGGCATCCAATGATATCTGCTAGTTAAATAAATGAGTTATAATATTTTACAATTCCTTCCTTAGGATTATAATGTTATGTTTTATAACTAATATTTTTCTATGGAAATCAAACAAGATTTTCCTCAATTTGAGGACAAGAGATCGCTTCTGGTAGTATCATGAGAATCGAGAGCAAAATATTATTATGTCCACAAAGGACATCTCGAGATGATCGATGAATTTGCCGTTGCAGATCCCAGCATTCAACTGCAAGATGATTATGTGAAAGACACCAAAATGCAGAAATCATGATCGATGCCAGAACATTACAAACAATATATCCAGCAGAAATTGCTGCACAGGATTTCAGAAGACACTAAAGATATTCATGAAAAGCACAGAATCACAGAGACTTATCTTTTCTGCATTTGATTCATGGCAAATGCGGTATACGATTGCCTTACCCCTACTGTCAGATCCACGGTCAAATATCGATTTACCTGAGACATGAATAATCATCATCCGTTTGAGCTATTGGAAATGATAAAAATAAAGAATGAGGAGATTGCAGAAAAAAATGAATTTGTCGCTAAGATTTAATCAATCGATAAAAAATCCCCTAGGGTTGAAACCCTAGGGGATTTTTCATATTATTTCTTTGAGATTCTAGAGTTTCTGCTCTCTTTTCAATCTTCAGTTTTCAATTGATAAATGAATTTCAACCTGCTGTTATCGAAAATCTCAAAGAATTCATCCCATCCGATATCTTCCAGATCCGGCTCATCTTTCATGGCGTAGTGGATTCTGATTATTGAAGAATCTTTAACTTTTGCTGGGCCTCATCATCTTGATTCAACCCAATTCTTTATCTCTTCATGATCGGTCGTTTCGATCATCTCTCCATCTTTCATAAGTTTGTTCATTAATAAAATAAACCCTATATTATATCTTTTTTATAATAAAAATCAAACGCTCAAATAAGTTTAAATCCATATTAATTTATTTGTTGGACTTTTCAGAAAATATATTAATATAGCGGAGTTATATCATTAAATATTTCAATATGGCTACAATAATAAATTGATCTTCTTTTGTAGAAGAAATGAAAAGGAAAATATGAAGCTTCATAAAATGGCTTATCCTGATAATAGTATTTTTCATATTGCTATGAATATTATTCTGAAGCTTCGGAACTATAAAGGCTTGAGAAAAATGAATCCTTTTAAGATTCTGAGCCGTCACTGGCCTGACATATAACGAATGACTTTATTTTAAGATCCCCTATATCGATGACATGGTGATAATGAATGTGAGAGTGCTCAAAGAGCAGATAGATGCGTGAAGCGCCTCAAAAGATCTTCAGACCATAAATGCAGTCGTGGCTCTGAATTTTCATCTGAGCTCTGAGCATGTAGGACAAATTTACAGAGAAGTCTGATTGGATTATAAGGAGAAGATAATTGATCCTGCAATCCAAGAATCCATAAAGGCTTCGACTGCAAAATTTACAGCAGAAGAGCTTATCACAAAGAGAGAGGACGTTAAGAATCAGATAAAGGAATTGCTTAAAAATAAATTGGCACCCAGATTCATAATAGTCGATGATGTAAATATAGTTAACTTCAATTTCTCAGATTCATTCAATAAGGCGATCGAGGAGAAGGTAACGGCTGAACAAGAGGCTTTAGCGGCAAAAAATAAGCTTGAGAGGATAAAATTCGAGGCCGAGCAAAAAGTCGCAGAATCAAAATGAAAAGCCGAAGCGAGCCAGATAGAGGCAGCAGCCTTGAAATCAAATCCTGAAATCCTTCAGCTTAGATCTATAGAAAAATGGAATTGAGTATTACCTCAAGTCACTTGAGCGAATACGCCATTCGTGAATATAAAATAATTAAAATATCCTGGAACCGCAATGTTTCAGGATAACCATGGAGAGATGGCAGAGTCCGGTCGAACGCGCACGACTCGAAATCGTGTTTACAGCAATGTAACGAGGGTTCGAATCCCTCTCTCTCCGCCAATGTATAATCAAAATTCTTTAATCTGAGAGGGATTCGAACGTGAGGCAAATTTGCGGAGCAAATTTAGAAAGACAACGATTTGTCTTTCGGCCGAGGGCGGCCCGAAGGGGAATCCCTCTCTCTCCGCCAATGTATAATCAAAATTGAATAATCCGAGAGGGATTCGAATAGAGGGGGGATTTCGGAGAAATTCAGGAAGACAAGGGTTTGTCTTCCGACCCGGCCCGTCTCTGGCAGCGAAGCGAGGAAGAACGAATCCCTCTCTCTCCGCCAATGAAAAGGATTTAGGGCTGAGAATTTAGAACTTAGGATAAATAAAAAGAAGATATTCTGGAAACATCAACTTGTACTCGAATATCCTGGCTTGTCATTCCTGGCTCCGACCAGGAATCTGTTAACTGTGACTAATCCTTCTGTAAAAAATGTATTGTATATTTTTATAGATTCTAGTTCAGGGATTACGGAAACCAGCAACTTTTAATTGAGGCCTCGGAATGAAAATGTACAACCAAAAAATAAAAGCTCTTACCAAAAGTAAGAGCTTTTATGAAATGATTAGCAAGATATTTAAGGTTTCCAGACAACTCAATCTATCAATATATTCTTTATTATGGATCTTCATGATTTATCTATTGCGATTTCGGCTTCTACATTCTTGGTCCTGATCGCATTCTCTATCTCAAGTCATCTCGTCTCAGGGACAAAAAACTTTTCTATTCAATAATCGAGCCGTCAATTAATGATGTCTCATCTGATGGCCACTCCGCTTGAAGGCATATTTGTGGTATATCAATTTATTTTTATAAGCCTATTATCGGTTCATTTTGTGAATTCTGCATATAAGCTACCAGATGAAGGAATATCTATATCTGGCCTTGAGAATGGGAATCCTAGAGTCACATAATCTCACCTGAGCAAGTCTCTCGGATCGACGGGCTCAACCTTTACTATGAGTATCTGTCAGTAAAGCTTAACGCTTTCCATGTAACCGACAAACCCAAGAACAGCGATAATCCAGAAGGATACGAGTCAGATTATAAGTCTACGCTTTGTCATACGATTTTAAAATTAGTTATAGCTGCCCTTCTTTTCCTTTCTACGAAATATCATAAGGTGAGAAAGATAATGCCTCATGCAATGAAGAAAAATGAAGCCGACATCATTCACCATCAGATTTCACAGTACTTGACAATAAGATAGATTGTTCAGAAAAAATATCCGGCATTCACTAATTTCGAATCTCGATTGGCATATCATATCCATAGCACCAGTGTAGAGATAATCACGATATATGCATTCATCGCGATGAAAATAGGTAAGAAAATTGAATCTGAGTTATTGTAGTTATAATAATCGATCGAGGTATTGGAACCGATGAATAGCGCCCATGCGGCTAATATGATTCAGACTATTGCAGGAAGATGCTCAAGCAGGGATTTATAATAATTCTTCCTAGCTATGTATGCGCTCATCAGAATAAATGCGCCAGCTACTGCAAATGGCAATCCGAACCTACCTAGTCATTCTGTTGTTGCTCTATGGAATTCGTAATTCCTGAATACAGAAAAAACAAGGAAGATGAACATTGAAACATAAAGTCATATAATCCTGTATACCCTTCAGATTCTCTGGTATTTAGGAAAGGCATAGTGCAATCCTCATAGTCAATAGAGTATGAGTCCTGCGGCCAATAATGAGAAATATTCACTATCTCATCTGAAAAAAGAAACATAAGAAGATACCCAACTCATGGTCAAGACTGCAAATAATCATGCAGTTGCGGCGGAATTGAATGCATAGATCGCTGGGATTATACCCGCCATCCACATTAAGATGATATAATGTATTTTGCTGTTGTCTCAGGTACTATATTGCTGTGCAACCAAAATCACAGTGGCTCACCAGAATATAGAAGCAAGAAAAGCCAGTGTTCAAGCAGTCCTTGGCCTATCTCAGAGCTCCTCAAATCGGTATGCTCCAAAAGCGCTTAATGCGCAAAGTCACAAAGTGGATATAATTTTAATGAAAACCGGTATCTCTTGCCAATTACTGCCTATGAACAATATGAGTCATATGCCCAAGACAACTGCTCAGACAGACCCGAACATACCGGCAACCCTGTTCTTTTTCTCAGACTCGATTATCTCTCTAGAATCATCAAACATCTGGACAGCCTGCTCTTTGCTTATGATTCAGGATTCCAGCCACTTTTTTATGTATGCGTCTATTTTCATCGGCATCAATTAAATAATATCAAGCTTTATAATATCTTATTGCAGGAAAAAAACAATTCAGATTTTAAATCTACTTTAATGGTCAATTGAATAGAGACTTATTTGAACTCAGCATTGATTATATCTAGTGCGATCTTCTCTTGAATATCTTTGTCTTCTGCAGAATAGACAACCGCTCTGACTTTTGGGATAAGTATCTCTATGATCTTGTCCTTGAATGAAGAGCTGCCATCCATATTGTATCTCAAGAAAATCTGTTCCGCATCCCTGTAAGATAATTCATATTCGAATTTGTCCTCATATGCGTCCGATGTCTGTTTTGCCCTTAAATCATTAAGGATTCAAATTAGCTTATGGATATTCTGGATAGTTTCAAAAATCTTCTTCTCTCAAGCTGAGCTTCCAGGGGCTTCTTTATCAATAACGAATTTTGTCCAAAGCTTATTGAAATCATCATAAGATATTCTTTCAAAGAATTCTATTGAAGTGTATTTAGAAACTTTGAATGCCTCATTCAATTGACCTGGGGCTTCGACTTTCAGGATGACGGATCTGGAGACTATCGGATTTGACATTTTCTCGTAGGAATTGCGCGTTCAGACAAAAATCGAATCAGGATGCGCTTTGACCATTCACATCTGCGGATCATAAACTGATCTTGATGCATCGAATAAGCTATGCAACCTCTCAAAAGATTCTGCATTGAGCTTATCTATCTCATCGAAAAGAACAATAGTTCCAGGCTTCTGCATCAGCTTAATCCAATCTGCCGGTGCACGTGAAGTTTCTCCTGCCTTGAGCTGCGGAGAGAAAAACATATCAGACGGGTCCATCTTAGAACACTGAACCCTAATCAGTTCTCTATTAGTTGCGGCGGCAAAAAACCTGCATATTTCAGTCTTACCGAGACCTGGTCATCACTCAAGGATATCGATTCATTTCTGCTCTTGTTTCTGGATAGAGAAACCTCTGCTCATCTTAGTGAGCAGTTCCTTTTCTTCATCTAGCACTATGAATTTCGGGTTAATCCTCTCAAGATGGGATCTCGGGTTCAAATTAAGCTTGTCGGCAAGAGTGATAGCAAATAATTCTGTCACTCTGGCCTGCGCATAGAACCCCTTAACCTCTCTTATCATCTGAATCAACCTTCTTTTTTCATCATCATCTTTAGCTTTAATAAATTTTTCTGATAGTTTTGCAAGTTTCGGTTTTCAGACTTTTTTCCATTCCGAAATATTCCTTTCGTACTTGAAGAATTCCTGCTGTGTCATTTCAGCTTTGAGCGTATCTGATATTATGGCATCCGAATAGAATCCAGGATTCTGAAGATACCTATCAATATCAAAACAGGTTCAATCATCATAACATAATTCGAGCCTGACTCTTGAGTCAGGCAATCTGTTTCATTTAACCTTGTATCATATGAGATTGTTCGCAGTATCGGAGTAATAGAGGAATGTGCTTATTCAATATTCATCAAGTGAATTTACGACTCATTTATTATCCAGCCTCTGAAGCTTTATCTTCAATTTTCTATCATCGAATATCGAATTAAGCCTTAATGTCAGCTTTTCCGCATCTTTAACCGGAAATTGTGCAATCTTATCTGTAATCCTCAGATAAAGGGCATCGCTTCATTTCATTATGTCCAAATTCGATTCATCGTCTATGGTTTCTAGAATTTCAGATAATTGAGTGATGTAAGAATTGACTTCGCTTATATCATCCTTGATTGCCCTTCATTCATTTTCCCGCTCTTCCCTTTCTGCCTTAAGAAGCTCTTGCTGCCTAAGTGTAATAACTGAAAGGAGCTTCTTTTTATAAGCATCTTTCTGTGTATCTTCAAGCAATTCAATCATACTTTCCGTCTGCTTCCAGAGATCAGATGCATAGACTTGGGTAATGGAAGCCATGAAATCCACTCATTTGAGGAATTCGCTTAAAAGTCAAAGGTTGGATTCAATGGATTTTATTACAGATTCGCTATTTGCCTTCTGAAATCCGGAAATATCTTCCGCGATGCAGGCTGCAAGCTTCTTGAGAACCTCATCCATATCTTTTGCGACAAGAGGAATCTGGGAACGTAGTTTCTTTAAGTCATCAAGCCTCGTCTTTATGATATTCAGACTCAAGAAATAATCTTCTGCCTGAGGATCAAGTTTTTCCAAATCCTCCGAAATCAATATCAGCTTGTCAGAGAAATCCTTCATCTTTATCTCATATCTTTTTTTATTTATCGCAGTCTCTATGCTATCAGAGATTCATTTTACGGCAGAAACCGCTGGATTGAGCTTTATCTGCAGGAACGCGTCATGCACTAGCTCGATACTTTCCGCATTGTCGGCTTTTTCAAAAAGTGTTTTTAAGGTTTCTTCATCTCAGACTTTTGTCATCCAAAGCTGTTCGACTATGGCAGAATCGACGGAGACTCAATTCTCCTTGTGTCAATTCCCATTCCTTGCGGCAGCCAAATCAACAGAAATCCCTCAATTCACAAGAAGATTCTCGAGATCCACTCTTGTCTTGTCTTCGATTCTGGTAATCCTCTGTGCTCAGTCCTTAACGACCTCACCGTCATCTATGAATCATTTTGCAAATTGGTCGAAATTCGTGTCTATGGAGATTACATTTCCCTCTTTATTAAGCACTATAACATCATCCTTATTGTCTATAAGGATGATATCCACTATATCATCGAAAGTCTCGATGCACTCTAGAGTCTTCCTGTGCAGAACATGGAACTTCGATTGAGTATCATATTTTGAGATAATAAGAAGGAAATTGGCATTATTATCGATTGAGATTTTCTTGATTTCTCAATATGGATGCGCTATCGTATCAAGTGTTGTCTGGATTCAATTCGCATCCAACTTCATGATCTCCAGCAAATTATTGTTGACTATTATAGCATCTCAGGCTTCAGGATTTACAATGGTGAAAAGGTCTCATACTATTGTGCTCACCACATTTCATCCGGAAATCAATTGGATAGAGCTTCAGGTATTGTTCAATGCAAAATCCCTTATGATATTGCTTTTAGTATTCATCGGAGGTCTTCAAGGCTTAAATGAAGGAGCCATTATTCATTTTGAATCGAATTCGGCAATCTTAACATTATAATAACATCAGTCTTCTGACAGAAAAATATAAAAATCGTCCTGTGTGTATATCTTTTTGAGTTCAAACAGACTCAATCACAACTTGAGGTAAATGCTTTTTCAGATGTAATTATCCTGTTTAAGGCTTGAGAGACTTATGTTGGAATTTCACGCCCGCATCAGACTTGCCAAAGATTCTGCAAAGACTGGGAAATTCTTCTTCAGGTAATCAGTGAATTTAATATCGAAATCGGTCGAAGAATAATATGCGCCAGATAAGATCGGGATGCCCTCGAACTTCACTTTAAGCTTCTCCCTCGCACCCTCCATCAGGTTATCCATGTTGGTGGCTTTTGTCTTAAGCACTCTCGATTTATTGGCTGAATCCTGAAGGCTGACTGCTGAATTTATCATAAAGATATTGTTATAAATATTATTTTAAAATTAAATTGTTATCTGTATTTTGCGATGATTTTTCGCAGATTCCTATTATTGGCTCATATAAGCTTCTCTGTGAGCTCCTTCACATCCTGGACTATTATGGTTCATCACGATTCCTCGCTTCAGAAATAATCTTGGAGTTCTCATGAATCCTGTCTTGATCAATTTATATAATAAGCTGTGAGTCAAAAGCCTGCAGATCTTATCTGATTTATAAGTCATTTCAATGCTCAGCCCATGAGTCAATCACTCGGTCTTCAATCACCTAAGAAAGATATGTTTCAAAATGATTTTAGGCCATTTTTTCGAGAATATTCCTTCATCGAATTGAAGGTGTAGGATAAAGGCTTTCCGATATCCGTTCATCAATTCTTCATCACTGCTCTCATTAGCTTTGAAGGGATGAGGCATTTTCATCTTTCAGAGAATTTCTCACCGAATTCCATGACTTCCTCCAGCTCGGTATCGAATATAAGGATTGAGAAATTGACTTTGAAGTATTCTAGTACCTTTGCCCTTATTATGGCTGCTTTGACAGTTTCTCTCAGGGGTGAGTTCGGATCATCGAATCTTCCCATGCTTCATGACCTATCGATAATGACGGTCTCGTACATATTGATCTCATTCGATTCCTTCTCATGAGCATTCCTCTGGAAAATTTTCGGATCTCAGGTGAGATGGTGTTCGATCAATTTACCGGTATTTCAAAGTGAATTTCCTGATGCGTGATAATTATTCTCATCCTTGACTGTCCTGAATTTCGGCGGAAGGATTTTCTCGAGGCTGAGTATCTGTTTCCTCACTTCGGACTCGATCTCTTTCTCCAATTCCTTATACATCCTATAAAGCCGCATTTCCTCTTCCTTGAATCACATTCGGTCCATATCGGACTTGAGCTTTTTCTTCTGCTCCTGAATCTGTTTTCTGATGGCTCGGGAGTACTCTTTCAGCTTATTTTTGAATTCCTCATCCAACAAGCTATTATCAAGTGTCCTATCCAGATCTTGTTCATCTTCTATTTTATTCAACTGAGCTTTTTCCTGACTGAGAATCTCCTCATTTCATATTTTATCTGCGATTTCCTTGGCAAAATCTTCAAGTCACGTTTCATCAAGCACTTTTCTTATTTGCTCTTTCGAAGATGTGTTTTCCAGTTTCTCTAGAACCTCTTTCAACTTTTCTGCCTGCTTTGTGACACTATCGTCTTTTGCTTTTGAAATAATATCCTCTAGTGCTTCTTTTGGGGATTTAGCGGATTGTCATGGTCTCTGTCCTCAGGCCTGATCGGATGCGCCACCCTGGGAATCATCTCATCATTCTCATCATTCTCACTGCTGCGGCTCACCTTCGCTTCACGGCTTACCACCACTCTTCCCCGATTGGCTTCATGGACTTTTTCAAGCGGATCATGAGCTATCATCTGGCGAATCCATATTTGTATCTCATGTGCCGCCACTTGAGTTCTGTCCATCCATATTCTGATTCGAATCTTCTCAATTCTCTTTTTTAGACGGCGTTGCATCAATGCGTTTCCATATGGAGTTTTTCTCATCCCATATCTCTGACCATGCATGTCATTTGTTGCTTCATAGAAGAGCTTTTCAATCCTTAGCGAGACTCTGGACCATATATCATTCCACGAGTCTGGCAGGAATTCAGATCTCTCTGCACAAAGCTACGAATAAAGTATTTGCACTGAAACATTCAAGAACTTCGGATTTATCAAGATTTGCAATGTAATTTCGGGAATTCGACTTGTCTCTCAGAGTTCATTGCAGTCTAGTTGAATATTTCTTTCCATTTTTGATCATATTTCTGATTTCCTCAGCTTTTCAAAGCGAATCTCAATTAAGCTTGGACAGAAAATATTTAGTATCATCAGTCAAATTCCCATAAGAGATTTTCTCTGAGTCTTCCAATACGGGAGTATTAGCGGGAACATCCTGTGACACATAGAAATCGAAGCTTATATATTGCTTCTCGCTGGATACGATATAAACGCAATTATTCTGATCTACCTGAAAAATAGGCAAGGATTTGCCACTGAAGCATATGGAATTAGCGTCAGGCAAAGCTCACTCAGGAAGCGGAACAGGGATTGTCCCATTTTTGATGACTCAGGAATAGGTATAGGATTTGCCGGTTTTTACAGCATTCTGGCTGAGAGCTGACAGTGAAGATTTTTTTGACCAGAGATTGGATTGGGGGTCGAAATATGATTTTTTTCAGGAGGTGTAGTATCAGGTGAATCATGGATATACCTCTGCGAATCTGGACTCCTCTCAGAGAGATTCTCAGAATTCCATGTCATGAGGTATATATTTGTCATGATCCTCCGGATGCTCCTCAAATCATGAATTGCTTTTTTGCGGCTGAACAGATGATTCATCTTCTCACACAATAAGATCCTTCATCTTTTTGAAGAAGGATTTCTCGGGTTTTTTCTGCTCAAGAACCTCTGAAACATTCTGTTTTACATTTTTTTTAAGATTCTCCGTCCTCATTCAGAGAAGCCTTTCTAAGTAAATCTTTATTGCCTCTATAGTTTCCTTAAAACTGCTATTATGATTTTCAGAATCGATATTCCCCATGCTTGATACATTTTTTTATAAGAATATGCCTTGATGCCATAGTAACATTTAGTTCTTAAAAAGGCAAAAAAACATCAACTTTATAGCTATTTTATAAGGAATATTCATATTTTGTCAAATTTACTGATTGAAGCCGTTCATTATCATATCCGAATTTGATCTATATCATCTATTGAAATCCATGCGCATCAGATTCAAAATCATGTCTTGTTGATGTCAAAAGGTATTATCTCTTGCGGATCTGAAAGGAAAACCAATATGCAATATCTCTTCGAAGAATACCATGGAAAATATGATGTATTGAGAAGGGCTATGGATTTTCCATATTTTTCGATTATCACATTGAATTCAGCCTCTCCGAAATCCTCAAATTGCAGTACTCTTGTCACCTGTGCCATGAGCACAACCTTCTTTCAGGCATCTTTGAAATATACCGTATCCCCTGCGATAATATTATTCCAAGGGTTCCTCTTGGTCTTGTACCATCTTGATTCGACAGTCTTCTCTCAAGATTTTATCTTCTCAAGAAGCTTCCATTTAGGATTCAGGATTGCGATATGATGCATGAGGAAATGGTTATGAAATTTCTAAAATTCACTTTACCCCTTTTTTGATGAAATTGAGCGTTTCAGTTAGAGATTTGGGGCTTTTGTATATGCGATAGAAGACATTCCTCATTTCTGTGAGTCGGATAATGAAAGATTCTGTGAGTTCCTCGGGAGTGAAAGAGAATTCGAGAAGTATGGTCCTTGTGTATTCGGTCTGATGGAATTCTCTTCAGTACTTCTCGAAATAGGCCTTCGGGATGTCGGATCGTATATAGAATTTGCCTTTCGTATAGCTCAATCAGGAAGGAACCATCCTCTCTAGCATCTTGTAGCTGCATCTCGGAAGGTATTCTTCAATGAAAGCTATCATTTCAGGCGAAAATCAGATGTCCTCGATAGAGAACATCCGAAGGACATCTTCACATCATTTAAGGTCATTCCAGCTTCAGCATCTCAAAAGATATTGGATTTTGCCTATCACTCAACTTCTGAGCCTATCAATAATTGTTGGGCTTAAGGATGCGAAATCATCCTTCAAGAGTTCATAGAGGTTTCGGAATCCCACTGCTCAATCTCATTCAAGGAGATACAGTGCTTTTTCTATTGATGGATAAGCCTCAAATGCATTGTTCATGCGTACTGGCATATTTTCAGGAGGTATTTTCATGATTAAAACAATTAATCATCGAAATTAAAAGTTCTTGGACTGAAAGAAGCTTCGGAACCTATCAGATCCTTTATCTTTCTCATATAAGGAAGATATGTCAGAGGCTTTGTTCATGCGGTTGGGATTTTTTCCTTCTCAATTTCCCTCTTCCTGGCAATCAGACTATCGATAGGCTTTCTCTGTTTATTGTCAGATATAAGATAGTACAGCCTTCTGGCTACTTTATCATGTATCCATTCATCCAACTTAACGGAGTATGTCTTCTTAAGATTATCATATAGCTGTTTCTGCAATGATATGGTGTAGCTATTTAAAGCCGTATTCGTAAGGAAAGGGATGAAATAATTAAAAAGGGTTGACTCGGCAGCAGATTGTCAATTCAGCTGTTTTTTTACTTCTACTTCAAGCGATGTATGATGATTGCAGGCTCTCAGCTTATATTTACGAAGAAGATCCTCCTTTGTCTGGTCTTTGAAACTTTTCGCATGGAGCTCGACCATGATTTCGATGTCGCTTGTCGCCATATCCAATTTCATATCGGAATATTCAAAAGAACAGAGCAGTACATCCTCTCATGTAGCAGATTTATAATCCTTTGAAAAATCCTCAAATCTCTGTCTGAGATCGATGCTGAATTGCGTAACAGGATATTCCCTCAAGCTATGCAGCATAAATTCTGCCCTATTGTATCATTTCTCTGTGTAATCTTGTTTGAATCGATTCGCTTTTGTCTCCTCCTCTTCTTCGGCTTCTTCCTGAGTCATGACGATGGACGCTTTTCTCTTTACTTCAGAAACCTTGCCGAATAGGGTTTCTTGCGGCATTGAGACTATCACGGCCTTGAATCAGCAATGATCTTTTCAGATAATCTCTATATCTTCCTTGATTGCCGAATATCATAATTCCTGCACTTGCTGACAGATGCCACGCGTATGACCTGATTGCTTTATCAGCTCAGTAATTCAGGCTCATTGTTCATTGATGATATAGAGCTCTCATCCCGGTACCAATACCCTCTCGAGTTCCATAAGGAGTTTTTTCGGGAATCGGAGATATTGCCACACACTTATCATTGTGGCGGATTCGAATGAATGATCTGGATATGGAAGTTTTTTTCATCTTCATAAATCATCAAGGTCAAAGCATTTTTTGTTTTTAGCAGGATTATATTCCAGAGCCACTTCAGATACGTCTATAACAGCAGAATTCGGATGAGAAAGATACCATCATCATCAGATTTCCAGATTACTTCATGTCAATCTTCCAGCCAGATAATGGCTTATCATTTTCTTATAATTCTCGTCAAAATACACCCACTGATAGGCAGAATGACGATTCCATTCCGATTTTATCGCTTTAGTTTCCGGATGAATATCTGCCTCTTCAGATTCGGGAAGATTTCTTGCTGAATGATTCATAATTAAAATGGTTAGGGCTTACTAGATGACTTCGAAGCATTTCTGGAATTTGTAGCTGGGAGTATATGAGAATATCGCTTCTCGATTAAGGGTATATTCTTTATAATTCTTGTTGCGGATTATCTCATGTATCTGATTCATGATAAAATTCCGACTACGGATTCCCTCTCTGATACGGCTGAATTGAGCATGCTGCCTCTTACACTGCACATAAAAAAAGTAATTTCTTATTACTTTTTTGATTATACTGATTATTCATATTTTGTAAAGTGTTAGGTTTTACTCCTCATCCATTGATGTATTTGATTGATTCATTTTTATCATTTATGCAATGCTCTTTTAATAATGATTGCTCTTCCGCTCCGCACGGGTCAGTGAATGGTGATAGCAAATGGTAAATGCAGTAACCCATCCGCCCTCCGGGCACCCCTGCCTGCCGGAGTAACCCATCCGCCCCTCCGGGCACCTTCCCTAAATTAGGGAAGGAATAGTTTG
>CAZKLD010000015.1:0-46414 GCA_964553745.1 uncultured Candidatus Peribacteria bacterium | reverse complement strand
AGTATGGCACTCTATGTCGCAAGGCGTTTTTAGGGAGCGAGAACTGGCTTTGGAAAAGCCTGTACGACACTGAGGAAAAAGATTCCTGTCAGGGGTACGCATATGATTACCTTTCCCAAAACAATTTCCTTGTTTTTTATTTTAAAAAAAGTAGAATGGAAAAATAAAGTAAATTTAAAAATGGACACGATTCGTTTCAAAAAATTTCTAAGCAATAAAGCTGTATTTTGATTTTCATGGAAAAGAATGTGAATTTTTTTTCTAGCGTTATTTATACTTCTTTCCCTTATGGTTGATGCACCAGATGAGAAGCTTTTGATCAGATCAAGTGTCTTCAGATGGACTGAAGCTAATGTGTTATATTCGAACATTATAAATTATTGAAATAGCCATGGTAGTTTCCCTGTATGAGAAGAAGAAAAAGTATGTAGAGAGCTTAACAGTAAAGATAAATATTGCATACCATGAGAATATAAAGCTTTTAATGACGGCAAAGGTTTTGTGTTTTTAATTAATCTAAATACTGTTTCAATAAAATACATCTATACTTCTGATTGGTGTAAATACAGTGATACTAGTTACTATAAAACTCAAGATTGATGTCTAACGGAAAATAAATTAAACCGTATATTGAATTGATATAATTAGCAGGCTTGGCAGCGAGGTTACGAGTAGGAATACCGATTCCTGTCGGGGGTACCAATGTAAAACATACAAAAGAAAATCTTTGCAGTTTGAAATAAAAGCATATCATTGGCTAAATTTGAAATAAACAAAACCAAGGCTTCTATTCTTGAATCTTTTAAATATAACCTCTCTATTTAATTATGGAAAAAAATCATACATGGCTTTCTGCGGAGCTATTTGAAGAATTCAGAGGTAAGGATTTGCCGATCGGGGAATATGTTATCGTCTCAGGCTGAACTTTGGCGGCAAGATGAATCAGGAAGTGCTCAGACATAGATATTGCGGTGAGCGATGGATTATGGGAAAACTTATTAAGAACTTATCTTCCGACAGTCGGCAATAATATAGTGAGAATAGTCATATCTGAAAATATTGAAGCCTTCGGGAATTGATCATTTATAGAATTCGAGAGCTCAAATTGAAATCCTATCATAGAAGAACAGATATCAAGGGCAGAGATAATAAATTGACTTTCATTCCAGAGCTTGAGGGATTGCATTTGGTTTAAATCAAAGTCTTGAAGGGATAAGGACAAGCAGGATATAGGATTGATAAAATCATATATCGAGAAGCATCCTTGAGAAAAGGATAAAATCGATTTCCTTTTTTAGAAATAACTTCAAAATGCACAATCCTATATTCATGGCCCAAAAATGATTGACCCCTGGCAAGGAGCGATAGCGACTAGGGAAGAACGATTCTAAGTCAGGGGTACCAAAGATTGCATGTCGTACCAAATAAAAAAATTTTCAAAAAGATTTCTTTACATCATTATTTTTTTGTCTTTTAATCAATCCACCTATATAATAACAACTTAATCAGAGAATTAATGAAACAATCAAATATGCCCCAGCTTGGTTCATATAAAGCAAATATTAATGATTGGGCCCAGAAATTATGAGAGATCCGAAGCCTGGTTGATTTTGCAAGGAAAATTGATGAGCCGCGAAATGTGTGATTTGAGAATCTGACAAGGTTCAATCTGCCGCAAATTCCAACCTATTTGACGTCACTTAAAGAATTTATCGGAAATATCGATTGATATTTTAAAAAATTAGGTTCAGACAGATGCTATTTCTCATTGATGCCAAGAATATCTGATTTAAAAAGGTTTGGAGATAGGGATGTCACAAAAGAACAAACTTTGAAATTCATCGGAGTGAATATAATAGATGCTGATATCAGTAATTATAATATACAAATATGACCTTATAATGACAATATCATCTGATGAAGCATAATTGTGAATGAGAATGGAAACTTTATATTTGAATTCAAAAGATGAACTCAGACCGAAATCGCTAAATGAACAGTAGAACCAGATGAGCTATTTTTTGTGAAAAAAGATGATTTCTTAAATACTTTTAATTTCTCATTTGACGACGCATATCTGAAAAATGTCTCCCTTAAGGTGCTGATGGCAGTTCCGCATGAATGAAAATGAAGAAATATCAAGTTCATGCCCGGCTATTATGAAGTTGTATCAGTCAAAAAGGAATGAGTGCCGGCTGTATATTTTTTAGATTACCGTGACAATAATGGATATAGCATGAATTTATTTTAAACCCCAATAATTATCAAAAAATGCGCAACCCTCTATTCATAGCTGAGCACCGAGGCTGACCCCTGACAAAAGAGCGGCATATAGAGCTCATTAGATGGTCCTGCGAATGTGTGAGGCACGTTTTGCCGCTTCTGGGAGACAATATTGATCCAAGAATAGTATTCGCACTTGAAACGGGTGAGAAATGGGCGAGCGGAATTGCCATTGTGGGAGATGCCAGAAAAGCTGCAATGTGAGTTATAATTGCTGCCAGAGAATCCCAGAATCCTACAGAAATCGCTATTTTCAGAGCCGCCTGACATGCGGTGGCGACTGCACACATGGCAGATCATGCTCCAGGATGAGCTGAATATGCGCTAAAGGCAATCATTTATGAATGAAAATCTTTCGATGAAGAAAGGAAGTGGCAAGACGAAAAGCTGCCGGAAGATATAAGAGAGATGGTCATTACGTCGAGAAGCCTTAAAGGCAAAGCCTGGATGACGAGTTTCAAGAAAGCTCAGAAAGAATGGGAGAATTTCATTAAGAAAAAATCCCAAATTAATAATTAAAAACTTATGGAAAAGGAAATACATATATTCTGAACAAGAATCGAACAAGAAGCGATAGATCAGTTCAATAATGTGATGAGGCTTGAAAATGTTGTGAAATGAGCTCTGATGCCAGATGCGCATACCGGTTATGTATTGCCTATCTGAGGAGTTGTCGCTGTTAAGGGCGCAATATATCCTGCCTTCATATGATATGATATCTGATGCTGAGTCTTGGCTATGAAAACTGATTATATATTATCTGATTTCAAATCCGACAAAAGAGAAAAAATATTCAACTCCATCTATAGGTCGATCCCCTGCTGAGAAGGAAGATTCAGGGATAAGCCCCTGATAGAACCAGACCAGATCATGAGTTTTGATCATACCTGAGTTGCCGAAGAGGCTATGATAAAATGAATAAACCAGATATGAACGCTTGGCTGATGAAATCATTTCATCGAAATAGCATACGATGAGGATAAGGCGGTCTGGATAGTTGTTCACTCATGAAGCAGATGAGTCTGACACAGGATAGCCTCTGTATACATGAAGGTGGCAAAGGAAAAACAGAATATCGATACTGGAAAATTTGAGAAGGAATTTGAGAATATAGAAGAATTCAAAAGCCTGAAAAAACTGGATCTGGAAAAATATGAAGAGATCAAATGAAATTACATTGATAAGAAGCTAAAGGAATTCACGAAGTGATCGAATGAATGAACATACTGACTGGACGCAGATTCCGAAGATTGAAAAAACTATATCCTAGACATGAATTTTTGACTTGAATTCGCATTGCTCAATAGGTTTGAAATGCTGAAGCTAGTGGCGAGAGATTTGGATTATTATCTGAAATGAACGACTGAAATCAAAGATTATATCAATAGGAACCATAATCATGCAGAACTTAGAGACTGACTTTGGATTCACAGGAAATGAGCTACCCATGCGGAGCTTTGAATGCTTTGAGTGATTCCTGGCAATATGCGGGATTGAAGCTTCATTGTAAGATGAAAATGAAATCCTGACAGCTTGTTTTCTTCATCCCATGGCGGATGAAGAGCGATGAGCAGAAACAAGGCGAAAGAAACAGTCAGCATGGACGAATTTGAAAAATCAATGAAGTGAATTACAGCGAAAGTTACGCATCAGACTCTTGACGAATCTCCGATGGCCTATAAAAATATCTTCAAAGTCATGGAATTGCAGAGTGATCTGGTGGATGTGATTCATCACCTGAAGCCCATAATAAATATAAAATGATAGGTCTTGCTTAAAATACAAAAGTTAAGGCAAATATTTGGATAATCGACAAACAATTATTGCATTTGCACTTAATCCTGTTTTCAATATCATCCATCACATTATGGAATAAAATATTAAAGATGATTTTAGTGAGCGCCTGTTTGGCTTGAATGAATTGCAGATACGATTGAAGCTCCTGTCCAAACCAGAAAATCATAGACATGGTGAAATCATGACTTGCCACTCCAGTGTGTCCGGAGTTGCTTTGATGACTCTCTACTCCCAGGAGCCCTTGTGAGAAAAGATGAAAAAGATTCATAACCCAAGACTGAGAAGACATGACTGAATCTTTCGTAAGGTGAGCTCATGAGGCTCTTGCGATTGCACTCGAGCGATGATGCAAAAGGGCTATACTGAAATCAAAATCCCCCTCGTGCTGAAGCGGGCTCATTTTTGACGGGCTCTTCACTTGAAGATTGACAAAATGAGATTGAGTCTTGGCTGAAATCCTGAAAGAGAAGGGGATAAAAGTTGAGAATGAATTGATGTTATGACAATAATAACATTTACATTTCTTCAAAACTGCATATTATCAAGAAAATTAAATTATTCTTCAATAAATGGATCCTGTTTCAATAATAATCTTCATAGCATTAGTTAGCCTTTCTGTTTTTTTTTCCGGTACTGAAATTGCCCTAATGAGCATTTCTCAGCATAAGATAATATCGCTTGAGAAAGAAAGGAAAGCTTGAGCAAAATTCCTTAAGAAGATAAAAAAAGATAACGATAAGCTTCTGATTGCAATACTGATCTGAAATAATCTTGTAAATGTATGAGCTTCTGCCCTTGCAACAACCGCCTCGATACAATTAGCAGAAAATTTCTGACTGCCATGAAGCTATTGAATATGAATAGCGACATGAATTGTTACAATGATTCTGCTTTTATTCTGAGAGATAACGCCGAAAACAATATGCTCAAAATACAGTGAAAAAGTGTCGCTTCTGGTTGCTCCTTTTTATTTTTTGCTGATAAAATTATTGAATCCTCTGATATTGATAATCTGATTCTTTGTTAAATCAGTAAGTTATTTTTTCGGTGCAGATAACATCCATATCAAAATGTCTCCAGAGGAGCTTGAGGCTTTTATCGATATGTCACATGAAAAATGAGCCGTAGAAGAAGAGGAACACAAGAAAATAAAATGAGTCTTGGATCTTAGCGATACTCTTGCATTGTCAGTAATGACCCCTCGTGTTCAGATGGATGCGGTTAATATCAACATCACTGTAGACATGCTTTGTGAATATCTGCTTATCCATAGCCATTCGAGAATCCCCGTCTACCAAGAAACTGTTGATAGGATTGATCATTTCATAACTTTTAAGCAAGCATTCAAGCTAAAAGAATCATGAAGATGAAATAAGAAGCTGTCTGAAATCCATCTTGATGATATAATAAAAGTCCCCCTTACTCAACCTATTGATAAGATATTTGAGAAGCTTCAGAAATCCAGAAAGCATATTGCATTGGTTCTTGACGAGCATGGATGAGTAGAGTGAATCATAACTCTTGAAGACATAATTGAGGAGGTTTTTTGAGACATAAAAGATGAGACAGATAAGGAAGATATTTATTTGAGCAAGCTGAAAGACGGTAAGATTTTAGCAAGCTGAAATGTAATCATTGACGACGTTCTGGAAGAGCTAAAGATTGACGATATCAGAGACATCTGACTTGAGGAAGAATTCATCTGAGAGAATCTTAGCTATATAATAACATCAAGATTGGAAAGATTTGCAGAAAATTGAGAAATAGTCGAATTGAAAGGGAAAACCAAGAATCTAAGATTGATAGTCAAGAATGTTTCGGGCTGAAGAATGGGACAGATAGTGGTGGAAAAGTTTTAGGCCTGTTTTTATTTATTTATCTATTATACATTATGAGTGAAATATGAAGAGAAGGGAAAGATATTTCTCAAAACAGTGCCGATATGCAAAAAAAGCAGGTTGAGAATCTAGCAAGAGATCTCAGCTCAAGCATTTTGAATCTGGCGAAATCAACTCATGCCAACATAGATGATGATGGCTTTAAAAGATGAGCAGCTTCAATTATCAGTGAATTCCAGAGGGATAGTGCTGCTGGCAATAGTGTAAATAATTTATGAAAAAATCTTCAAACTCTTTTTGCAAGAAATTGAATAAATGTTGCTTGATGCGATTTTGATAAGGCACAAAAGATGGATGATATTATCATTTGAATGTGAGAACTGAAATTGAATCTTCAGACATCAGCATTAGAGCGGGCATTTGCAAAATGATGAGAAGAAAAGGTAACTCCGCCAAACGAGAACCTATTCGGTTAAGCCTTGATTACTCTAACTATAGAATAAAAAAAGAGAATTATGAATAATTCTCTTTTTTCTTCTATAGAACTTTTATTAAAATTTTTCCAGCCTTACAACTGTTTCAATGTGATGGGTATGAGGAAACATATCGACCGGCGTAACATCTGTAATCTTGTATTGAGAGTTCTTGACAATGTAGTCAAGGTCGCGTGCTAGGGTTGAAGGATTGCAGCTCACATATACCATGACCTTAGCATCGAAATTAACTATATTCGGAAGTGCATCCGGATGCATGCCATCGCGCGGAGGGTCGATCACTAGCAGATCGGCATTTCCCTTTTTTTCTGAGAAATCCTTCAAGAAATTCTCTACTTTCGCATTTACGAACTCTATATTATTTATTCAATTGAGTTTTGCGTTCCTCTTGCCATCTTCACTGGCTTCTTTGACAAGCTCGACACTATAGACTTTTTTGAAGTACGGTGAGAATATTATTCATAGGGTTCCGGTCCCTGCATAAAGGTCAAGCATAGTTTCTCACTTCATTTCATCTTTTCATTTCTTCGCCATTTCGATTGCAATCTGATATAGCTTTTCAGCTCCGAGCGAGTTTGTCTGAAAGAAGCTCTTAGGATTGATTTCGAATGTCTTGCCGAGAATGCTCTCCCTGATAGTCGGAACTCAGAAATAGAGCCCGAATTCTCACGTCACTATATCAGCTTTTCAATTATTCTTAAGGTAATAGATTGATTTTATATTCGGGTGCTCCTTTGTCAGCCTATCAGTGAATCATTTCAGGTCTTTTGAGAATTTTTCTATTATTCCGCTTCACTTGCTCGCCAGATAAGCATCATTCACACTGAATATGATCATGATTTCGGAAACATGTTTTGATTTGCGGACAACGAAATGCCTCCAGAATCATTCCTGCCTTTTCGGATCATAAGTTGGCAATCCGGATTCTCTGGAGAATTTGTCTACTTTTTTGAAAATCTCATTTATCTCATCATCAGCCAGGACGCAGAAAGTGCAATCGATGATTCTATCGAATTCACCTTGCTTATGGAATCAGAATCTGAATTCATCATGGACTCATTCCCTGTCCGATATATATTTTCCCCAAGAGAATTCGACTTTATTCCTGTATCCGTAAATCTCAGGCGAAGCGACAATCGGATGAAATACAGCATCCGTAACATGCTCCTTAAGATGATTGAATGCCTCTCTGACCTGCTCCTGTTTTATCTCAAGCTGCACATCGTGATTTATGGGAAGCCATTTGCAACCCCCATAAACCTGAAAATGATCAGGAAGCTTCTGCTCAAGCGGAGATTTCTGCACTTCATCGAGCATCTGACCTTCATAGTAATTCTTCCGGTTCTTGAGGATCCTCAGATTGATCACGCTACCGGGAATAACTCATCCCGATATTATTATCTTCTTCCCGTCTGGTGCGAATCATAAGGCTTTTCATCCGAAGATTAGCTTTTCTATCTTTATGTTTTCCAGTATTGTTCCTTTTTGCATATTGTTTTAAATATATTAAGTTCGGAGATTATATGGAAAAATCCTTATTTTGAAAATTTAAGTTCGCAATTCCTGTATATGCCGGCTGAGCGTCAAAATAGGTTTTCAGGCTTTTGCAAGGCATAATTGACAAATGAATATTTTCTTTATAATTAAAAAAATATCCCTAACTCAATCACATGAACAAAGCTCCTAATTATCTATCATGAGCAGGCAGCTCAGTGACATCTAGCCTATATGTTCCGCAGCATCTGGTAGCTGAGAGCGTATGACTGATACTCAACCACAAAGTCGATGAGAAGGATCAGGTAGTGTGTTTTCTGAAGACTCTGAAAGAGAAATATGCCCTTGATCCTGAAATGCAAAAGAAGATTTCCGAGATTATGGTTCTACCTGAGACAATCCTTATCGGATGATTTGAAATAAAAAGAAAAAATGAGCAAGCTCCCGAGAATGCCGAAGGATGAATTCATATTAACAAACACGGAGAGACATTATGGAATGCCGATGCTGCTCTCAAGCGCGAATCAGAAACCGGGTGATTCTCAATCCTTTCATCCGAAGAGTGGGATGCGGTCTTCGATGCGATTCCCTGATGAGAGAATGATCTCATTGAAAATGCTATCAATATACTCGAGCTTCCTCTTGCAGGCTTCTGGAGCAAACTTTGAAAATTCAGCTATGAGGAAAAGGCAGAATTCCTTATGACCTCGACAAAAAGAGGCGAAAACAGCCATTTAGGAAAATCACTTTTAAAATTCTCCTGAAGGAAAGTCTGAGAAGTCTCACATACGGATGATTGTGCTATGGCACTTAGGCTAGGCAGGAAACTTTCTAAAAGATAAATTCTTCACAATGAATATAGTCCCAAAGATATTAATTGCCTTTGCGATAGCGTATGTAATATTGTGCATATTCGTTTTCTATATTCAAAAAGACTTGATTTTTTTCCCTTCAAAAGAAATATCAGTGATTCCTGAATACAAAAACCTTAAAGAACTGCACATAAAGACAAAAGAGGATATAAGGCTTAATGCATGGTTTCTAGATAACAAGAGCGATAAGACTATAATATTCTTACATGGAAATGGGTGAAATATCGGATATAACGAATGAAGATTAAAGATATTCGATTGACTGTGAGTGAATGCCCTTATGGTTGATTATCGCGGTTATTGAAAGAGCGAAGGAGAGTTATTGAAAGAGCAAGATATTTATGACGATGCTGAAGCTGCTTATGAATATGTTGTAAAATCAGGAGTTCCATCAAGAAATATCATAATCTGGGGACAATCATTAGGATGAGCTGTTGCTATAAATCTAGCACAGAACAAGCATGTTTATGCGACAATAATAGAATCATCATTCTATTCGATGGATGAGATGGCAAGTAAGAACTATGCATTTTTACCGACTTGGCTTCTACTGCGATTCCATTTTCGGAGCGATGAGAAAATATCCAATATCCACTCTCCCATATATGTAATCCATAGCCCTGAGGATGAGATAATAAGCTACTCGAACTGACAGAGGCTTTATGCAAAAATCAGCTTAAAAAAAGCATTCTTGGAAACAAAAGGCTCGCATAACGGCTGATTCTCAGAATCATACAGCCTTTATCTTAGCTGATTGAACAAGTTTTTAAATTTAAATCAGGAATCTTCAAATAATTAACCTATTGCATACCTCCAAAAAACATCACATCCATCCTCCTTATTTAGTAAATGATATTTTCTGGATTTTCAGCGCACAGCAATTAAGATAATTTGCAAAAGTAAGGATAAGCAATATAGTGCGAATGATTATATTGAATATCTGCTTTAAATGCAAAAACACATAGTATTCGATCTCGACTGAACACTGTCAGATACGCAAAAGATACACGAAAAAGTCGAATCCGACTTCTTGAAGTCTAAATGAATCGACATAGAGCCAAGTTCAATCTGAAAAAAGTATGCCTGAAGAACTCCTCAGGAATGGATATGAGAACTTCTGTCTGAGGAAAATATCGCACACACAAAAGAAGAACTGGAAGATTTCGTCAGCCGCAAAGATGAGACGGTGATATCGCTTCTTGAAAAGTGAGAAATAGAGCTAATGCCTCATGCCAGGGAATCATTGGAACTCTTGCTTGAAAACGGGTATAGGATCTGAATCTCCTCATGAGCATGTCGAGAATTCATAGACAAGTTCATCGTGCATTTCGGGCTTGAAAATATCATAATGGCCAGCACAAGCGCAAATGAGGTAATGAATAAGAAGCCTAATCCTGATGTATTCCTCTCGTCATTCGATAAGCTGGAAAAGATATTCTGAATATCTGAATTGAGATATGTAGTGTGAGACGGTTGGTCAGATGTCGAATGATGACACAGATCATGAGCTAAGACGATATGGCTAAACTATAACAAAAAACAAAGGCAAAATCCGGATTTATGCGATTTTGAAATAGAATCGCTAAAGGAAATGGAAGATATTTTAATTTTAAAATCATAGCAATGACTCCGACTGATATAATCTGATACTTGGCAACTGCAGTATGAACTCTTCTTATGTTGCCCCAGCTCGTGAAATCTTTCAAATCAAAAAGCATGAAGGATGTATCTTGGTGAATGGTTCTCATGTACGTGCTTAATTGTTTCCTATGGCTCGTATATTGATATCTGATAAAGTCATTCCCGCTCATGCTATGCAATTTCATAGCGCTAATAATCTGACTCCTCCAGTTCTGACTTAAGATCAGATATGAAAAAATGAATAAGGCAAATATAACATAATATATTAAATATGGCCCTATATGATTCAACAACTGAGAAATGAGACTGTCTATTTTGCGAAATAGCGAATTGAAGCATCGCAACTCCAGGGATATTCTGGGAAAATGAAGAATTCATGGCTTTTCTTACAATATTCCCAAGTGTGCTATGACATACTGTAATAATTCCCAAAAGCCACTACTGAAGTGACGTTCTCTCGCTTCCTGATGATGTCTTGCAGAGATTCATATTAGCAGCGAAAGAAGTGTCGAACATTCTATTGTCGCATTTCGAAGATGTAGGAAGAGTATGACTGATAATGGAATGAACATGAGTTGATCATGCCCACATCAAACTGACTCCGATGCACGGAACATGACACATGAAAAAATGAATCTGGAGGCAATATCTCAGCAATAGATCAGATTGGTCGGATAAATATGAATGATATATAATTTCAACAGATTGACCGCGTGCAGACGATGAAGTTATAAAGAGACTTTCGGAAGAACTCAGGAAGATTAATTATTAATGCTTTCCCATCCCCAGAGTCATCGATTAATAAAATATCTGATTTTCTTAATGAATTACCAAACCCCCCCCCAGACTCTGGAGGGGGGTTTTTTTCTTCACGCCTGATTCAGAATTGTACCATAAATTCTTCACCGGAGCGCTATTGCAAATAAAAAATTTGATGTATATTATATATTCTACTTTATTTTTAACGAACTACTATGTTCAAAGGCAGGATTTATGTTTACAAAAATGTAAACTGAAAGAAGGAAGAATTATCGAAAGAGTTCGACAACGAGAAAAGCTTCAATGAATTTATTGAGATGAATCCTTCGTTAAAAGAATTCAACGAATTGAAAGTATGAGATTTCAAATGGCCGAGGTCATTATTCGATCTCCGATCATTCTTTGAAGATGCGGAGCTCTTATGAGAGAAAAAGTGGATTAAGGAAACCGAAAAGGAACTAGACAAGATATTCGAAAAAACAAACAAGCTTCTTAGATAATGTCCCGATTTATGAGATTAGATTTAAGCTCACTTCTAGATGAGCTTATAGCTTTATGAATACCAGAAAAATCCACAGCCCTGAAAGCTTTCAAGGCTGTGGATAGGCGATTCTTCATCCCCGAAGAATACGCGCTTTCAGCCTATGATGACATCCCGATTCCGATCTGATTCTGACAGACTATATCACAGCCGTATACTGTCGCTTTCATGCTTGAACTTCTTGATGTTAGGAAATGAAATCATATCCTAGACATCTGATCCGGGTCATGATGGACGACTGCCCTTCTCGCACATCTCTGCTGACAAAGATGATTTGTGATATGACTGGAAATAATTCCCGATCTAGTAGATCTCGGACAAGAGAATCTGAAAAAATTTCACTTCAAGAACGCCAGAATCATGCAAGCCCTGCCTGCATTATGAATTCCTTGAAAGAAATTTGACAGGATACTTGTTTCAGCTTCTTGAGATGAGTTTGACGACAGCTTGCTTTCACAGCTTAATGTCTGAGGCATCCTCGTGATGCCCATACACTATTCGATCTGGAAAATAGCCAAAATTTGAGAAGGCGTTTTCGAAAAGAAGGAATATCCATGATTCACCTTTGTCCCCTTAATCAATGCAAAAGGTTTCAATAAGAAAATCCACATGAATTTCACATAAGATTCACTTTGAATTCACACTTTATCTTTTGGGAAAAAAGTCATTTGCAGATATAATACTAAGTTTCAAGTTACCCCGATCTTAGCAATTAATTCTAAAAAATATGAAATCCGTAAACCCATATCTGAACTTCGACGGCAACGCTGAAGAGGCTTTTAATTTTTATAAAAGCATTTTCTGATGAGAATTCATGATGTTGCAGAGGTTCAAAGATACGCCAGAAGGCGAAAAACTGTCTGATTCCGACAAAGAGAAGCTGATGCATGTTTCGCTCCCGATATGAAAGTCCAATGTTCTTATGGCCACAGATGCGCTAGAATCCATGTGAATGAAACTAATCTGAGGAAACAATTTTTATCTGGCTTTAGAAGCAGACACAAAAGAAGAAGCGGATAAGGTATTCTCATGACTTTCAGCATGATGAAATGTTGAAATGGCAATGCAAGATCAATTCTGGGGAGAATACTTCTGAATGCTCAAGGATAGATTCTGAATAAATTGGATGGTAAGCTACGCTTATCCGAAATAAAATTGACTATATTTCTAAAATTCAAAATTATGTGAAATGAATTCAGCATAGTCCGAGATTTCAATGCGCCCCGCAAGAGTGTGTGGCAGGCATGGACAAATCCCTTAAATGTTAAAAAATGGTGGTGACCAGAATCCTATACGGCACCCTACATCTCCATGGATGTTCAAGTGTGATGAAGGTTTCTATATTGCATGCGATCTCCAGAATGAGTCGATTATTGGAGCACAGGAACTTATAATGAGATTATCGATAACGAGAAGCTGGTGTATGAGGATGCTTTTGCCGATGAAAAGTGAAATATTGTGTCTGCAACTTATTATGATATGCCTGATGACTACCCGGCAGAAACGATAATTACTGTCAGGCTGCGAGACAATTGAGACGATAAGACACAATTGATATTGACCCACGAATGAATTCCTGATAGCATGCATGATAATACGATCCTATCATGGAACTCATCTTTCGATAAACTGGAAAGGAGCTTAAAATAATTCTTAACAGATTGCAATATGTCCAACGAACAAATAGTGAAAGAGCTCAAGAAGATTCCTTGAGTATGAAACGCTGTAGCCAAAGATCTCATAGATATAGGAATCATGAAGGTTTCGGATCTGAAAGATAGGAATCCTGAAAAACTTTATCTTGAAATGTGCGAAAAACAATGATATTATGTCGACAGATGCATGCTTTACGTGCTCCGTCTTGCGGTATATGTAGCTTCGAGCCACACTCTGGAAGCCGAAAAACTGAAGTGGTGGTACTGGAAAGACGGAAAATAATTTAATTGAATTTTTATAAATCCCCATGTCAACGCAGACAAAAATACAAACAGAAGTGACAAATATAAGATCTCTCTCATGACAAGCATGAAACTCCTTCCTTTTCTCTTACAGGAACAAGAACAATATAATCGACGCAGGATACTTGGATTATGAAAAATTGACAGATGCCCTGAAAGACAAATCAGGCGAAATCCATAATCTGTTCCTGACACATTGACACATCGACCACATAGCGAGACTCGAGAAGTTGCTCGAGATTTTCCCGAAAATGGTTTGCCATATTCACCAAAAAGAAAAAATATTCCTGGAGAAAAGCGAGTATAATCTTTCCGAATTATATAAAGAAGATTTTTTGCTGAATAAGAAATATTTCGCCAACATCAAGACTTTCAATGATTGAGATATAATCGATTGAGTCAAGATTATCCACACCCCAGGACATACTATCTGAAGCACATGCTTCTATATCGAAGAGCTTGAAATATGCT
Organism: uncultured Candidatus Peribacteria bacterium; assembly: GCA_964553745.1. GTDB lineage: Bacteria > Patescibacteriota > Gracilibacteria > BD1-5 > UBA2023 > STC-113. Next base: position 32,266 of record CAZKLD010000015.1, on the reverse strand, counting down.
TCACCTGAGACACCATGTTCTCTGATGCATATTGACGCACAGACCTGCCGACCTGAAATCTTGAAGAGATGAAAACCAGCCTTGCAAGATTATTCGAGCTTCCCCCTGAAACTGTAATCTACCCATGACATATGGAGAGCAAGGTTTTGGGAGATATCAAGATATATTTTTAAACAGGAAAAAAATCTCCCGAAATCGGGAGATTTTTCTATTATTGATTTTCCATTAGAATTGGACTCAGCTATTCTGCAGCTCAAAGTCTGTTCATTCGCTCTTGAAGCTTGTTTCCACCAGATTCACAGATGTTGCAGACTCGCCTGATTTTGTGAAGATGATTCTTCAGACACTTGTTCCAGTTGCAATATCTTGAGTCTTGATCAATTTTATTACGACCATATAATATCATGGCACATTTGATTGTTTGATAAGCTCAATATCCTTGTTATATGTTACGATGTCATTTATAGTCAATCCCTGAGGATCGCTTACGATAGAGAATTTTATTTCAGATACTTTTTTTAGGTCAGAACCTATTTTAATGTCCAGCAAGTCCGCTCAAGTCCCAGTTCCGGCTCTTTCTAGGTAGATGTCAGAAGTCGCTTTTTTGTCTGTTTTCTCAACTCAATAGTTCTTTACAGAAGTCTGAAGCTTGTTTCCTGTTGGAGTCCAAAACAAGAATCCATTTATGACAAAAGCGAAAGCAAGGGATGAGAGTATGAGAAGGACATTCTTTTTCACTTTTTGTTTCCTGAATTCTTTTATGTAGTCTTTCATTCGTCTATGTTTAAAGGATATGAAATATCGATAAAAAACTTAAGCTTTTAATTTTCAAAATTTTCTATATATTATCGAGAGTATTACTTTCGTCAAATTATATTTGAAAATGCGGGGAATAATAGGGATAGATGAGGTTTGAAGATGACCCTGGGCGGGTCCTGTCGTTGCATGAGCGGTATTTTTCCGCACCTCCGACAAGCCGAAATTGAAGATTCTCGAAGAGCTCGATGATTCAAAGAATCTGACTAAGATAAAACGCAGCAAACTATCCAAGGATATCAGAACCCTTGAAAAGAAATGACTTTGCATCTGCTGAATCTGAGTGATCGGGAATGAGATCATAGATGAAGTCGGCATCAGAAATGCAAACAAGCAAGCAATGCAACTGGCCCTCGATGAAGTGAAGTCAAAGATATCAGACCTGAAATCTGTAAGGATAAAGATAGACTGAAGGGATAATTATGAATTCGACAGAAACGATCTTCCCGTCAAGTATATCATCAAGTGAGATTCGAAGATAGATGAGATAAAGGCCGCGTCGATAATAGCAAAAGTCACAAGAGATAAGATTATGGAAGATTATGCGAAAATACACCCATGATATCATTTTGAGACGAATGTCTGATACTGAACTCAAAAGCACCAGAAAGCCCTTAAGGCATTATGAACCTGCCCCCTCCACAGGAAGAGCTATCTGCCTATCAAAAACGCCTTGATTTTAGAGGAAAAAGCTATACAATCGAGCCTGTAATAATAATTTTTTCATATGAAACAACAAAAAATCATCGCTGCCTTAGCGCTATTTTCCTTAATGCCTATCTATTCTGCATTCGCTGCACTAGATGTTAATCAGCTAAATCAAGTAGTTGCGGACCTTCAGAGGACCGTCGGTAATTATGCTGAGACCATCAGGAATCTGCAAGATGAAAATGCAAAGCTCAAAAAAGTCATAGAAAGCTACATGGCCTCCACCTGAAACAAACCAGCCGCAACTCCTGTCTCAGCCCCTGCGGTCGCAGCGCCTCTTGTCCCGGCAACATGAGCATCATCAAAGCCAGTGGCTCCAGTAGCATCTAAGGCGTCTTCCGTAGATAAATACAATAAGCTCATCGACAAGGTTAATTCTTATGCCCAGGATATTTTCTCAAGTAGCGACATGGATTCATCGTCTTCGATCTGATTATTCGAATTCATAGAGCCGAACAGCTTCTTCATCTCGATAGACGACGGGAAGAATCCTGCATGACAAAGTGCTTTCAGGAAGAAAATATTATATTCTTATGACGCGAATTTCAACCTTAATGTTGATTGAGTCTTCGAATTGGATTACAACAGCTGATATTATAAGACATTACAAGGCAAGAATCCTTTTGCTAAGGCAACGAGGATCAGGGTTAAGAATCCTGCCTATAACTGAAAACTCCTAACGCCAGATTCATCGGCAGCCGCTCCAGCCAAAGCTACAACTGCAACCGCGTCTTCAAACGCGCCTGTAGCCTCATCCTCATCTGCACCTAAAAATGTTACTCTAGATTCCATAAAATCAGCTTACAACAAGAATAGCATTCTGGATGCGCTCAAACTGAGCACGGAATATATAAAGACTGACCCGAATAATCTGGATGTTGCGAAAATCAGATACAGGAGCTTCTACATCCTCTGAAAATACGCGGAATCACTCACAGAAGTACAGAAAATCGAGGCCTTGATATGACTTGATAAGATGGAGAAAGTGGTTGCCTGCGATGCCAAGACTATCGCAAAGCTTGCCAAAAATGCAGACCTCAACAAGAAATACGCAGATGCTTGCTCGACTAAGAAATAACAGTTTACACAGAAGTAAGAAATTTAAAAAATGCCCGCACCGGGCATTTTTTAAATTTAATCTTTTATCTTTATACGATAATATTCTAGGCTCTAAATTCTCAATTCTAACTTCTAACCCTCTAATCCCTAATATCATCCTTGAGGATGTAATATATCCATTTTTGCCAATTGCTCATTCAATATGTCGGTCACTTCACATCCCTGTTGTCTGTGTTCATCTGCCCTTGCACATCAAGCTTCTTGTATTGTTCTAGCTCGTCTTTGGTTACTATGAACACAACCTCTTCTCATGGATTCTTCTTGTTCTGTGATGATTTTGCAGTCTTATCCTTATATGCCAGAGTATTAATGTATGACAGGTAATCTTTTTTGCTTTCTATGGTTATTTTTCTTCTTCAAATGTCTTTCCCGATGTCATCTATCGAAATATCTTTCTGTATATCAATATACTTAAAAGAGAAAATAAGATACAATATGTACAATATTATCAGGCTAAGTCAAACTAGGATATACTGGTATTGTTTCCTCATAATAATAAAAAGTTTTATTTTCATTAAAAAAAATGTACAATTAACATAACGAAAATTTTAAAATTATCTAATTTTATTTAAAATTTATGAACAAATTCATATATATCCTCAAAAAAAATATAATTTCAGTCTTCATATTCCTACTTATCTCATCAATTGCCTATATCGCATATTCCAATTTTCATTCATCAGGCCTGACTTCATCTATTTTAGATAATAAAGCTTCTGTCCCGAATATCTTAGTAACGAAATGAAGTGCAATCATCAGAAGGGATGGCATTATAAAACTCAGCGAAAAAGACAGGGCGGATCTCAAGAAATGAGACAAGATAAAGACTTTCGAAGATTCTAGCGCCACAGTCTTTTGGCCGGATTGAAGCATAACCAGGCTATGACCCAAATCATGAATAGAGATAAACGAGCTTCATGCCAGTGACGATCTTTCATCAATCAAGATAAAATTCAATCTGGAAGAGTGAAAAACTTGGTCAAATATAGTGAAATTCATCTGAAAGAATTCATATTTCACTGAGACATATGAAGATTGAAATTATGCTGCAACAGTGAGATGAACTGTTTTTGAAATGAATTTGGAAGAATGATATCTTCATGCGGTTGATCATGATGTGACTTTGACAGACTCCGATAACAGCAAGACATCAAATGTAACTCAAGGATGAGCCAAGAATCTCTATAATATCATGAGCAATGTTCCTAGCGAAGTCTGGGACAAGGATTGGATTCAGTCAAACCTGCAGAAGGATTCAGAATATATACAGGAACTCGCGTTAGAATGGAAGAGAAAGCTTGAAAAATCAGTAAAATGAAGGGGCATCTGAACTAAGGTAGCAGACTACATGAGCGCAAAGATTGGAAGCAAGAGGGATTTGGCATTCTCCTCATTGTCAGATTCGCTTCTGAACTGAGGTGCTGCCTGAATAGAAAATGTCAAAGAAATGCTTCCTTCCTTGAGCGAAGAGGAAAAGAAGAGCCTTAACAAAGATCTTCTTAGATTCTATCAGAAAGTGCATTTCTTGCCGAATGACGATGATACGGCAGTCTATAAATCTGGACTGAGGGAAATCATCCTAAATACCACTGATGACTCAGACAAAAAAGCGCTACTCAAAAATTTTGCCAGACTGAACATCTATGATTATATCGAAGTGACAAAAGATAAAGCATCAAAAGTCTCTGAAATACTGAAAAAGAATATAGATTGATATTTGAACCAGATGACTGATCCGCAAGAGCTCAAAGATCTGCTTGGCTCATTCTGATCAGACATGCTGGATATCATATGAGTCGATTTCGAACAGGTCAGCAAAGAATCTGGTGAGATTATAGGCAAGCTAAAAGATGAGAATTTCCAAAAAAATCTAAAAGAGAAGATATTGAAGGATTCAGAAAATCTGAATGATAAAATAGATAATCTATTAAACAGATAAAATGCAAAAAATAAAAATATTCAATTATCAGAATAAGTTTTGAGTGGCAACATGAATAACTGTTGTTGTCCTTCTGAGCATATATTTCCTGAGCAATTTCTTCTTTTTCGATATTTTCTCTAAGATCAATCTGAGCTTCCAGAATTGACTATACAATAAGGACCTGAAGTGAAAAATCGCGAACAAATCGATAGTAGTCGTTGAAATAGACGACAGGACGCTGCAAGATCCCGAGAAATGATGACTCGGAAGGTGGCAGGAATTCAGAAGAACATATTTTGCAAAAGTGATCGACAACCTCAAAAGGGATAATGCTTTGGTCATATGAGTCGATGTTCTTTTTTCTGAAAAATGAGCCTTCCATAAAGAGGATGACAAAACCCTCTCCCAATCTATAAAGAATGCCTGAAATGTAATTCTTGCCTTCCACAAAATCAATAAGCTTTATCCTATAGACTCGCTTCGTTCGGCTGCTTCTGGCATATGAGATGTCTTCACCATCGTAAATAAATCGAATCAGAATGTATATAGTATTCATCCTTATTATTCAGATGACTGAGCCAAGTCTTTTGCGCTATCGGTACTTGACAGGTATTTCACGGAAATATATTGAGAAAAGCAGTCACAAGTCATAAATGCAGGGTCTAATACTTATTTCGACTTCTATTGAACGAAAATACCATTTTCCAGACAAGATGATCTGAGCCCCTCCAAAGAGCTCCTTATAAATTACATTTCCAGGCCCACAGATTTTCAGAAGCTTTCTTTTGTCGATGTGTATAACAATAAATACGACTCCAATTCATTAAAGGATAAGATCGTGCTCATCGGATCGAGCGCCACATGATTGCATGATGAATACCTATCGCCCATTAGGATAATCCCCTGAGTCTATACGCATGCCAATGCCATAAATACAGTTCTCAATAAGATTTTCATAAGCTACTTCAACAGTTATTCCGAAATCTGAATCCTCATATTGTTCGTATATCTCATCACCATACTCTGAATTTATGACGCCAGGAAATATTATTTCGTCTCATCTTTATTCATCCTAATAATCGCATACCTATGGTTTTACGATTATGCATTCAAGACTTATAATTCGATTTTCTCATTTCCGATACAGTTTTTCATAAGCATCGTTCTCTCATTCCTTATGGTGAGCATTTTCAGATATTTGTATGAGGATAAGTGAAAAAGGCTCCTTCAATGAGCCTTGAGCCAATATCTTGCAGAAGATCTTGTGAAGTGAGTTCTCCACAATTATGAGAAGGTTAAGCTCTGAGGGCAAAAAATGGAGAATACGATATTCTTCTCGGACGTAGCATGATTCACTTCGATATCAGAAAAAATGGAGCCGGAGGAGCTCGTCATGTTCCTGAGCGATTACCTGAAGGAAGTGTCGGATGTCATCATCGATAACAAATGATTTATCAATAAATATGAATGAGATGCGGTTATGGCTCTGTGGTGAGCCTTCTGATTGGAGGCAAAGCAGGCTTATCTCGCTTGCAAATCGGCACTTGAGCAGCAGAAGACAATCGATGCGCTCAATTCCATATTCAAAGATAAATACGGCTTTGAGATAAAGGTCAGGATGTGAATAAACAAGTGACCGGTAATCGTATGAAATATCTGATCTGAATGAAGGAAAATAGAGTTCACCGCCCTGTGAGACAACGTGAATCTCGCATCACGCCTAGAATGAATAAACAAATTCTACTGAACCCTGATCTGCGTATCGGAATCAGTAAAGCAAGCTGCTTGAGATGAGTTCGTGTACAGGTTTCTGGATAAGATTAAAGTGAAATGAAAGAAGATAAATTCCAATATCTACGAGCTCATCTGATACCGAAGCGAAGTTCCCCAAGAAAAGCTCAACCTCATAAAAGAATTCGATAGGGCATGGTTGCTCTATTCGGAGCGCAAATTCAAAGAAGCCAAAGCGGCATTCGCAGAGCTTTTCGATCTCTGAGATGTGCCTTCTGTAGCATTCATGAAAAGATGTATGGAATTTGAGAAAAACAATCCATGAACGAACTGGGACTGATCCTGGGAATTCTCTGAGAAATAAGGGGCAAGAGATTGAAAATGACAATTTTAAATGATATTTAGACTAAATTTAAGTTGTTTTTAAATATCAGACTTTATTCAAAAAAAGCAGCTCAAATATTTGACATTAATTAAGTTTTATGTTTTAATACATTTGTCTACTGCTTGATACGGTGAACTATCTCACCAACCACATATCAAAACCACCAAAACACAAACAAAAAATTCGTGTAAAAATAAAACTCATGATACTATCGCAACAATCGTATGCATAGTTCATAAAAGAGTCGGTATGCTCTTTTCAAAAATTTTCCAAAATGTGGTAGATGACTCTAGAGTGGATAGTTAACTCATGAGACCCGAAATAAGTCCGATACATAGGTAAATTTTAGATATAAAATGCCTTTTATGTTCGGACTTTTTCTTTGTGAAAATTAATTTTTGATGGCTTCCTTAAGGAGGTTGGATAATTTCTTAGATAAGTTTGAAGCCGATAAGGCTTCTTTTATATTGTTCCGGAGAGAAGTGAGATCGACATCTCATTTGTCGATTCTTTCAAATATTACAGGCAATACGCTCAAAGCCTCAAATAATGATTTGTTCGCAGCCTCTTCGTCACTGATATTCTTGTAGACATCAGAAATCACTATATGTTTCTTGGTGGATTGGACATTGATATCTCATCATCTGTATTCCTCAAGGAGTTTTTTCCATTCTATGTTTGCGATTTTTTCCAAGAATGCCTGGGTTCATTTCTTATTATAGGTCTCCCTGAGGAAATTGATTATCGGATTTATGAAATTATTGGCGAATTTTCAGTTTCATTTTCATTTCATGGATGCGGATTGAACATTCATTCAAGAAGAAGCTCATTTTGATGTATTCTCGAGGAAGAAATCAAAGAACTTCATGATCTCATCGGCACAATCCTGCTTGATGTCCATAGTGCAATTTCAGTATGCGATATATCAGATCATGTCATCGGCGTCACATCTCTGAAGATCCTGTTCGCATTTTATCCTGCAAGCGGTGGCCCTGTCGAGATGATTCCGGTAAATGTCTTCCAATGTCGTCTCCAAGCTTGTTATTTTCTGTGTATCCGCAACCGATTTCGTCTCCATGAGCTCCATCTTGGCTGCCAGTTCAGAATGTTGCGTCTCCAAATCAAGAGCCATCTCTTGCCAAAAAGTCCCATCATTTGCGCACAGGTTTCAAGATTGCACTTTTTCCTTCAGTTTCCTCAGTTCCTCAAGCTCCTTGATTAATGTCTCATTTTGCGCCCTTAGCTCGTCATTCTCTTTTTTTGATTTTGTCAGGTTTGCATTTGAAGCTGTGAGCGCTGCGGTCTTGCTTACCACTTGCGCTTTGAGGGCTTCTATGGATTTGTCGGTCTGTCTTAATCATAGATCTGCTTCCCTTAATCTGGAGCTTATAATTTTCAATTCTTCTTTGAGCTTCAATATCTCACTATCCATCTCTTCCACCTGCGCCTCTTTCTTGCTGGTCAAGTCATTCAGATAAACCAATGCCAATTCAAGTCACATGAAAATACTCTTTCTCTTTGATTCAATATGGGCTTCTCCCATGATTATCTCCGAAATCCTGGCTCTTACGCTCTTTGTCTGATTATCTAGCAAATCAAATCATCATCTCAGGAATTCATACGAAGCTTTGATGCAATTCATTCATTCTTTGAAAACAATGTCACTTTCATGAAGTACGCTAAAGACTCACAAGCGGGAAATCTGATCAAAGCTTTTCTGTGCGAGTCACATGATTTTTTCAAGCATATCAATATCATGCAATTCCTTCATATCAAGCGCCTCATTTAAGAACCTATCTTGTACGGCATCTATGCTTTCGCAAACGCTTTTGCATTGTGTGACTCATTTCCCCTTATCCAAATGCTTAAGCTGCCTTCTGTAAAGTTTTTTTTCTATCGAGCTCAGGTCATTTCATCCAATCTCTTCTTCTATGATTTTTTTGGTGATTTCTGCATCTGAAAGGGCATCCTGCTTCCTTTGCATGAAAGCTTGATTTGCAAAATTAATGTATATGTCTGCGAAAATCCTTTCCATTTGCCTGTCGGCTTCTGAAAAAGCCTTCTCTCTCAATGCCGGATCTTTGGCGGATACTTTAATAAGGAACATTTTTGAAATTTTTTTAATACGTCTTTTATATATAATTAATTAATAGTATTTGTCAATTATTATTTTTCATTTGACTATACCTATTTAATCGATATAAATGCGAAAGAATATCCGATTTCATTTAAGGTCCTGCACAGGAATAATAAACTGAAGAAGGAGGATTGAAACAAAAACACATAATCCTATGGATGCCAGGCAGACGTGCATCTGCATCCATGGGAGACAGGAGAGAAATCTGCCTGTCACATCTCGAAGTGAGCCGGTTGCCGAGCCGGTTCACCTCCTGGCCCTGCCGGACTACCCCGAAGTATTCCCTACTGGGGAAATCGCTGGCAATCGCCGGCTGGATCTATGCATGCGAGATTCGCATCCATACGACCGAAAAGAAAGAAAAGCCCCCATCAAGGGGGCTTTTGATTTTATTTAATTCAAGATGGAACTTTCTGAGAATCTTTGATGGTCGGTATGGCTGACGGGTCATTTTGGAAGCCCTTGAAGGCTAATCCTTCCGAGATATTCGTCAACCTCCTTCTCGCCTCAGTTTGATCTAGCCTCTTTCAGCATTTCATCGAGACGTTCGCTCTTGATTTGCTCTATCATCATCATCTCCTCATAAGTAAGATTTTTCGGGCTTAAAATGCTGCGGCAGAAAAGAGCGGTAACATAAATTCTTTCAGAAATATTTGATAATGGATACGATATGCTGTTCAGTTCAAGCCTAGCATCTATGACTTTCCTTAGGCTGTCTATCAATAAGGTTTTGCCATTGCTGCAATCGCTGATTATGAAATGATCAGGAAAGACCGTGTCTACCTTAAATTTTATATGATTAGCCATGAGTTCCATTCATTGCTCTATATTATAATCCTTCATTATCTTCGCCATTTGAGCTTTCTCCGCCCTGTTATCGTCAGGAGAATTATCGATTGTGTTTCTATCAGACATATATTATATCGGTTAAATTTTTTATAATTTAACCATAATTCTCCTGTTTTGTCAAATATAAGGGCTAATTTTGAAGTCAGCTTTACAAAAAAAGATAATACTATAAAATACTCTAACTTTTTTAATTAAATCAATAACGCAATAATTATGTGAAGAGGTCCAGTTATAGAAAGACAAAAATCAATTGCCAATGCCCTGAAATGAAAAGTATTCTCGATACATGCGAAGCTCATTAGCCTTGCTGCTCAGAAATGATGAGATCCCAGCGAAAATCCTAGCCTTTATGATGCCATAGAGAAAGCGAAGAAAGACAATGTCCCTGCTGACAATATCGCAAGGGCGATCAAGAAATGAACAGGAGAGGATAAGGATTCTGTACAGATCAATGAGATATACTACGAATGATATGCGCCAGGATGAGTCTGAGTGATTGCGAAATCATTGACCGACAATAAAAACCGCACTTCATCAAACATAAGGCATATTTTTTCGAAATACTGATGAAGCCTATGAGAAACATGAAGCGTGAGCAATTTTGCATTCAAGTTCGTCTGAATCATCTATCTGAACCTGAATTGAAAGAAACTTGAAGATATTGAGGAGACCCTAATGGAATCATGAGCCGATGATTACACTCAGGAAGATGAGAATGAGGTGCGAGTGATTTCACAGAAACAAGACCTTGCCTCAGTGGTGAAATATCTTAAGGAAGCTAGTATGGATATAAGCGAATATTCGCTAGGATATGTCCCGAATACATTATCCGAAGTCACTGATTTTGACAAAGCCTTAAAAATTATTAAACTGGTAGAAGATTTGGAGGGGGATGAAGATATCGAGAAGGTCTGGCATAATTATAATATATCGGACGAGCTCCAAAACCAAGTATTAGACGCTTTGGAAAAGGCACGCTTTAGAACTTAATCAATTAAAAAAAATTATGCAAGAACCACAGACAAATATAATCTCAGGGTTGACTTCAAACCATCCGCTGACAGAATTCGATGAAGCTAATTTCTTGGAATTGCTAGAGCATTCCCTATCATTGAATGTATACGAAAAGAAAAGGGTCATAGATGCAATCCCTACTCTTAGCCAATTCCAGATAGATGAGCTCATAAAGGTGTTCGAGGATGAAAGAGAAGAATTCAAAAAACTGATGTGATCAGAGGCTGAAGCCATAAAAGAGCTTGTAGTCAAATCACGCGATTGATGGAAGCAACTAGAAGACATATATTTGCAAGAAGCTAAACAATCAGAAAAAGCATGAGAAGACCAAGCCAAGATAGATGACCTGAAGAGTAGCCTTGGACTTTAAAACAGAAATCCTCATTTTCCACAAGAAAATGAGGATTTTTTTCACCTTATAACCACACATGCTTCACAAAAAATCCACCTCAGAATCCTTGACTCTCTAAGCGTCAGGTTATAATACGAAAAGTGAGATAAACTCGAATTTAACTTCTAATAAATTTGAATTATGAAAACCCTGAATATCAAAAAAATTATAGGAATTCTACTGATTCTTACATTTTCTCTTCCTTCTTTCTCTTTTGCTGCATGAAGATTGAGCCAGAGCAATATAGATAAGATTTCCAGAGCGGTGGACAGCATCCCTTTATATAATCGAAGGAATTATATCGAGGTCATAGTCGCCAGGATAAATACGATAGAAGCCAGAACCAGGATTTCGAGTCTGGATGCAATCACAAAAGACAGGAGGATTTCCTTCCTTGAAGAGATAAAATGAGTGCTGATGGCAAAACTCCGGAATCTCGGCAACACATGAGTCCAAGATCTGACTCCGCCGAATATCACTAATTTGATTTCAACATATATCGCAAATCTCCAAGCATGATTCTCGCTGAATTCCAGTGAAGCCTGAAGATGATATTATGTAGTATTCCCCAGCGGATCAATAAATCCGACTCCCCAGCAAGTCATATCCTGAGCGGGCTATTCATGATATGATAATGCTAACATAAAGGGGCAGTTCGACCTGATGATGTGAATAAATACATTTAATGTTAGCTGACTGAATCCAAATACGAATTATGTCCTTTATTTCGCTTCAAGGGATTTGAATTGAAATATGTCATATTCCACAAGCAATATAAGTTTCCTGACATCAAATTCCTCAACTTACAATACGCCTCCTTCATCTGCCTTTTCAGTGAGCTGAATCTATAACAACTGAGCGATGCTTTACGTGAATTCTAATTCCCGCTGAAGGTGATATTTCGTAGTCTTGCCGAATTGATCATGAATGCCGACTTCTGCGCAAATCAGAGCCTGAACCGACAGCCTATGAACATTCGCTTACATGAAATGAAATTTCAGCCTATCAGAAGGTTCGACTTCCTATAATATAACAGGATTGGCACCCGACAAGAATTACATTGTATATTTTGTCGCTGAAGACATCTATTGAAATCTTAATCCATTCCCCAGCTCTCAAGCATTCTTCACTACGAACTCTTCGTCTGATGCGATTCCTCCTGTAATCAATGCCTCGATAAACTTCATTACAAATACATCAGTAACCATAAGCATGCTCAGCAATGAGCCAGGCAGATGATATTATATAGTCTTGCCTAGCTGATCGAATACCCCTACTTCCATACAGATACGATCATGAACGGACAGCAACTGAAATATGGTGCAATCAAGATGAAGCTTCAGCATACTAACCTGAACCAATTCTTTCAATGCAGCATGACTTAATTCAAATACCCAATATGTGCTCTATGCAGCCTATGAGGATTTAGCCTGAAATATGCAGCCGCTGCCTCAATGATTCTGATTCATGACTTCCCGATAATCATAGCCTTGAAAAACCCTCCTGCAGGAGGGTTTTTCAACTATCGATTACGATGGAACAGGAAAAATAGGATGCAAGATGGTCATTCACGCAAAAAACATTTCCGTATCACCAACTCTTTGCCCGTGCTTCATTGACTTTGGTTGTCCTAGCTTATAATCACAAACAGTAAGTCAGATGACTTACGAATTTAGAAATTAATAAATTTAGATTATGAAAACTCTGAATTTAAAAAAGATTATCTGATTGTTGATAATTACAATATTATCCTTGCCTATTATCTCATATGCTGAATTCTGAAAACTCACCCCCAGTCAAAGGGAAATAGTTCAAAGGAGAGTCGATAGTACTGATTTAAGCGTCAGACGAAGCTATATTCAGACAGTCGTCTCAAGGATAGATTCACTCATTGCTGTCATACAAGTTTCAAATATGGATGAGAGCACCATATTCAGAAAAGTCTCCATTCTAGAGGATTTAAGGAATCTGCTTTTGACAAGACTGCAAGAAACCGCAACAGGAACTTGATTGTCGAATACCTGATCGATTAACATCTCAAATCTTGCAACAACAAGCTCCTTATGAGGATTTTCATTCAATTCAAGCCGTGCTTGAACCTGATATTATGTCATTCTTCCTGCAGGAGCGATTGCGCCATCTTCAGCGCAAGTCAAATCCTGAGTTGATTACATCTGAAATCCAGCTTCATTCAAATGAACTTTGAATTTCTCCAGTTGAGCGAATAACTTCAATGTCTCATGATTAAGCCAGAATTCGAGTTATTCCCTGTACTTTGTCACAGAAGATCAGAATTGAATTCTCAGCACGGCTGCACAGAATCTGAATTTCAATGCATCCGGCTCGACCAGCGGCAGCAATCCTCCCACATATACAGTCTCCTTGGGTAATCTGACCGGCAATGGCTGAACTCTTAGCGTAAACTCTAGCTGAGTCTGAAAATGATATTATGTGGTACTTCCAAGCTGATCGCAAATGCCATCTTCAGCCCAGATAAGATCCTGAACAGACATATCTTGAGCCGCGAGCGCATTTTCATGAAGCTTCAATCTTGCATCCTGAGCGAACTCCTTCAATATAACCTGATTGAACCCGAATACGAATTATGTGATATATTTCGTTGCAGAAAACAATAACTGAAATCTCAATCTTTTTCCCGCTTCACAGACCTTCTTTACAACGAGTATGTCAAATACATGAGCCGATTCCGCTCCTCCGACAATTGCAGCTTCGGTGAATTATGTCACCAGCAATACAGTTACCGTCAGCATGACTAGCAACGAGTCTTGAACAGGATATTATGTCGCATTGCCGAGCGGTTCAGGCTCATTGACTTCAAATCAAGTCAAATCATGAACAAGCGGCACCTGAACAGTGATTCCTTCGAGATGAAGCTTCAATATATCCCCATGAACAAATTCCTTCAATGTAATAGCATTGAGTCCGGGGACAAGCTATACGATATATGTGGTAGCTGAGGATGCCTATTGAAATCTTCTTCTGACGCCACAGGCCATTTCCGCCACCACTTCTTCATACTAGCATTCGGATAATCCAAAATCTCCTGCAATATTGCAGGAGATTTTTTATGTCCGCTTGACTTTTAATATTTTTTGACTTTTCTTAATTATGAAGTATAATAAAGAATATGAAAAATACGAATGACTGAGACATCCAAGAAAAAAATTCGATTTATTCCTCGATGACAACTGAGAGTCTTTTGGAGATGCTTCGCACTCTTGAGGCTTCTTCTTCAGAAAAAAGATGGAATACAACCTGAGGTGAAAGGACTCAAAGGATCTGAGAGACCATCCGGCTTGAACTTACAACAAGAAGAGACAGTGCAAAGGCATTGGCTCTGAAATTCGCATCATTGGCGCAAAATATTTTAGATAAGAATGAGAGCCTGAGATATCTTGAAGAAAAAAATAATAACAACTGGAGCGTCTGAAATGATGTTGCCATAGGCGACCTGAAGTCGGGAATATCAGAAATAGAACGGGAGAGATCTTCAATTGAAGAAATGCTTATTAAGCTCTGATTCTGAACCAGCGTAGAAGTAATAGAATCCATTAAGATAGTAAGCGAGACAAGACAAAGGGTAAGCGCCCAACTAGAGCTTCCGCTGCAAAATTAATCCGCAAAAAAATCCTCTCAGATTGAGAGGATTTTTCATTTAATGATTATATTCTTTTTTCAACTGCGGTCCAATCGGCAATATTCCAGAATTTCTCAAGATATTCAGCCCTTCTGTTTCTATAGTCGATATAGTAAGCATGTTCCCATACATCGCAAGTAAGAAGAGGCTTTGATCATTCTAGTGCAATCGGAGTGTTCGCATTCGAAGTATTCGTTATCTCAAGCTCATTAAGTGTGAGATTCAGGCAGAGCCATGTCCACCCGGATCAGAAATTGGACATTGCACTTTTTACGAATTCTTCCTTAAACAGATCAAAACTTCCCCATTTCTCGTCTATCATATCCAGAAGCTTTCATTCCGGGGTAGTCTTAGCTTCAGGGCTCAAGGCATCAAAATAAAAAGTATGGTTCCAGATTTGTGCCGCATTATTGAATATTCATCATTTAGCGGATTTTATTATGGACTCCAGGCTCATCTCTTCGAATTCAGTCCCTATGATGAGCTTGTTGAGGTTATCAACATAAGCCTTATGATGCTTGCCATAGTGATATTCCATGGTTTCACTGGAAATATATGGATCAAGCGCATCGTTTGAGAATTTCAAATCAGGTAAAATATGTATCATAATCAGGACATTTAAGAATTAAAACGCTGAATAAGCATTGACATAGATCTGTAAATAGCATAGATTATGCGTCTTGTCCTTATAATTATATGCTTTATGGCCAGTTTATCAAATATCTTTATGCCTATAAAAAAGGCTTATTCTGTGATATATTTTAAAGATGGATTAAACAAGACTCTGTATAATGCTCGTGCGTTGAACATAGAGTATAAACCCAGGGGCATCCTTGGGTTTATATTTTTGTCTCCACTTTCGTATAAGTTACCAAAAAAATACTTAATTTGATTTTACTTTTATTGCATAATGCCTATAATTTCAAATATAATCTTAAGATTACCCATGATTAAAAAAATTCTAATATTGCTTTCTTTAAGCTTTTTTTTATTCTCTTGCTCTCAGCAAAGAGATATCTTTAACGAAGGAACATCAAAAAACTTCATTCAGAAGAACATAGATAGCCCTTCATTTGGAAATCCTGCCGCAAAAGTCCAACTTATAGAATTCGGAGATTTCCAATGCCCAGCATGCATATTTTTTGAAAAAGAAATCTGACAGAAGCTGTTTAAGGATTATGTCTTGACCAATAAAATCTGAATCACCTACAAGAATTTTCCTCTATCAGCCCACAGAAACGCTCCTGAAGATGCACTAGCTGCAATGTGTGCGCATGAGCAATGAAAATACATGGATTTCGCGACTAGAATGTATGCATTTGAGGATGAGAAAAAATGACTTGTAGTCACAAAGGAAGATAGAGAAAATATAGCCGCCTCAGCTTGAGCTGATATGATAAAATTCAAACAATGCGTGCTTGAATGAAGATATGTCGATAAGATCAAGCAGGATATGGAGTTGGGAGAAAAAATGTGATTGCAATGAACTCCATCAGTGTATGCTAATTGACAGCTGATTAATTTTGACTCTGTTGAAGGGTTCTTCAAGATTCTTGATCAGCTTATCGCTCAACAATAGGCAATTATCAGATTTATAACAACTAAAAAAATAAACTATGAAAAAATTATTCGCTATTTGCATCTTATCGATTATAGCATTCTGAAATGCGACTTACCTGACTATGCAGAATTACAGGATTGAGAATCTTCCCGCTAACTGAAAAGTCACTTCTTTTTGCGATCTGAATAATACGTTTTCATGCACCAATGTACTTTCAAGCCCATATTCGAAAGTTTTCGGATTGCCTTTCCCGGCTATCGCCATGGCTGTATATCCTATAATTTTCCTTATCGCTTTCCTTTGAATGCAATGAATAATCAGGAAACCTTTCCATATACTTGCTGCCATGTGAACCGGCTGATTGGCATTCAACTGATTCTTCATCTTTAGGGAATATCTCTACATTTGATCTTATTGCCCTCTCTGCCTGATATGCACCGGAATCATAACTTCAATTCTAATAATGTCGGTTTACTGAATATTTTCAGACTTCTGAGCTGAAAAGAAAAAGAAGACATTCCTGGAAAGGGCAAAAGATAAGCTAAGCTTCAAAAAATCCTAATTCCAGATTCAAAAAAAATAATAAAACCCCACGAGAAATCGTGGGGTTTTTATGTAGGCGTTTTAAATTCACAGCTTCTGCTTCTTTGCCTCTGTCCTCTCCGCCTCATCTTTTCTGGATAAGGTTTCTCATTTTACTCAGGCTCTTATATATTGCGAGAATATAGGGGCTTTTTCTTTGATAAGCTCATATAGCCTCAGCTTAAGATTCCTGTAGCTATGATGTGCATGAGGGGTCGTGCGAAGCTCGATCACGTATGCCAACTGTCCAGGGTCCATCTCATAGGTCGTCCTTATGAAATGCCCGAGCGCTGCGACATATTCTGCAAGATGGATATCGTCTTTTATGATCTTCCTTCATAGCTCCGAAATCTCAGTCATAACCTCATCATAAATGTTCTTAAATTCTTCCATTCATGGAAGATCGATGTATTCCGGATAACTGTAGCCGTGAATTGAGCTCGCTCATTGCCATAGCTGCTTTGTCGCCCTGTGCCTCTGGATGTCTCTGTATGCTCAGAAGTCTACAATGAATTCTGCCAATATGGAAGCATGCTGAAGCGATCTCGGCATCCTATCGAATTTGCCCCTTTTCGATAGAGCAGTCCTCATCAATGATTCCTTGGTTTCCGTATCCATCTTTTCAACCGAGAGAAGGCAATCAGAATAGCTTCTTCAGGTTTTCCTGGATGATTCGAAAAGGATAGAGGCCAGTATGCTGTTATCAGTGTCTATTGCGCTTATGAGAATAACTCTCTCGTCATCTTCGATTCATTTCCTTATCGGACCGAAATCCGGCTCTCCATAAAAGTCATCGGCAAATCTTTCGAGATCGGCAGTCCTCTCTATTTCATATTCATTTTTATCAACATGGCTAAGAAGCCCCGGTGAAATCTTCAGAGCTTCCTCATGGATTGATCTTGCGACAATCCTGGCTTCTTCCAGGGGATGCGACAGCATCCATGAAAGATGGGATTCTAGCGTGCGAGTCTGGAAGCTGCATCATATTTTGGTGGCAGTTCAAGAAGGAAGCAAGTACCTGCAGATATCAAACACTTTTGTATTAAGGGTAGAATTGAATGCTCCGTCTGTGCTGAATTCTTCCCTGGAGAAAATATTATTGTCCAATAAAGCCTGTTTGACTATCAAAAGCCCCTTTTCATAAGCATCGAATAATTTGTAGATTCAGGATTTTATTTCAGATTTATATTTTGAGGATTCGAGCTCTGGCGGAAACAATATTGACTCCTTACTGAAGAGCATGTATCTGGTGGAAGTCTCTTGGAAAGCTCAGAGCGCTGGAAAAGGAGACTCTATGACTTTGGTCAGGACTTCGCTGACTCATTCCACCGCAAACCTTACATAATCAGAGTCCTTGAGGGAATTGTGTCAATATTCCACTCACCATTTCTTGAGGAATGCGGCAGCACGCTCATAGAAATATTGCAGCTTCACATCGTTTTTCGCTGATATCGTCTCGGATAATTCTTCTAGGCTAATGTACTCATCGATAGGCATATTGCCCTGCTCGAAAACCTTCTTCTGATCCTCAAAAATCTTCAGGAACCTATCTCTCAAAGACAAATGGCTTCTGGAGTACTGTCACATCAAAAAAGCCCATACTTGGCTTGGCAAAGTATCCCTGGCGCAATAAACGTTCTTATCTGTGTTTGTAAAGAAATATTCTAGAACAATCTTTTCAGCGGGTGTGTATTCTCTTTGGTTTATGAGTCCCGATAGCGTCCCTGTCTGCATAATTCTCTTTTTAAAAATAACCTGTACATTATATGGAAAAGGCATCATCTAGCAAAAGATTCTTTCAAAAAATACATAAGCATATTGGCTTATATAAGCCAATTATTAAGATTTAAAGCATACATATCCCGCTCAAATCCGCCATTTTTGACAATAAAAGGAATATAGGCTATAATTTAAGCATTATTAAATCATCTTTCTATAATGACGCCTCCGATTCCATCGAAATGAGAACTTATAACAGTAATTGAAGAGGCATATCCTCAGGCAAAAAGAGCTGAAAAGCAAAGATGAACGAATTGCGAATGATTTTTTCTGAATTATCTTAGAGAAAAATGAAACTGAGAGCAAGAGAATCTAAAGTTTTTCGTAAAGAAATGATTCATCAGGTGCTTTCCTGTCGATAAATTCGAAGAGGAATTCAAGATACTCAAGGGTGAACTGAAAAACATCATCCCGAATCAGGCATTCATCCAGCATAAGGAGGATATTTATGTTTTCTGCTCTCCCATACACATAAAGTGCGACATATTCGCTAAGGATAATAGAAAGTATGTTCTTGAGCTCATTAAGAACAATATAAATCTGCTGAGGCAATTCAAATTCTTCGTGCAGAAATTCCGCAAGCTGGAATCCATGTGATTCATCCTGGACCTGCATTGAGAAGAGAACCTAGTTATCTCAGACAGCAACAATCTCTATTATCTTGATAGCTTCCTGGTTTTCCATGACAATGAGACCATCAGAGCTAATTCCCATAAGAACCTTCTGTTCCTCACGTGAATAATAGAGGAGGCCGAGAAGCATTATGCAAAATCCAATCCGAAGAGATAAAGAAATTGTTTTGACTTTCAAATCCTTTTTAATAAAATTAAAGCATCGATAAACTAACAACCCTTGCTATGGTCGCATCACTTGTGACGAAATCTACAACTTTAACTTCTATATCGTAGGGTCTTATTTCAGGTAAAAAAATTTAAGCTCTCCTGCGATTACGCAGGAGTTTTTAATTATAGCTACAATGAAAAAAGTTTTGATATTAGAGGATAATGCCGAAACCCAGGAAATTTTCAAGAAGATACTAGGTGAAGATGTGGAACTTCTTCAGGCGCATAATCTGAAAGAAGCCGAAGATTTATATGAAGAGCATAAGGAATCTATTGATCTTATCGCACTAGACGGCAATGTCCCGGTCCAATGAAGCAGATTTAAGAATGCTGTAGAATTGGCCAAACACATTAGAACAGAGTACAGGAATGTCTTGTATTCGATATCCCTATCTGACGAAATCAGGAATCGTTTCAGGAAAATCTGATTCGATGGAATACTTCTCATGAAGCATGAACTTGTTCAGAAAGTATTGGATATCCTAGATAAGGATGAAAAAATAAAATAACACCGTACAGACGTAGCGCGCTACGTCTCAACAAATTATGACAACGCCCCATACAGACGTAGCGCGCTACGTCTCAACAATTAAATATTAATCATTAATCCATTTTACAATGAATCAAATCTCCACAATACGCCATAGCCTATCGCATATCCTGGCACAATCCGTGAAATCCCTCTATCCCGAAGCTAAGCTCGCTATCGGTCCCGATATCGATAATTGATTCTATTATGACTTCGATTTCGGAGAAGCTGAATTCAAAGAGGAGAATCTGAAGGAAATAGAGAAGAAGATGAAGAATATCATAAAACAGAACCAGAAATTCGAATGATATAAATTGCCAGTCGATGAGGCTATACAGAAGCTTAAGGCACTATGAGAGATTTATAAGGTCGAAATGGCTGAGGATCTGAAAAATGCATGAGAAACTGAAATCGGATTCTATAAGAATATCACTCAGCAATGACAAGAGACATTCGAGGATATGTGCCGCGGACCTCACGTGGAGAAATCTCTTGATATAAACGAGAATGCATTCAAGCTGGACAAAATAGCTTGAGCATATTGGAAAGGAGATTCTGATAGGAAGATGCTTACTCGCATATATGGATTCTCATTTGAAACAAGAGAAAAGCTGGATGAATATCTTAAGCTTATGGAAGAGGCTAAAAAAAGGGATCATAGGCTGCTTTGAAAGAAACTTAAACTGTTTTCCTTCTCAGATAAGGTAGGGCTAGGTTTGCCACTTTGGCTGCCAAACGGCGCAATGCTATGGAAACAGGTAGAAGATTTTTGGAAAGAGGAACATGAGAAGAATGGCTACGATTTCGTACGGACTCCTCATATCTGAAATAAGACGCTCTGGGAAACTTCCGGCCATTTCTGATTCTATGCAGACAGCATGTATCCGCCTATGGAAGTCGGACAATCACTCGAAGATGCCGTTGCTTGAGTTAAGGCAAAGGAAAGCGAGACGTTCCTACTGAAGCCGATGAACTGCCCGTTCCATGTAGAGCTTTATAGCGATGAGCCGAAGAGTTATAGGGAATTCCCTTTGAGATGGTGCGAAACTTGAACTGTTTACAGATTCGAGAAGAAATGACAATTGAACTGACTCACAAGGGTGAGATGATTCACGCAAGACGATGCGCATATAATGTGCAGGAGAGATCAGGTCGAGGATGAGCTGAAAAAGGTTATCAATTTCATTCTTTACATGTATGACAGCTTCTGATTCGATAAGAATACCGTTAAAGTGTATCTATCCCTTAGAGACCCTAACAATAAGAAGAAATACGCTGGAAATGATGAATGATGGGATCTGACCCAGACTGTACTTGAGAAAGTTGCGCAAGAGATGAATCTGGATTATACAAGAGAAGAATGAGAAGCTGCATTTTATGGACCGAAGCTTGACTTCAAGCTAAAAGACGTGCTCGGGCGGGAATGGCAATGCTCGACTCTACAATTTGATTTCAATCTTCCTGAAAGGTTTGACATGAAATTTACCAATTCCTCATGAGAGGAAGAGCGTCCTTTTATGCTTCATAGAGCATTGTTCTGATCATTTGAAAGGTTCATCTGACTACTCATAGAGCATTATGCCTGAGCATTCCCTGCCTGGCTGGCTCCGGTTCAGGTCAAGATAGTTCCTGTTTCGGACGTATTCAATCCATATGCTGATGAGGTATATGAGAAACTAAGAGAATCATGAATTAGGGTGAAAGTAGATGACTCGACAGATAGCCTGAACAAAAAAGTGAGGAACGCTGAAATGGAAAAAATACCGTATATTCTGATTGTCTGAGAAAAAGAGCAAAACGAGAAATCTGTATCGATAAGGAATTATAAGACAAAAGAACAGAGCGAATCGACACTTGAGGCTTTCTCAGAAACAATCACAGTTGAAATCAAAAATAAGAGATAATCGGTCCTAAACTTAAGTTCAATTAAAGGCTGCAGAGTAAAATGCCTGTGCGTTGAACATAGAGTATAAACCCAAGGGTATCCTTGGGTTTATATTTTTGCCTTAACTGCAGATTCTCAATTCAAATTATATTTTGAAGGATATTTTAAAGAAGGATTAAAGATAGTGATATATACTCTTCGTGCGTTGAACATAGAGTATAAGCCCGGGGTATCTCGGGCTTATATTTTGCTTCAAAATAAGGAAAAAAGTGATATTTACATTTATCGGATATTATTTAAAGTTAAGCTAAAGATATTGATATATAATCTTCGTGCGTTGAACATAGAGTATAAACCCAGGGATATCCTTGGGTTTATATTTTTGTCCGAAATCTTGATTTCCCACCCATTGCCCAATACATCGATACATATAAAGTAATTTTAAATAAAAACTTGAAAAGTTTAATATAAAGCTAAAATTAGATATATAACTTAAATAAAATTATGAAAATATTAATAGTAGAGGATAATTTCAGATTGAGAGAAAATCTGATAAAATTCTTCAAGATTTCGAATATAGTTGCAGAGGAGGCAGTTAACGGACAAGAAGCGCTTCAGAAAACAGGACAGACAGAATACGATTGCATCATCCTCGACATAAATATGCCCGTCATGGACTGAAAGGAATTCCTCAAGTCTCTGAGAGCCCAGAAAGTAGATACGCCGGTATTGGCTCTGACATCGAATTCCATGTTGGATGATAAGGTCGAGCTCTTCAATATATGAGCAGACGATTACCTGACAAAGCCTTTTGAGCTTGAGGAACTGCTAGTCAGGGTTAAGGCCCTATTCAGAAGAAGGTCTGAGATAATCGAAGATAAGATAAATGTGAAAGACATCGAAATCGATATCCTTCATCACAAGGTGTACAAAGATTGAAAAGCCATCTCTCTTACAAATAAGGAGTATCTGATCATAGAATATCTTTCAATAAACAGATGAATACCCAAGAATAAGACAGATCTTCTGGAAAAAGTCTGGTGAGAGCAAGAAGAGACTCTTGATCTGAGCTCCGTCACTCTGGAAGCCCATATATCAGTAGTAAGGAAAAAATTATGAAAAGACCTCATAAAGACAATTAAATGAGTGGGCTATGTTATTGAATAAAATAATACGATTCGCAATAAAATCCAAACAATCCAATCTTGCCATAAAGATAAGCTCTTATGTGTTTTTCTTGCTGACACTGTCATTCTCCCTTCTCATTACCATATATCACTTCCAATCAACATTGGAGGAAAAAAGAAGCTTCGAAACAGAAGCCAATATCCTGAGCCAATCATCGGATTTTCCAAAAAACCTTATTAAGAGGGATTTTGATTGGGTCGCGGGGCAGGCCGACAGGATAAATATGAATGAGCTCCATGATTATATGATAATTTCGAATTCATGAGCGTATTACAATTGAGTTTTCGGAGTCATTGACAGGGGTGATATAAAGAAAAGGGTTGGAAGCGACATAGAATATATCGATTTCTGATCTAGCACATACATGATGATGCGCCTAAGATCAAAGGATATGGATGTCTACATTGCAAAAGATGCGACACGCAGGATCATCTGAGAAAGGCAGATAATTTTCACGGCCGCGATACTGGACATATTGCTGATGTTCCTGATATACTTCCTGTCCAGAAGATTATCACTGCTCGCTATCGAGCCTATACAGCAAATGAACAAGAAGCTCAAAGATTATAATCACAATCTGGCACATGAGCTCAAGACACCGATATCAGTCATAAAGTCAGACTTAGAACTATCTAGGATCAGTTGAGAGTCGCTTGATTTTCCAAGAACCATAGATGAGCTTCGGCATCTGGAGGATATAGTGAATTCGCTTCTTGTGCTAAGCGAGGTCTGAAATGTTGACAAGAAGGATATAATGCTATGAGTCACCACGAAGAAAATCTTAGATAGACTCAAGAAAATCTATAAAATCAAAAGTGAAAAGATCAAGTTCAATATCCAAAAGGATTTTACAGTGAACACGAATGAGAAGCTCCTGGATATACTCTTAAAGAACATATTGGAGAATTCCCTGAAATATTCCATCGAGAATACACCCATTACGATAAAAATAAGCCCAAGGACATTGGTTGTCTCGAATACGGGAAAGAATATAAGCAAAGAGGAGTTAGACAATCTTTTTCAGCCATTTTTCAAGGGATCGAATTCAGTTGCGTGATATTGACTCTGACTCAATATAGTGAAAACAATTGCAGATCAGAATTCGTGGGAATTGAATTTCACCGCCAATAAGGATTATTATACATTTGAAGTTAAATTCTCTCAATAGAAACATAATATAAATCCCTAACAGCAATGCTGTTAGGGATTTATTTTTGATTGGGATAATTATTTCATTTCGATCTTACCTCCTGCTTTTGTGATTTTTGCCATAGCCTCTGCAGATGCTTTATCAGCCTCGACAGTTACAGCTTTAGCGATTTCACCCTTAGCGAGGATTTTGATCACGTCAGATTCTTTCTTGATTATACCTTTTGCGATAAGAACCAATTTAGTGATATCAGTAGTCTCTTCTGCGATTTTAGCTAGAGTTGAAACATTTACTGCTGTGTATCTTACTTGATTCAACGCAGTGAAACCTCTCATCTTAGGCATTCTTATGAATAGAGGAGATTGTCCTCATTCGAAAGATGGGCTGTATTTCGCACCTTTTCTCGCATTTTGACCTTTACATCCTTTTCCGCAGAAAGTACCTTTACCTGAACCATTTCCACGACCAAGCCTCTTTGAAGTCTTTCTAGATCAATCGTCAGCTTTTATGCTAGTTAGAGTTACCATATTATAAAAAAATTATTAACTTGAATTAAATTATTTAGTTTTCTTAGCTGGAGCCTTTTTTGCAGGAGCTTCTTTCTTAGCTGGAGCCTTCTCTGCTACTGGAGCAGCTTCTTCCTTTGGAGCTTCGACTTTAACTTCCTTGACTTCTTCTTGTGCTGGGGCTTCTGTTGCAGCTACTGGAGCCTTAACTTCTTCAACTGCACTTTCAGCTTCGACTGAAGTGGCTTTAACATTTCTAGCGTCAGCTATTTTTAGCATTTGCAATGCCTTAAGTGTTGCTCTTGCATTAGTGATTGGATTTGTACATCCATATCTTTTTGCGAGGATATCTTTAATTCAAGAAACTGAAATTATCTTTCTCACAGCACCTCAAGCGATGATACCAGTACCGGCAGTAGCTGGATGGATCATAATTGAAGCGGCTTTGAAATCTCAAGTTACATTGTGAGCGATAGTACCGCCGACAATTTTGAATTTCACTAGGTTTTTCTTAGCGTCTCTTACAGCCTTTTCGATAGCAACCACTACCTCTCAAGCTTTACCGATACCAAGACCAACAGTTCCATTATTATCTCCGATAATCACAGATGCCCTGAATCTAAGTTGGCGTCCTCATGCAGTTACACGAGTTACACGGTCGATTCTTAAAAGCTCTTCTTTGAATTCCTTGTTCGCTTCTTTGAATCCTCATTTTTTTGAATCATCTCTTTTCATATTATTTAGAAAGATGTAAAATATTAAAATTTAAGTCATTTTGCCCTTGCTGCTTCAGCAACTGCTTTTACGCGACCGATATACATGAAACCACCTCTATCGAATACACAAGTCTCGATTCATAGTGCCATAGCTGCTTCAGCTACGGTAGTTCAAACCTGAGTTGCCTTTTCGACTTTGGAACCTTTCTTGATTTTCAGATCAGATGCAGCACAAAGAGTTTTTCAAGCTACATCATCGATGAATTGAGCATAGATGTTAGCATTGCTTCTATATACACAAAGTCTTGGTTTTACAGCAGTACCTGAGATTTTTGCTCTGACCCTGTTATGTCTGCTTTGTCTTGCAATAACTTTTTTTAACATAGTATTGTAAATATTAGGATTTATGGTTTATACTTTATCTTCTATTATTTTTTACCTCAAGTCTTACCTGCTTTTCTTCTTACATACTCACCAGAGTATCTGATTCATTTTCCTTTGTATGGTTCTGGTTTTTTAACTCCTCTTACTTTCGCAGCGAAGAAACCTACTTGTTGCTTGTCGATTCCAGAAATCAGGATTGCGTTCTTGATTGATGGCTCAACAGCTACTGTGATTCATTTCGGAGCTTGTAAGTCTACCTTGTGGGAGAAACCTACAGAAAGAGTCAATTTGTCAGTACCGATAACTTCGAATTTGTAACCTACTCATTGGATTTCAAGTATCTTGCTGTATCCAGCAGTGACTCCGACAACCATGTTGTTGATAAGAGTTCTGGAAAGACCCCATACTCATCTTTGGAAAGATTCGTTTTCATCCTTTACAGAAACAGTTAAAGTATTCTCAACTTGATTTATAGAAACAAAGTCTCTTACATCTTGTGTTAGTTCACCCTTAGGGCCTTTTACAGTCACAATATTATTCTTAAGCTCAACAGTAACTCAAGCGGGGATCAGGATTTGTGATTTTCAGATTCGTGACATACGATTTAAATTAAATATTTAATAAGGTTTAGTAGATTTCGCATAATAGTTCTCCTCAAACGTTGAGAGATCTTGCTTCATAACCAGTCATAACGCCTTTTGGAGTTGAGATGACGTAGATACCAAGTCCGTTTCTTGATTTCTTGATTTCAGTACTCTTAAGGTAGATTCTCTGGCCTGGCTTTGAAATTCTTTTCATCGTAGGAACATATTTCGTAACACGTACATCATTAAGCTCTACAACAAGGTCTTTCTTGCCATTTCCAAGATCTTCCACATCGAAAGATACGACATATCCGTTCTTTTTAAGGATTCTAAGAAGTTCGTTCTTGATCTTAGAATAAGGAGCACGGACTGTAGCAAGACGAGCAAGATACCCGTTCCTGATTCTAGTCAATAAATCTGCTATTGGATCATTTATCATAATTACCGTTTTATAGTTTATAAGTAAATAGTATTATTCGCTTTTTACCAGCTTGATTTTCTTACGCCCATTAGTTCTCAGCTATTGGCTTTTTCTCTTATGCAAATACGACACATATCGAATTTACCCATATATCATCTAACTCTTCCGCATGCAGAACATCTGTGATAAAGCTTTGTAGAGAACTTGACTTTCTTTCAAGCTAAAACTAGACGAGTAGCCTGGTCGTTCTGACGCTTACATTTAACTTCTAGTGCTTTTCTTGCCATATAGTTTATTAAAAAGTGAATTAAAATTATTTAGTGAATGGGAAACCCATAGCCATCAATAATGCTTTGTTGTGTTCTTTTACATCTCCTTTGATTTTCAAAGTGATTTGAAGACCGTAAGGCTTTACAACATCTTGTTGAGGAACTTCCGGGAATATAGTATGTTCTTTGATTCCACAGTTGTAGTTACCTTCTTTGTCGAATGATTTAACACTGAATCATCTGAAATCTCTGATACGAGGTCCGATGATATTTATGAATTTATCTAAGAAGTAGAACATCTTGTCTCCTCTAAGAGTAACCATTATACCAACTGGCATACCTTCACGAAGCTTGAAATTTGAGATTGACTTTTTCGCGTTCTTGACAACCGGAAGCTGACCAGCGATAAGTCCTAGATCGTTTTTAAGAGTTGAATGGTCTTTTCATCCTGCGCGGACGAAAGTACCGATACCCATATTAAGAACGATTTTCTCTAATTTCGGAAGATCCATCTTGTTTTTTATTCCTAGATCTTTTTGAAGTTTCGGAAGTATGATTTTCTTGTAATTATCTTTGAATGACATAGTAGAATTATCTAAAAAATAGAATTATTATTTTAATGCTTTACCTGATTTTTTTGCGAATCTTACTTTCTTTTCGCCTTCAAATCTGTATCAGATCCTAGTAGGCTTTCCGCCTTCTATAATCATAACATTAGAAGCATCGATAGATCTTTCTGATTTTACGATTTGTCCAGGATTAGTACCTTGTTTTTTTACGTGACGAGTAACGATGTTAACTCCTTCTACGATTACACGGCCAGTCTTAGTATTGACAGATAGGATTTTTCCTTCTTTTCAATTGTCTTTACCAGTTGTAACCTTTACTGTATCTCAAGTATGTACTTTCATAGTTTTTATTCTTAATTATTAATTTAAGGCAGTGTTCTTATAAAACTTCTGGAGCAAGGGAGATGATTTTCTGGAAACCTTTCTGTTTAAGTTCACGGAATACTGGTCCGAAAACACGTGTTGATTTTGGTTCGCCGCTATCGTTGATGATTACACAGGCATTGTCGTCTGAACGGATATAACTTCCGTCTGGTCTCATAACTGGGTAGGCAGTCCTTACTACAACAGCCTTAACGACTGATTTCTTCTTGATATTTCATTGTGGAAGAGCCTTTTTCACTGAACATACGATTATATCACCGACAGTTGCATATCTTTTCTTCGAACCTCACAAAACTTTGATGCATAATACCTCTTTTGCTCAGCTATTATCTGCAACTACTAATCTTGATTCTGTTTGTATCATAATTACGATTTATTTAGTTATAACGATTATTTAGATGAAACTAACCATCTCTTTAATTTGCTCATAGGTATTGTCTCCTCAATAGTCACAGTATCGCCTTCCTTGCAAGTGTTTGCTTCGTCATGGGCATAAAATTTCGATGAAACTTTATACTTTTTCTTGTACTTAGGATGAATCTTATAGCTGTCCACTTGGACAACGATAGTCTTATCCATTTTTGTACTCACGACAACTCAAGTTTTTGTTCTCATTGTAAGTTTAATTTAAATATTAATTAAATACCTTTTAAGTATGTGTTCAATCTTGCAACATAACTCTTATGAGCTTTTAACAAGTGAGTTTCTTTTAATTCATTAGCTAGATGTTTCATTTTCAAAACATATAAATCTTGATTTGCTTTGCTAAGTTCTTTTCTAAGTCCTTCTGCATCAAGAGTGGCAAGAGCCTTATTATCTTTTAATCCTTTCATGGCTACTAGATATTATTATCAACTAAAATCTTAGTTTTCACTGGCAATTTGTAAGAAGCAAGACGAAAAGCTTCCCTTGCAACTTCTGGCGCGACTCATGTTATTTCAAAGAGTACTCTACCAGGTTTTACAGGAGCCACGTACATTTCTACGCTACCTTTACCTCATCCCATCGGAACTTCCAATGGTTTTTTCGTATATGGTTTATCTGGAAAAATTCTGATCCAAAGTTTTCATCCACGTTTCAAGAAACGTACTATTGCTCTACGAGCTGATTCAATCTGTCTTGAAGTAATGAATCCTTGTTCGACAGTTTTGATTGCATAATCACCAAACGATATAGTGGAGCCTCTTACTGCGATTCATTTAAGGACTCATCGCATGGCTTTCCTATATCTTGTTTTCTTCGGCTGTAACATTTTTTTTAAAGCTTAGATAGTATAATTAATTAATTTGCGTGTCAAGTTTATTTCTTGTTTTTGAATATGTCTCCTTTATAGATCCATACCTTTACTCAGATAACTCAGTAAACAGTATTTGCTCTCTCAGTTGCGTAATCGATATCAGCTCTGACTGTCTGAGTTGGGATGTTTCCCTCCTTGTAAGTCTCGACTCTTGCGATTTCAACACCATTAAGACGTCCTGAACAGATTACCTTTATACCAAGTCAACCTTTCTCTATAGTCTTTGAGATTGCATTCTTGACAACTCTTCTATATGGAAGTTTCTTTTCTACTTGGCGAGCGATCATATCAGCTACGATTGCTGCGTTAAGTTCTGGCTTCTTTATCTCTTTCACGTCGATTGCAAATTTGATTCCGAATTTCTTCACTAGTTCAGCTTCAAGCTTTTCTTGACCTTCACCGCTTTTACCTAAAACTAAAGCTACTTTTGATGTGTAAATTACAACATTCGTATTTTGGTTCGTATAATTGATGAAGATATTTCCAACAGGAATACCTTTTAAGAAATTCTTAACGAACGATCTGATTTCTACATCACGAGCAACGCCTTTTGCGTAGTCTTTTTCACCGAAATAAGCACTTGTTTTCCAAGTCTTAATATATCAGATTCTGAATGCTAGCGGGCTAACTTTGTGTCCCATAATTTAAGAAGAATATTAATAAAATTATTTTACTTTTAGTTCAACGAGAATGTTTGAAGTTCTCTTGAGGATTGCATGACTTCTACCTCTAGAAATCGGATTACCTCTTTTGTAAACAACTCATTTTGCTATAACAACAGCTCCAAGAGTCAGGTCTTCCATTTTCTGATTGTCATTGTTCGTTGCATTTGCAACAGCACTAGCTACGACCTTGTGAAGAATTCCTCCTCATTTGTTTGGCATGAATTTTAGAATTTCCAAAGCTTTTTTTGCAGGCATATTTCTTACGATAGATGCGACTACACTAAGTTTCTTAGGAGAGATTCTTATGTTTTTAGCGTAAGCTTTCATACAATTTAGTTATTAGTGAATTAGTTTTCCAGTTTAGAAGCGTCATAGCCATGGCGGCCGAACCCTTTTCTGATTATTATTTCCTTCAAGCGTGTGAAGTGAACTTACGAGTCATAGAGAATTCTCATAACTTGTGGCCTACCATGTTTTCTGTAACGAAAACTGGGATATGAGCCTTTCAATTATGAACACCGAATGTGTGTCATACGAATTCCGGTAGGACTGTGCAGTCTCTTGCCCAAGTCTTGATTACCATCTTTTTTCCTGAGTCATTCATCTTAAAAACCTTTCATAGCAGTCTTTCATCAACATAAGGTCCTTTTTTTAAGCTTCTTGTCATAGTGTAGTTGTTAGTTATTAGTTTTTAGTTTTTTAGGATTGTTTCCTCTAAGCTCTAAGCTCCAAGTTCTAAAATCTATTATTTGTTCATTAATTTACCTTTTCTTGTCCTTAGTATCCATCTTGAAGTGTCTTTTCTTCTTCTAGTCTTAACACCAAGAGCTGGTTTACCCCATGGAGTCTTAGGATATGGCATACCGATTGGAGAATGTCATTCTCAACCTCAATGCGGGTGGTCTACCGGGTTCATAGATTTACCTAGAACCGTAGGTCTCTTACCCATCCATCTTGAACGTCCCGCCTTACCGATAACGATTTGGTTGTGGTCAGTGTTTGATACGACTCAGATTGTTGCGAAACATTTCTTGTGTATAAGCCTGATTTCTCCTGAAGGCATTTTGACTTGAGTGTACTCACCTTCTTGAGAAAGGATTGTAGCGTATGTTCAAGCTGAACGTACATTTGATGCTCATTGTCCGACAATGATTTCAACATTGTGAATATTAAGTCCTACTGGAATGTTACCGATTTCCATTCTGTTACCTGAAACTGGTTTTGCTGTAGGCGAAGTTATGATGCTGTCACCGACCTTTACATCCTTGTGAGCGATTATATATCTTCTTTCTCAGTCAACGTAGCAGATAAGGGAAATATAAGCGGATCTGTATGGATCGTACTCGATAGTTTCGATTTTTGCAGGTATATCTAACTTGTCAGTGTAGAAGAAGTCAACCAACCTATATAGCTGTTTGTGCCCTCCTCCTTGATGTCTAGTTGTAATACGTCATGTATTATTTCTACCTGCAGCCTTCTTCAAATTGATTGTCAAAGGTTTGAATGGTTCTCTAGCCGTAAGTTCTGAAAACGTGTGTCCAGTCATAGAACGCCTAGAGGGCGTGGTAGGTTTATATTTCTTAATATTGGCCATAATCTATAATTATAATGGTAGTTATTAATCTTTAATCTTTAATTTCATCAAATCAGCGATCCTCTCGTTCTTAGAAAGAGCGATAAGAGCTTTTGTAGTTTGTTTTTTCTTAACAGTAACCCCTTTTCTGGAATTTTTGAATTTAGCTCTGGTCTTGATGATATTGACACCCTTAACGTCAACTCCGTAAAGTTTCTCGAAAGCGTTAGCAATATCAACCTTTGTAGCAAGAGAGTTTACCTCCATAGTATATACTCAAGATAATTCTAATCTTTGAGATTTCTCAGTAATAACTGGTTTCTTTATGATCTTAAAAAGTTCCATAATCTCGATTGTATAATATTATGAGTAAATTTGACCAATGAAGTCTAGACTATCCTTTGTGAATACAAGGTCATTGTATTTCATAAGATCCATAGGATTCAGATAGTTAACACCGATTGGCTTAATAGTAGCAAGGTTTCTTGTCGCCAAGAATAAGTCTCTGTCATTAGGCAGCATTGCGAAAAGACCTTTTGTAACTTTCATGTTAGCCATGATTGCAACCATGTTCTTAGTCTTTGCATCTTCCATAGAAACATTCTCGATTATCTTAACTTGGTTATTCCTAGCTTTTGATGAAAGCAGAGTGA
>CAZKLD010000014.1:0-47647 GCA_964553745.1 uncultured Candidatus Peribacteria bacterium | reverse complement strand
GATACTGGGATATGGAGACCCTGACTGCCGATTGAAAGCTGAGGGATCTGAGCGGGAATGGGAATGATTGAGCGTTCAGCGGAGCAATTTTTCCGACAAGAAGTGCTTGATTATTGTGATGATCATATTTCTTCTGAAGCTGATGAGCAAGCAGTAATTCATGATTTATCCAAATCCCTGACAATGACATCTTCAATAACCTCCCTAATTGATTGACATTAAGCACTATCATAAGAAAGGCTGATTGTTCACCAAGCAGCTTTGTGATTATAAAATCCTGAAAAAAAGTGGATGCAGCAAATTTTATAGCCTGAAGCGTTGAAGACAGCAACAAATATTACTATTATAATTGGTGATATTATTTTTCAAGCAACACTTGTGTGACCGATAGCATATCATTTTACGTGGTAAATCAGATTACAGATGTCATCGCAAACATATACAATGTTTTTCATAATATCTCCGAAAGCTGAACGCCAAGCAATATATATGCAGTTATAAATAAGCCAGTCACATCAGATTACAGATACCATGTCATAACTTCCACCGTAGATTGAAAATGAAATGTCAGAAAGATGTATCTGGATTGAAAAAAATACTGAGACTTCATCGTCCCGCAGGCTGAGAGGGATTTTTGAATCAGGAAATCAAGATGAGCCATATTCATCTGATCCAATATGATGAATATGAATTGAATTTACTCGAAATGAGCTCAATTCAATTGACAGATCGATGATATAAAGATTTACAACAGGGTCCTAACAGATCAAGAAATCTATCAGCAAGCCAAATCAGCTTGATTCTAAAAAAATAATCCCGGAAAATCCGGGATTATTTTTTATAATCATTTATTCCTATATTCATTCCAGAATTTATTCCTGAATGCATCATAATCTCATTTAATGATATGTTCTCTCGCCTTTTTGGAGATATTTATCAGGAATTCCAGATTATGCAAGCTCAGAAGCTGTCATCAGAGGAATTCTCACACTTGAAAAAGATGCCTCAAATATCAGATAGAATAATGTTTTGAGACATAAGTCTCGAGTTCAGGATCTATCGGTATTCATCACTTCTCGAATTCAAATTTCTTGTTTGTGATTTTAAGATTTCCAGTCGAAGAGAATGCAACTCAATGCCTTCAGAGCCTTGTCGGAAGGACACAATCAAACATATCGATTCACCTGTAGATTCATTCGATCAGATCCTCAGGGGTTCATAATCACATCAGATAATGAGGCTTTCACTCAGGCAAAATAGGTGCGACTATATCAAGGACTTTCAGAAGATCTTCTTTTGATTCTCATACGCTTAATCATCCGATAGCGATTCCCGGTGTATCTAATTGCGATAAGAATTCTGCTGATTCTTTGCGTAGGTCTTCATAGACGACTCATTGGATTATCGGAAAAAGAGCTTGAGGATTCTGTCATTTATCAGCACGGATTTTCTGTAGCTTCGTATGCTCATCAAGGCATCTTACTGCCCAATGATGAGTCCTGGTCATAGCTCTTTTTGCATAATTATGAGTGGAATCTCCAGGTGCGCATTCATCGAAAGCCATTATTATATCGGCTCATAATTTCTCCTGGATCTGCATGGCTTTTTCTGGAGAAAAGAAATGTTTTGAACCATCCCTATGGGAACGGAACTGCACTCAATCCTCAGTTATCTTTACTAGGCTTTCTCAGCTTTTATATCCGGAAGTTCAGCTCTGTCCGAGAGAAAAAACCTGAAATCATCAGCTATCGGTCAGGATCGGCATATCAATTGACATGAAATCATGGAGTCATCAGAAGTCCTCTATTAGATGTTCTCCTGGCTTAAGATAAAGGTGATAAGTATTCGATAGGATTATCTCCGATCAGATCTCCTTGATCTGCTCCCTGGTTATTCATTTTACTGTTGCCTGAGTTCATACCGGCATGAATATCGGAGTCCTTATTGTTCAGTGAGGAGTGACGAATTCTCCAGCGCGCGCGTTTCAGTCTTTTTTTATTATTTTAAATTCAAACACTTTAAATAGGTAATATATGGAATAAATCTTCCACATATTACCCAATTAATATGAGTTTCAAAATTAAAAAAATTTAATTCCCTTTTCTGAGCATCACATCGCTCCTATATGAGAAAACAATCACAATTGCAGCTACCCCTGAGATATCAATAGGAATATAACCTTTATGAATTGCCCATTATTTTGAGCATTTTCGATTTTAGTTGCTGAAAATGCGGAATATATCCATATATGCCACCAGTATCGAGAGCAGTATGAGCAATCCGAATCAGACTATATGTATGAGGGTTTCTGTCTTGTCGCCGATAGCCCTCTTTCCGAAAAGGAATATCACAACCGAATTCAGAAGCATTATGAAGAACCTTCATCCGTCAAGAGCAGGAAAAGGCAATAGGTTGAATACGCCCAGATTCACACTCAGCAGCGCAGCGACGATTACATAAAATCATATATCAAGCTTCAATTCTACGAATTTTACAAACTGATCTCATAATCCTATAGGTCATTGGATGCTGTTCACTGCAACCGTCCTCTCATAGGCGGTTTCAGGCGCTACAAGGCTTTTTATTATTATGAAAAGTATTTCAAGGACTTGCCTAGACTGATTGTACACTTCTATGAATCATTCTTTTAGTGCCGTCTTCCAATCGTGCTTGTACATGAAATTCAGGTCCTGCGAAACTATATTGTATCACACATAGCTTCATATCTTGCCCTGATCTGGTGTGATTTCCAGATTGATGAGCTTGTTATCACGCTTTATGACAAATTTCAGCGGTGCGTCGAAAGTCTTTACCGCATTTATCATCTCCTCAGGCCTAGAAAGCCTTATTCAATTTATAGAAATAAGGATATCCTTGTCCCTGATTCACGAACGTGCAGCAAGAGAAGTAGGGCTGGATGGTGAAATCTGCAATCAGTCTGCCTTTATCAATCATATTTTCTGAGCTTCATCGAAATTCACAAAAATCTTAGACTGATGTGCTGTCTTGAATTGAGTATCTATTATCATTGGCTTGATTCAAGTTTGGAAAAAATATGAGAATACAAGTCATGCGAAAATGAAGTTCATCATCACTCATGCCAACACTATCATCATCTGCTTATAGATGGGCGCTCAAGCAAGAGAATTTTTTTCATAGATGCTCAGCTCGTTATATTTTTCTCATTTCAGGCTCACGAATCATCATATCGGAAGGAGATTGATAGAGTATACCGTTCCTGATTTATCTTGATACAAATCAACTACTTTCGGAGGAAGTCACATTCAGAACTCCTCCACCTTTACGCCAAACATCTTGGCGAAGATATAATGCCCGAACTCGTGGATGAATACGATTACTGAAAATACAACCAAAAAAAGTACTATTGCCCATATGTGATTCATAATGAAATCAATATTCATAGCCGAGAGATTAACAAAATAAAAAAAGAGGAAGTTCTTGTCGGAATTTCCTCTTAATATAATATAAAATTATTTTTTTGCCAGTTCTTCTTTAAAATGATCGAATAGATGATTTATGAGATCGTCCAATTTTTTATAATCTTCTCTTTTATATCTGAATCTCTTTCCATCGATCAAAAGCTGCAATGAACCGTTAAACATATCTTTTTTATTCTTTTCCATAGTCAGGGAAAGCCTTCCCTCAATCTGCTCTCATTTGAATTTCTGTAAATAATTGTCCAGCTTTCAATTAAGATTCTCCTCCACCAACCTTTCTATTACAGGCCTGTCATTTATCATATTTTTCAGATTTATTCTTCTTTGAAGTTCCATAGAGATTTTGTTTAGTTATAAACGCCATTTGTATAGGCAACAGCATTATAAATAATTATACCCAAAATAGCAAGAATTTTTTATCAGAAAATAAAAAGATAATCTCCTCTGGGAGATTATCTGGAAAGATGAAAACCATTAATGCAAAAACTGAGGTATTATTATTTTATTTCTAGCCTTCAGGTCCTATAGTCAAACAGGATGTGCCTATTGATTTTGGCATATCATGCTGTAATATCCAAACTCACAGTATTTGAAGGGAGCGGCGTGCCATCCGATTGTGTTCCTGTGAATGAAATATTGTTCGCAAGCCGGTTGAATATTATATCTATAGTTCATCATGTGTATGTGGCGCCGCTTGCATTGATCACATCTATTTTCTTGATCTCATAATGCGTATCCATATAGAATGGATAAGTGAACGAAGCTCAAGTCGCTACTGTATTCATAGAGGAGTCAAGATATTTGACGGTGAGTCAGGTATTGCTCAGATTCAATTTTGAGTAATCATAATTGATTATAGAGCTTCAATTTGAAACTCCTTTTCAAGTTATGGCATTTATCTTTTCCGTATTTATTATAGATGAGATCATATTCGCCATCCTGTCCCTTTTCTCTCCATCTGTCTGCCTGTTGAAATCAAAGCCGCTGACAAGGGTTGCGACCACTCATATCAAAGCGATTACTATAAGCATTTCAATCATTGTAAATGCCTTATTCGTCATAGAAATCTTTTTTATCGATAAAAAATATTAATTTTTTTGCAAAATAACTTAATTTAGTATATACTGCCTAAGTACAGGTGAATTATATACAAAAACACAATATTGTACAATACAAATTCATTTATTTTATATTTACTTTTTTAATATTTTTATTATGACACACATAAAAAAAATTGCACTTATGACTGCTGCTTTGATGCTTACGACTAGTGCATTCGCTGCTACTGGAACTACTACTGCAGCTCCTACTTCTGAAAAGGCGCCCGTTTCTGCTTCTCTTGAACTTAAAGGTGCTCCAAAGTTAGTAAGCAAGACATCGACTTGAGTAACTCTTGAATGGGAAAAGGTTGAAGCTGCTACAAACTACATCGTAAAATATTCAAAACAATCAGTTGCTAACTCAACTGAAACAAATCCTCAATACGACAATGAAACAGATCCAGTCACTGCGACAGGAACTACTGTTGAGAATCTAGAGGCTGATACTGATTATTACTTCTCAGTTGTAGCTGTAGATAAGGATAATAACGAATCAGACACTTATTCTGACGAATTGAATGTAAAGACTGACAGCGCTGTAGCTGGATCTGGTGCAGTTGCTGCAACTGGAACTGGGGCTGCTTCTAGCCTTGCGCTTTCAAATGTTACTGCACAAGACAACAAGACTCTTTCACTAGAATTCAGCGCCGCTCTAGGTACTGATCCTGTATCAGTGAAAATTACAAAGACAACTGATTCATCTGATGTTCCAGTTGCTCAAATCACTCCAGATGCTTCTTCTCCTAATAATGTAATCGTTAAGGTTGCTACTGTATTAGACGCAAATTCTAGTTACTCAGTAACTGTAATCAGCGCAAAAGATGCTACAGGTAACAATATTCAAGAAGGTGTTAACGGTGTTAAGGAATTCCAAACACCAGTAAATCTAGCTGCTAGCTTAGAAGCTGGAGCACTAGATGCTGCTGCCCTATCAGGTGCTACTATGAGCGGTGCTACTGCATCAGGTGCTCTTAATGGTGCTCCTGCCCTACCTGCAACTGGTACAAAGGAAAATCTTATAGTGATCGTTGCACTTATGCTTTCTTTCGGAATCGTTTATGGATACCGCAAAAGATTCGCTAAGTAATCATTAAGCTAATTCACCCTAAAAAAACCCTCAGGAAATTTCCTGAGGGTTTTTTCTTGATTTTTGCAAAATACTCATATATTTAGAATGCTTTAACTATAGAAAAAAATGCTACTCAATTATATAACATTAAGCATCCTGACATTTCTGGATCTCATTAAGATTCTCATAATTGTCGAGGTGATATTATCATGGTTTCAGCTATTCTGAATCGTTGTCAGGATCCGATTTTTGCAGAGCATAACAAGACCGATATATAATTCAATCAAGAAGATCATACCGACGACATTCTGACCTATTGATTTCACACCGATAATTGTTTTCATTGCAATCCAAGCGATTTATTCACTCATATTGATGCTGAATCCTGGAGTATTTATATTATTACCTTAAAAATGAAGACAAAGGCCATAGACTATTCTCTATTTTTCATCGTATTCGCTCTCATGATTTTCTGAATGATCATGATCAGCTCCGTAAGCGTCTATCCTTCGTACAAGGTAACTTCAGCCATGGTCGCCCTTTGAAAGCTCAAGGAAGCGAACAATTCATTCTATCTCCTGAGGAATATAAGCCATGTCATAATCTCGCTTCTGACTCTGGGCCTTTTCACAAAAATGTCATATAAATACCTCGAGAAGTATGCAAAGCAGATTTTCGGATGAGCGATAATCTTCCTTATCATAGTGCTATTCGTATGAGTAACATACAATTGAGCGAGATGATGGATAAATATACCTTTCATACCGTTTTCGCTTCAGCCTTCCGAATTCCTGAAATTATGACTGATAATCTATATGGCATATTTCTTGAAAAGGAGAAAATGAGAGATATCCTCGCTTCATGAATGACTCATCCCCTTCCTCATAATAGTCTCGGTTGTCGTCATACCGCTGGCTCTCCAGCCAGATTTCGGAACCGTCCTTATCGTAGTGCCGATTTCAGTTATCATGTTCTTTATAGCCTGATGAAACATCAAGCATCTGTGAGCTCTGTTCTTGATAGGATTGATATTTGTAATGGGAGTCTATTTTGCATGAAAAGTCTCAGAATGATCAAAGAGGAATACGATCACATATATCACCGAGAGATTCGATAACTTCCTATCCGACAACAAAACCTCCATTCAGGACAAGACAATAAATTTCCAGACTCTGCAATGACTTATAGCCATCTGAAGCTGATGATTCTTCTGATTGGGATTCTGAAAATCGATACAGAAATTCTGATATTTGCCGGAAGTGCAATGAGATTTCATATTCTCGGTGATATGAGAGGAGCTCTGATTCATATGAATACTGTTCCTTCTATTGCTGTATCTGATGATAGCCTACAGATGATTCAGCATAGCGCAGAGGGTGAATGACCCATTCGGAAAATATCTGGCTGTATGATTGACGAGCTGGATAATGATCCAGACATTCGTAAACATCTGAGTGAATCTCAACATCATTCCGCTGACCTGAATCACTTTGCCGTTCATAAGCTACGGATGATCATCCCTTCTTTCTCTGATGATATGAGTCTGAATACTCCTCAACATCTCCCGCGACAGCGAGTATGAGAAAACCAAAGTATCTGCAAACAAATTCTTCAGGAAAAATCGAGTTTCAGCATAATAAAAATAATCCCCTCCGACGGAGGGGATTATTTTAAGATTTAACTATATTGCAATCCACTTTATGGCATCTACAGGGCAAGCGCTTATTGCATCATCCACTCATTTCCCCTCGTAATCATCGAGCCTTAAGGCCTTTGCGTATCCCTCATCCGTAAAATCAAAAACATCCGGACATATCGCTATGCAAGCTCAGCATCCGATGCATCTTTCATTCACTTGAGGGCGCCTTGTGGGGCTCTTTGCCTTTATTTCAACTTTTCCCATGATTTCATTTAAAATATTACGCCGAGCATTTTAAATAAAATATGATAAGTTGCAAGAAAGAATTTGCAGTTTTCAGATTTTTTATACAATGCTTCAGATAAAAAATAGTTACCCTTTACGTTAAACCCCGATGGAAATATTCTGAATAAAATTATCTAAGCTCACGAACAAACAATTCTATGAGGAAATGAAAAACCCGACAAAAAAATCACTGGTTTTCACTCCCAATCCAGAGATTCTCCTAGCCGGGAAAAAAGATCCTGAATTCAAGAAAATACTCAATGCATGAGATTATCTGATTCCTGATTGAATAGGGATTTATGCCGGATTTCAGATTGTCAGCGACAATCTTCCTAGATTCCTCAGCTTCCTGCTCATCCCATACTACGGGCTGAATCTTTTCATAAAGAGAAGAGCGTTATATGCTCAATATTGAGAAAGGATATGCGGAAGCGACTTTACAAGAAAAATCATAGAATATTCAAATGAGAAGGGTCTTTGAGTCACTATAGTGGATAAATTCCAAGCTCCTGGGAACAAATGAGACAATCTGAAGATCGAAAGGCAGAAAACCCTCGTCTCCCAACTTGAAGAAAAATATCCGAATGCAAGATTCCACATGTATATATGCGATTGAGGTAATACAGAAGAGATCATAAGCAAGATAAATGAGACTGATGATATTTATCTTTTCTCAAGCCAAGGCCAAAAGATACAAGAGATGACCATAGCCGAGATGTTGCCGAAACTGAATAATGTAAAAGTCGCGGCAGGAATCTGATGAAGCTTTGACCTTATAACATGATTCAAAAGAAGGGCGCCAAGAATCTTTGTAAGACTATGATTGGAATGGCTATGGAGACTCATCCTCCATCCGCAATGGATGATGAAGAGAATATGGAGAGCCATATTCGTATTCCTCTGGGAGGTAGTGAAAAGCAAATAATGATTTAAAATTGTCAGACTTAATAGTTTGACAATTTTTTGTTTATCGTTATTAATAAGATACTCTGATTAATCCGTGTTTTTTTTACATAACCCAAAACAAAGACAAAAAGGAAGGTGAGCCATGAAAAGGAAGACTCTGGAGAACGGACTCAGAATCGTCGTCGTCGAACTGCCGCATCTGCACTCCGTAGAAATCGGCATCCATTTCGGCACAGGCAGCATCGATGACCCCGCTGATAAAAAAGGCATAGCGCACGCAGTAGAACACCTGCTTTTCCGGGGAACTTCGCTTTGTCCTGACGCCGAGATTCTCGATGCAGCATTTGAGGTTATCGGCGGAGGCGCAAATGCCGGCACCGACGAGGAGACCACCTGTTACTATTCCCGGGTTCACCCCAAGCACACCGACAGGGGCATGGCGCTCATCTCTTCGATGATACTCTCGCACCTCATGAAGGATTGGGAAATCGAAAAGAAATCCATAATCCAGGAAATCAGGGACGGGCTCAACAACAAGCAGGAGAATATCTGTCCGATCGAGGTCGTCAATACCCTGCTATGGCCCGGCACCGACTTGAGCATTCCTGTCATCGGAGACATAAGGAGTGTCAGAGGCATCAAACTGAAAGATGCCAAAGCCTTCATCGCTGACAATTACACGCCTGACAATGCCGTACTCTGCGTCGCTGGCAAGGTAAAAGCCGAGGACATCTTCGCTTCGGCTGAGAAATACTTCAGCGCCCGGAAAGGGAAAAGGGCTCCAAAGATCCAAATTCCTGATTTGCCGGTTCAAACTGGGGCCAAATTAAGCTTCGTAAGGAATCCCGATAGCCAGTTTTCTGTCTGCATAGGCTTCAGGGGCTTCTCGAGACATCATGATCTCTCACCGGTGGCGAGTTTGCTGAAATTCTCGTTTTGCCAAAGCTCCGGACGCCTCTTCTCTCAAGTCCGCGGACGCAAGGGGCTGGTTTATCACATCGATGCTGATACATCGGTGTTCCCCTCTACCGGAGCGTTTTATGTGAATTTTGAAACCGAACCCAATAACTTATCGGATGCGCTCAGCGAATCTGTCAAGATCCTCTGGGCTCTTGCCGAAAAACCGATGGATGAGGAAGAGTTGGCGAGACACAAGGAATCATTCATCTATGAGCTGGAATATAGCCAAGATTCCAGCCAGCAGATACAGATGCGCTACGGTTCGGGAGAGATTCTCGGACATATGCGCACCATAGAGGATGATAAGGTTGTGATTTCAGGGATAACTGCAGAGATGGTGCAGATGACCGCGAAGCTCCTATTCCATCCGCAAAACCTGCACATTGCCATAATCGGCCCCGTGCAGAAAAAAACCAAGACAGAAATAGAGGGCCTCATTGCAAATTTCAACTGAGGCTTAAAGGAGGAAATGAGAAACCGCACCCGCTCCGGGTGCGGTTTTTTTTGAATTTAAAAAAAGATTTGATAAGTATTTAAGTTATGATAAAATTAAAATTAATATTTTTTAAACTAATTCAGAATGAAGAACACAAAAAACAACAAGGCCTTCACCCTAGTAGAGCTTATCGTAGTAATAGTGATACTTGCCATTCTCGCAACTATAGCATTCCTCTCTTTCTCTTCCCAATCAGGCTCCGCCAGAGATTCTACACGCCTTTCAGACATCTCATCCATCAAGAAATCCGTAGAGATATACAATGTCAATGCCTGAACTTATCCGTCTCCAGACTATGCCTATTCATATACATATTCCTGAGGAATAATCTGGAACCAATGAACAATCTGAGATTCCGCTTACAAGATGCTCCAGAAGAATCTCTCGAAGAAAGTAGTGGATCCACTCAAATGATCCGAATACGATTACTCCCTAGCTTCAAACAAGAGAGAATACCAAGTAGCCTGAAACTTCGAGAATCCTACAAGTTTCGAGAGGAACTACAACCCATTCGATTCCTCAGTCCTCAGTCCTAAACTCTCAGCCCTAGGATGAACTGGAGCAAATGTATACATCTCATGAAACTACAACTGAGTCATGCTGAAGGTATTCACAGGCTCGACTTACTACTTTGTCCCTACTCCGACATTGTTCTGAATATGAACCTGAAGCACAGTATATGACAACACTTTCTGAAGCTGAAAGGATCTGCTTCCTTGAGTCAACAATGCAGCCGTGTTCGATTCCAGTAAAGTATACGCCAGCACATCATCGACCTGATTGTCCACGACTGAAGTCACTGCCCTTATGGTGACAATACAATCCGCATATCTGACTTGAAATGTGACGACTCCTGCAGTGCAGGCAGTCTTAGCGGCAACTTGAAATGCGCTCACTGATCTTTGAGTATGACTTGTGAAGAATAGTCTGGGGGGATGAACTACTTCTGTATCGCAGTGATGAGGAACTGCGACTACACAAGTTGATTCAGGAACCTTAATGCTTATGCATTTTGATTGAAGTTTGGCTGATCTTGGATCAAATGAATCTATTATCGTCAATAATTGAACAACATTTGCTACTTGAAAATTTTCAAATGCAGCTTATTTTGATTGAACCGATTATATTTCTTTGTCCGATAGTCCGACAAATAACTGGGAATTTGATGCAAATACAAGTTATACTATAGATTTTTGGGTATACAATATCCCTTTTTCAGCAATAAATATACTTTTCCATAAAGATAATTATAAGGATTGATTCCCAAATGGAGGTGAAACCTATGCTTACATAGATGCATCCAGCAAGATACATTGGGGTTCGATAAATTGAGAGTGGAACACCTGATTAGCGATTTCGCCTAATACCTGGACACATGTTGCGCTTATGTACGACTGAGTGATCAAGAAGGCTTATGCACTTGTGAATTGAGTATGAACATATGTCCTTTCCCCTGATATTCTGAATAACCATTGATGAGGCGCACCTTTCACAAGCAATGCGACCGGACCGCTCTATATTTGAGTCTCTGCTGATAAGGCCGCTCATATTTTCAAATGAAGTATAGATGAGTTCCGAATTTCAAGATGAGTTGTCAGATGGGATTGCAGTTCTATTGCTGCTGGACAACAGTGTTTCACACCTCCGGCAACCCCTTATTAATTATAAATAAATTCTTAATAAAAGCAGTTTTTTGGATTTAAAAAAGATTTGAAAAGATATGAAGTTGTGATAAAATTGATCTAATATTTTTAACCAACACAAATGAAGAACAAACCAAACAACAACGCATTTACCCTAGTAGAGCTCATCGTAGTCATAGTAATCCTTGCAATTCTTGCGACGATAGCATTCCTCTCTTTCTCTTCCCAATCAGGCTCAGCCCGAGATTCCACACGTCTTTCAGACATCTCATCCATCAAGAAATCCGTAGAGATGTACAATGTCAACGCTTGAACCTATCCTGCTCCCGACAAGCCTTTCTCATACACCTATTCCTGAGGAATAATCTGGAACCAATGAACCATCTGAGATTCCGCATACAAGATACTCCAGAAGAATCTCTCAAAGAAGGTAGTCGATCCCCTCAAATGATCAGAGTACGATTATTCCCTAGCTTCCAATAAAAGGGAATACCAAGTCGCCTGAAACTTCGAGAATCCAACAAGCTTTGAAAGGAATTACAATCCATTCGATTCCTCAGCTCTCAGTCCTAAGCTCTCAGCTCTAGGCTGAACCTGAGTAAATGTCTACATCTCTTGAAACTACAACTGAGTCATGCTCAAAGTATTCACATGAAGCACATATTATTTCGTTCCTACTCCGACATTGTTCTGAATATGAACCTGAAGCACTGTGTATGATAATACTTTCTGAAGCTGAAAAGACTTGCTTCCTTGAGTCAACAATGCAGCCGTGTTCGATTCTAGCAAAGTATATGCCAGCACATCATCGACCTGATTGTCTGCGGCTGAAGTTGAGAGTCTGATGGTGACAATACAATCCGCATATCTGACTTGAAATGTGGCGACACCTGCTGTCCAAGAAGTATTGGCTGCAACCTGAAGCGCTCTGACGGATCTTTGAGTTTGACTGGTTAAGAATAGTCTGGGATGATGAACTACGGCTTCAACATGAGGTTCTTGAGTCATCGATCCGCCTGCACCTGCAGATTCTACGATTACGTCATTATTCCATTTTGAATGAAACTACTTGAATTCTTGAGTATTCACTTGAGCAATAACCAATCATTGAACATCTTTCGATGC
Source organism: uncultured Candidatus Peribacteria bacterium (assembly GCA_964553745.1). Taxonomy (GTDB): domain Bacteria; phylum Patescibacteriota; class Gracilibacteria; order BD1-5; family UBA2023; genus STC-113. The sequence goes on along the minus strand of CAZKLD010000014.1, from coordinate 34,966 downwards.
GACTTCAGCAGTATGATTATGACAATCTGTGCTTTTCAATTGAACTAACAATTACCTGATAATCAACTGATCATCGGACTGAAATTTCTGAAGCTCAGACTTCACGATTGATTTATGGGTAAACCCGACTTGAGCATGAGAAATTATTTCCAAACGATCAAGCTGACAGACTAATTGATTTACAGTCACAATGGCATGAGGAAATTACATATTTGCCTGAGCATGATTGTGATGGGACGCTTCATTGACTTTCTGAAGTGCTGATTATAATGCTTGGACTCATATCGCCGTAGCAAGAAAATGATCTAATATTTATTTATTCAAGAATTGATATTTAGGAAGGATAATTTCAACAGGAACCGCAATAACAACAAATAGCGATGAGATTGCTATATGACTTGATAGGGTTTGAGCGGGTTATTTTGCTTGAAAAATGGATGAATTAAGATTGTCAAATACAGCAAAATGGGACTGAGCTTCATATACAGTCTGACAAAAAGTTTTCACTCCATCGACAAATCCTTATTAATGTTAGAAATCCGCCTTTTTTAAAGAGGTGGATTTTTATTTTTATATTCTTTTAATTTCTATACAGATGCTTAACCAAAAACACAAAGCCTTCACCCTAGTAGAGCTAATCGTAGTCATAGTAATCCTAGCTATACTCGCAACCATCGCATTCCTGTCTTTCTCTTCGCAATCTTGAAGTGCAAGGGATTCAACCCGCTTGGCAGATATCTCTTCCATCAAGAAATCAGTAGAGATGTACAATGTCAACGCTTGAACCTATCCGACTCCCGACAATCCTTACTCATATACCTACTCCGGATGAGTCATCTGGAACCAATGAACCATCTGAGATTCCGCATATAAGATGCTCCAGAAGAATCTTTCCAAGAAAGTCGTGGATCCTCTTAAATGATCAGAATACGATTATTCCCTAGCTTCCAACAAGAGAGAATACCAAGTAGCCTGAAATTTCGAGAATCCGACTTCATTCGAGAGGAATTACAATCCGTTCGATTCCTCGGTCCTCAGTCCTAAGCTCTCAGCCCTAGGTTGAACCGGAGCGAACGTCTACATCTCTTGAAACTACAACTGAGTCATGCTCAAGGTATTCACTTGAAGCACTTACTACTTTGTCCCTACTCCTACATTGTTCTGAATATGAACATGAAGTACCGTCTATGACAATACTTTCTGAAGCTGAAAGGACTTGCTTCCATGAGTCAACAATGTAGCTGTGTTCGATTCCAGCAAAGTATACGCCAGCACTTCATCCACAGGATTATCAGCCGCAGAAGTCACTGCTCTAATGAATACAGTGCAATTGGCATATTCAGGATGAAATGTGACCACTCCTGCTGTTCAGGCAGTATTAGCGGCAACTTGAAGCGCACTTACTGATCTTTGAGTTTGACTGGTGAAGAATAGTCTGGGTGGCGGAACCAGCTCTGTATGAGGCGGATGAAGTGTCCTGATTCCAAAGTGAGATTCTGCATCAAATCCATGAATAAATTGTCTTGATGTGAAGGATTCTTGAGTTGTTGCAGATTGAGTTTATTGGGTAAAGCCAGATTCAAACCCCGCATACCAGACTTATTGCAGCTCTAGCGATGGTGGAGGATGGACATTGGTTATGAGAGGTAAGGGGTGAGATATAGCCTGATGGAACACAACAGGAGATTTAAATCTTGCCAATTCCCTCTCTAGTACCTGAGGAACTTTCAAATTAGCTGATAGTACGATAAATTCGTTAGCAAAGACAAAGGTATTCAAACTTGTATCAGACTGAAGTTTTGCAATCACCAGATATGTATGATCTGCAACCTGATCATACAATCATCTGCAAAATGCTATTGCTAACGGGTTAGAATTTACTTATAGCGATGCCGGATTGACACTGAATAAGGAAGGAGAGCATTCAGACAGATGAAGTACCCATTACTGAATAAGCGATCATTGAATGACATCTGCTGAGATGTACTTCATGACAAATCACACTAGTGCAACATGGTATGTCTGAGCACATGCCACAAACAACTACTGCGGCTGATCATCTGGCTGATGCAATTTCACAATGTGGGTAAGATAATCAATTAATATAGGAAAAAATCCTCTGCATGCAGAGGATTTTTCTTCATAAAGATTTATTCTTAATGTAAATCTGGCATATTGACATCACCGGATATTTATTTAAAATCAATGAACACCAAAAAAAATTTCTTTTTGCAATTTACAAAAAAGTCTTTATACTTCTGTCGCTAAATAAATAAATTTTCTTTCCTTGCTTTAAATAAGCCAAATTATCTCCCGAGTGCATAAGACAAAGTTTCTTGGACGCCTTCGTAAAATGATAATTCATATAGTATTTACGGGTAAAGGACCATTTGAAATAGTCGCTTCTATAAATAAAGATTTCCAAATTACTGGAGAAGCCATACATATTCATCATAAAAGAAGATTTTTCACATTTTAGACTTTTCTAACCTTGCAAAAATGCCAAGGCTACAGAAACGCCTTATTTTATTTTGCTTCCGCTACGAATTATCATAGCTATGAGCATTAAACATATTTTTCTATGAATTTTACTGAAATGAACCTTAAGCCGGAAGTGCTTGAAGGAATCAAAAAACTTGGATACGAAACGCCGACTAAAATCCAAGAAGAGGTTATCCGTGAATCTGTAAACGGAAAGAACATTATAGGTCAATCACAGACTTGAACAGGTAAGACAGCAGCATTCGTAATTTCACTATTGGAGAGAATCGACCTTACAAAACCTGATATCCAAGCTCTAATCCTAGCACCTACTCGCGAACTTGTAACCCAGATCCGTGATGAGATCCTAGGACTTTCAACTTGAATGTATATCAAATCTCTTCCAGTTTATGGTGGTTCTCCGATCGGAAAACAGATTGAAATGCTGAGGAAGGGTCAGACTATTATAGTTTGAACTCCCGGTCGTGTTATCGATCTTATTGAGAGAGGTGCGCTTAAGATAAAAGAGGTCGATACTTTCATACTTGATGAAGTTGATAGGATGCTAGATATGGGTTTCGTCGATGATATAGATTTCATCTGGGGAAATTTCACGGAAATTAAGCAGACTATGGCATTTTCAGCAACTATCACTCCAGAACTTAAATGAATGGTAGAAAAATACCTATGAGTTGATTACACTTTCATTAAGGCTACAAACGAACTTACAGTCGATAAGATCGACCATTCATTCGTTGAAATCCCTCATATCGAGAAATACGATGCGCTTAAGAAATTCATAATCACACACAAATCAAAAAGGACTATCGTCTTCGTTCAGACAAAAAGAGACACTGAACTTCTTGCTAAAAAGCTTTACAAAGATGGTTTCTCGGCAGATTGCCTTAATGGTGATATGAGACAGAGGGAGAGATTCAAGGCATTGAAGGATTTCCAAGAATGAGCAACTGATATTTTCGTTGTTACCGATGTTGCTGCAAGGTGACTTAATGTAAAGAATATCGAGCTCGTAGTCAATTATGACGTTCCATCAGATCCTGAATCATACATCCACAGAATCGGTCGTACCGGTCGTGCTGGAGCTGAAGGTAAAGCAATCATGTTCGTTGCAAATGATGAAAAATTCGCATTCAAGAATATCGAGAGAAGGAATAAGATCACAATCAAACAAGTTGATGAAGAATGAATTGCAATGGAAAGGAAGAAGGAAGAACCAAGGGGAAGATTCTGAGACGGTGGAGGAAGATCATCTGGAGGCAGATTCGGAGGACGCTCATCTGGAGGAAGAAGCTGAGGAGGAAGATCATACGGATGAGATAGGGACGGAGGCTCTAGAGGAAGCTCTAGGGGTAGCTCAAGAGATTGAGGTTTCGGAGGAAGGTCATCTTCGCCAAGATTCTCTGATGACTCTAGGCCATCCAGACCAAGAGAAGATAGAGGAGAAAGACAAGAATTCACTCCAAGAAGCAATGATGATAAGAGAGCTAGCTTTGATAGGAATGATTGAGAATTTGCTCGTCCAAGAACTGGATATTTCGCAAACAAGCCTGATACTAGGGCACCAAGAGAATGAGGTTTCAACTCAGACAGGGGTGGTTCTAGAGGCGGACGTGACGGATGATTCTGAGGTGAAAGGAAGCCATTCGAAAAAAGAGAAGGCGGATTTTCATGAGAAAGAAAGCCTTATGCTCCTAGAGAAGGCGGAGATCGTTTTCCAAAAAGAGAATGAGGTTTTAGCAGCAGATCTTCTGAGAAATTCTGAGAGAAGAAAGTCTATGTGCCTAAATGAGAAGATTTCGGATGAAGAGGAAAATCTTTTGAGAAGAAAGAATGAGGTTTTGGAGATAAGAAAGATTTTGCGCCTAGAAGCCGTGATGGAGATGATTTCGCAAAGAAAGCCAGCTTCAAGAAAAAACCTACTGATGCACCTAAAAGAAGTTTCAAGAAATAATGTTACATTAAAAAAATCCCAAGAATTTTTCTTGGGATTTTTTTAATGTGCAATATAGATAAGAGAGAATTTACTCGATAGACTTGAGCCAATCTGTAATATTTTTCAATCATTCTGGAGAAAAGGTCACTGAGGCATCATTATATTCGGCATTTCCGAAAGATACGGTTCTCTCGAACATGTGTCAGGTATTTGGAAGGATAGCAGTTGTCAGAGCAGTGTTTCATCATTTGCCGACAGCATACCGTATCTTTTCGATATTTTCTTCAGCCAGAACATTTGCATCCTTATCTCATGCGATAGCGAGAATCGGGCATCTTATCTTTGGCAGATAATCGTTTATATCCAATGTTAAGAAATGTCTGAACCAAGGGGATGCCATATCCTCATAACTTCAGAATGGTAATTTCTTCTTTATTATTCAGAAGAATATCCTTTCATCCAGGCTCATTGAATTTTCTATTTTCACCAATTTTTCCAAGGCCTGATCACGAGTGCCATCAGACGATAGGATCGGGTAAATCTTGTCGAGAATGGATTTGTAATTGGATTTCAGCAATTGTCAGTTCGCATCATTTGCTTCAGTGAGCTTCTGATTGTAAAGGATCTCTTTTATGCTCTGTCACGGTGTTGCCAGAAGAATCAAGAATCTGATATCAGGATTCTTGCTAGCCAACATGCTGGCGATTATTCATCATTCGCTGTGTCATATGGCTCATATCCTTTGGCTATCGACCATGCTTTGGTTTTTGAGGAACTCGAATCAGGCATTCGCATCATCATAATAATCCTGTGTTGTGGATTCGGGATAAGCCTTTCAGCTTGATCATTCGACTCATCGCTTGTCATATCTCAGAACCGCATAGCCATTTTTAACGAGTACATCAGAAATTACGCTGAACATCCTATGCCTTGAACCATAAACATCCCTGTTATTCGGTCAGCTTCAAGCTATGAGAAGCACTGTGGGGAATTTCCCATTTCACTTAGGATATGATAAAGTTCAAGCGAGTGTTGCTCAAGAAGAATTGAACATTACATTCTTTTCGATATAAGAGACAGGATAATCTCATTCCTGAGGCCTGAAATAAACTCATATGCTTCAATTGAAATAGATATTCAATATGTCAGAATGCATCAGGGCGTTATTCTCATAATTCACTCTCACCCTATAAAGCATTCTGGAGATGCTGGTATGCGTCTCTCTCGATAGCATTTCTATGCTCTTTATCTTTATGTCTCAGCTAAGGGATTTTTCTTTCAGTATCTGCTTGATCTGTGAGCCGACTATTCTGGGAGCATTTTCACTGATATGCTTGTCTATCTTTGATGCCAATTCTTCCGTCAGATAAATTATGGCAACCTCCTTTTTTGTCGCCGGAGAATCCTTAAGATGCAGTTTTTCTGATATTGTGAATAATCTGATATAGACACTGAATATCTCATTTATGCTTTTTTTAGATGAAAAGCCCGATACCGCATTTGCTATATCGTTCTTCATCTTATTGCTTAAATCTGGTCATCAGGCTTTTATATATGATACGCTTTCTTGCTTGGAATTCCTAAGTGAGCACAGATTATCATATTCGAAAGAGTTGCTTCAGAATACTGGGATATGATCTCTGCAGTCGATAGCCGAAACAGTTCAAGCAGATAAAAGCAAGCAAGAGAACATTGATATGGCGTATTTTTTCATTGGATCAAGATTAGTATTGCAAGCATAATAAAAAAATAATTTGTATTTGCAAAAAAGATAATGTAATATGTGAAACGTATTTATTCAATAACTTATACTCTATGGGAAACACTACAAAAAAAGCCGTCAGTCTAATGCTTATAGCTTGACTTTTAGTCGGTAATTTTGCATCAGCTGGTGCAGCCAATGACACCAAATCAAAGAAGTTGTGAGCTCTGAGCAAAAAGCTGCAGACATATATTGAAAAGGATATAAACAAGAACATAGTAAAACTGAAAAACACACAAGACAAAGCGAATTACAAGAGCGAACTTTCAATCATAAGCGCTGATTTGCAAAAACTCTCTAATACATTTGCATATTGAAGCGATGAGAATTATGCAGAATATGTAGCGCAGTTAAGGAATGAGGCTAAGGATTATATTAAGATGAAGAAAGAATTGAGCGCATATCTCGGAGGATGAGCAAGTCCATTTGCAGTAAGCTCAGACGAAATAAATAAGGTCGAGAGCGACATCCTATCGATCCAGAAGGAAGTAGTGAGCTTTATAAAAGAAAAAATGGAATCTTACAGCTGAAGCTCTTTCAAAGAGACTTGAGCTTCAAAATTCGAAGTTGCAACTGACTTCTGAAAAGTGTCGGTCAGCTTAGAAAGATATACTAATATCATGGCATTGGTCACAATGTCGCAGGAAGCAGATTTCCTTATTAAATTCAATTTTGACCTGACTGTTCCATGACAATCTCAATACATCAACAACAAGGTAGTTGCTTGAGCTCCAGTAAAAGTAAAATGAGATTTGAGTTTTGATATAAATGCCAAAATAATAGACAAGGATGTCTATTTGAATCTTAAGGATTATTCCACAGTCATTACAACTAGTCTGAAAGACGCCAATTTTGACGCACAGCTTACTGAGATGAAGCAGGCTCTTGATTCATTCAAATGAAAGACTGTCCGCATTGTGATACCTGAACAGGAAAACATATCTCAGATGAACCAGGCTCAGGCTATTGAAAGCATGAAGAAAATGCTTGATGTCATAAATACGAATTCATTATTGACCATATACAAGAAAGTCGATGGATGATTTGCCCTGAAGATCAAGACTGATACTATATTAAAAATCTCAGAGATATACGGTAAAGGGACTACAAAATCAGAGATAGAAAAAGGACTGCAGTCAATGAAAAACCCGGTAATATATTCTTCTGTCGGATGAACGATGACATTGACCGAAGAGGAAAATTTCTGAGCAGGGACAATTAAATCCGTGCTTACTTCAAAAAATGGAAAATATACTTTTGAATCGGTTTGAAAATCCCCTTCTTCAAGCGACGGTGCAATGACTTCTTATCTTTATCTTGAGAGATGAATCGTTAAATTCAATCTTAAGACCAACAGTCAGACAACTGACATAGACTATAAAGATAAGAATCTTACATTTGATCTGAAGGCTGGAGTTGTTAGGATAAATGTTGTCTGAATGCTGTCAGAAGAGAAAACTGATCTTGCCATCAAATACAATGATAAGAATATCGGATATGTGAGATCTTCAAAGACTTGAACAAAGCAGGATTATGACATATCATTGACTTTTGATATACCGGCCAATACACTTCCCGCTGAAATGAATTCCAAGACTGTGAAGATTTCATTTTCTTGAAATGTCGATCTGCAGACTTGAAACTTTACTGTTGAAAAACCAAAGAGCTTTATTGAATTGGATGATATTGATATAGTGAAAGAACAAACCGTAAGGGCTCGTGATGCAATCAGGTTCGGTGATATCATGACGCTTCAATCTGGAGTGGAACAATATTATCAAGATGAATGAGAATATCCTGTAAAAATAGACAGCGTAAAGGCTTATATCAATAAAATGCCAAAAGACCCCAAAGATTGACAGACTATAAACGGGTGCAAATTCTGATATATATACAAAGTTAAAAACAGCTCCGACGGAGTGAACCAGAATTATTCGCTTTCAACATGTCTTGAGTCAAAAGACAACCAGAGCAGGGCATCTGGCGATGACTGAACTGATCCGATGAGATATGAAGTCGGTTATGAATAATCTTTAATCAAATCAAAATATCCTCCGGAATTCCGGAGGATATTTTGATTTTGAAGGAAATTTTAGTGGGTATAGCTCACATTAATTGTATCGAGGAAGGAGAGGGAATGGCAAATGCCCAAACATCATTTAAATTGATGGAATTTGTGTGCGAATCGCGGACCGCAGCGAAGTGTGGCAGCGCCACTCTGAGCGAGGAAACGCAAGATTCAAACGCAAAGTCCACGATTTAAATGAAGCTCTATTTACGTCAGTAGACGTCATCGAAGCGGACAATATCATCCTCCTCGAGATAATCTCAAATCTGTGATTCGATCAAATGCAATGGAAGCTTTCATTTATTCTCAAGGCGATGTTTCACTCATGCCGGGATGAATACGCTTTCTCATTTTCTCACAACTTTTTCTTCTTCTCAGATGGTCACGATTGCAGTTCAACTGACCACTACCCAATGTTCAGATCTGTGATAATGCATTTGGAGAGATAGCTTCTTATCGCTCGATACTGTGATTCTCTTTGATTTGAAACCTGGCCCTTCATCGATTATGGTATAGCTTCCCCAAGGCCTATAGACGGTTATTCAGTAATCTGCAAGCTCAGATTTCTCGTTTTTAAGTATATTTATGACCTCCTTTATTTTTTGAGATTCTCCTTTCCTTGAGATGAGAAGAGCATCCTTGGTGTCGACGACTATGAAATCATTGACTCAAATGAGAGAAATCTTCTTTCATTTCACTTCAGAGAAAGTTGTATTATTAGCAGAATCTATTTCGATGATATTCTCATTTTTGAATCCTATGTATTTGGAATATTCATCCAATGCATCAAAGCTTCAAAGATCAGTCCAATAATTATATATCGGAGTGACATAGACATTATCGGATAATTGTATCAATCAGAAGTCTATTGTCTGCTCGGGCAGATTCTGGAAAATCGCCTCTGTTGTATCTTGGGAAGTCACAATATCATAATACGGCTTATTCCATTTCTTAAGCTCATCGAAAAACACTTTCTTTGAGAATAGGAAAATTCAAGCATTCCACAGATATCATTTATCAATGTACTCATTTCCGAGTTCCGCAGTCGCGGGACGAGTCACGAATTTCTCTATTTTAGTAGGATAGGATTCCGCTTCTTTGAGAGATATGTATTCGTATCAGGTGTGAGGGCAAGTCGGCTTTATTCAATATATCACCATATGTTTCTGTGCCATCTCAGTATCCGAAAGAATTATCTCTGCGAATTTTTCCTCATCCTCTATGACTTGGTCTGACCACAGGACAAGCCCCACAGAGTCATCTTCCTTTATATGCTTCATTCCTAGGGCAATAGCTCAAAGCGTGCTTTTTGCCTGAGGCTCGATTATGATCTGAGATTCATCAATTGTTATTTCAAGCTCTTTAATCTGAGAAATGCAGTGGAATTTATATTCACTGTTAGTGACCACCAATATATTCTCGGTATCAGAAATTCTCATCGCTCTCTGGAATGCTCTCTGAAAAAGCGAAATTCAACCTAACTCTTCTAGCTTGATGAATTGCTTCGGAAAGAATTTACGAGATAGGGGCCAAAGTCTTGTACCGGATCATCAAGCAGGGATTATGGTATATTTTTTCATTTTGATTTGGTTAATTTTACGCCAGCCATTGTACATAAAAAAATTTAAAATCAATCGATTATGTCTATTAAATATTACCCGGATTCACTAGATAAGAATTTTTTGTTTTTATTTTTTTATAATTTTACTATTTGCCGTCTTTTAAAATAATTTGATTTTAATTTTTTATGTATTAAAATTTGGACATATCGATAACGCCTTTCAATCAATAGGATCATCATTCGGCGCAAATGATTCCTCCTTCATGAATGTATTATATTTTTTCATAATAAACCATGCATATCTCAAAAAACAAAGCATTCACTCTCGTAGAACTAATCGTCGTCATCGTCATCCTTGCGATTCTCGCGACCATTGCATTCTTGTCTTTTTCCTCACACAGCGTCAGCGCACGTGATTCCACAAGGCTTTCTGATATGTCAAATATATCAAAATGACTATCAGTTTTCCATGCCATAGCATGAACATATCCCAAGCCTGATTCGAATGTATCTATAACCTTATCAGGTTCTGTTTTGTGATTTCAGTGATATGCTTGAGCCAATGTGCTAAGTATGATCAAATTGTCCGAAGGATGAAGGGACCCTCTCGACACAACAACATATTATACTTATGCGGTTGATTCTGCACAGACAAAATATCAGCTTCTCGGTTTCTTGGAAGATGGCAATAACGCAACTGCTTCATTTAATCCGTTATGAATACTAGATACAAACGCCACTGATTACAAGAATAGGTTTATCATAACAAGATGAGATGCACTAGGAATTTTACTCCAAAGCTGAAACATGGTACCTGTTCAAGAGAACAGATTAAATGTGGAATTAAATGATGATGAAGCTTATGACGTATCATTTTCTTCGAGTGAAAAGGTTACCATGTCTTGATCTTCTTTACAACAACTGCAAATATCATTTATAAATTGAGCATGATTGACTTGATCTCCAAAAACATGTCCGCAATGATTCATTCCAGTAAACGGCAATGCTGAATTCAAACAAGCTGGATTTTGTGTGGCAAAATATGAAATGAAGGCAAACTGATGGAAGCCTTGATACTATAGCTGAACCACTTCCATATCAACATGAACAGATATGTGCAATTGAAATGCACTATGTTGAAATTGAAACTGAATTATAGAGCAAATCGATTTCCCTGTTGAATGGAGAATCCAATCATCTGCAAATTGATCCCCAATCACTTATGTGGTTCAAGAAGCTGCAATCCAAGCATGCAAGAATCTATGAAGCTGATATCATCTTATCAATAATAATGAATGGATGACAATTGCTAGAGACATAGAGAATCAGCCTATCAATTGGAATACATGAATAATCGGCTCATGAGGAGTATACAAATGAGTAAGCTTCTCATTGACTGACCCGCTTTGACTAAAGCCTTTAAACAGAGTCATGGAATGAACAAGTGATGAAGTTCAATTAAACGCCCCAAGAGAAGGAAATGCCAAGAGGCAATTGAAGTTATCAAATTGATATGTGATTCATGATTTTTCATGAAATGTTTGGGAGCATGTAAACAAAGCAAATAATCTAAGCTGAGAATGATTCAACTCTTGAAAGACTTCAATCTGAACAAGTTCCGGATGGCTGACTTGGACTGGCATTACAATCAATTCAGAAGAGAAGAAAAATTATTATACGGCTAATCTTTCGTATGAATGAGGCTGATTATGAAATATTCATTATTCTCTTTGAATTGAAGATAACATATTCTTAAGATGAGGATGAGGATCATCAGATTATAATGCTTGAATTTATTCACTGTCTCTTGCGTGGGATAAGATAAATGATAATCTATGAGCCCCATCTAGGACACTTGTATGATTCCGTTGTGCGAGATAATGAAATTTTTAATTTTTTCATTCAAATATTTATGTATGCAAAAAACAAAGATCTTGATATAAACAACAACGCCTTTACCCTAGTGGAACTCATCGTAGTCATAGTGATCCTTGCGATCCTTGCGACAATAGCATTCCTGTCTTTCTCGGATTATTCCTCTTCTGCGAGGGATTCTGCGAGATTGTCTGATACTGCGAACATCAGGAAATGAATAGAGCTCCGCCAGGCCATCTGATGATCGATACCCCTTCCTGCTAATCCTAAGGTCCATACCTGATGAGCCACAGCGACAGGAGTAACCGGAGTCACGATAACGGAGTGAACGGTCAGCAATTCCATACTCTCGACTTTGTCGGCATGAATCAAAGATCCGTCATGAGGAGAATACAGATATTCCACGATATCCCAAGGATGACAGCCTTTGTATTATCAGCTGGCTCTCGAATTGGAGAATCCTACCAGTCTGAAAAAGAATTCCGTCAATCCTTTCATGGCATTCGGCCAGAATATCGCAAGCGCCGAAGATGCATCGAAGACTGTCCAGCTCAAATGAAGCTACACGTTCGACCCAAGCCTTCCTTCGCTTTTCGTGCTTTCCGGATCCACGAGCTCTGCTAGCTGATGAATATACAATCCCGACTTGTGCTTCGCTCTGGACGGGTCTTCTGCGAACACATTCTCAAATCCGGAAGGCTGCATAGCGAAGAGGGATATGAGCCTGAAGGATTATGACAGCTCAATTGTGTGATACTGGGATATGGAAACATTGACTGCCGATTGAAAGCTGAGGGATCTGAGCGGGAATGGGAATGAAGGGGTTTTCAGCGGAGGCATGAATTATGCAGACGCCCTTACATGATGAGTTATCGGAAAGGGATTAAGCTTTAATGGAGGATCAGATCATATCAATTGCTGAACATGAAATTCGCTTGAAATCGGCCAGCAATTAACTCTGGTTGCTATTGTAAGGCCAAGGCAAGATGCGCTCAAATGAATTTTCACAAAACAATCAGCCTGAACAAAACTAGATGCATGAACAAACTGCTGAGTGAACAATTACTGTTGATATATGTTAAGGACACAAACATGAAGTCTGGTATGAAGGACCTATGACAATGCTATCAGATCATATGGGACTCAAGATAGAAGTGTAAGCATTGCGGATAAATGATATCTCAATAATTTCAGATATATAGCCTTTACCGCAAAAGACTGAGAATGATGAAAAATATATGTCAATTGAGCCGGTTTCAATACCTGAAATAAAATCGTATGAACGATAACGATAAGCAAAAATCCATTATTGATCTGAAGATATTGGAATGATGTGACTCCATGAATATGATATGATTATTTTGATGGGGTCATAGACTCTATCATTGTCTATAATAGAGTTCTGTCTGATTCCGAAATCATTCAACAGTCAAAAACCGCATGATTTTAAAAGCCTCAATCAAAATCCCTTTCAAATTAGGGATTTTTTGATAATAAAAATTTGCAGAATCAATATAGTTTTATAAACTGTTACCGCACTAATAATAACTAAACCAATATGAAGAAAATAACAAAATGCATAATCCCGGCAGCTTGATTCGGTACCAGGTTTCTGCCTGCGACTAAGGCTCAACCGAAGGAAATGCTTCCAATAGTCGACAAGCCCGTCATACAATATCTTGTCGAAGAGGCTGTTTCTGCATGAATTACTGATATTGTGATAATTACATGACGCTGAAAAAGAAGCATTGAGGATCATTTTGATATGTCATTTGAATTGGAGCACACTCTCGTAGAAAAGGGAAAGACAAAAGAATTGCAGGAAGTGGAAAAAATATCATCGATGGCAAATATCGCTTATGTAAGACAACCTATACCAAGAGGAGACTGAGATGCGATACTCAGGGCTGCACATCTTATCTGAGATGAGCCGTTTTTGGTGCTATTCTGAGATGATCTGATAAAATGAGAAAGGACTTGAGCACAGCAGCTCATGGACGCTTTTCATAGGAAATGATCTCCGGTAATCGCTCTGGAGAAAGTTCCAGATGAAAAAGTTTCGAGCTATTGAATGCTTGAAACAAAATCTTCAGACTGAAACATCTATCTGGCTTCCAAATTCCTAGAAAAACCAAAGCCGACTGAAACAGAATCAAGACTATGAGTTATAGGTAAGTATATCCTTACTCCGGATATTTTCGATTATCTTCGCAAAGCCCCGCAATGAAAAGATTCCGAGATAAGATTAGCTGATGCGTTTGTGCTGATGATGAAGGATAGGGATATATACGGAGTCGAAATGGAATGAGTGAGATACGACACCTGAGATAAGTTAGGTTTCCTGAAGGCGACCATTGATTTTGCACTTGATAGGGAGGATCTTTGATCTGAACTTATGGATTTCATTAAAACTAGGGTAAAATAATATGCCTATGGAGAATTTTGAAAAGGATGACATAAATAATAAAAAAGAGAAGCTCTCAGAAAAAGAGCTTAAAAAAGAGGCTGCCAAAAATATCGAATTCAAGAAGGAGAAAGACAAACTCCTAAACATGATAGAGAAGGACCGGAATCTTGCAATGCTCAGGAGCATAATCGAGAGATGACTTATCCGGCCAGAGATAATCAAGGCGATCGCTGAGTGAAAATGATTAGACATCTTAGAGATCAATGAGGTTCTCAAGAAGATAGATGATATTTCAGCTACGGAAAAAATCGACTCGATTCTACCGAAGGAAATGAGAGTTACGAAAGAAGAATACCTCGAGGCATTAGGAAGCCCCGAACCGAGGGGGCATCTTATCGATAAATTAAACCGCTCGCTTGATCATCTTTATCTCCTTTCCAATCCCTTTTCCTGAAACATTTATGACATGTTCTCATGACTTTTCCTGATTCTCAATAAGAATCTCGTTGCCGTGCAAGACAGGACAATAGATATAAAATTAAGCCTATTAGCAAAAAAATAACATGATCTGGTGAATATTCAATGCACTTCTAGGAAGCCTCGCAACTATATTCTGGAAGAAAGCTTTAGAACTCAATAAGCTTCCCCAGAGCCTTTTTATGTTCTTATGAATGCTCGGCTGATTTGCATTATCTTGGATTTTCATTTTTTCCGGCCTTACGAACTTCCCATTCTGAGATCCGTATATCACAGGCTGAATCATGATAATCACTCTCATGAGCATCATGATGTGATATCTTTGACAGTATATATACAGAGAAGAAAAACTATCTGTTCTTCTGCCTTATTCGAATATAGACAAAATAATAATCATAATAGCATCTTTCTTCTATTTCAAAAATGCCTCTCTGACATCATTCCTATCTGCGATTTCTGCAACTTGTGTCGTGATATTCTTCTCGGTCGATTTCAGGGAACTGAAGCTCCCCAAAAATTTCTGGCTGATTATCCTGAATAACGCACTATCAGCCGCAAAAGTTCTCTATCTAGGCTGGCTATTCCTGCATATCACAAGCATCACTTTCTACAGTTATAATACGATATTGTACACCCTTCTCCTATTCATCCCCCTTCTATTCAAGAAAGAATTCTCCACTATCAGGAATGGCTCAAAAGAATTTTATTCATTCAGGCTATGAGCTGCAATATTGTGACAGATAACCGCTATCATATGATTCTTCCTTCTGGAAAAAATGTGAGTGATCATCTCAAATCTCCTATGATTCCTAGTTTTGTGAGTCACCCTTCTTTTCGGATACCTAGTCCTGAAAGATACCCCTAAGAGAAATGATGTCATACAGGCGACTTTAGTAAGCATTTTAGTGGCCATAGGCTATTACTTCAAACAATAATATGAGATTAGACCAGCACATAGCAGCAAATTTCGGATTCACAAGGAATCGGGCGCAATTTCTGATTGACGAAAAATTGGTTAAAGTCAATGGCAAAGTCACAACCAAGAATTCTTTACAGATTGAAGAGTGAGATATTGTGGAAATCCAAGAAGATAAGAGGACCAATTATGTGGCAAGGAGCGCACTTAAGCTTGATGCCTTTTTAGACGAAATAGAGATATCCATAAAAGGTAAGACTTGTGTCGATGTCTGAGCCTCAACAGGATGATTCACCCAAGTCCTGCTTGAAAGATGAGCAAATGAAGTCTATGCGATAGACGTCTGAAGCTCTCAATTGCATGAGAAGGTGAAAAATGACTCCAGAGTGATAAGCCTCGAAAATTGCGATATCAGGAAGATGGAAAGGAGCCTTATAAAGTGAAAGACCGATATCATAGTAGTCGACGTGTCATTCATAAGCCTCTGAAAAATCCTAGAAAGTCTGATTTCCCTAAGCGAGGATTGAACTGAGATGATTCTCCTTTTCAAACCTCAATTTGAAGTATGAAGGAAGAATCTCAAAAAATCTTGAGTACCTATAAACGATGCTGTAATAAGGCAATATCTCGATAAATTCAAGAAACTCTGCAAAGAATCCGGATTGCGAATTACAAAAATCTCCGAGTCGAAACTACCCGGAGAAGCTTGAAATATCGAGTATTTCATTTATCTACGCAATGGACTCGCTCTTTGAGAGTGAGCCTAAGAACTCTACTGAATCGAATTCTTTTCAGCCGTTTTTAGGATAGAGTGCCTTTGCCAGCATCTCAACATTGGAGAATCATCAAACATGCTTGCTCAGCTTGCTGCTTTTTCGGCTGATATCAGATCAAGAGAGGCTCACATTCGTGAATTGATTTTCATTGAAGCGCAGATCTACAGAATGGATGTATCCTGGAATTAATTTAGGACCGATTATTGATAATAGGAGCATTTTCTCATCCAGATCCATTCAATCTCTATCGTTGATCTTATTTCATTTCCCATTACTATTGACCTTAGATAGGATTTCTCTGGAATGAGGTATGAGAAATCATAATCCTACCGAATTGGCATATTGTGCGAAAGATAATGATTTCCTGACTTCTTTTCTGGATAATCATTCGTGCTTTATTCCGTTCGCTCATCCGTATTCTACAGTATAAGCTTCACTTCAAGCTGTCTTCTTAAGCTCAAAAGTGAATCCATTAGGAAGCTTCACTGACATATGCCTTGAGCTATCAACTGAAGAAAATAGGCTATCGAAAAAATGTTTCCTATCTATCGTTGAAGAAAAAGTTGAAGGTATATCGACATGATTAGAGGCGATTGGCTCTGGCTTCATCTTATCGTTTTCTGATTTCTGAGAAGCGAGTTTATCGGATTTTTGTTTTTTGGAATCTTGTTTTTCTGTTTTTTCTGCAGCATTATCGTTATGGCTTACAGATTCTTCTGACTTCCTGTATGATTCTATTTTCGCCTTTCCCTTAGCATCGAATGAGACATCTTTAGCTTTTCATGACCTATATCTGACTGAGGTTGATTTATCGGCATAGACGATCATGCTTTCTGCAGATCATGTTCAGGAATTATAGAAAATCTGCCTTATTCAATTGGCGAAAACCAGCTCCAAATCTCAATTAGCATAACGGATTTCTTTTGCTACATCGCTGTCTTTGTATTCAATAACAACTGTATGCTTTTCTTTTTTATCCATCTTCTTCCCTGCTTTTTCAGCTAATCACCTGATTTGCTTTCAGGTATTTTTGAATTGATTTTTTACTGATCCGATAAGTGTAGGGCTTTCTAGCTTAGTCTGCAAGACTATGACTCATTTTTTCATTATGGCTTCCAGTTCTGATTTCTGGCTCTTTGTCAATTTGATCTTGCCTGATCTCAATAATCCGACATAGCGGCTGTAATGCTCAATGAACATATTTTTTGAATTATTGTATGATTCCAAAAGTGTCTTGCTCACTTTTCCTCATGTGAAAAGATCAAAAACCTTGTCTGTAAGTCAGGCTTCTTTTGATGCTTTATTCAACTCATTGAAATTGGACTCGCATCTCTCAAGGACATTTCTGAGCCTCTGCATATCAGCTTCCACTCTCAATTTTTCTAATGATTTCCTTCATTCATTCTGAATTCTTTTCTTGTCCATCTTCTTATTCCTGAGGACCTGCTGCAATTCCCTGACAAGATTATCCATCTTATCCTTAGGAATATTCAATCCTCAAAGATTCTGCTCCAGATACTCTCTGGCGTTTTTCTCTGTAATATTGCTTGGGGCTATGCGTCCACTGTTATAGTGATGGACTTCGTGATTGCGCTCTGACATGATAAGATTAATAATATATATCAATTAGAGTCTACCACAAATCCCGTCAAAAAACAAAAAATCAAGCATATTTGCAATAATGATTTGTTTGGATAATATAAGCCAAATAATTTAAAGCAGAAATATGCCAAGAGCAAAGACAAAAAAAGTGGCAATAGTAGCCGATTGGATAAAGGATTGGTGATGAGCCGAAAAAGTCTTATGAGACATCATGGAATTATACCCTGATGCCGATATTTTCTCATCAGTCTTCCACCAGTTCTGAAATCCCTTATTCGATGATAGGAAGGTTTTTGTTTCCTTCTTGCAGAGAATCTGGTTCTGATCAAAGATAATCAAGATGATTCCTTTCTTGAGGCCATATGCATTCGAGAGCCTTGACCTGTCCGCTTATGACATAGTGATAAGTTCAAGTTCGGCTGAGAGCAAATGAATAATAACAAAACCAGAGACAACCCACATATGCTATTGTCACACACCGACAAGATATTATTGGAGCCATTATTTCGAATATTTCGATAGGCTGGAGTTCTGAATCCTCAATCCGATTGCCAGATGGGTAATGCCGAAATTCATACATTCCCTGAGAATCTGGGATTTTTGTGCTGCTCAGAGAGTTGACCATTTCATAGCGAATTCGAGGAACACCCAAAGCAGGATCGCAAAATATTATAAGAGGAATTCCCAAGTGATCTATCCCTCTATAGATGTCAGTCAGTTTCCTTTCAGCGCGATAAAGGAGGATTATTATTTCTATGTCGGAAGATGCATACCATACAAGAAATTCGATCTATTGGTAGATGCGTTCAATAAAAACGGAAAAAGGCTCATCCTGTCGACTGCAACAAACAATAAATTATATAAGGAGCTCAGGAAGAAATCACGTCCTAACATAGAATGGAAATTCTCTATCCCGAATTCAGAAGTAAGGAAGCTCATGAGTTCAGCAAGGGCTGTGATGTTCCCCCCTGAGGAGGATTTCTGAATAGTTCCGCTTGAAGCGATGGCGTGCTGAACCCCTGTCATAGCATACGCAAAATGAGGCTCTCTAGAAACAGTAAGAGACAAAGATCCTCTCATGTTCTCTACATGACTGTTCTTTAAGGAGCAGACTGCAGAAAGCGTGAATGAGGCTATCGAGAGATTTGAGAGAAGGGAATTCGATTCCTTAAAAATAAGAGAATATACTTACAACTACGATATCACCAACTTCAGGAAAGAGTTTCTGGAATTTGTCGAGTCTAAGGCACAATAAGCTTTCCTCAATGTTTTTTCAGCCAATTCCTGAGCTCCTTGTAATCGCTCACATATCTGCCGACTAAGTCCCAAAATGATTTGGAATGGTTTTTCTGGACGGTGTGCGCAAGCTCATGATAAATCACATAATCGATGACTCATGAGGGGCATTTGAGGAGCGCGCTATTTAAGGATATGTCGTTCTTGGCACTACAACTCCCCCATCTGGTTTTTTGGCTTCTGACTGTTATTTTCCCAACCTTGAATGAATGTTCCGCAATGAGCTCTTCTGTCCTGCGAGTCAGATATTCTTTGGCTTTTTTCTTGTACCATGAATTCAGGTTCGATTCTTTTGAAAGATCCATCTTCGATGTGATTGACTTATTTTCAGTGTCTATATTGTCAGATTTCAGCTTCTCATCTAGGATGAAATCATATTTATCTCCAAAATAGATAATCTTCCCCGGTTCCGTATCCAGGATATCGCCATTATTCTCAAATTTCTTAAGCTTTTTTTCAATCCAATCTTTTTTTGCCATGACCACTTTATCGATCTGACCTTTGGTATAAAACCAAGGAGAGCTGACAATGATATCTCAGGTATTCTTGATTGTTATCCTGAGGTTTTTGACTCTCTTGCGCACTATCGAATATTTCAATTCCATATTATTAAATTTTTATCCATTATTAAAAACAAAGCTTCCCAAGGGGAAGCTTTGTTTTGTTTTTGATTTAGAAGTGTTTTTTTAGCATTTTCGCTATGAATTTTGTCGGTATCGCTTCCCAGGATCGCAATGTATCTTTTATGTGATCTATATATTCGATGATGCGATCTACTTTTGTCATAATACTGTAAGCCCTATATAATACCATTGATAAGAATATTCAAAGAGCGGCGATGACCACTGTCGAAACATATATCAAGATTGTAATCGGTTCCATATTCCTTATGGTTAAATTATATTGTATATTCCTTTAAATACCTTTTGATTTCAGATGTGTCAGAAGTCCTTTTTTTCTCCTCTCATTTCTCGAATGCCAGAAGAAACGGAACTTGAGTGACATTGAAGTGCTCTGTCAGCTCTTTTGAATCATCTGCATCCACAACCCTGAATGTCGATCAGTTAATCCATACGCTCGACATTATCATCGGCATCGCAAGCTGGAATTTCTTCGATTCTTCATCTTCTTTCTTCAGGAACAGCAGTGCAAGTATCTTATCGTCTTTTATCGCTTCATAATCAGTTAATGCCTTTAGGACCGGCGCAGTCTTCCCTAGGACTCAAGTTGTCGATTCCATAGCCTTAGAGCCCATTGTCTTGAGCTTATCGGCAAATGATTTTGTTTCTGCAACTTTCTCTTCTCATTTCTCTCTGATTTCCTGGATCTTTTCTTTGCCTTCTTCCAGCTTATCCTTTCATTCTTCTATCTTTTCTTCGGCCTTTTCCTTCAAATCTTCAGCCTTAGACTTGATCTCTTGTGCTTTTTCCACAACCGCATCTTTGGCCTCTTTTGCTTTTTCGATATAATCTTTACCCTGCTCGATTGCTTTCGTGCTAGCTTCAAGCGCTTTTGAGCTTATATCCAAGGCTTTATTTTTGAGTGATTTCCAGTCCATCTAAAAATTCTTTATATTCTAAATATATTTCGCTTGATATTGTATCACATTTCTTCTTTAATGCAAATTTAGCGTCATCTTTGTCCGATTCCAGCCTCTCAAAAATTCATATGAATTCGCCGAAATCAAAAGTCTTGGGATTCAATGCAAAATCATAATTGAAATCATTTAAGAGCTCCTGTGTTTTTTGTCAGTAATTTATCGCCAGAAACGGGATATTCTTTACTGCTGAGAGTATCATGGAGTGGAAACGCATTCACACGACCAGATCTACGCTATCATATGCCCTGAGCGTCTCTTCCATCGTCCTTGTCATAGGTATCCTGTATGCGACCGAGAATTCTTTGAGGAAATCCAGGTCATCAGCGAGCGGATCATGCTGATGTATGGAGTGGCTCAGAAAATGGAGATTGTATCATTTCCTGCTGAGATAAAGGACTAGCTGTTTTATATTCTCGCGCTCATCCTTGAGATATCATTTTCTCAGTGAGATTCAGATTGTCTTTTTATATATTTCAGGAGATCATTTTTTCAGCCTTAACGGATTATTGAGTCATAGGAAGAAAACGGAATCATGGAGGAGAGTGGATTCTATTCAGATAGAGCCTAAGAGCTCCTGGCTTTGCCTGTCTCTTACGCTCACGAAAGTATTTTTTCAGGAAAAAAGATATTTTATCTCATTTGCCCTACTTTTAGGATAGCTTATTCAGACTGCCATCCAGACGATTTTCTTGCTGAAGAGCTTTGCGAACATGACTCTCATTTTCCATTGCCATACGGGTGTCGATGCTATCTGCACCTCATCGGCATAAACCAATCATCCTCATCAGATGAAGATGATATCTGATTTTGCTATCGACAAGATATTCTTGAAGAGATAGGCGATATTCGCAAAAGGATTTCTTCTTATATTCTTAGGGAAATACGGGATGTATCTTATATTCTCGTCTTTTGGGAGAAGCGAAGATTTTTCATCGTAAGTGAAAATATCGAATTTAGCATCAGGATATCTTTTTCTGAAAAGCTCATATTCCTGTTTTAGAATAAGCTCATCTCAAAGATTATAGTGTCACGTTGCGGTAAAAATTATTATTCTCATTAACTTATCTTATTAATTTTATTGATTATTCGGCTTATATACTCCGGCAGATGCTTTCTTTTGTAGACAGCGATATAAGAGGGGTGCTGGGCAAAGATGAATCTGGTGTCTCAGAATATGTATTCGGATTCGTCTATTTTCCTCATTTCAAGATTTTTCAGAATGAAATCCGAAACTTGCTTGCCGAACAAATATATGCATTTCGGCCGAAATTCCAAAATCTCTTTTTCCAATATTCTGAGTCATGCGAGTTTTTCGCTCTCTGAAGGATATCTTAATTTATGATTATCATCCAAGGGGACTCATCTGACTAGATTAGCTCTGAATATCAGACTTCATGAATCGCATTTTCAAATGATAGAACTTATGATTTTCCCGGAATCGGTCGATTCGCAAAATGCCTCCAATATTTCTCAGGATTTTGATAATTTATGCGAAAGTCAGATGAAATAAACCCTATAATCAGGATTCGGAGCCATATTCATCGAATACTCCATGAAAGTTGCCTTGCTCATTTTTATTTGCTCAGCATCTTGATGGCATATACCATCCTCTCTTTCAGATCTTCTATATCAGAGGGGATAGATTTGACCGCTTCCTCGACTTTCCTCTTGTCATATCACATCGCAATCAGGCTTTCCATTATCTCCTTGTTCCGAGGGGCGGTTAGCTCCATTTTGTTGTCTTTTTCAAATAGGTCATCTACTCAGACTTTACTCTTCATTTCAAGGATTATCTTTAGCGCCGTTTTCTTCCCGATTCATGGAATCGTGGAAAGCAGCTTATCGTCGCTCTCTTCGATGGCCTTAGCCAGAGTGTTGACTCATATTCATAAGATATTTATCGCAGCCTTTCATCCGATTCAATCGATCTTCAATAGGTTTTTGAACACTTTTTTCTCGAGCGGATTCTCGAATCAAAAAAGAGTCTGGGAGACTTCGGTAATATGATGATAGATCAGGAGTTCCTTGTCTTCTCACTCCCTTAATCTGGATAAGGTAATCGGTGAGACGAAAACCTCGAGCCCCAGGCCGGTATTCTTGATCAATATCGATACTTTTCAGTCTTCAAGCGCCAGAACGGTTCAGCTTATAAATGAGTACATGTTTTGGAGTTATTATCTAATATCTTTTGTGCGGGAATAACCATTATCATTATTCCCCAGCAATCTGTTATTCTGTATATTTATAAGACAAATCATTATATTCTCAAGTTTCATATACGCATATTCAATCTTTTTGAACTAGGACAAACTCGCTGATTCAGCTGTCCAGGGACATCTTGGAGCAAATGGTGCAATATGGCTCTCCGGAATTTTTGATATTGCCGTCATCGCCGACTCTGACAAAATAAAGCCTGGAACCTGTTAGTTTCTGAGGGTTTCTTGCAAGTCCGTCCATTATCGCCCTTTGTTCGGCATGGATGCAGCACGTCTTGTCTGTGACCTTTTTATGGTATTCGCTTTTTTCAAAATGGCATCTTCTCTGGGATTCCAGACCATATGATGGCGAATTGAACCCGACTCAGACGATCTCTCAATCCCTGACGATCACCGAACCGCATCTTGAGCGGCTGCAAGTAGCCTTGAGAGCCAGCTTTCTGGCTTCTTCCAGAAAATTCATCCCCGCTATCTTTTCTTCTCATTCCAGACGAAACATCTTTGATAGATTATAATTGTAAAAGCTCTCCATCGTCCAAATTGCAGACTTCACTTATTCTGACGCAAATCGCATGTTTAGGAACATATTGTGATCCTTCGTTCTCAGCTTTGCAGATTTCAAAATATTCTCCGCTGCTGGTTATCCGGACTTCTCACTTGATCCTAAAATATCATCAGATGATTGAAATCCGAGGATTATCCAAAAGATTTCCGATTGTTGTCTTCATCTGACAATCAGACAATAGGAGCATCCCTCCGACAAATCAGAGAGATATTGCGATTATCGAATGAGGCTCGCCGGAACTCGAACTGGTTGACAGGATGAGTTCGCTATCTTTTTTGAAGTTGTTTTTCCAATTTTCCATACTGCCTCAATTAAGGATTATCTATTCATCACTTGCTGAAAGGATTGCATCTGAGAATTCTCCAGATTCATTTCATGACTCATCTCAGCGGTCCGTATTTTATAATCGCTAACCTTGCGTATTCAGAGCAAGTGGGATAATATTTGCAATACCCTCAAGAGTACTTGCTGGTCACAGAATGGTCAGGACTCATATTCTTCTGGTAGAATCAGATGATTTTCAGAAGGATATCGCTTATTTTCAAGCTTATTTTCATTTTTCTGCTGTTATAAAAAAAGGAAGAACACAAAATGAACCCATCTTATATTTTTCCTATTTTTGTTTTTATTATTGGTTTCCGCTTCCGACAACAACTTTTGCGTGCCTGATGACTTTATCTCAAAGCATGTATCATTTTTCGAATTCCTGGATTATCTTGCCCTCTTCTCATTGTGCCTGACTCATGATGTCATGGAAATTCGCATCTGCTTCGTGTCATATGGACTCGAAAGGCTTAACCCCGATTGATTCAAGAGTCTTCACGATTCAAGCATGAGTTGATTTTATTCCATCGAATAATCCTCACGTCTTCATATTTTCTGGGGTAGCCTGGATTATCCTTTCCAGGTTATCGACAAATGGCAGAATCTTTGTGATAATGTTTCATGTCATATATATTCACATATCGATCTTATCTCTCTCGACTCTCCTCACGAGATTCTGATAATCAGCCTGAGCCCTTGCAAGAGATTCTTTCAGCATATTGATTTCGGACTGTATCTTATCAAGTCCCTTCATCTCATCGTCAAGCCTTCATTCAGCTTCTTCGGCAGCAGCCAGATCGGACTCTAGCATATTTTCGATTTCAATGTTTTCATCATTTGCATTGTCGTCTTTTTTTGTCATATTAGTAGTTTAAAAAAATAATAAAGTGATGCGGAATATTTTAATCCGATAAAAACAGCAAGAGCTTTTTGGCCCTTATTTTTTGCGTAGGAAATAGGCTTATTTATTAGTTTCTAGACTATTTTCAGATTTTCTTCTTCATGTCTTCAAACGCCTTGTCCAATCTTTTCCTTCAATCCTGAAGATATTCTTTAGCCATTTCAATGCCCTCTTCCATATAATCTTCAGCGGAATCCTTTGCTTCATCGAAATATTCCTGCCTCTTATCATAGATTATGCGCAATTCCTTCTCTATGTCTTCTTTTTTCTTGATTCATTTCTCCTTAAGCTCTTCTACTTTTTTCTCTGCATCTTTCTTAAAATTTTCAACTTCTTTCCTTGCTCTCGCCTTGTATTCTTCTAGAGTCTTCAGATTCTCATCAGATAGAGCTCTTCCTTCAAAATATTTGTAGATATCTTTATGCATGTTTATGACATTTTCTAAGAAAACATCAAAGAATTGAGGATTCTTTTCTAGAGATTTTTTAGTTTCTGCAGCATTCTTCTGGCTGAATTTCATAGCGACTGCGATACCTCATAGATATCCAAGTGCCAATAAAATTAAATTTTTCTTACGCATAGTTCCAAGTGTTAAATAATAAGATTCAACCATTATATGCAATTATTAAGGTTTTTCAAGTATTACAATTTTGATTTATTTGTAATTTTGTGATACAATCGGAATCAAGTAACAAAATAATAATGCATTTATGATAGTAGAAAGGTTTAAGGAGCTACTAAGAGAAATGATTTCAACCAAAATTCCAGATATCCACATAGTATCTTGAAATGCTCCATTCGTAAGAAAACACAACTGAGAAATAGAGCATAAGATAAATTTCTGAGTACTCTCGAAAGAAGATGTCAAAATCATCATAACAGAAATGTTGGGATGAGAGAAAGAATTCCAAAATTTCTTATTTTCTCTCGAACAGGATTTCTCATATTCCCTTGAGCAAGCAAAATTCCGTGTGAACGCGTATCATGATGCAAAATGATATGCAATCGCCATCAGATACATCCCGGTTGAGATACCTTCGCTTGATTCTCTGAATGTCACTAAAGAGGTCAGGAATCTGCTCCATAAATGAAAATGACTGATACTCGTCACCTGACCGACAGGTTCTGGTAAATCCACAACTCTCGCCGCAATGATCCAATATATAAACGAGAATTTCAAGAAACATATAATCACTATCGAAGACCCTATAGAATTCAATCTCAAGAATATCAATTGCCTAGTCAATCAAAGGGAAATCTGAACACATTCGAAATCATTTCTAAGGGCTATCAAGTCTGCGCTCCGTGAAGATCCGGACGTGATAATGGTATGAGAGATGCGCGATCCCGAGACTATCCAAGCAGCACTCACATTAGCAGAGACATGACACTTGGTATTGTCTACATTGCATACCAACGACACCATTCAGAGTATCGACCGTATAGTAGATTCATTCCCTACTGCTGCCCAGAGCCAAGTGCGCACACAGCTTGCCATGAGTCTCAATGGGATAGTGAGTCAGATACTTTTGCCGAAAAAAGACGGATGAACCCGTGTAGTAGCAAGAGAAGTGCTGATAAACAATGATGCTGTCAGAAGCCTCATCATACACTGAAACACTCATCAGCTCTACTCGATAATCGAGCTTTCGGGACAGGATTGAATGATTCTGATGGACAAATACCTGCAGATGCTCTTCCAGAAATGATATATCACAAAAGAAGTATTCAACTCGCATTTGCGCGATAAAGACCTATTAATGAATTAAATATGGGAAATGATAAAATAGAAAAACATAAAACAGCGCAAGAGACTCAGATTTTCGATAAAGAGAAGGCGAGAGACGATATTGAAAGCCTCAAAAGCAATCTTAAAATTGAAAAGCCGAATCCCATTATTGCGTATCTCGAAAAATTCGATACGTATTTCAAGAAGAAAAAAAGGCTATTGGAAGCCTGAGAATTGCTATTCAGCCCTTGAATCGACAAGAATTTCTATATAATCACTTCCTGAACTGTTGATATTTTCAGGTATACTTTTGACTGACAGAGGAAAGAGATCTGAAATGCGAGAGCATGAAGCTTTATCGGAGAGTGAGTGATCTTCTGAAGGTTCCAGAAAGATGTTGAGGCTGTCGCAAGCACCAATGCACAAGTTTTTGCGCTTAGCCGCGAAGACCTTGCTCTTCTGGAAAAGGAATCCCCTCAGGAGGCTATGGAATTATACAAATACATTATAGAAATAACAAACAAGCGTCTTCTGGATTCCTGAAAAGAATTAGCCAATATATATGAGGCCACAAACAAGATAATCGAGCTCGCGAAGAATTGAGAGAAGAGTTTTCCTGATGTGATGCAATACCTGAAAAACCTGCTGATGGTCGATTATATAACTTTTGTCGAAAATCATCCAGCAATCGATGGATTCTTCTTCTATAAATACTCGACAGAGCTAGGAAGCGTGGGAAATCTCAACAGGAAGGCCTGAGGAGAGATAAGCAGCGGATTATCGTGACATTATTCATGAGATATACCGTTTTTCTGATCAGGGAAGAAGGATTCTGTGTATGTCCTGCCCCTCAAAAACTGAGATAAGCTCAAGTGATACCTGATCGCTTGAAAGAAAAAATGAATGGTCACAGACAATGAAATGCGCATTTCTACCAACATCTGACCCCTTCTGGGATCGATTGTTGAAAATAACCAGAAGGAGACGGAAAAAAAGGCGAAAGAAATGAGCAAAAATTATTTTGATAAAGGGATAAGTTCAATATAATAAGGAAATATTTTTTGAGCGGAAGTACTCTTATTTTTGGATTCCAATGGATGAGATGGCTCTTGCCGAAATTAACCCTAAATTATGATGGAGAAAATAATTCTAGAGATTTCAGTCGATAGAAACAATGATAAATGAGTCTATATTGCCGAACAGATAATAAATATCTTCCACAATACGCTCGAAGTAGAGAAGACTTTCTTTTCCAAAAAAATAACAGCATCTCCAGAATTCAGCTTTGAAATCGTCAACAATAAATGATCGCTCAATTTCTATTTCATCATAGAACCCCAATTGAGGGATGTTTTTGAGAATCAGATCTATGCCCATTATCCCAATGTGGAGATAAGGGAAGTCAAAGATTATCTTAATGGAGAATGAAGGATATGGTGCGGCAAGCTCAAGTCATCTTCCGATTATATTTATCCGATTAAGACCTATGCCGACTTCAAGGAAGACATAGACCCTTTTTCATCCATAACTTCAGCCCTGAATAAGGCCAACACAAAAAACACCTCATTCATCCAGGTGAATTTTTCTCCGATTCCGGATTATGCCTGGAAAGATGAAAAGAAGATATGAATACTAGTCTCCAAGCACCCGAAATTCTGGAAAAAATTCCTGCTTTCAAAGAAGAATACTGCGCTGAAAATGCTTCTCTCCCCTTTTGCGCTGCTCATCAGATTCTTCAAAATGATCTTCAATCCCGTATGAAAAACAGAGATCAAGAAGGAATTGGATCCCTTGATCGTAAAGAAGCTCTCCGGATTCTGATTCAATGTATCTGTGAACATCTGAATCGAATGCACTGACGAAAACACAGCGAAGGTCGCAATCAAGGAGATGGTGACAGCTCTGAATTTCTTCACGATTGCAGGTCAGAATTGACTGGTCCTCAGCGCCATAAGCGAGGATGACGGACTCCTCCAGAAAAGGAAGAATGAGAAAAAAATGATATTCAATTGAGCTGAATTGGCCTGATTGGTGCATTTGCCTACCCTTTATGTGCAGACCCCATGAATCAACTGGATCACGACAAAGATCCTTGAGCCGCCTCAGAACCTTCCTGAGCTGGAGAATAATGAGAATGCGTCACCGATATGAAAGACCAACTTCAGATGAGCTAGCAAGAATTTCTGAATCCTGCCTGTCGACAGGGCCAGGCATGTCTATATCATCTGAAAGACATGAATGGGTAAATCAGTCCTGCTGGAGAACATGATTTATGACGACATAATGAAATGAAGATGAGTCGCGCTTATTGATCCGCATGGAGATCTGGCTGACACTCTGGTTTCAAATATCCCGAAAAACAGGACGAATGATGTGATACTATTCGATCCTTCTGATTATAAATTCCCGATAGCTTTCAACATGTTCGAGAATGTAGCAAAAGAACACAGGCCTCTCGTGATGTCCTGACTCGTCTGAATATTCAAGAGGATGTGGGCCGATAGCTGGGGGCCGAGGCTGGAACATATCCTGAGGAACTGCATTCTCACTCTTCTGGAAGTTCCGGATTCTACACTCATGTCAATTCCCCTGCTTCTCACGAACAAATCATATAGGACAAAAATAGTCAATAAAATCGAAGATTATAATATCAAGAGGTTCTGGGAACAGGAATTCGAAGTCCTGGAGCCGAAGCAGATGACTGAAGCGATAAGCCCGATCTTGAATAAAGTCGGACAATTCCTATCCAATCCTCTTCTCAGAAATGTTCTCTCACAGCCGAAAAACGCATTTTCCCTGCGATGGATAATGGACAATAATAAGATTCTGATAATCAACCTGTCGAAGTGAAAGATCTGAGATGATTCGATGGCTCTTCTGGGTTCTATGCTGGTGACGAAATTCCAGATAGATGCGATGAGCAGGGCTGATATCGCAGAGGATAAAAGAAAGGATTTCTATTTCTATGTCGATGAGTTCCAGAATTTTGCGACAGAGAGCTTTGCAGTGATCCTGGCGGAAGCCCGTAAATATAAGCTGAATCTGATAGTCGCGAACCAATATATAAGTCAGATGAGCGAGACAGTCAGGAATGCGGTTTTCTGAAATGTCGGTACCATTCTGAGCTTCCAAGTCTGACCGGATGATGCTCCTAAGCTTGCGTCGAGCATCTGAGACGACTGAATCGTCACAGCTCCGGACCTGCTGAATCTGAGGAAGTATGATATCTATTCCAAGCTTCTCATAGAAGGTATGCCGTCTCGTGTTTTCAGTGCGACTACATTCCCGCCGATAAAGACAAAATCCGACATCGATGAGCAAAGGAAAAATGTCGTAGCAAAAGTCAGCCGTGAGAAATACGGTAAACCTGTTGAATTCGTAGAGAAGAAAATCCTAGAGCTGAATAAGAAAGTGATAGAGGATGAGAAGAAATTCAGAAAGGAAGAAGCTGAATACAAGGAAAGGATTAAGGAAGAAAAAGCCGCTAAGAAAAAGGCTGAAATGTTCTGAAATAAAGTTGATTAAAAGCTAGATGTTCAACGGAATATTTTAATTTTTAATTATAATGCATGCCATACAAATTCTTAAACGAATTGCCATTAGATGATCTTCTATGAAAAAATTTACTGACTCAAGAAGAAGCAGATAATGAACTGGAGATAACCAAGATGCAGGATAAATATCTTAATCAATCAAAGGATTCAGAGATTGCTGCGGAAGAGTCCAAACTAGACAAGAGAGCACAGAAAGAAAATAGGGTCAAATATTGTAAGATATATTTCTTATGAAGCTTATGACAGGCGGACAAGGATTACAGGAACGAAGGTTTCAGCGTAAAATGAAGCCATACGATGATTCCCAGCCCGGTTACCTGAATATGAGTCGTTGAGGCTGAAAGATATCTCATGAAGAACAATTGGAAGATTGATGCTGCATATGAAGAGATCAGGAAAGACAAGTGAATTGAAGGCAAGTATCAGTTCATCAAAATTAATTTTGCAGAATTCTACAACCTATTCGATGAGAAGAAAAGAAATAGCACAAACAAGATTGTGATAATCATTATCGCGTCTATCCTGATATTCTTGATTTATACTGAAATTGTGAATCCTACATTTTTAGCCGAATGGATGAAACATTGATTATGGAGGAGATAGCAGATAAAATGAATCGCTTACCGGATAAATAATGAGGAATGGATAATAAATACCATCTTGTGGGACAAATTGACCTAGAAAACTTGAATAAGATAATTATTCCTGTCACAAAAAATGTATTCAATAGCAGGATATCTGAAATAAAGAGATTCCCTACCGGATCATGCCATTTTGTCTATGATGCCGTCCTGGAATCATGAGAAAACTTGGTTTTCAGGATCGGTTATTCCGATAGCAATAAAGCCAAGATAGGATGATCAGTCTTCTGGCATGGGAAGCTAAAAGAGCTCGGCATAAAAATACCAGCCTTATTGTATCATGATGTCAGCTGCATTGAATACGGAAAGCCTTTCACAGTCTCGGAAAGGATAAGGTGAGATGATATCTGAAATGCCATAGATTCGCTGACGGATGAGAATCTGGACTTGATTGCCAAAGAAATAGCAGGAATCCAGAACAGGATATCAACTCTGGAGCCATGAAGATGATTCTGAGAGATGACCAGCTATGATGACGCGAACCTGAAAGGAAAATGGAGAGAATTCGTATTAGAGAAATTCGAAAAGGCCAAAATGGCATTATCTGAGGGCGGGATATTCGATGATTCATATATTGAGAGAGTCAGGGAGGCACTCGATAGGAATTCATGATATCTTGAAAATGTTAAAGGGACGATGTTTTTCGATGATATCACTTCAAAAAATATCATTGTGGACAACTCGGAATTCAGCTGAGTTGTGGATTTCGATACGATGACTTGCTGAGACCGGCTGTATTGGCTAGGGCTTTGCAATATGGCTTTCATATATCTTGAACGTGAAATCTATATTTCATACCTGATAAGATATCTTGGATGCTCTGAAGATGATATTTCAGCAATGAATCTCTATACCCTGCTCTTTTGCCTTGATTTCATGTCGGAAATCGGACAGAAATTCAACAAAGAAGAAGCAATCATCGATTACATAAAAGCGGAAAGATATAAGAGCATTTTTGAAAGAATCTGCAATAACATAAAATAATATTCATTTAATCTAAGGAACATGGATCAAGTTGAAATCCTTCAAAAGGAAATAGCATCGCTCAAAGAAAGGAATAAGAAAGTTGAGGCGAATAAGGCATGGGAAACTAGCTACACCAGGAGAATTTGAGTTGCTGTCACCACATATCTGATAATCCTCATATTCTTTTTGGTGATCAAAGTTGAAAACCCGTACATAAGCGCTATTGTCCCTACAATCTGATTCATCCTCTCGACTCTGAGCCTTAATTTCCTGAAAAAAATCTGGATAGGGAATTTCTATAAATAGCTTCATATGGAAAACAAATTATGCTCAATCTATAAAGACGGTTTGAATTTCCCGTATTGCTCAGCGACAGCCTTCTATTATCTGGATTCCATAGATGTTCCAGACAAATTCTGATCGAATTGCTGCGATCAGGCAAAGAGACTCAATGAGTCCCTTCTCGAAAATTGATTCGAATCGGAATATATAGAAGATATCCTCGTGGGGCGCCACAGGTCATTGCTCTGCGGATCATGAAACGAGGTATTCTTCCTGAGCCCATATCTGATGCATACTGAGCCCATATGCATAACTCCTCTGTCTGATTTCAATTCCAAATCATTTCCTTTTGCGGATGATCATAAAAGCCTTCTCCATATTTCAAAAATCTGAAACATCCTTAATGCGACAAAGCATTGGCCGAATTCCTCCAGGAAAGATGTGTTCTCTTTTGATATCCGAAAAGGGGTAAAAGAAGACCTTGTCTATAACGATCACTTCCAAAGAGCAACTCATCTGGAGCAGAAGAATCTTTCTATCAGAGTGATTGATTTTGAGGATTCAAATGTGCTTCACTATATATTCGACTTCATTTCAAATGAGATTTTTGCGGTATCCTCAAGGGGGAGATTCTGAAAATGAACCTGATGATTCCTTGAAATACTCTGAAGAATCTCCCAGATCATAGGATCTTCGCCAATGGAAATAGAAGATTACATATTCGGAGCCTATCTCATCCGCCAGAAAATCCTGAAACTCCCGGACAATCTGTAAAATCAAGATATTATTGACTTAATGCGCGAAATATAATACAATTGTCTGCAAAACATGTTCATCTCACTTTTTGTCTATGAATACAAAAAACAAACAAGAGGCATTCTCTACATCTATAAAATCCAGGAAACATGATTTCGGATTCACGCTTGTTGAGCTCATAGTAGTCATCGTCATTCTCGCAATCCTTTCAACTGTTGCGTTCGTGTCTTTTTCAAGCCAATCCATATATGCCAGGGATTCTGCAAGATTATCAGACTTAAGCAGCATATCAAAATGACTATGACTTTTCAGTGCACTATCCGATAAGCTGCCGATGCCAGACTCAAAGGCCGATATAACAGCATCCGGGACTACCGTGCTATATCAATGATACGCCGGATCGACCGTACTTAGCATGATAAGATTATCAGACGGCTGAAGAGATCCTCTAGACAAGACTACCTACTACACATATTCTGCAAGCCTAAAACAAAACCGGTTTCAGATTGTCTGATTCTTGGAAGACGGAAATAATGCGGTTTTGTCCTACAATCCGTTTAGCAGTACAGATGTCAGTGCAGATCCTGTCTCATATTCCGGCAGATTCGCATTCTCGAAATGAGATGAGCTATGAGTATTGCTTGATGCTACTACCAAGCTCCCCATCCAGTCATCTCAATCCAGTATCGATATCGTGAACACGACATGAAATTATATAGCGATATTGGATAATCGGACAAGATATACTTGAACAGGGCTGACTATAGCCCAGATAAATCCCGGCTCTTCATGCAAAAGGATAAAAGATATCGAATCTGCCAGCAGAGACTGAACATATATGATAAATCCGCAATGATGAACATGATTTCTGGCTTATTGCGATATGACAAGCAATTGATGAGGGTGGACAAGGATTTCCTCAGTCATCGCCAATGAAGCAGAAAGGCTGCAATGGGTTGCGAGTTTCAATTGATCGGCAGCCTGCGTTGAATGCAGCTGATCATGGCCGAAATTTACAATAAACTTGCCGGAATATTTCAGAAGCTTTGTCGACTTCAGATTATGAAGAAATTTCTGATATGCAGATGTGAATGTCTGAAGCACTACGGAATACACCTGAAGAGCCCTATATGTGCAGATGTGAAATCCGACATATTGAAACATTGTCAGATGAGAGAATTGAACCCCAAGGAATTGCGTAACGGACTACATTTATCTGAGATAAGTTAAAATTCAATAATATTTTTGACAAACTGAGTATTTTCTATAAAATACGGCTACTAATTTTGCGGGGGTAGCATAAAAGAGTGAGTGTACTGAGGCTTCAACCCTCGGGTGTGCCAGTTCAAACCTGGTCCCCCGCTCCAATTAGATTTTTGTATTTGATTTTATATTAAAGTCAGATACAAGAATAATCATAAAATCAATAATGCGGATGTAGCTCAATTGGCTAGAGTACCGCCTTGCCATGGCGGGGGTTACGAGTTCGAGCCTCGTTATCCGCTCCAAATAAATTTAAAAGTTCAAAAATCATTATCATATATGGCAAATAAACACGGTCTGAAATGAAACATCGTTAAAAAACAAGCGGCTTCTAGGAAGATGGCGAAGAACAAGAAGGCTGCAATGCAGAATTTTATCTGAAATGAGAACGCTCAAGCAAGAAAAAATACGAGTTTCAAACAGAGAAAACACTACTACGAGAATAAGATGAATTTCCCAAAGAAAAAGCTTCTCAATAAAGATGTAAACCATCTTATTGAAATCGGGCTTATCGACGAGAGAGGTTTCTTCGTGAAATGAAAAAAGAAAAACTTCATCACAAAATCAATGACAGACGCGAAAGGCCTTGATTTCTACGGAATGCCTAGAGCAAAGTAGGTCGAGAACTGAGAACCAAGATGAATTAAATAAAGCCGATAAAAACTATCAGGCTTTATTTTTTTATAATTTAAGTTTTACAAATGTTCACAATTTAATATGATGTTCCAGCATCTGAGCCTTAATTCTTAGTTCCCAATCCTCAGTTCTCACACGCAGCCGTATTTCAACGGATAGAATGCGGCCCTGCGAAGGCTGCGATACAGGTTCGATTCCTGTCGGCTGTACCATAAAATATAAAAAACACCCTTGCGCAAGCTGGGGTGTTTTTATATTTTTGGTTAGCAGCCGACAGGAATCGAATAGAGCGAAAAACTCGTTAGAGTTTTAAGGAGACAACGATTTGTCTCCTGTTCGCGGCCCGTCTCTGGCAAGG
>CAZKLD010000013.1:0-50445 GCA_964553745.1 uncultured Candidatus Peribacteria bacterium | reverse complement strand
GGCTCCGCCTCCGCTGACAGACTGCTCGTCCCCAAACCCCTAGTTATAAGGAGGATTAATTTATTCCTTCCCTAATTTAGGGAAGGTGGCAGAAAGCAGGATGTGATGATATGATATGGCATTGACAAAACTTGTATTATAGTTATATTATTTTCATATCATATAAATAAAGCTTATGAATACGATTGTTTCACTAATACCTCTGTATAAAGCGGAAAAAGAAGTGAGGATGACTATGTGAGGAGAATTCGCTCAAAAAAATCCTAGGGAAGCGCTTAGGATATTTTTAAGCACTTATCCGCCATATCCAAGTTATTTTGATGATGGAGCCGAAACGTTAAAACATCTCAATCTTCTCAATAGCCTTACTCAGCAAGAGTTGTCTGAGGTTTTAGAATATATTGATTTGTTCACAGACGAGCAGATTACAGGCCTACTCGGCACTTATAAGAAAAAAGATTTCACAAGAAAATTTGCGCAAGCAGTTGCTGCTATAAGATTGGAGGAAATCAGTTGTGCAAAGGATAATATCAAATGACGAGTTTCAAGAATCATAAAACATATACAGCAGGACTGACAAGAATCAATAGCCTTCCTGCAGAAATAATCAAGAGTTAATCCTCTATAACTTCAACATCCAACATCTTATCGACCTTAAAGACTCTGATTTCATTCTTGAGGTGGCAGAATCATTCGAGTCAGAGGAAGCTTAATCAATCGCATTCCATTTCTCAGATATATTCCGGCTTCATTGTGCGTTTGGATTTTTCATCTGTGGCACGGAGAAAAGTGACTCGGAGGTTCTTCTTTTCTTTGATTGCTTTGGCTATTTTACTGAGTTTGTCAGCTTTATTTGAGTCTCTATCAGCTAATTTATATTGATATTTTGTCAGAAATTCTTGAACTCGCGGATCCATCCGAATATCTGATTTTCGTAGCGGCCGCTTAAGGACGAGTCACTCGAATGTAGTGCATCTTGAGAGTGCCACATAGACCTGACCATGTGCGAAAGATCATCTTCATAGGTCGACTATAACCTTATCGAAAGTCTTTCATTGTGATTTATGGATTGTTACTGCGAATGCCAAACGGATAGGGAATTGTGTGAATTTTCCTAGTACCTTTGAGTCGATGTTTCCGTCATCATTCAGGTAGAATTTGAATATTTCCCATGTATGAGGGGTTATTTCAACTTCTTTCCCGTCCGATAATTCTGCTATTATTATATCATCTTCAAAAAAACAGCTTTCTATTCATACTATTTTTCATATTGTCCCATTTACCCATCTTCAAGAGGGGTCATTATTGAGCATCATTATCTGAGCTCAAATCTTCAGCTTAAGTTCAATTCAGGTCGGCGCGCTCTCCATTCAGAATTCTCATTCGACAGATCATTTGAACATAGAATACGAATCTGGCAGTTTCTCGAGTTCAGTCTCATTTATGATGTCCGCATCTTTGTTTGTGGTTGTCAGATGAATGCAGAAATCATTGTATCTTTGGACATAATGACTCTTATATCTCTCATTCAATACACTTATGTCATCCCAATTTGCGGTGTTGTTCCTTATCTTATTGAGGAGTGAGATGAACTTATCATCTGTTTGACGATATATCTTCTCTAATTCGATAAATTCCATATCCAATCATTCAAACAGCTTGGCGCTGAAGAAATATGGACTTTCATAATGCAGTCAGAAATGCTCTTTCTCATAATTATTCACCACTGGCGAAAGCTGATAGAGGTCTCAGATGAAAACCATCTGAATCCCTCAGAATGGCTTATTATCATACTTCCCATTCAATCTTAAGAATTTATCGGCGCAATCCAGAAGATCCGCCCTGACCATAGATATCTCATCGATTATTATGATATCAAGCTTCTTGTAGATATTATGCGCATCGTCATCTTTTTTGATTTTCTTAACAGATTCCAGAGTTATGTCGGGTTTGAATCAGAAAAAAGAATGAATCGTCTGTCCTTTTACATTTATGGCAGAAACTCCTGTCGGAGCCAGAACCACAACCTTCTTCTTCGTGTGATCCCGGAAATGTTCCAGCAGAGTTGATTTTCCAGTTCAAGCCTTACCTGTAATGAAGACGTTTTTCCCCGATTCGATAATCCCAAAGGTCTTCTCAAAAGCCTCATTTATCTCAATTTCCCTTATGTCATTTTTTTTCTTTTCAGGCATCTTTTTTAATATCCTTTAAAAGTTTAATTTCTTATAATTTTTATTCGAGCACCAGATAATGCTTGATGTTACCCATTACGTCATCCTGAATTCATTTCGGGATCCAAATCATTAATCATTATATATTCATAATCTATTTTTGTCATTCCCGGCTTGATCGGGAATCCAGGTTCATTAATTTTGTCATTGCGAACGAAGTGTGGCAATCCAGGTTCATTAATCATTATTGCATCCTTCATCTTAATCATCAATCATTAATGATCTTAACATCCATACTTTTTTATGCAAAAAAGTATGCAAAAAGCATTGGGGACCGGCAGAGACTCACTCCGCTACGCTCCGTATTGGCTCCGGCTCCGCCTTCGCTGACAGACTGCTCGTCCCCAAACCCCTAATTTATAAGGAGGACTATTTAGTAATTTTTATGAGCATATCAATAGAAGAAATCCTTAATGATTTCCTTCCCTAGTATAGGGAAGTTGCCCAGGGGGCGGATGGGTTAATAAATGAAAAAAATCAATTGACATTAACTTCTTATTTGCTATAATCCCCCCGTTATTACGAATCGGATCATATGGGTCAAGTGTTGGTGCTTGATTGGTGTGATCTTTTTTTGTATATCCTGTATTCCAGCTTTTTTCTAAGGTTGGAGAGGCTATCTAGCTTTTCTTTGGCTGTGTTCTTGAGGAAAATCGAATATCTTCTGTCATTTGGCACTATCAGCGTCAATAGCTTGTCATTCTTATAAAGATAGCTGATAAGGCAGGCGAAATCTCAATCTCAAGTAACGATGACAGCCTTTGAATATTTATCATAATCTATCATTGCTTGGAGCACTAGCTCAGCATCTACATTTCATTTCGTCTCTCAATCATGGAGTTGCAAGACTGATTTGAATACCAGTACATATCATAGCTCCTGGAAGAAAGTGTACATATCCTGATTTTCAGGTATGAATCAAATGAACATATATGCCCGTTCCACTTTGTATTTTTCTGTCAGATAGATCCTGAATTTTTTCCAATCCAGCTTCCATCTCTGGTTCTGGATAGCCATATTGACATTTTGTGCGTCGATATAGGCAAAATTGTTTTCTTTTGCTTGTTCTGTCATATTAGCGTTGTTATTTGTTTTTTTGATTATAGGCAAATATATTTCAAATGAAAATTTATTGTTGTTTTTCTTATTGCCTAGGGAATCTGATATCGGAAATCAATTGAAAAATCTGCTACAGAATAGCATTATCTTTCAGGCTGCCGAAAAGCATCTTGAAGAGCTTAAGCTGGAACCCGGCAATGAATGCATTTTCGATTATTATCGAGGCTTCCGAATTGAAATCAAGGAATGCGACTTTGTTTCAATATATTATCATCTGCACATTATCCGTGAATTCATCCAGTTCAGGAGGTATCGTCACCATCTCACGTTCCATCCTGGGTTTTTTTGCGGATGAAGTCGTCTCTGACATTATAACATAACGTTCCAGCTGTTTCTTATCTCTTTTCTCTCTGTAATCTTTCGGCAGATATGAATTTGCCTTGTCCACATCTTTCTCAGAGCTCACTCTATAGAAAATATCTCACTTCGAAAGAGTATTCACAATATCTGAAAACACATAAGTTATGGATTTTTTTCATTCCTGATATTTCACATTCGGCCGTTTCATCGTGCTCGAGTGCATGCTGATAAGATCGGGAATTATATTTTGGAGATCATTTTCTAGGGTTTCCAGCAGTCATAATAGTTTCTCGGGCGATTCGGCTTCAAAAAGCCTTCTTTTATTCTTCTTAAGCTCGATTATGAATCATTCTTCCTTAAGCAATGGGATAAGCCTATATGCTTCGGGCCTATGGAGTCACGTTCTCTCTAGTATGTCAGTTATCGACGATGCGCCGAATTCTACTAGGTCCAGATAAATCTGGACCTCTTTTTCTTTAAGTCAGAGTTTCTTGAGTACTCTTATATATTTCTTCATAATAAATGTAACAAAATGTTATGAAAACAAATATATAAGATAATGGCAATAAATCAATAAATAAAAAACAATATATAAAAAAGAATTACAGATTGTTACAAAATAACAGCAAGGATTGCGATTTGTTTTATAGTGAGTGTGCATTTAACAGCTAACCATAAAGTTTATGCTAAAACCAAGCGATATAAAAAGATTGAGAGAAGAGATCTCTCCAGAACAAAAAGTTAACTCACTTTTGGGTCCTAAATTGCAAAACGCAATCGACGACGGAATAAGAGAGGCTATAAGCAAATGCAAAAGCAAGGTGAATCTTATCCTTAAGGCCGATGTATGCAAAGAACCTGATGAAGATATAAGATCAGCACTCAAGGTCTTAGGCTATGATGAGGTGAAGGTCACTTCAGATTATCCATGATATTGTGAAACTTATGAAGGGACTACTACAATAATATTCAGATTGCCAGAATAATTATCCTTTAATCAAAAAAACCATGCTATCTGCAGAACAGGTCAAATCATTTTCAATCGAAAAGAGATTGGAACTCGTGAAATCCCTTGTAGGGCAAAAGATCGAGAAGATATTATGCAAGGCTATAGAGCTGAGCGTCGTAAAATATAAGAAGGAGGTAAGGGTCATTATCGATGATGATAAGCCGAGTCTGGATCCGGAACTGATAAAAGGATTCCTCATTGCACATTGATATGAAAAGATAGAAGTAAAATGCTGAAGTGGCGAAGATTGCGCCTGGGTTGATGTGAGATTCGAAATCCCAGAATAAGCTTAAATAATAAGGTTTAAAATAATTCATTAATCACTAACATTAAAAATATGCAAAATTCTAAATTAAATGATCTAGTTAAGGGGTACAGATCAATAGAGCTTAAGGCTCACGTCAGCCTCGATGATGTAATAAATAAAGTGACTCAGGAAGTTGCAGAACTTGTAGAGGCAATTGTAAAATGAAACTATACTGAAATGAAAAAAGAAGCAGGGGATGCTATAGTGAATGTGTTGTCGGCAAGTGCGGCGATGGGTGCGGAATTGGTAGATATGAGATGAGGATTCGATGGTGAATATGTAAGCAGAAGCTATGAACATCTCTTTCTCGGTCTATGAAAATGGAATCAGAAAATCCAAGCCCTCAGATGAAGGTATTCAAGAGATGACTGATGTGTGACTAGCCTCAGAGAAGCGACTTGCGAATTCGTAAAAGTGATACTTAGATATGTGGATAGGGAAGCTAGCCTTTCTCAGGTTGTTGAGAAGAATACTGAAAAATTCTTAAAAAGAGTAGATGCATACAAAGCAAAATTCGATATATATGATTTTGTAGACAGTTATTCGGATTTTCCAAAGAAGGGAATTGAATTTAAGGATATCTCACCGATTCTCAAATCTCAGGAGGCTATGAAATATGTATGTTTCGAGCTGGCACAAAAATGCAGTTGAGCAGATGTGATAGCAGGATTGGATGCAAGATGATTTTTGTTCGGAGTTGAGGTTGCCAAGATTCTGGGGAAGCCATTTATCATGATCAGAAAAAAATGAAAATTACCAGGAAAGACTGTCGGAATCGACTACTCCCTTGAATACGGAAGCAGTGAAATAGAATTGCAGAAATCTGCAATAAAGAAATGACAGAAAGTAGCGCTCATTGATGACTTGCTTGCAACTTGAGGAACTATGTTGGCGGCAGCGAGTCTGGTTGAGAAGCTTTGATGAAGTGTGAATAATGTTGCTTGTGTGATTTCTCTTGATGAAGAAGAGTTATTGTCTAGCGAAACAAGATTTAAACTTTCTTCTTATGATGTCTCTAGTGTGATGAGCTATCAATAGGTAAAATTGAATTCATATTGACAACTGAAATGTTTTAACTATAAATCAATCACACTTTGAAAAGGGGAACTGCTGATTAACATATTTCTTACAGAAACCGAATTTCCATAAAAGAAATCTCATTCCGAGGAGGAGCATCATGTATAGGATTATTTCCATCACCATCTGGACTCTCATTATATTTTTTTGCGGCTTTTCACATGCCTTAGAGATTCCACCGCCCACAGGTTTTGTCAATGACTTCGCCGGGCTTCTCACCAAGGAAGAGGTCGCAAAGATTTCCCGGGACTTGGAGCTTTATAAGGCTTCTACGTCCAATGACATCCGTATCCTGATCGTAGAGAATCTTCAGGGCTTGCCGATATCCGAATTTTCGATAAAAGTGGCAGAAGCCTGGAAGATAGGCAAGAAAGGCAAAGACAACGGCATCATCATAACCATAGCAAAATCCGAGCGCAAGATTAGGATAGAGGCGGGGCGCGGTTTGGAAGGAAGGCTCACTGATGCCGTAACCGGACAGATCATCCGCAAGCAGATGAAACCCAGCATGAAAGACTGGAAGACTGCTGAAGCCTTAAGCCTCGCTCTGCCTCAGATCAAGCTCGCGATAAGGGGTGAATTCAAAGCCGACGACAGCAGCAAAGAGGCTGAAGAACTAGGAACTGTGCTTCTCGCCTGCTTCCTTTTCTTCATTTTGATCATCGCCGGCGCCATATTCGGCTTGATATCTTCAGTCTTGACCGGATGTTTGGGGGCACCTTTCCTTGGGGGAATATTTTTCGGACTAGATGCAGGTCCGCTCCTTATTTTGGCCTTTATCGGAACTATCGCAGGCTTTGCTGCCTACTGCTTCTTCAGAATGATCAGTTCTGGATTCGGAGGTGGAGGATCTGGCGGCGATAGCGGCAGTAGTTTCGGCGGAGGCTTCGGAAATGGCGGAGGAACGGGTGCGAGCGGCGATGGCGGCAGTTTCGGCGGCGCCGGCGCTGAGAGCGGTTTCTGAAAGATAGCATTAATCGGCATTTATCTTGTCTTGGAGGAGGCAAGAGGAAAAA
The DNA here is from genome assembly GCA_964553745.1 of uncultured Candidatus Peribacteria bacterium. Classification (GTDB taxonomy): domain Bacteria; phylum Patescibacteriota; class Gracilibacteria; order BD1-5; family UBA2023; genus STC-113. Next base: position 43,386 of record CAZKLD010000013.1, on the reverse strand, counting down.
AAGAAAAATCCCTCGGTGAAAACCGAGGGATTTTATTATCGTTTAGTTGCTCATGCTCTGGAAAATGAGTTCTATGAACAGGAGCGCTACGAATAATAATGTAGCAGTCTTCATATTATAGACTCATACCGAATAGAAAGTTACCACTCATAGGATATAAATTGTCATCAGGATTCATTGCCTGAGGGATGAATTGAGGTTTGATAAGAAAATCTCTCATCTGTAATAGATCTTCTTGAAGAAATAGATGGCCAATGTCATGAAAGAGGCTAGTGTCAGGAAAGATGCAACACTGATTGTTGCGATTGCGACCTTCAAGTTTGACTCTGGATCCATATAATAGAAAAGCAGCAGCATTGACAATACGCTTGTAGAAAATATGATGAGCAAAGTCAGGAGGTATATCTTTATGGTTATCGATTTTTTCATTTTACTTTTTCTGTAAGATTTGAATTATTTTACTTAAGTCTTCCTTTATGATTTCCTTTTTTGAAGGATTATATAGGGCAACTGCCGGGTGGTATACTGCGAGCACTGTCGGGGAGAAATCCAATTTCTGTCATGCGATCTCACTTATTTTGAAGAATTTTCATCTTCATTCTGTTATGGTCACATCCGGAACGAGGAAATTGAAGCTGAATCTTCAGAGCGTTATTATGAGTTCGGGCTTCATCTCTTCTATTTGCTTCCAGAGATGCGGCGAGCAAGCTCTTATCTCATCCGGCTTAGGATCTCTGTTCTCGGGCGGACGGCATTTTACGATGTTTGTAATGTAATAATCATTCTCCCGGTAATATCACAGCTCTTCCAGTATTTTCGTCAACAGCTTACCGCTTCTTCATACGAATGGCCTTCACTGGATGTCCTCTTCTTTTCATGGTGCTTCTCAGATTATCATGATTTTTGAATGGAAATTCCCATCTCATGGAATAGGATTCGAGCAGCTATCTCTGAGTTCACAATTCCTGCAGTCTGATATCTCTTCTTTTAGGTTCATTTATCTCTATTTTATAAGCTTATTTTCAATATATGCATTAGACAATATTTCTCAAAAGTTTTTTATAAAAGATGTTTCCCCTGCAGTCCTTATTTTCTCTAAATCCGTCTTGCTTTAGCTTTTAAAATAGTATAGCATATCCCTGCGCGCCAATTTATTTTTTAACGTCTGAAACTATGCTTCAGACTATGATTTATTTTTTAAAATTTTAATTCGTAACCAATTTCTCGTCATGAGTTTACGAAGAATGAACGCGGAAAAATTCCCAGGAGAACGTGAGATAATGCAAGAAATCTGAGAAAGTTTTGAATTGTCAGAACTTCAGAGAACAAGAAGAGAGCTTGTGGATCTCATCCTCCAATGAAGCATCTAATTATAGATCATTCAGTCTAGGGATTTTGAATTCAACATATTTAACCTTTTTTGATCCGACAACATGTCGGATCATTTTTTCGTTTTTATTTAGAGTAGAGCTGCCATATTTGATTTCCATGAAAATTATCTCTCGCAGATCTCATTCATTGAGTCAATCCAATATAAGGTAATCGAATCATTTTCCCACAAATACCATATCTTTCGGCGAGTATTCGAATTTGGATAAGAATGGAAGAATCTTTTCATATAACTCTCATAATATTGCGCTTCTGGATCTCTTGATAGCATCGTCTCTGTGACGTCTTATATCTATGTGTCTCGCTATCTTTCATACTTGGAAGCCAATGGCGATACCGGCAATAAGCACAATCAGCAATATCGATAATCAGAAAGGACTTGAAATGAATGCTTCCCATTTTTCCATATAAAATTTGGTAACTTGTTAATTTTGCCTATAATACAAACTAAGGCAGCAATGTAAAATTTATAAATCTAATCGTAATTAAAATGGTAACATTATTTTTTTCTACAGACCCGAAAATAACAGAAATCCTAGCCAGGAGCCTTGAACTGAAAAAAATAGAAGACAGCGAGGAATTCTCAGGATTTGATCTATATAAGAAAGCCTGACATATCCTTTGTCATTCGAGCACCGGAGAGCATATTTTCAGACAGGCATTCCTATATGCATATTCAGAATACGATCCCGAGGTGATAATGTATGTATCTACCGCAACCAAAGTCAGCACTGAGATAAAGGAATGAGATATTGTCCTTCCGAATGTCTTTTTTGAACTGCATAAAGACTTGAAATCCCTCGATCTTTCAAAGGAAAATAGGGATTCCCTGCTCTCGCATCCGCTTTTTTTAGAACAATACACTCTTCAGAACGATTATGATTTCTGAGAGTTCGGATTAAGAGTGGGCTGAATCTGTGTAACAAAAAATGAAAATCAGGAGACAGATGAAGAAACTCTGGAAAAAATCCAGATTTCATATGAGGCAGATATAATAGATGATTATGCTTATTGGTTTCTGGATGAGGCAAAAAAACTTGATATCCTTGATAGGACTTATGTTGTACTATGAGCAATCGCAAAAAATCCGGAAATATCATTCATCCACATCGTTCATATAATATCTTTCCTGCTGGAAAATCTGGATTGAGAGAATCTGATTGAAGATGATGGAGAAGAAGATGAAATAGAACTTCTAAATGATGAGGATTTCAAAGAAAAGGATATGAATTAAATATATTTAATGTGATACGCAAATTTACTGCCAATAGGAAATCAGCCTAAAACAGAAGCTGAATTATTGAATTATTTTCAAGAGATTCTCCGTTTGTTGGAAGCAGAGCATGGTATAAAATTTTCTCACGATGTCCGCAAGCATCATGTGAATTTCTTCAGGCTGTGCCTCAGATACTGCTGAAATCCACACTCAATATCATCATATATTGCTAGCCACGGCTATGATCTTGTTTATAATGTGTGAACTTTCAGGCTTGATGAGATTGTAAGATCGGAAAAACAGAGAGTAGTGAAATGAGATTTGGTCTTAGGAGCTTATCTGAATGAAAAACAAGAAATCATCAGATTCATTTTCTGAAAGAAGGAAATTCTAATGACAAAAATCATGGATAGGATAAAAAAGAGAATAAGGGAAATTGATAAGGTGCCTTGCAAACAATAATACTTACTTGACAAAAAGACATATTTGCATATTACTAAATCAGTGAAATCTAATCCCAATCCCGATGACCTGTTCAAATTATGCAAACCTAGATTCTCCCGTCATGACCGAGAGCGAGATGACTAATGAATATTGGTATGAATTCCTTTACCCTCGTGTCCTGGAGTTCGAGCTTGAAATTGAAAATGAAATTTTAGATGCAAATTACGGTTTCTACAAGATGTGCCGGAACTTCAATTGAAATCGTCAAACTCTCAAATCTTACCTCTTGGAATCAGGATATCGAAATATCAGATTCTTTGATGAGACTGAAATGATAGTGTTCATCAATAATAATAGGAATCTTCTGATAAGTTGAGTGTTTAGTCTGGCATTCAAAGATTGAGCTTTTATTCTTGCAATTAAATGCAATACGACTAAAATCATACAAACAAAGAATGCCGTCAGGCTTAAGATGGATGGCATCGGAATGTGTTAAAGTATTAGAATACAGATGAAACATATAAGAATCAACATAAATCTATTTGAAACCAATAAAAAAGAGATATTGAAAGATATCTCATTTATTTTAAATGAAAAAGATAAAATAGCCATTGTCTGACCTAACTGAGTTGGAAAGACCACTCTTTTCAAGATTCTGAGCGAAGAAATCAAGGAATATGATTGAAGCATAGATAATCTCTGAAGCCTGACTCTCGGATATTTGTCTCAGGTGTTTTTTGATGATGAGAGTCGCAAGGTAAAAGATGAGCTCAGGCTTGCATTCAAAGAAGTTCTGGAAATAGAAGCAAGGCTGCAGAGGGTGGAATTGCAGATGAGCCAATCTGATGATATTAAGATAATCGATGAATATGCCGCTCTTCTTGAGCATTTCAATACTTTGGGATGATACGGTCTAGAATATGAGATTCACCGTGTTGCGAATTGACTCTGAATTTCCGATCTCCTGGAGAACGGGATCTGACAAGTGAGCTGATGACAGAGGACGAAGATAGCTTTAGCAAAAGTCCTTCTGGAGAAGCCTGATATGCTGCTTCTGGATGAGCCGACGAATTTTATAGATCTAGCGAGCACGGAATGGCTGGAAAAATATCTCTCGACAACTTGGAAATGAGGATATATGATTATCTCGCATGATAGGGATTTTCTAGATAAGACTTGCACAAAGACTTATGAGATGACTGGACCGAGAGCTCTGACTGTTTATAATGGAAACTATACTTATTACGTTAAGGAAAAGGAGAAGCAGGAAGCGATAATGTCTGAGGATTATGAGAGGCAACAGGAATATATAAATTCCCAGACACAGCTTGTAAATAGGTTCAGGGCATGAAGCAGGGCATGATGGGCGAAATCGAGAGAGAAGATGCTTGATAAGATTGAGAAGCTAGATAAGCCGATAACCGTGAAGAAGCCAAAATTCCAATTCACTTTTGATGAATTGAGCGTAAATAAGGTCTTGCATTTCAAAGATATTTTCATCTGAAGGAAAGAGCCTCTATTTTTCATAAATGATCTCGAGCTTACTGCCGGGCAGAAAATCTGAATAATCTGAGAGAACTGAGTGGGGAAGTCGACTTTCCTGAAAACTGTACTAGGTCACATCGAGCCATTAGAGTGATGGATATGAAGATGAAAATGATTGAAGATAAGCTATTTCTCGCAACTCCATGAAGAATTGGATAGGGAATTGACACTCAGGGAGAATTTCGTTAAGCACTGATTTGACTATGCGCCAGAAAGACTGACCGCAATAATTTCCAATTATCTCTTCGAAAGAGAAGATATGAACAAGAAGGTGAAGGAATTTTCGTGAGGACAGGTCAGTAAGCTCTTATTCGCAATCTTATGACAGAAAGAGAGTAATTTTCTGGTATTCGATGAGCCAACGAATCATCTTGACTACGAATTCAGAGAAGCGCTTGAAAGAGAGCTTCAAAAATATAAATGAACAATACTGTTCATATCGCATGATAGATATTTCGTCAATAAGGTGGCGAGCCATCTTTGGATAATCAAGGATGGGGAGCTTATAGTCAGCTATTGAAATTATGAGGATTACATGTACAAGCTTGAGCATTGACTTAATTTTGATGCTTCATTATTCGATGAGGAGGCGAATCTCAATTTTACTCTTGAAGAGAAGCTCTGAGCTGATGAAGCTAAGAGAATCAGGCAGAAATTCGGAAGAAGGAAAAGATAAGTTAAATTAATAGAAAACCCCTTCATTAAGAATGAAGGGGTTTTCTATTAGTGATATCGGATTAATAATTTATCCAGACGCTCCTTACAAAGTCGCCTCAAGAACCTGCTGAATTCAGTCTTGCGGATATGGAGTAATTTCAGCTAGAGTATATTCATAGTTCTCAGAAAGTTGCATATGAATACAGATCAGTACATCATCATGCTGCCAAATCCAGATTCACGCTAACGCTTGAGGATCTTCATGAATTATTTGAAGAGAACCTCAAATTTCAAGTGGTTTTTACCTGAGATGTTCAGTTGTTGCATATCACAGCATTAATCCTTTTGTTAAGATTGTCCACTTTGATATCGGTAACTCTCACATTAGATAGGCTTGAAGTTGTATTATTGCTGTTTGTACCGTTATAATTGTAATTGTTCGAATTGTTGTAATTATTGTCTGAGTTGAAATAATAATACATTCAATTACAGAAATACCTATCACTATAATCGCTTATTAGCCAACTTCAGTTGCAGTAGTAGCTTCTTGATGATGAATTTGAATTATTGTAGTTGTAGTCATCATATCTGTCGTACCAGACTTGGTTGCAGAAATATCATGTTGCATTGGAAGTATAATTATACCAAGTGCCGTTGCAGTAGTAAGAATCGTAATTCCCATTATTATTGTTGTAATTGTTCCTGTTGTACCAAGTGCCGTTGCAATAATATCAAGTCGCATTAGTGGGATAGGTATACCAAGCGTTATTGCAATAATAAGTGGTTGAAGAATTATTATAATTCGTCCTATTATACCATATTCCATTGCAAGTATATCAATCAACATTATTGCTGTAACTATACCAAGTTCAGTTGCATGAATATCAGTTGGAACCATTATTGAAGCCTGTGCCGATATACGGGATGTAGATGGATTTGTACATATAGTTGTTCGATCTGTTTGATTCGCTTAAGAGGCTTGTATCATCAACTGTGACCGAAACTCAGTATGTACCGCTATAATTTATATTGAAATTGCTTATAGAAGTCCAGATTTTCCTGCATTGTCATCTCGTCCAGCTTCAGAACGGATTCATATAGATGAAGCTAGGCTTTCATGCAACTTCTATCTTCGCTCTTACTGAACCATTATAATAGAGGTCATTTCAGTAATTACAGATATTAACGACTATTGAATTATATGCTACGCGCGAATTTCAATTATAGCTAACGGTTGTGGAATCGTAATAATTCACATCATTTATGCTCAGATCTCATGCTTTCAAGTTATAATAATTTGATGGCAGATAGCTTCATCCGTAATTTAGAGGAATATAATTATAGCTTGTGTCATAATTATACAGAGGAGGATTATAATAAGGTTCATGATAATTGCCGTTTCTATGCAATATATCAAAAGGACCTGCAAATGCTTGCGGAGATATCAGCAAAAAAGCTAGTATCGGAAGAAAATATTTTTTCATATTGACAAAAGTTATTATTTATGCTTGCTTAGCTACTTTCATATTAGCAATGTTTCGAAAAAAGCAAGTGTTTTTTCAACTTTTTCACATATAATACACATTTTGTCAACATAAAAAACACATATAGCCCTAGGAATAGGGCTATATGTAAAATTTATGATATATGATTTGTAGTGAAGGATGACTTAATCTATGCATTGAATAAGGATTTCCTCTTTAATTATATCTTTAAGATCAATTGTTCAGCCATTTTTGCTTATGTACTTGATGTCATCGGGATTCAGAGGATCAAAATGGCTTCTGAATTCTCTATCCACGTTTTCGACGTTTATGAATTTTATCACATCTCAATACCTGACCGCTGTCGAAAGCTTTTCAATTACAACATCAACTCAATTATCAAGTCAGATAATCTTTATCTTGAGCTCAAGCGGCTTTGTGAAATTGAATTCCCCATAGAATCAATCTGGAATCTCTCATTTGAACTCTAATTCTTTACTATCTCCAGAATAGCTGGAAAGGAGGTCTCATACTGGTATCTCAAACATAGAATTTAGATTTTAGGTTAAATATTTAGCATTTTTTGGATTCATCCTTTTTCATCACGGATAAACGGAGAGGAGGAAAAATTTCTAAAATAGGATTGCCGTACGGCAATCCTATTTTAACTTTTTTTCTTGTTAAGCAAAACTAATTGAAAATTTAATCAACTTTTCACAAAGCCCAAAGTTGATTGTCACTTTATGGAATTCTCAAAAGCGAAGAAATTTGTGTGAAAAATGAGAACAGAGCGAGGCGGAAGCCAGTTTCTAATTGAAGAATCTTATCTTATCTGCACTAGGATGCGTCCTTAATCTTTCAAGCGTCTTGGCTTCAATCTGCCTTACACGTTCTCTGGTAACTCAGAATTCCTTACCGACTTCTTCAAGGGTATGGATATCTCAACCATCAAGTCAGAATCTCATTATTATGATTTTTCTTTCTCTTGGAGTCAGGAAATCCAACATTTCATACAGGTTTTCTTTCAGCAACTGCAGATTTGTAGCTTTGTCCGGAGTCAGATATTTGTCATCCTCTACAAAATCTCATAGCGTAGTGTCTTCTTCTCATCCGACAGGGGAATCCAGAGACAGGATGTCCTGGGAAATCCTCATTATCTGGCGGACTTTCCTGATATCCATATCCAGTTCCACGGCCAATTCCTCCATTAGCGGTTCACGAGCAAGCTCTTGGGTCAATCTTCTGAAAGTGTGCGTAAATCTATTTATGGTTTCGACCATATGAACAGGAACCCTTATGGTTCTTGCTTGATCTGCAATGGCACGAGTGACTCATTGTCTTATCCACCAAGTTGCATATGTCGAGAATTTGAATCATTTCTCAGGATCGAATTTGTCGACGGCACGGAATAGTCATACATTTCATTCTTGAATCAAATCAAGAAGTCATAATCCACGACCCATATATTTCTTGGCGATACTTACAACTAGTCTCAGATTCGCTTCAGCAAGACGCTTACGCGCTTCTTGATCTCATTTCTTTATCAGCCTTCATAATCTTACTTCCTCATCAGCATCGATAAGCGGGAATCTACCTATTTCATTCAAGTACATCCTTATCGAATCATCAGATATTTCTGATAGCTCAATCTCTTGGTCTTTTCCTTCTGATCACTTGAACATCTCATCCTTATCAAACGAATCGACAATCTCGATTCCCAGTTTCATGAGACGCATGTATATATCATCCAGCTTATCCAGGTCTTCCTCGGCATTCGGGAAAGCTGTCATTAGCTCATCGTGTGTAATCTTTCATTCAGCTTTTCATTTTTTGAGAAGAAGCTGTTGATGTTCATTGAGTCATTCAAGGAATTCGGCAGGTATCGTGTAATCTATGAACTTTTGAAGTCACTTACCCACACGCCTTTTATCCTGATTCCTATCTATAGGCATTTTCTTAAGTCATTTTTCTTTTTTTCAATTTCACTCTTCTTCTCAATCTTCCTCGAATTCATCGAATTCCTCGAATTCAAAATCATCGAATTCATCAAAATCCGGATCAGCTCATTCTATCTCTTCAGTAATATCATCTTCTTTGACAGAATCTTCCTTTTCTTTTTTGGAAGATTTCTTGTCCTCCTTCTTACTATCTTTTTCAGGCATCGGAGTCAAAGGAATAATGTCCAGATCCGACAACTCAGCCAAATCGGCTTCGTCAAAATCCAGACTGCTTAAATCTATTTCTTCAATATTATTTTCTTCTCTTTTCCTTGCCATATTTTTTGGTTAATTAATATGTAATCTTATATACGTCTTATATTAATTTTTATTTTGATATTCACATTTTCTTTCATTTTTGAAGAAGTTCCATGTAATCTTTCAGGATTTCAGGATTTCTGGAGTCGTTTTTCATAACTTCCTCGAGTTTCCTTTTTTCATTTTCGAAAATATTTTTCTGCAATCTGAAGACGAGATCGAGGAATTTCTTGGTTATTGTCTCTTTATTGAGTCATGAATTCGACTCCTCGATATATAATTCGATTGTCTTGAGTCTATCAATGTCAATGCTATCATCCGCAAAAACCCCTTCTTTTTGAAGGAGAAACTTTTTAAGGATAATGACTGATTCGGAACCCTTTATGTTGTCTATATTATATGCAAAATTTTTTAAAAACAAATCAAAAAAATTGTATAGGTTAAGGTAAGCTGTGATTTCTTGATAAATGTCTATTTTATCCTCTTTATTCTCGAATTTTTCCTCTCTTTCTTCAGGATTCTTCATTTTAGTATTTTTGAATTCCTCATATAGCACATCCATGCTTATTCAGAGCATGCTGGAGATTTCTTTGATGTGTATGTCTACTTCTATCCTAGATGACATCATCTTAAGGAACTGGAAAACATCTTTTATGAGAGACTTTTTCCCTTGTATGGATGCCATGTCATATTTCTTCCCTCATTCTCGGATATAGAAAGATACCGGACTTAAGGCTTTTTTTATGACATCGGCGAAATCTTTTCATGATTTGAGATATTCATCAGGATCTTTAGCATCTCAGAAACTGGCTATCTTGACATCTATGTCTTCATTTATGGTATTTTCAAGACTTTGGAAAGTAGCATTAATTCAGGCATTATCGTGATCAAGACAGAGATAAACAGCCTTTGTGAGCCTTTTTAGAAGTTTGATTTGTTCTGCGGTCAATGCCGTTCAGCTGATTGCGACCGTATTTGTGAAACCTGCCTGGTGGAGCGCAATCACATCCATCTGTCATTCTACAATTATCACATATCATTTTTTGGTGATTTCAGATTTTGCCAGACTCAAGCCGTATAGTATAGAGCTTTTATCAAATATTTTCGTAGCAGGTGAATTGAGATATTTCGGCAATGATGCATCAAGAACTCTTCATGTGAATCCGACGACATTCCCAGTGTAATCAGAAATAGGGAATACTATCCTTCCGTAGAATTTATCTTTAGAAGGGGATACGAAGATTCAGGAATCTATAATATCCTTCTCCTGGAATCATTTTTCCTTGAGCTTATGGAAAAGCCCTCTCGGATCTCATGAGAATCAAAGCTTGAATTTTTCTATAGTTTCTTGAGAAAGTCACCTGTCGAGCAGGTATTTCAGCCGGCTTCTATTGTCTTCTTTCAAGATTTCATCATGATACCATGCTGTCGCCACCTTGTGCAGTTCATAGAAATCCCCCTTATTATCCTTGTGTTCCTTATAATAATCTGTCTTAAGTTCTATTCATGCCTCGCGAGCCAATTTCTGGACAGCTTCTCAGAAAGGGATTTTTTCTATTTCAGACAGGAATTTAACCGGTCATCATCAAGTGTGGCAAGAAAAGCAGTATGCGATATTCTTAGCGGGGCTAATTACGAATGAAGGTGTTTTCTCACTATGAAAAGGGCATAGAGCCTTGTAATTTGCTCATGCCTTCTTAACGTGCAAGTATCTGGAAGCCAACTCTACTATGCTTATCTTATTATCTATTTCTTGGGAAAGCGACAATTTCCAACTGATTATTGACTAAAATATTTGTACAAGAACGGCAGTCATTATATCCAAAAAATCAAAAATGAGAAGACATATTCAACTAAGGATATATTTAATTTAATTTGGAATATTTTCTTTTTTGCTTTTCTGAATAATAATATAAAATATGGCATAAAGTAGATAATAAGACATTTTATATCAATCGGGGGTTTAATATTTATTTTTTAATTTCTTCGCTCTATGTTTACATCAAAACAAAATTCTGCCTTTACCTTGGTAGAACTTATAGTTGTAATAGTCATAATCTCTATCTTAGCAACAATAGCTTTCCTCTCGTTTTCTTCACAATCGGGCTCTGCCCGAGATTCGACTCGCCTTACAGATATTTCATACATCAAGAAATCTGTAGAAATGTTCAATGTAAATGCCTGAAAATATCCCTCTCCTGACAAATCTTTCTCTTTCACATATTCATGAGGTACGATTTGGAACCAATGAATCCTGTGAGATACTGCGGCAAAGCTCATCATGCCACCGCTTTCCAAGAAAGTTGTCGACCCTCTGGATAATTCTGAATACGCCTACTCCCTTGCAACAAATAAAAGAGAATATCAAGTTGCCTGAAACCTGGAAAACCCGACAAGCTATGACAGGGATAAGAATCCATTCTTCCTGAGTACTAAACTCTCAATACTAAGTTCTCCTTCGGCGAATGCACTAGGATGAACTTGAATAAATGTATATATTTCATGAAATTATAATTGAATCCTCCTCAAGGTGTCGACTGGATCGATAAATTACTACGTTCCCACTCCAACCCTTTTTTCCTTAGAGCAAAGCTGATCGACTGCTATTTATGATGATACTTTCTGATCATGAAAAGATGTTCTGCCATGAGTTAATAATTTCGCAAATTTTGACTCTACACAAGTTTATGCCACTTGACTATATGATCTTACATCAGCAGACATATCAAATTTGATGGACACTATGAAACTTGCGTATTCCGGCTCAAATGTGACAACCCCTGCTGTACAAGAACTGCTGAATGCAAGCTGAGCGTCACTTATCAATATCTGAAATTGATTGGTTATAAATGCATTGGGATGAAAAGCCTCAAGTGTTGCTCCTGTCGTTATATGAACAGACTGGAAAGATTTATCATGAGCCTCATGCTCTAAGCCGGATGTGACCGTTTGATGACTGACATGGGCTTGATGCAATTCTACACTATGAACAATGAATGCAGCAAATGTAAACCAATACACTGGAATATGTGAAAATTATAATAATGCAAATGCATGAACTACGGCTTGTCAATCATCGACGGCTACTGAGAATTGGGCTTGAATCACTGCAATAGTTAGCCAAGCACCAACACAGACAGATAACATCTTCGGTAAGCTCTATGAGTATTATGCTGACATAATGCCTGCAACAAAATGCTCCACGAAAACAATCTGATGACAAGATGTATATTGAGGATGACCGGATTGTCCTTGTCCTTCATGATGGCACATACCATCAGATCAAGAGTTTATTAATTTGACGACTTCTCTTCACTGATCGCTTTGTGAAACTTTCATATGATATCAATGCTCAGGATTATGATGGATGAATCAGACTCCTTCCGATAATATAATAACCACCCTTTGAATACCTTTAGCAGGTCAATGTTACGCAGGGACTTGCAACATGCGCTGACATCTGGGTCAATTATGGACATCGACACATGCCTCAAACTCCGCCTATATACGTACTTTTTTTTACGGCAATGATCAGATAGCACGTCAAAACATGGGTCTAGGAAGTTCTTATTCCGTAAGATGCGTTAAGGATTATTAAAACAATTTCCTTAAAAGCCGACAAATGAAAAACCGGATTTCTATGAAATCCGGTTTTTTTCTAAAAGCGTTTGCAATTCTCTCCTTTTTCATACAATGAAACACGTTTAAAATAAACGATTTTTTGTGTATGTCTTTCCGTATTAGCAACATCCTAGATTACGATACTTTTTTAGCTATAGATATCTGAGCTTTCAAGATTAAAGTACTTGTCTGCAAAATTGACTGACAGGAACTCAAGATAATTTGATCCTCTACTCTAAGGCAAAGCAAAAAAGATATGTACAACGGTGAAATTACCGATATTTCATCGATTTCAAAATCAATACAGAAAGCCGTCACCAAGGCTTGCCAATCTCTTGATTCAATCCCGACCGATGCGCTTGTCCTCCTTAATTCAAGCGAGCTCATCTACGACTTCACTTCCATCAATTATGTCCGAAAATGAAACAATTCACCCATCGGCATGAAAGAAATAGATGAGATGATAGAGGACGTCGAGATCAGATCTCTCGATAAGATAAAGACGAAGACAGAAAGCAGATTATGAATCATTGAGGCTGAGATGAAGCTCGTAACTACTTCGATTACTTGAATTTATGTAGATGGGCAAAGGATTACGAATCCGATAGGATTCACCGGGAAAAACATAAAATTCAATATCATAAATGTCTTTTCTCCTGTATCAAGATTCATGATCCTCAAAAACATCATACACGACCTTTGATTGAATCTGATTTCAGTCGTACCGTTGCCCATAAGCTTGCCGAAACTGATAGAAGATTCCCCGTACAACTACGACAACAACATCTATCTTGATATCTGATATTCCAAGACGACAGTCATCCTCCAATCCAATTCTGAAATCCTATGATTCAATATCCTTAATTTCTGATATTCGCTATTAGAGGACGAGCTTCGAAGCCATCTTGATAAGAGTTACCTTGACATCGAGAACATCCTATGATCTCTTGATGAGAAATATGAAGAATACAAAGAAATCGTTGATTGAGCCCTGAATTTCATCTTTGATTCAATGGTGATTGCGATACAGGATATCGAGAAGACATTTTTTGCTAAAAATGTCTTCGTAAGCTGAGCTTGAGTATCAGAAGTTCTCAAAAAAGGTATTGCGGAACATTTCGAGAAAAACCACATAGGGAAACACATAACTGTGGTCGATGAGTTCTTGACGGATGAGAATCTTAAAGAATACAACAACAATGCAATGCTATGAGCAGTATCCTTGGCTAAGGCAGGGAAGGAGCTTATGGCTATAAAGAAAGATCCTCTAGTGAGGATACTGCGCTATGTACTTTATAAATACGAATAAAAAATGGAGTGATACAAAAAAATAAAAATCGAAAACAGCGATTCTCTTTTTGACATCTGCAAAAAAGTCCAGACCTCGACATCAACCGATGGATCTTTTTATCTGGAAGTAGATGAGAATGAATCCCTAAAAAATTATCTCAACCTCAAAATCCTTTTATCGAAGTTTGCCTGAAAGAAATTCGCAATCGTAACCTGAAACAAAGAGATAAAAAAGGTGGGAGAGAAGCTTTGAATCAGATATTTCTACAAGAGCGATGAGATTGAATTCGACGAAAAATTCTCTAAGACCAATGTCTTGAGGCATAATTTCACATTCCACGAATACATGAAATACGAACTCAAGAAATTCACTCTCAAATATCTTTTCTTATTCAAGAAAAAAGCCAAAAAAACCTATAACAACAAGCAATCTTGACCAGAATCGCATGTTTTTCTGCTTCTCATCTGATTGATCCTCTCTTTTTCGCTCCTTTCATTCATCTTTTATTTCGCAGTTTCGAAGACTTATGTCTATATCACTCCAGAGTTATGAGTGAAGACCGTATCCAGAAATATGATTTTCAGCGAAAAAGACAACGCTAATGTATTTGATTCAAAAAGCATTATCAAGGTAAATGCGATTACTCAAGACTCGTCTGTGGAATTTCCGTTCCATGTTTCCTCAATTGATCTGAAATCTGCAAAGAATGCCTATTGAAGGGTGACGGTATACAATGAGATGAACACCGAACAGATTTTTAAGCCGAATACACGTTTCATGTCGGAAGATTGACTCGTATACAGGAGTTCCGAATGGATAAAAGTCCCAGGTTCCAGAAAAGACGAAGCCTGAAAGACAGTAGTCTGACAGGTAGACTCGACGCTCATTGCAGATATGTACGATAATTATTGAAAAATAACTTGAGTGAGATGAAATATCTCAGAATGAATCGTCCTTACCATACCGGGACTCAAATTCAATCGCGATAAGATCTATGCGAAGACATCTGAGCCGATGCATGATTGACTTGATCCGAAAAACCATATACTTACACAGGAGGAATATGAGAAGTTCGTATGAATCATAAATGAAAAAGTTAAGACAAAGGCGCTTAATGATATAAAGGATAAGATTAAGGCCATGAATACTTCAGGATGAAGCAATTTTCATATAGCACCGATCAACAATATATTGCAATACACCATAAATCCGCCTTCAATACTCAAATGAGTCAAAATAGGAGATATAACTGACGAGGTCACACTTACTGCGAGCTGAAGATTGGCGACTTATGTTTTTGATAAGAATGCCACAGTATTCTTCCTTCGCACAGTCTTGAATGAGAATATTCTTCTCTGAACCGAGAAGCTCATCTGAATAAATGATGATTCATTAAGGATCACAAATATACTTTCGCAATCAGTAAATCCTTTCTATATGAAGGCAACGACAGAGCTCGATTCGACTATCTCCTATAACTTTGAAGATTCAACCAACAATCTGACAAGAAAACTTAAGAATCTCATTGCCAATACCGACAAAAAAGAAGCGACTTCTATCCTGCTGAATGATACGAACATAGCTAATGTGAAGATAGAATTTTCCCCATTCTGGCTTACCCGCGTCTCAAACAATCCTGATAATATAGAGTTCATCATCCAAAAATAAAATTAAATCTAAACTTAAAGTTTAAAAATATCATCATTCCCGAGTTAGAAAATCCACATGCTCAAATCATTCCCGTTCCGTCTGTCAGGCGAGGTTGGCTAATCAATGCTTCTAAATTCTAAACTAAGTTCTAACATATGTATATTCTTGCATTTGAGACATCTTGCGACGATACTTCAATCGCTATCTTCAAAGATAGCGAACTTCTTGCGATGGATACAAAATCCCAGATAAAAGAACATCTTCCCACTTGTTGAGTTGTGCCCGAGGTCGCAGCGAGGCTTCATGCCAATAATGTCTTTTTGGTTCTTGAGACTGTCCTGTCTAAGGCACAGATCAACTTAGAAGAGATTGATTACATAGCCTGCACTGAGCGGCCATGACTACAGCCTTCGCTATATGTCTGACTCACAGTCGCTCAGACATTGTCCAGACTTCTGAATAAGCCTTTTTTGCTGATAAACCATATCCAGGCGCACATTTTTGCCAATCTGCTCGAAAGGAAGCTCGAAGATATCAATTTCCCCTCGATCTGCCTGACAGTCTCATGATGACATAATGAGATTTATATACTGAAAAGCCTGTTCGATATGGAGCTCATATGACAGACCCAGGACGACAGTGCCTGAGAGGCTTTCGATAAGGTGGCCAAGATGATGTGAGTCTGATTTCCAGGTTGACCGATGATTTCCAAGCTTGCCTCAGAATATAAATGAGCTTTCAGATGAATTTTCCCACGAGTCTTGCTGGAGAAATGAAGTTTGGATTTCTCATTTTCATGACTCAAAAGTGCTGTGAAGAGGGAAATAGACAGAAGGATCGCAGAAAATAAGAAAAATAATACTGCAAATGAGCCCAACGAGATAAATATCGATGATTCTTGAATAAGTGAAATCCTTCCGAATAAGCTTAAGTATTCTCAGGATATCGAATGAGCAAATAAATACCTTACCCAAGAAGATAAGACAGAAATTGCTTTCGAATTCCAGGAAACGGTGATTGACATCCTCTCTACAAAGTTATTTTCTGCTGCAGAAAAATTCTCCATCAGATCGCTAGCCTTAGCTGGCTGAGTGAGTGCGAACGAATCCCTCAAATCAAAAATTTCAAAGATGGCAATAGAAAAAGGATGCACTTTCGTACATCCTATCAAGCCAGTTTATTCTCAGGATAATGCGGCCATGGTCGGGATATTGGCTTATTATAAGATCATAAGCGACAATTATTAGTCGGGGCTTTTGATATTGATTCATGTTGCGCTTGAAAATTCAGTTACAGTAGCAGTCTCTCAGCTTCATGTATCTATTTCTTCTGGAATTTCTGTCGCTTCATTGCTTGTATCTGGGCTTATTTTCGATTCGCCTTCAGTTTTTTCGTTTCAGCTTGATGTGATTCAGTTGGTTTTATTGATATCAGAAGCATCCTCTGTATTGTTTCCGCATGAAAATAGCAAGAAACTAGATAATATCAGAATAGATAATTTGGTTTTCATATGAATTTTGATTAGTTATTTTTGAGATTATATTTTAAGAGCCGATTAAATCAAAACATTTTTACTTCAAATATTCCTTTAGCTTATTCTTAGCCGAAAGAAGCATGTATTTGAATTTTGAATGCACTGCAATATGACTTTCAGGCCAAACATGTACATGATTTGTGAGCTTAAGCTTGAAATCGGTGACTCCAGCAAGCGGCGAATCCTTGTCTTCGGGGTCAGCTATCCCTAAAAAATCAAATATCTCGCATCAGTTTTTTTTCGCTTCCATTATCATATTCCACTGAAGAAGGTAAGCTGGCATGAATTTCCTCTTCTCATTATCCGAAGTCGATGCTCAATAATAATATATTGCCATTTTTCAATAAAATACGAATATCCCCGAGGCGAGAACTTCTCAATCTCTTTTTGCAAAATACAATCCTCATATTCGATTCCTCTCAAGATAAGCGCAGAAATCATAGAAATAATCTCTGGAATTGACAGAGAAATCACCTCTGGTTTTGGTTTCTGTAAGAAGATTGTAGAAAATATCGATATTCTGTTTGTCTGGAGAGACTTTCTCCACTGTGATATCGTTTTTCTGGGCTACTTTAATATTATATCTTCATTTCTGCTTCATGCCTGACAATATCTTTTCTTCATCTTCTATGAGGCTGATGAGGGCGGTATGCTTCTCTATGAATTTCTTGAATTTTCAGGCCTTAAATGTCCTGTGATTTATTTTCCCAAGGCTTTCTATTTGAGTGAATACTGCTTTTTCCTCTATTCATATCTTATTCAATTCCAATTCGATTTCCTCTATCCGTATCTCATTCAAAGGTCATCCGATTATAAAATTTCAATGCATTCACGGTCAAACTTTCCTTTTCTCGATTATTGCATAATTCAGAAGTTTGCCATCTTGGTAGGCTCATATGAATATTCATTTTTCAGCGTATCTTGCTTTTTGCAGCATCAGATTCCACCCTATAGTCTGCCAGATCGGCGAATAAAGTTCATCTCTAGCCAATCTGTCTATTTCTGAAGCGATATTTTCAGGAAAAAAACTATCTATGACTATTTTTTTAATTTCCATTGATTTTTCAGAATCTATTATTAATATATTGTGCGCACATAGAAATATAAATAAAAACTGATTTAAAGCAAAATATTTGCATTTTATTATATTGTGTGCTAATATGGATAAAAGTTTAATAATTCATGAGTAATATGAACACACCAATAGACATCAAGAAGAAATGATATAACAATGTTGATATATTTGAATTCATCGGCGAACTGGATGAGACTAATGCAGATAAGACATTCACCGCCATTTATAACGCAATAGGGGATTTTACCTGAAAAAGGATTATCTTCAATCTTTCTGGATTGAAATACCTCAACTCAAAATCAATCGGTTATATCGCTGATATTTTCAGCAATATCGAAGACGGCAATGGACAGATGTTCTTGACCAACCTTACAGATGAAGTCAGGGATACTCTTGAATTAGTCGGAATAACTACGATAATCACTACCCTCAATACTGAGAATGAGGCACTCTTAAAGCTCGGAATCACTCCAGCACCAGCCCAAGCTCCTGCTGCACCTCAGTCACCAGCTGCTCAATAAATAAAAATCTCCAAAAACCAGCATAAAAATGCTGGTTTTTTTGTTTTTTTCCAGTTTATATGGTAAGATACTAAGGAATTAATCATTTAATAATATCATATGCCAGAAGTAAAATCGAATAAAGAAGCCCTAAAACAGAATCCAGCATCGATAGAGCATCAATTAAAAGAGCTTCAAACTCAGCAGTTGACATCTCTAGAGAGATTAAAGCTGAATCAGATAATTGAAATCCTGCAAACACAAAGGAATAAATTGGATTTGCTTAAAAAAACTTCCCCGAATTCTTCTGAAATCATCAGACTTGAAGATGAGATATTTAAATTAGAAAGGGAAGAAATGAGATTTTCTCATTTTCTGACTTTAAAATACAAGGGAAATGACAAGCAAAAAAGCATCATGTGAAATACAGAGTCTCCAAATGAGCTTAGAGCTTCTGATATCTTATTTCTAAAAAAAACCGGAGCTGATTTATCTAAATTGCTACTTGTTAAGGAAAAAAATGCAACCAGTCCTGTCTCTAGGGATCAGATGGAGGAAAAAGACAGGTTTGTCGTTAATTTTTGAGAGAATCAAAAAATAAATAATATTATTTGAGCATGAGATATCCTTTCTCCTGAAATCCAAGTCATAGAAGTGAATTGAATCAAATGAGTCAGAAAAAACTCTCCAAGGCCTTGATATTACCAAGAGTTACCAGATGGAAAAACAAAATATTTGAGAATTTATGATTGAGACAAGATTGAAATAATCAAAAAGGGCAATATTGCTGATTCAGAAAATCAGGAAGCCATATTGGCAGACGAAAAAAGATTTGAAAAAATAAGAATTCAAGACACCATCAACAGTGGTTGTAACCCGCTTTCTGATTTACAGGAAGATAAGGATTTGGTAGAAAAAGCCAAGAAGGCAAAAGAAGAGGAGGAAAAGAGAATTGCAAGAATTCAAGATGTATACAAAATCGCTTGAGTTGATGGAGTTGAATGAGTTTTGAAAAAAATGAAAGAATTAAGTTTTGATGAATCAAAACAATTGTTGATTTCCATATTCGGACAATGACCTGGTACTGATCTGTTGATCAAGATTGACTGATGATCTGGTGTGGCAATCAAAAGAATGATTGCTTTAGCAAAGCATGAAGGATGATTTGTATTCTGAAGGAGAAATAAGGATCCGAAGAGCTGATTTAATATTTGAACATTTCAAATCTGATGAAGCTGAAGCACTGAAGCTGATTCTTTAAAAAAATATAACAATTGCTTTAACCTTTGAGAGAAACTAGCTGAAGAAAATGATATTCCTGTTGATTTTGCTGTTATGGATAATGCACAAAAAGATTTGCTTGCGCATTTATGATACATCAATGAATATAGATGATGAAAAAAAGATAAAACAGAATGATGAAAAAAAGATGAGGTGACTACGTTTGACATGCTGAAAGATCCGAATCTAACAGATTCAGAGGTGGTTCATTTGATGTCCACTAGAATTCAATGAGGTATTGATGCAATATGACTTTCTGTTGTCGCACAACTTAATAATGCTTCTGTTCAGATCTGAAAAATGGCTGAACCAAATATCGAATTCATCGCAAAAACTACTCCTGATGCATTCATAGCAGCCGCATGAGAGCATATCTGAAAAAGATATTGATGGTGAGAATGACATTGAGAGCTTGATGATAGGACAGATTGCAGCGGGCTCGTCCTTATGAGCATGAAACAATGTAATGTCCTGAGTGATTCATACAATAATAATGCTGAATGATTAGCTGGGCTGACAGTACAAAAACCTGTAAGTGAAGTAAGGCGATGAGATCTTATATTCCTTAGAGAAAAGGAATGAAAAAATAAGTGAAAAATCACCCATGTTGAAATCGCAACATGACCACTGACAGATGAATGAATCCCGAAAATCGATGCTTCTTCTTGAGCAAGGAAAGTTATTGATGACAAGCCACAGCCAATTTATTCCAAGAAACATGAAATCATAGTCTGAACTCCGACTTTCTATTCATAAACTCCAAACAAAAATCCCCCGACTGGTCGGGGGATTTTTTAGAATAAGCTTGCTTGGAATTCTGATTTGCTTCATGGCATCTTCTGTCATCTTCACGAGAGATACCCATATATCTTCTTCAGATCTTCTTTTATGTCAAATCCTATCAGCTCTATATCATCTTCCAGAAGCCTTTTTAGGAAACCTGTCAGTTCAATTTCGGATGTATCTGCATAATATATTTCTTTTTCTCAAACGAAGAGATTCAGGGATTCCAGATCGAAGGCTCAATTTCAATTGGCTGTTATGGCAACCCTTCAATGTTCAAATATCTTTTTCTCCAGATCATTCAAAGACTTCATATCAGATACTCTGATAGGAGTGACTCAGAGAGTTTCAAAATTCTTTATCTTGTCCTGATGCGCTGTGGGAATCAGGGACTTGAATTCAAATCTCTTCAGGAGCTCTATGGCCTCATCCGTAAATATGTTCTTTGTCTTGAATATATGGTTTTCAATGCTGAATCCGGGAAGCTCCAATTCAGCATGAATCGAAGCTAGCTTCTTGCTCAGGAATGCGACTTCATGACTAGCTTCAAGCACTTCTTTGGTTTTTCAAGCAATATCATCGATATTTTCATAAATCTTCTCAAGATTTCAATATTTGTTTATGAGTTCTTGAGCTTTTTTCGGTCAGAATCACTTAATTCATGGAATATTATCACTTGAATCTCAGCATATTGACAGATAATCAACAATATGCTCAGGCTCAACTCAGAATTTTTCGATTGCCTCTGCTCGGTGATAAACTTTTCTTTTCATCGTATCGTATATTGCCACATTCTCATCTACGAACTGAAAAAGGTCTTTATCTCAACTTAGAATATAGATATCATTATCCTTGTTTTTCCTTAGTCTCATCGCAAGAGTTCAGATGATATCGTCAGCTTCATATCAAGGCACGGATATCATAGGCACATCAAATGCCCTCAATACTTCGAACATCAGATCTTCCTGCGTTTTTAAGTCTGTTGGCATCTTGTCTCTTGTTCACTTATAATCCTCATAGATATCTTCGCGGAAAGTCCTTCACTTATGATCTAGTATGAATACGAGAAAATCCGGCCTATCCTCCTTGTACCAAGATATCACCATTTTTGCTAATCAGAATGTTGCATTTATCGGGGTTCAATCCTTGAGCGTAAAAGGTGGAATGGCATAAAATAGCCTATATATGAAATTGTATCAATCAATCAGATATATTTTATGTTTGTTAAGCATTTTTTTTGAAAGTTTAAATAGCCAGAACATTTTATTTTTTACCCGATAAATTGCAAAATATAATTGGCTGTATCTTATTAATGTAAAAATAATGAAATATGCCGAGCTTACGAAATCATCTTGACAAATAAGACAATTTTCGTATTAATTAATCATTATCTCAAAACATTACATTTATGTCCGATACCATTGAAACCCCAATGATAGAAATATGAAAATCTGAATTATTCATAAGGATGGCAGAAGTGTGACCGAATTCTTCTGAGTTGACATTAAAAATCAGAGATATTATTGATTCCGTCTTAAAAAAAGAGAAAGAAGCTTGAGTGTATGTCAGAAATATCAGTTTGGATATGGATACCTACCATGAGATGTTCATATGAGATCGGCCGGCAGCATCGCTATTGATAACCAAATGAGAGAGTTTTGACTGAATCATGGGGAAGGCTGAAGAAATATTCAAGAATGGGGATATTGAAATCTTATTTGTTCCTTTTGCAGATTGAAAAGAAACTGTTGTAGTGCGAAGGGATATGACCAGTAATCAGATCTGAAGAAAATTGGCATACGGATATTTCTCCGAAATGGCAGGCAATTAATTCTATAATCTGAATAAGTATGCTTAATAAACCTGATTATACTACATATGGAGCATCCGGAAATTCTCTAGGAGGCCCATCGGATGAGACTCAAACAGATGAATTGGCTTGAAGCGTAAAAAATAGGATATTGTCGAAAATGAAAATGAACAAATCCCAGTTTTATGATTTTGAGAATCCGGACGACATTAACAAAACATTATGGTTTTCTTTTTATGACGGTTACATGGAAAAGCTGAGAAAATGATTTTTCCAAGAATATGCCGGACAGGAGGATATCCTGAATTTGGAAATCGCATTTGAGGTAATTTCCAAGTACTTCAGAGCCTTCTTTATCAGCTTGTATGATTATGATTCAAGATGAGAGGCGATCGCAAGGTATTTTCAGTTATCCTTCAAAGACAAAGAAATCGAGGTCAATGCATTGATGTATGAATATCTTCTGAGCGAAGCGGTAAAGGATGAGGATAGCGATGACCGCAAATCAGAAAGAAGATTGGTGGTGATAGAGGATAGATTCAGGGAAATAAGCAAAGAAAGGGGATTTAAAGCTCTAAGCTCATTATTCGATTATTCAGACTTCTTCCTCGAAAATCTGAGAGGGCTGGAACAGTCCAATTCGCTATTGCAGGCAGTAAGCCTATATTCCCAGAGCAAAGTTGATGAAATATATAAAACTGCATAAGCAAATCCACGATAAAATCCCTCTTCCGAGGGATTTTATCGTTTAATCCTAAAAGCTTATCAGATATTCCTGTTATCAAATTTTAAAATCTCAATCGCGTAAAAAATCCCGCTCTGGGAGCGGGATTTTTTCTTTAAGTTTATTTGTGTCATGTGCTTCAGATTCATCCGGTTCATCTTTCTGAGGCATAATGCTCATCGAATTTATCGTACAGATCCTTATCTACAATGAATTCTATTTCAGGCACATAATCTGTACCGAATTTTCATTCATGCCAATAGGGAGAAAATTCTATCTGACATAATCTGGTGTATTTTTCGTGTTTTACTGCATCTTTTGTGAAGTTGTACATCTGCATAAGATATTCTCCTCTGTAATCAGGATCCATTATAGCTATGTTATTTCATTGCATAAGAAGTGATTTTGTCGGCATTCAGCTCCTGGCATAGAATTTCGCACACCAACCTAGTGGAATATATGTTTTGAATCATGCGCTGATGAGTCTTACTTCGCCTGGCTGAACTTCAAAGTCCAGAGAAGCTCTCATATCCCAGCAGACTGCACCGGGTGTCTTTTTTTCTGGCAACAATCCCTCATCATAAGTACAAACTATAATTTTATCCATATCCTGATTTTGTTAAATTCTAACCCAGACATTGTATGGATGAAAACCCATTTTGCAATTATTTTTTTTCGGGAGGCTGATATACTGAAAAGCTGTTTTTTGTTCAATTCTTGATCGTATACATCGCTACATCTGCACTATGGATTATCGAATCCAAATCTTCTCAATGATCAGGGTAAAGGCTTATTCAGATGCTCGATCAGATCTGTATTTTCTTTCAGCTTATATCAAACGGCTTGGATAGCGAATCTATAATTCTTTTCGCTACAATCTCATAATCCTCTTTTTTCTCAATCATGGGAAGCACGATTCAGAACTCATCTCATCAGAATCTTGATACTATATCAGATCATCTGGTCGCACTCAGAAGTCTTTTTGATACTTCGATAAGCAATTTGTCTCAAACCTTGTGTCAGTGCGTATCATTGACTTGCTTGAATTTATCGAGATCTATGAAAAGGACTGCAAAATGCTTTTTATTCCTTTTATTCTGATTGATCGTATGCTGCAGTTTCTCATTGAATGAAAGCCTGTTCGATAATCATGTAAGGTTATCATGGGTCGCCATATGCCTGATTTTCTCTTGCATTTTCTTTTCTTCAGTCACATCACGCGTAATGATGACAACCTGATCTTTTCAAAGGAGTTGGCAGCTTCAGGAATATTTTCTCTTCAATCAGTATTTATTCAGACTGTATTCAATATGCTGTGTTATTCAGGTGTCCATTGCTTTGTTTATTCATTCAAGAATCACTGTCCTATTCTTCTTGTCGAAAATTTCTCAAATATTAGAACCGATTTTCCTGGGTCACAAGAAAAATTTTGAATTACCCGTGTATATTTCTCTGTATACTCAATTTCTGTCCAATACAACAAGCAGATCAGGAATGGATTGAAGTATGGCAGAAAGTTTCTGTTCATTTGTTCGCAGATAACTTTTCACACTTGTGATTTCTGTTATATCCATATGCGTTCATAATGCCTTTGTCGGCTTTCAGTCAATATCTATTTCACTTACTTTACCAGAAGCGGTTATCCATATGTAATTTCAATCCAGGCTCAGCAACCTGTAGGTGAATTGAAAAGACCTGTCAGGTTTTTGCGCACTTTTCTTCAGTTCTGACATTACCATTTTCTTGTCTTCGGGATGCAGTATCAATTCCCAAAAATCATAATTGAATTCAACTTCGCGCTTATCATATCAGAGCATCTTATAAAAATTCTCATCCGCTCTGACTTCTCCGGTTAATATATTCCATTCCCAAGTTCATTGTTTGGAGTTAGAAAGTGCAGATGACAGGAATTCGTTTGTTCTGGCTAAAGCTGCATTCTGTTCTTCAATTTTGCGATTCTGTTTTATTATATCGCTTCTGTCTTTGTATAGTTCGACATATCATATGAATTCCCCATCATCATCCATAACCGCATTCGCAGATTTTTCCATATATATTCAATCGTATTCCACATAGACTCTAGAATTATTTCATTTCTTTATTCGTTCAATCGGACATTTGCCGACACAATTATCAGGATTGCACAATATTTCATAGCAAAATTTTCATATGATTTCTTCTTTTGGGAATCATACGAATGTTGCGAATGCATCATTGCAATACAGTATCTTATGGTTCTGGTCCTGAAAGTTAACCATTTCATCTGTGAAGCTGTTGAGCAGATTTCTTATAAGCGAATCGTGCTGTGTTTTCTCTAAAAGTTTTTTTGATATTTCTGACGATACTTTGGCTACTAAATCAGCATGTGATACTCAAATATTAGCATGAAGAATATCTTCGACCATGCTTAAAATCCTTTCTTTTGTAAGGCCGGTTTGAATGTTATTGATTTGTTGTACTGGGTAATCCTCTCTCTTAATTTCCATTCTTTTAAAAATAATTTGATTTACTTTAAATTAATTTGATTTTAGTTCTTATCAAGTTTAACATAAATTTAAAGATTATGCAATTTTTAGCCTTATTTAAGATAGAATCATCGCCTTGCTCCGGTCACAATAATCTCCATTTCTCCATATTCTTTTTGGGCGAATAATTTTTTGAGCCTTAAAAGGATTCTGATGTGGTCTTCGAATCTCTTATTTACAGTTGAATCTTTCGGGAAATTATATTTGGCTAAGAAATCTTTTTTGGTCATTTCACCAAGATTCTTATTGATTCTCCATCAGATTATATCTCTTGAGTAATCTGATCTCTCCATTTTCGAAGCATCCAGATTTCATTCCAGTTTGCTCATGAATATCAGGAATCATTGTTCTTTTAGGAGCAGATTTATGGTAAGGATAGACTTGATTATTCAGATCATATCTTTTTTTGTCTTGAAAATACCGATCTTGAAGTATTCCGACCATACTCTTTCGTAAATCCTTGCAAACGGGTTTATGCAAAATTCAGGCCTGGACTTAAGGTAAGTATCTATAATTGAAAGCAGCATGTTAAAATTACCATTATCCTCAAATTCTTTAAATGAAGTTCAAGATTCCTTTATGAAATCAAGTTCTTTCAATTTTTCAGATTTCATGGCTCAGAAGTAAACTTTTTTCTGTTTCATGGCTTCAAAATACTGGTGCTCCTGATATTCTCTAGAGTCTGTCGCTCTGCCATGCGCCGAATCCTCAAGCGCCCAAAGGTATGCCATAACCTTAGCCTCTTCATCATAATCGACCAAATTTATTATCGATATGGCATCGTTTGTATCATTTAAAATAGAACTTATCCTTTCTGGGAAGCTTTTTTTGAAATCAGCATCAAGTCTTCAGAATGCCTCGACAATATCATCTATTTTGGCATTATTGAATTTTTTCAAGATATTTTTGAAGTTCTTGTAGAAATTCTTCCAGTCCTCTTCGAAATTCCTTATTGTCTCTCAGATATTTTCAGAATGCTTATAAATTGAGGATTTTTGAGAAATGATTTCTTTGAGTTTCATGTCGATTCTCGAAATTGCCCACTCCAGATTCTCCTTGTCGGATTTCAAATCGGCTCATTTTATCTTCTTGAGATGCGAAGCAGATATTTTCAGGTGATAGGATTTATAGGAATCCAAGGCTTCAATATTTTTTGAAACAGATTCCAGAAATGTCTTGCTGCCAATCTGAAATCTCAGTTTCCGCAATGATGCCAGAACTTTGCCGAGGCTCTTTTCTTTTGAATTAAGCGAAGAGATTGTATGTTTCTGGCTCCTCTGAAATGTGTATATATCATCATGGAAAGTGAGGGTTTTCCTTTGTTTTCTGGAGGTTTCATCTCAGGACTCCACACTCTGGATGAGGATTATTTTTCAATATGAAGGGTTTTTTGCTTTTTTTGCAGTCATTATCCTTCAGGTGTAATCGTTGGCTCAATTGCCGATCTGCAAAGGAAGCGTCTCTGAAAAAAATCATTTTATCTCATCTATATGCTGCAGTTTCCTTTTCAGCTGTTCGGGGTATTCAAGCTTCAAGAAGCCCTCATCTTCCAATCATAGCTCAAGAAGGAGTTCATCGGAGATGAACTCAGCATGGATGATCATCGACTTCATCAATTGATTCTCATCTTCGATGTTGAGGATACCATCTTTCGGCTCTCTGTAGTCTTTGGCAAGGCAAAAAATCTCTTGCAGATAATTGTATCTACGGGAAATCTTTCATCTTTGATTGCCAGGCTCTGAAATGACTTGAATCATAGGATTCTTGTCTGCAATCCGTCTCTGGGCCTCGAGTGATGCAGAAAGCATTTCCATGGCTTCTTTCACTTGATTTTCCATTTCAAGGAGGTACCCATACTTTTCTTGATGCTTCGCAACGGCTTTTGAAACTCTTCCGCTTTTGGAAGATGGTATGATCTTGGGCGATAATCTGTTCTTTTCAGAATCAATCTTATCCTTGATTGAAGCTATTCTCGATTCTTTTTCCATAGCTTTTTCTATTAGTGATTCTATCATTTATATGTAAAACATAAATATTGTCAAATGGTTAATAAATTTGCCTTATCATCGTCTTGCATTTTTGATTTGTTTCCATAAACTCTCTTCATTAATCAGTTAGAGAATCGCAATGACAAAAGACCTATTGGAAAAATCGAATTATTTCCTGAATTGAGATACATTCACGAAAGATGAAGTTAATGAGCTCCAAGAAATCCTCAGGGAGCACAACAAGCTCTACTATAATGATGAATCTCCGATACTTACCGATAAGGAATATGACGATCTTTTCAGGCTGCTTAAGATGCTCGAGGAGAAATATAATATTTTTGATCTGAATTCTCCCACAAAAAGAATCGACGTACTAGTGGGAAATCAGTTCAATAAATGAACCCATATTGCACCGATGATCTCGCTAGATAACACTTACGATTCTAAGGATATCCTTGATTTTGAAAAAAGGATATGCAATATCCTGAAGACCGATATCGAGCTCCCGTACATTATAGAATTGAAGTTTGACTGACTCTGAGTTTCGCTTACTTACAAGAATTGAAAGCTCCTCAAGGCTCTCACTAGATGAAATTGAATCGAATGAGAGGATATCACTGTAAATGCCCTGCAGATTAATTCAATCCCAAAAGAAATACCATTTGACTTTCCGGAGCCGATAGAGGTAAGGGGGGAAGTTGTAATGCCTATATCCTCTTTTGAGGCTCTCAACAAAAGGCGTCTAGAGAAAGGGGAGAAGCTCTTTGCGAATCCGAGAAACGCAGCATCATGAAGCCTCAGGCAAATCGATTATAGGATAACGAAAGAGAGGAATCTCGAATTTTTTGCTTACAGTTTTCCTTTTCTGGAGAATTCGATGAATCTAGGCCCTGTAAAAGTAACCTCATATTCTCGCGAATCAGAATTATTGTCGGAGTGGTGATTTAAAATCAGTCCATACTTATTTAAAGCCAAAGATATCCATGCAGTCGTTCAAGAGATCAATAAGCAAACCGAACAAAAGCCTACTTTTGAATTTGAGATAGATTGACTTGTCCTTAAGCTAGATAACCTGGAATTATGGCATAGGTTAGGCACCACTGAGCATCATCCCAGATATGCGATAGCATATAAATTCCCTTCGACAAACGTCAGGACAAGGGTCTTGGATATCGAACATTCCGTATGAAGGACGTGAATAATAACGCCTATAGCACATCTGGATCCTGTAAATGTAAGCTGAGCAGTTGTAAGCAGGGCGACTTTGCATAATTATGACGAATTGACCAAAAAAGATGTAAGAAAAGGGGACAGTGTATTTATAGTGAGAGCCGGAGAAGTCATCCCTGAAGTAATAAGCGTGATAACTGAAACGCGCACTTGAGAAGAGGAGATTGTCCTTCCCCCAGAGAAATGTCCTAGCTGTGATACGCCGATTGTCAGAGATGATTGAAAAGTCGCATGGTACTGCCCGAATAAGAAATTATGCCCAGCTCAGACAATGGGATCCCTAGTCTCATTCGTATCAAAGCATTGAGCTAATATCGAGTGACTTTGAGGCAAGATAATCGAGATATTCGTCGAAAAATGATTTGTGACTGATTTTGTCTCTATATTCCATCTTGACCGATGCAGAGATGAGATCCTTTCGCTTGATGGATTCAAAGACAAGAAAATCGGAAATATCCTGGAAGAGGTCGAAAAAGCAAGAAATATGAATATCGCGAATCTGTTCGTAGCATTATGAATTCCCCAAGTCTGAAAAAAGACAGCAAAAGTACTCGCCAAGTATCTTGCCGATTCATGAAAGCTAGATGAAGCGATATATTATCAGTCGCAATCAAAAAAAGATATACAATCTGCCCAAAAGTCAAAACCTAAAAATGATGATAATCAGATGAATTTTCTTGATTCTTATGAGATACAATCTGAGGATGCGGAAAAATTGATTAGCGATTACAGGACGCGATTATCTGAACTGATATGGCAATCGATAAATTCTTTATCATTTGAAGAGCTTCAGGAAATCAGGGATATTGGTCCGGTCGGTGCCCATAGCATAGTCTATTATTTTGAAGAGCATGCAGAACTGGTGAAAAGGCTTCTTCAGGAATTGGATCCTGACATGCCTCATAAGACCCTTGTACAAGAAACATCCTGAGTATTATCAGGTAAATCATTCTGCGTCACATGAAGCTTTCTGGATATCAGCAGAGATGAGATACATGCTATGATAGAGGAGAATTCCTGAGAAGTGAGATCATCTGTCACAGGCAAACTGGATTATCTGATTGCAGGTGAAGCTGCATGAAGCAAACTTGCCAAAGCACGAGAATTATGAGTCAATATAATCACACTCGAAGAATTCTTCTGAATGCTTGAAAAATAATCATTTAAAAACCCCATCCCGAATTTCGGGATGGGGTTTTTTATTTATTAAAAATGATTATTTTTTTCCTTTTCCTTTTGGTTTTACAGGAGTTTTTATCTCTAGTAAGCCATTAACGGCTTTCAGAGTATTTTTTCAGAAGATTCAATCAACTTTCTTGCCCTCCATTCATAAGACATCGGACTGAAGTTTCATGACATTCTCTTTCGTAGGATTATTGATTGCAGCCTCAACAATGCTATCTATGGCTTTGCCATCTTTGATCTTATCGGTCTTTGCAAGAGAATCTCTGATTTTTTTGACTGAGTTAGGATTTTTCTTCAGGAATTTCTCTGATCTCGGGTCTGCTAGCCCCGGTTTTTTTTCCGGTGCAGGCGGCTGTGTTGTCCCTGTTTCTCAATTATTTCCAGCATCAGCTTTCTTTTCGGGATTAAGGATTTTCAGTACTGCTGCAGCATTCACTGTTTTATCAGCATTCACTAATTTAAGTGCTTTTGCTATCAGTTTAAGTGACTCCTGATCTATGGCAACCTCGGTCTTTTCTACTCAATTTTCTTGATATTTAACGGAAACAACTCAATCCTTTTCGCTGAATTCTCATTTTTTAGAAACGAATTTATTCTTCAGCGATTCCATGGTTGTTCCGGCAAAGATTTCTTGTGATTTAAGAAGTTCAGCGTTCAGCTTCTTTATTTCATCAGTCTCTCATTTTTGAGGTTCCTTTCATAATGTTGCCTTTAATTCAGCGGCTGCATCAGCATTGTCTTTTGTTAAATTTCATTTCTCCAATGCCTTGCTGACTTTTTCGCTTTGCTTTGCAGCTTCTTTACCTGCTTCGCCTGCTAGGCCGAACATTTCGGCTATTATGTTCCAGAATTCAGCTCATTTCTTTCAGAACATTCATAAGAATTTCCCAAATGCCTCAACCATCTTGGTAGCGCTTGAGTCAGCTTTCAATTCCTCTCTTATACCATCGATCTTACCTTTCATTTCTGGAGTGACAGGTGCAGCAGCAGGTCCAGTAGCAGGTGCAGTATCAGGAACGGTAGGTTTTGCTGGTTCTGCTGGCTTAACTTCTGGCTTAACTTCTGACTTCACCTCTTCTTTTTTCGCATCCTTCCTTATTTCTGCCTTGTCGTCATTGCTCTTTACGTTAAAAACACTGTCGACTTTGATATTATATTTCTCTCCGAATTTCTCTACATTTACAGTAAATCCACTTTCGTATTTCTCAATTTTCTTTTTCAGATCATCAGAATCACTTGTAAGATCTTTGACCTTGGAAGTCAGATCATTTATTTTATCGAGTTTTTTCTGTGCATCTTTTCATTCTCAAGTGGATGATTCTACTAGTGCTTTCTTCTCGCTTTGAGCGGTAGCGATGTCGCTGTCTATTTTAGCTTTCTTCTCATTCATTTTCTTCTGTTCTTCTGTTTTTTTGTTTATTGTTTTCATAATCTCATCCAGAGACTCAGAAAAT
This sequence comes from uncultured Candidatus Peribacteria bacterium, assembly GCA_964553745.1. Lineage (GTDB taxonomy): Bacteria > Patescibacteriota > Gracilibacteria > BD1-5 > UBA2023 > STC-113. The sequence continues at coordinate 11,745 of CAZKLD010000013.1, read as the reverse complement.
TCAGTCCTAAGTGCTCCTGGCAATCTATCCAAATCGCTGCTTGAAGCATTTTGGTCGCTGTATGCGAGATTCATGAGCTTAACCAGATTTTCCACATCGCCTTTTCATTTGATCGTCATTCAGTTGTTCAGCATAACAGCTGACAAATTCCTTATCTCCCTTCTTGTCTCCATTGATACTTTTTGCTTCTCAGCCTCATACCTGTCTGCAAAATTGAGAAGATCCTCCTTGTTTGCGCCTTTGGCATCAATTGTTTTATTGTATAGTTCAGCAACTGAAAGTTCAGGTTTTGCTGCGGCTGCTGGAGCTTCTTGCTTTGTTTCTGGTCATGCCATAAAATTTTAATATAAAAAAATAAATTTATTTTTGTTTATGGTTTGGGTAATTGAATTTGCCCAAATCTCGAAATCAATAGTAACACAAAAAATCTTGCCTGTCAAAAAAAGCAAGGTTTTTTTAATGTAATTTCAATTTAAATCATAGACAATACGAACACTGTTTCTTATGGCTGTTTCTCAATGGCTTTAAAATCCTATGTTCGGGTCAAAACTTGCTTAAGATTATTCAGGATGGAAAAGCCCCGCTTGGGGCGGGGCTTTTTTTGTTTTGCGGGAAAGGATAATCGCTTACCTTGTCCAGTCGATGTTGGCTTTCGGGAGTTCCGATTGAGCCTGGATGTCTTCGGGTTTGCAGATGTGATCCGTGCCGGTCGTGTAAGCAGCTCCGCATCTCGGGCATTTTGTTTCTGTCATGTTTTCGCCTCTTTTGTTTTGGTATCAGCCGATGCGCATGGTGATTTCTTTGCCAGAATCAAAATCCCTGAGGAGGTCCTTCCACCCTTGGGTGAGTTCCAGGTGTGCATCAAGGGATTTGCGATGTCTTTTGCGCTCAGTATTGCTGTCGCTGTAGGCGATCCAGCAAATGATCTGAAAGAAGAGCGGAAATCCGATGAAGATCCAGTTCATCTCTGAGTAGCCGGAAATCTGACCAAAAATGACAGAAAGGAGCAACATAAGGGTGAATACGATAAACCAGCTCATGGCCCGCCTTTGTTTGCCATTCTCCTTCTCGATTAGGCATCTGTCCTCTTCTGAATAGTGCGAGAAGAGCTCGAAGGTTTCTTGTATTTCCTGCCTTGTGAGGACCACCTTCTTCAATTCCGGGCTTTTGGGCTTCTTCGGTTTTCTGGCATCCTTCATAGCTCGGAGTTCATGTTTCTTGCCTGCCAGTTTTGCTCTGCGCATCCTTCGTTTCATAGAACTCCTCCTTATGGTAAGCGGTTGGCCATTATCCGATATTCTCCAAAAGGTCCGAAACGTATGAGTTTCGTTTGTTTTTTTGTTTTAATATGCGTAATTTTCCGGATTGTTCCGACATTGTAATTTATATGGATAATTTTAAGATTGTCAATCCTTAAAAAACATTTGACTTTATTTTATAAATCTATATTCTACCAACCGTTCGGTAGGTAATAATAATTTTAAATATGTTTGAAAAATTCACCAGGTTCTTTCTGGAAAATGAAAAGATAACGATAGTGATAATCACGATCATAGCTGTATTCTGAGCATGAGCTTATATTATGCTTCCCAAGCAGTACAATCCATCAATAGTCGCTCCCGCTTTCAACGTCAGGATTCCGCTTGATTGATACACTTCAGAAGACTCCAGCCAGTTCGTGTCCAGAGAACTCGAAAATAAAATCAAGGAACTCGAATGAGTCGATAAGATCATGTCCTATTCGGCAGACAACTTTTCATCAACCATGGTGAGCTTTAAGGTTTGAACACCGCAAGAAACAGCAAAGATAAGGTTATATGATAAGATTTACGGAAATTATGACTTGCGCCCCTTTTGAGTTAAGGATGTTGAGATAAAATCAATAGATCCCGAGGAACTGCCCCAAGTGAGCTTTGCATTGACCTATAATTGAAGCGGTCTGGAAGTGAGGGAAAGTTGAATCTATCTCAGGAAAATAGCTCTGGAACTGAAAAATGGAATAAAGCTCGTTCCGAATACGACTGTTCTTGATATCGTATGATGATATGCTGATTCCATAAGCGTAAAACTGGATAAGGTGAAGATTGAGAGCTATAATCTCGACATCTGACAAGTCATCCGAGCCGTACAGGCTAGCTCGTCATATAGAATGGTGGGTGAAAGCGATGATTCAAAGACAAGGACCCTGCTTATGCTGGATTCGGGAATAAATGATGTCTCAAGCCTAGGGAATATCATAGTGGCTAAAATCAATTGAGCCGATATTTTCCTTAAAGATTTGAGCATCATAAAAAGCTGACCTGTTAATCTGAGCAAGTTTTACAGATACTCTTCAAAAGAATCTTCGAGAGATGCTGTGTTCCTATGAGTCGCAAAAATGAAATGAAGCAATGCAGTCTTCGTTGTTGAAGATGTACTGAAGAAGGTAGATGAAATAAAGAAAAAGCTTCCTAAGAACATTTCTCTCAATATCATTCAAAACGAATGAGAAACCGCCAAGAAGGCGACCAGCGAGCTCTTATTCCATCTGTTTGTGAGCATTGCGGTCGTGCTGGCAATCCTGATCATTTTCCTATGATTGAAAAATGCCCTCAATGCCGCTTTCTGCATACCGATGGTTCTGGGGATGGTTTTTATAACATGACTCATATTCTGATTGGATATCAATAGGATCACCCTTTTCGCGCTTATACTATCCTTGTGAATCCTGGTCGATGATTCTATTGTTGTCGTAGAGAACAATGCCAGGCATCTGGAGATGATGGCCAGGACTGGAAAATCAAAAATTGAAGCGGTCCTCGATTCTGTCAAAGAAGTGGGTGTGAGCATAGTCATGTCGACTGTCACCAGGGTGATGTCTTTTGTGGCAATGTTTGCAGTTACCGGAATGATGGGGGACTATATGAAGCCTATTCCCATTTTTGCCTCGATTGCGCTTATCGCTTCATTATTCATAGCGTTCAGCATCAATCCTTACCTTGCGACAAAATTCTGCAAATGAGACAAATGTTCAGGACACTCGGAACATAAGGAATCGAAATTCCTAAAGCATTACTCGAATATAATCTCAAGATTCATAGACTCGACTCCTAAGACCAGAAAAAGCAGAAAGAAGCTTAAGCTTATCTTCTGGATTTCCCTTGGATTGATAGTGATATTGCCTATATCTTTGGGCATATTCAAGGCTAGGATGCTGCCAAAGGCAAACAAAGATCAGATATATATCTGGATCGATGCTCCGAGGGATTATTCTATACAGCAGACAAAAGCCATAGAAGAAAAGTTATCGGCATTCATACTGAATAAGGATAAATGAATTCCTGAAGAACTGGATCTGGCAGAAAATGTGAGTTCTACCGTGTGAGATAGATTCTTGAGCGATTTTGCCAATCTGTTCAGATGATGATCGAATAGGCTTTCACCCAATCAGATAAGCATGCGTATAAACCTGAAATCAGGCGAAGAGCGTGATATGAAATCAGAAGAATATGCAATCAAGATAAGGCCGATAATTAAGAATTACATCTATGGACTTTATCCCGACATAAAGTTCAGACTTCTTGAAGATCCTCCAGGACCGCCGACAATGGCTACTTTCCATATGAAAATCAAATGACAGGAAGATCTGAGCCAGACTGAGCTCACCAAGTTCGCAGAGACTATAAAGCGAACGGTAAAGAGTATCGAAGAACAAGAGAAACTGGTGGATCTGTCCGACACGATCGGAACTCCTTATAAGAAAATAGATATCAAGCTTAATCAGAACGACCTTATTGCAAGATGATTGTCTTCAGATCAGGTCTACAATACACTATGAGCGCTTTATAATTGAATAGCGGTATCATTTGTGCACACTAAGGAGCGCACACTGGAGCCATCGGAAATTGTGATATGATTTGACGATAAGGAAACCAGCGATTTGAATTTCTTGAAGAATGTCTATTTTACGAATGCTTCTGGAGAAAAAGTGAGACTGGATGAGATCGCAACAATCAGAAATGAATTTGCCAATCCTGAAATATATTCTGACAATAGGGCGAATACGATAAACATCTATTCAGAACTCGGTAATAATTCGGTTGTTTATCCGGTCCTCAAATTATATGATATGTTCTGAGCTAAGGATTTTGAAAAACTCGGGTATAGAAAAATAGGGTCAAGTCCATATTCTGTAGATTTCGTCTGAATCAAAGACGGAAAGCAATACAGGGTGGAGTGGTGATGAGAATGGGAAATAACCATGGATACCTTTAGGGATCTGTGAATAGCGATGATGCTATCGCTTCTGGTCATATACTTCCTGATTGTCGCTCAATTCAAGAGCTTTCAAGTCGGATGAATCGTCATGACGACATTCCTGCTTTCATTCTTCTGAATATTCCCAGGATTCAGCTTTCTATATCTTCTGAAGTGAGAATATTTCACTGCCACAGCTATGATCTGAGCGATAGCTCTTGGTTGAATAGTGGTGGGGAATGCGATAATACTTCTCGATTACATCGATCAATTGATCAAAGAAGGGAAGTGACTCACTTATGCGGTTGTCGAATGATCCAAAAAGAGGTTTGTGCCAGTGATGCTCACGAGCATTGCCGCAGTATTCTGAAGCTTTGTGATTACTGCCGATCCTGTGTGGAGCTGACTCGCTTGGTCGATAATCTGGTGACTGTCAGCTTCGGCAATACTTACATTATTCTTCATCCCGATATTCTATTATGATTATCTTGTAAGATATTTTTCAGATGCGAGCAATGAAATCCAACTGCAGCATATCATGGAAAATGCTCCAAAGACATTTGATACAGCGAAGGCTAAAAATTCAAAATAAATTACTTATATCTAATCAATGATTTTATGAAAAAAATCTTCACAATTCTCTTTCTGTCAATTTTTGCACTTACAAGCTGCGGAACTCCTGAGACAATGGAAAAGAAATTCTATAAGACTTACACAGCAGCCGAATGATCGGTAATTTCACATGATACCATTCTTTCTACGCTTGAATGAACGAGTACGAGCGATTTGGCATTCAAGGCGCCGTGAAGGATCAAAGAAATTCTGAAACATGAATGAGACATAGTCAGATCGGGTGAAATCTTGGCGACATTATCTAATGAAGAAGCTAGAATCACCCTTAACTGATCGAATGATATCTTGAAAGAGATAGACAGGATGTGAATCGATATTTCTGCAATTTCAAATGATACGGGGAAAATCAAGGATGCTGTAAATTCTCTTTATGATGAGAGATTAAGATTGCTGGATGATTCATATTCAAAAGCGAAAATTTCAGCTCAGATGGCCGTAAAGGATCTGGATTTGGCCAAGTCTGATTATGCCAATATTTCTCTTATTTCAGACCGCACATTGACAACTTCGGACCAGAAGATAAAACAAGCCCAGAACAATTATGAGATGTCAAAGAATAATCTGAATAACAGTAAAGCTTCGCTCGCAACCGCAAAAGCCAATATCCTGAAGAATGCCGTCAATTCTCTTACGAACGCATATATCATAGCAAGAAATGCCCGCGATTATACGGACACGATCTTGTCCCTCACTGATGCTAATAAGAACAAAAATATAGATTATGAGATGTATCTCGGGGCAAAAAACTTGCAAAAAAAGACCAATGCAATCGCCTCATTCTGGAACTTCAACTCAAAATATCTTGCAACTTATGATCTGTATTCTCAGAAAATCGCGGATAAGAAAGATATCCCGAAAGAAACCATATCTGAGGTGCTCGCAAGTGCAAACTCAACTCTAACGGCACTGAGGAACCATCTTCATGATTTCAAGGATATGCTTGATGATTCGATGGCAGCCGCATCATTGCCTGATAACTCCTTGAGCAATATGAAAATCCAAGTTTCGACAATGCTTGCCGATCTGGAACAAGTCATATTGAGTCCGAATTGAGCCTGAGTGCAATGAAGCATGGAGGCGATAGATTCTTTTGAATCGGATTATGCTCTTAAAGTAAGGCAACTGGAGGATGCTATGAATATGGCCGCAGAAGATCTGAATCTTGCTAAGACTTGAAAAAGCATCACGGGGATAGACAATTCAAAAAATCTTTCTGGCTTGCAGACGAATATCTCAATCAAAGAGGATTCTCTTAAGCTGGCAAAAATCTGAGAAGAGGAAGTGCTTAAGAATATGAATCTCCTAAAACAGGAGAAGATATCTAAAATAAATGAACTAAATGCTAAAATTAGCGAAATCAATTCAAAAATCAGAGAAGCATGAAGCAAAAGAGCGGAAGTTGAAATGAACACAAATCTTGCCGCAAATTCTCTAGAATCTTGAATAATCAGAGCACCTTTCGATGGGGTTGTCATAAAGGTAACGATGGATGCCGGAGCAGTAGTCTGATGATGAATGCCGATAATAACATATACTTCAACCGACAAGAAAATCCTGAAGCTGTATGCTGACAATTCGAAGCTGAATCTGAAAATCTGAGATGCGGTCAAACTTATAAATGAAAAGACACATGCCGCATTTACGTGATCCATAATAAATCTCAGCGACACTCCAGATCTGAAAAACAAGAAAAATTACATGGAAATCAAGTTGGATTCCGATAAAGCGCAAGTCGGTGAGAGGTTCATCATCAATTTAGGATGAAAACAAGACAAAAAAAATATCATAATCCCTCTTGGGGCGATGATTATAAAATACTGAACTCCATGAGTCTATGTTCTGAAATGAAATAAAGCTGAGTTCAGAATTGTGAAGACTCTCGAGAGCGACAATGGATTTGTCTCCGTTGAATGAATATCGGAATGAGAGAAGCTCATAACTGATGGGAAGGATAATATCTTGGATGGTGAAATTTTGCAATAATTATTTCTTTTTTTGGGAGAGATTTATCTTGAGAATCATCTCACTCATGGGGGGCAACTTGATAATTGCAAATTGACATTTTTGCTCTAATCCCTATAAATAGCGCATTAAAAATTATAATAAATCTGATGCAAAACCTGACTTTCTGAACTGGTAATCCGCATAAATTATCTGAGGCTAGTGCAATCCTGTGAATCGAATTGAAATGATATACGCCCGAAGATCTTGAAACAATAAGGAAATCATGCAATTGAGACCTTACAGAAATCCAATCCATGGATGTAATAGAGATTATCAAGAGGAAAGCCAGGGATGCATATGAGATATTATGAAGACCGATCATGATAGAGGATACCGGCTTATTCATAGATGCGCTCAACTGATTTCCTGGACCATTAGTGAAATACGTCATTGAATGACCGGGACTCGAGGCGATTTTCAAGATGATGTCCGGAGTCAAAAATAGGGCAGCAGAGGCTATAACATGAGTCTGCATGTATGATTGAGCTGATTATACGATCTGATATTGATGCCTCAAATGAAACATAGTAACCGAACCAAGGTGAGACAAATTCTGATATTCGAATGCTTTTGAGCCAATCTGAAGCAGTAAGACTTTCTGAGAAATGACAGAGGATGAGAAGAATCTCATTTCCATGAGGAGGATTGCGTTTCTGGATTTTGCTAGTAAATTAAAGTAGTTGTATTATCATTATTGAATAATCATCCGATCTATCATCAATCATTAATGATTTTAACATCCATACTTTTTTATGCAAAAAAGTATGCAAAAAGCATTGGGGACCGGCAGAGACTCACTCCGCTACGCTCCGTATTGGCTCCGGCTCCGCCTCCGCTGACAGACTGTCCGCCCCCAAACCCCTAATTATATGGAGGACTATTTTAATGCCTTGAGAATATTACATCCTCGGGCCTGACCCGGGGATCCATATCATTATTCATTTGTCATTTCGAGTGAAGCTTGGCAATCCAGGTTCATTAATGTGACATCGTTAATCATTATTCTCAATGTCAGATTATCATGGAATTATAAAATTACTTGACAAATCCAGGGTTATAAATATATTGATTCTTAATCAGTTTACCAATTAAGTAAATTACCATATGAGTAAAATAATTTTAAACGCACATGAAGATATGCTACAGGAGTACTAAGCATGAAAAACTTGTATCAAACAAGAGAAAGCTTATGCAAAAATATTGAGACATAAATACTGAAGCAATCTTGAGTTCTATCGGTGAACTTATTAGTGCAGATTCACTATCTCATATTCCTCTAGCTATCCGTCCCCATGCCCTTCAGGGTGTGAATTCGCTAATTTTCACTGTAGATATAAAACACCCATATAGACTACTTTTTGTTCCTATTTGAGAATATGATAATTCAAATCCAATCACTACAATTAAAGAAGTTGAAATAGTTGAACTTTCGATTAACACGCATGACAATAAATTCAACGCAAGCAACTACATATAACAGTATTTTTATGAGCACAACAACAATTTACCATCCTGCAATAACTTTAAGAAAAATAATTACTAATACCTGAATGTCGCAACAAGAAGTTGCTCTTCGCTTAAATATGAGTGAAAAACATTTAAGTGAAATATTAAATGAAAAAAAATCAATAACTCCAGAAACCGCCCTTAAGCTTGAGCAAGTTTTTTGATGAAAAGCCTCTTTTTGGATAAATCTTCAATCTAAGTATGATGAAATGGAAGCTAGGGCAGAAATGGAAGATAAAAAAAAGTCTCAAATAGTTCTGTTGGATAAATTTAAGGATTGTTATAAGGATTTGGTATTATTGGGATATTGCAAAAAAACCAACAATAAAGAAGAGAAGGTTTCTGAACTGCTTTCTTTTTTTGGGGTTTCCTCACTGTTTAATGTCTGACCAGTTTCTCAGGTTGCTTTCAGAAAATCTGCAAAACATTTTGTTTCTAATGAATCAATTGCCGCTTGGCTTAGAATCTGAGAAAAAAGATCTGAAACCGTAGAAGTAAATAAATTTAATTCTGAAATATTAAGATCAAATCTTGAGACTATAAGAAATATAACTCAAGATATTAGCTCTTTTTGAAATAATCTTATAGAGATATGAAAAATATGTTGAATTAAGTTTGTTTTTTCAACTAAATTTACGCATGCCCCAATAAATTGAGCAACAAGATGGATAGATGGTGTTCCTGTAGTTCAATTATCAGATAGAAGAAAATCTTATGATACTATTATTTTCACCCTTTTTCATGAGTTATGACATGTATTATTACATTCTGGTGAATCTTTTCTTGATGAACACGTGTGAACCTTGACTACTGAAATTAAGGAAATGGAGGCGGATAGATTTGCACAAGAAAGTGTTATTCCAAGCAAATTTTCTTTTGAACAAAGATTTCAAGAAATTACTAAAAATGAAAAGAGTATTATCGATTTTGCAAAGGAAGTTTGAGTAGATGTATCTGCAATTGTTGGAAGAATTCAAAAAGAGTTAAATGATTACCGATTCATGTACCATTTATTAAAAAAGGTAGAAATGCATTAATTTATTTTTTAATTATTTTGTAATGGAAAATATGTTCAGTACTTTAGATTTTTATTTAACTTTTGTTAATCCAAAAACTTGAGGAACAGGTCATCCTGATGATTTAGATAATTTTTTTGACTTGTGTATTACATCGGTTGAAAATAATTATTTCTTTAAAGAGGATGAATTTAAAAATAAATTGAAGGAAAATATCTCAGTCACATGAGAAAAATTTGATAAAAAACAAATTGAAGATTTATATTATAAATATGAATTCTTAACCTCATTTATGAAACATTATATAAAGCGACAAATGAAAAATTTTGAAAACTCATAAAACTGTTATTGATTTTAAATTCAAATTTGTGTATGTAGTTAATAAAACAAAACCCCCTTCAATTCTGAAGGGGGTTTTGGTAATGAATATTTATTAATCGTCCAATTTTTCTCTGAAATATTCTTTAAGTTCAGTGACTTTGACCACATCTTGGAGTCAGGTATCTCTGTGTCTTACCGTCACGGTATTGTTCTCGATAGTGTCATTGTCGACAACTATGCAGAATGGGCAACCGATTTCATCAAATCTGAAATATCTTTTACCGACATTTCCTGTCTCGTCATATTCGCAGAACCATGATTTGCTAAGGGTTTTATATATTTCTTTAGCCGGTTCAGCAAGTTTTTTGACAATAGGAAGGATGGCGATTTTGACTGGTGCGATCTTTGGATTAAGCCTTAGCACTATCCTTTCTCCTTCTTCGGTATTAACTTTGTCATATGCAGAGAGCAGGGTAGTCAGGAATAATCTGTTAAGTCATAGTGATGGTTCGATCACGTAAGGGATATATTTTGTGTTATTTGTCGTATCAAAATAGGAGAGATCCGCTTTTGATTCTGTCATGTGAGCCTTTAGGTCATAATCAGTCCTATCAGCTATTCACCATAATTCTCACCAACCGAAAGAGAATTTGTACTCGATATCAGTAGTCGCATTTGAGTAAAATGAGAGTTCATCCGCTCCATGGTCTCTGAATCTCAATAATTCTGGCTTAAGTCCGATCCTATCGGTCAAGAAACTCATACATTCAGCTTTCCAATCCTTATGCCATTCAAGGTCTGAACCAGGCTCGCAGAAGAACTCTATTTCCATCTGTTCGAATTCTCTTGTTCTGAAAATGAAGTTACCCGGAGTTATCTCATTTCTGAATGCCTTACCTACTTGGGCGATACCGAACGGCACCTTTTTCCTTGAAGTCCTAAGAACATTCGCGAAATTCACGAATATTCATTGAGCAGTCTCCGGTCTAAGATATATTATAGATGAATCATCCTGCAATACTCATTGGTGGGTATTGAACATAAGGTTGAATTTCCTTATTTCTGTGAAATCGACTCATTCGCAGAAAGGGCATTTGATTCATTTGTCTTTGATGAATTTGCTTAGATTTTCAGCTGGAGTCTTCTCTCCGGCCCAATCAACAGGCATTTCTGTGTCTTTTGTGGTTTCTGCATACTCTTCTATCAGCTTATCAGCCCTTAATCTCTGTTTGCATTTCTTACAATCCATAAGAGGATCTGAGAATCATCCTACATGTCCTGATGTCACCCAAGTCTGAGGGTTCATGAATATCGCAGCATCAAGATTGACCATGTCGGTACGCTCCTGTACGAAGTGCTTTAACCAGGCATTCCTTAAATTATCCTTCAGGATTGATCCGTATGGACCGTAATCCCATGTATTTGCAAGTCATCCGTAAATTTCGGAACCTTGGTATACAAATCCGCGAGCTTTCGATAGCTCGACTATATCTTTCATTTCTACTTCCATAGATAAAAAAGTTATGAATTAAATATAAAGCACTGGATTGATTCTTACCTATTTTAGACCACAAATTCCACTTCTTTTCAATTTAGGACCAACGCGACTTTCACAGATGTTTCCCCTGTTTTCTCTGTTAGGGGAGTGAGGTTGCTTGGAGCAATATCTTGAAATTTCAAAGCTCTGAAAATCTGTTTCGTCGTTAGCATGAATCTGAAAATTAAGTGTAAATTAAAGTCAAAAAAAGACTGAATTCAATTCCAGTCTTGGGGTCCAGTAGTGTTGGACGGTTCCACCCAAGTTCATCCCTACTTATCGGGAAGCACTTTAGCTTTTTCGAGTGATTCAAGAATATTTGCCATTTATCCTTTTTTTGATGAATCCTCTTTTGCTTGGGCTTAATTATATGGGTTTTTGGGTTTTGTCAAGGGTAATGATTAGGGAGATCTGTCATTTTGAGCGTAGAGAGAAATCCTTTAATGATTAAACCATGAATCCCCCGACCCCTCTCCCGGTAGGAGAGGGGAG
>CAZKLD010000012.1:0-51695 GCA_964553745.1 uncultured Candidatus Peribacteria bacterium | reverse complement strand
GGCACTCTATCCCTGCTCTTTTCCTCGCAGGGGTCGCTGCGGCTTCGATTCCTGTCGGATTCCATGCAAAACAAAAGTACTCCACTTTTTCAAGTGGAGTACTTTCTTGTTTTACATTGGTACCCCTGACAGGAATCGAACCTATATCTAACCCTTAGGAGAGGCTTGTTCTATCCATTGAACTACGGGGGCGTACCTGTTGGAAATTATAAGTTATAAGTTAGAAATTACAAGTTAAAGTAATTTATAAGTTGATAACTTAAGCGGAACTAAAATATGGAAAAAACCTTGGAAATCAAGGTTTTTTCAAATTATCTTTTATTTTTAGTGTTCTGCTAGATTCTGGTTGTACTCTGGATTGGATAAAATCTTCTCGGCGACTTTCCTTAATCTTAGCATTTCATGCTTTGACAGGAATGCTGTTGAATAGAGGAATCATCTGTATGCCAAGACCTTTTCGAGATCCACGAATCAGATTGTTTTTATGTTGTCTTCCATGTCTCAGAATGCTCTTATGGTTGCAATCCTGTATTTTCACTTCAAAATATAGCTTCTTGAGCTATAGACTACTTTGAGCGAAAAGACGTTTTTAAGTATTGTTGAGTCTGCTGGATGAAAATGAAAATTCTGCTTCTCTTCGTAAGCTTTTTCTTTTGTGGGAGTTATCTGGAAATCAAATGCAAGTTGTCCTCAGTGTGTTAATGATGTCATAATAGACATTAATCGATTTAAGTGTCTGTATTTTAATCAAAGTTGTGTGAATTGTCAATAGAGGGAATGTGAAGGTTGCGTGAATATTCTCAACTTGGACATTAAGAGTTCATAAAATAAATTATGAATTTATAGAAACTGTTCAATTTGAAAAGAACGGCAGGAATATCTTTAAAATGTTTTTGACAAAACCATCAAATTATGAGAAACTGTCGTATAGAAGAAGAGAAAATATTGAATCTTCATCATTATTCCATATACTTCCAATGTTTAATAATTAATCTATACGCTTATGTCACTGCTTAATTCTATTAAGGAAACTGTTTGAATGTCCACTCCTGAGACTGAATCAAAGAAAAAGGAAATGCTCAACTTCATAGATTCTCTGGGATTGAAGGCTGATAAGCTAAGGAATAAGATCTGGAATATGAAACCTTCAGACCTTAAGGCATTTGAGCCGAAATTTACAAATTTCAAAAAGCAATACGAGCAGAATAAGGCAGCATATCCAGCTCAAGTAGACTCATTCAAGACCGATTTCCTAGCCGATGCCTGAATATATGCATGAGTTCATGAATCTGGAAACGCACAGCCGAAAGTCGCACAAAAACCATCTGAAGAGCCTTGAGAATTGGAAAGATGAGCTACAAAGATAGCTGAAAATATAGCTAAAAAACGCAAAGAAATGGCTGAAGCTTCAAAATAATTAAAGATAAAAACAAAATATATGCCAGATACAATCGTAATTAAAGATGCGAATTCCTGATTATCGGAAAATGTCCTGGAGCAGAAAGGTACTGACAAGAAGACATTGTCCGAGGAAGCCCATAAGAATTATGAGCTTTTTAAGCATAAGGAGATGACGCTCGTGAAGATCGATCTGTTGAAGGAAAAGATTTCCTTGGCAAAGAAAATGGCTGACAAAGCGAAGGTGGAAGAAGAGATGCAGAAGATTTATAGTGAGATAAATACCGATGCTGAGGCGAATCTCCAACTGTGACTCTATTATCTGACTCGCAAAGATGCGGTAAAAGGGGCAGCTTACCTCAAAAAAAGTCTGCTTAAGTCAAAACAATTCCATGAACCGATCAGGGAATTCTTCAATTACTTGCTTATATATCCTCTAAGGGAATGAAAAGACGTGTTCTCGGATTTGGATGTATTGTATCTTGTCAAAAAATTGGATTTCTTCACTAAGGAACTTCTTCTAGAGGAGTGCCATCGAGACATATCAGAAGAGGAGAGAACCAGAATAAAGAAGATGCTGGATTTTCTCGATAATAAGGAATTTTAAGAAATAGGGCTTGTTATTTGCCCTATCTTCACATTTATGCTACAATGGATACGTTATCATTAAAGCATCATGATGTTTGATTTTGCGGATGTTGTAGAATATAAGTATTTCTATCCTGATGAGATAGAGAATTTTTCAAATGAGGCGATAGTCGAAAAGATATTTGCGGACAATCTAAGTCTGAAAGATGAATTGCTTCAGAGGTTTTCGATTCTTGAATGAGAAGATCTCCGATTAATGAGGGTCAGTCTTGTAGAGCTTAATCTCAAGATTTTTCAACATCATTCGTGATATCTGCAGGAACATTGAATCCTTGTCGATAGGCTCATCAAGGATATTGATGATGAGAAATCCAGGGCGCTGAAGGAAAAAGAGGAAGCGGAAAAAAGAGAAGAGTTAAAAGATGTGGAAGATATAATATTTTAGCATCGAATTAACCTAACTATGGCCGCCTTGAAACAATTCCATGATTCATCATCCTGATTGACTGAGGATTTCTTCGTCCAGGAACACGAAGTATCGCAAGAAAGAAAAAAACAAGCAGAAAAAACATTCGAGCTTCTTAAGCGTAAAGAAAAAACTCTGACTCAGATTGCCCTTCTTAAGGAAAAAATAAGAAGGGATCTTGAGAATCAGGATGATAATCCTATCAGGTGAAATGATATCGTAGAGACATTCGAGCCTCTCAAAAACGACAAGGATGCGAATTATGAAATGGGATTGTATTATAACAAGAAATGAGAGTCGGGATTATGAGCCGAGCACTGGAAAAAATCGCTGGAGCTGTCAAAAAAATACGAGCCTCAGATATCAGATTTCTTCAGGGAAAAGGTTCTCGCGCCTATTCTCGATTGATATGACTATAAAGAAGAGATAACCACGATTGATTTTTTGAAGGAATTCATCTCAATGGTAGAGCCGATAATCGCTGAGCTGAAAAAAGAGACAACCGATAAGAATAAGCGGAAGATACTTTCAGGGTTAAGTGAAATACTATCAAAATAATATATTGATGAAAAATCCCACAGGCATGCCTGTGGGATTTTTTTAAATTATTCAATATTCTTCAAGCTTCTCTATCTGTGTCTTATTGAGGATTTTTGCGAGTTCATCCTTGCTGAGATTCGCTATGTTGTCGACATTTCAAGTTGCTTTTAGGAGCTTTTGCCGAGTCTTTGGTCAGAATCCCGGTATCTCTTCCAGGATATTCCGCTTCATCTCCTTGATTCTCTTTTGCCTGTTGAAATTGATGGCAAACCTATGAGCTTCATCTCTGATCTTCTGAAGCAGCGACAGCTCGGGAGTTCATTTTTCGAAAATTATCGGCAAGTATTGGGATGGAACGAAGACTTCCTCTTCTCTTTTTGCGATTGAGCATATGTTTGGGATAGGGAACGATGGGTCGGGAGATATCGCCTTCAGCGCCGAGCTAAGCTGCCCTTTTCATCAGTCTATGATAATGAGATCGGGCCAATTGTTGAGCTTCTGGGCTTCTTGGAACCTGCGTGTCAGGATCTCTTCCATTGATTTGAAATCGTCTATCTCTCATTCTTTAATAGTAGAAAGCTTGTATTTCTTGTACTTTGAGGACTCTGTCTTTCCATTGACTATGACACTTCTCGACGCGACCGTATTGGTTCATCCCAGATGTGAAATATCATAGCATTCGAATACGATATCTCCGTCTTTCTTCTCTTTGTAGGACAGTGTTTTCAGGATATTGTTCTGGGTCTGCCTTGTGAGTGTCCTCTTGCTAATCTGCGCCAACTCTTCCTTATATGCGAAATTCAGAAGATTGTTCCTGGTAAAATTGAGTATATTCAATTTAGGTCAGATGGAGGGGGCCTCCATCTTTATCCTGTTCTCTTTGAAGTACTTTAGGAGTATCTTGTCCTTAGGGATTTCGCTGGCGATGATGGTCAGATTGATAGAATCGATGCCTTCCACATCCTCTCAGACATACTTATTCTGCAGATATTGCTCAAAGACGGATACTGGGTCCTCCTCTAGCTTATTTTCTATTTTCGTCGATACGATGGAGCTTATCTCTCAATTCCTGATTTCAGTTATTCAGATGTAGATATTGCCGTATTTTTCGATTTTCACTATAACATCATTGTTTCAGGGGATGCTGTCTCTGGCCAATTGCTTCTCTTGGATTTCCTTGATGCTCTTTATCTGATCTCGGATTTTGGATGCTTCCTCATATTCGAGCAATCTCGCTTTCTCTTGCATCTTGGCTTCTAGGTTTTGCAGGACTCAAGAGATATTTCATTTGAGGAAGCTCCTCAGATTCGCTATGTTATCATTATATCTTTTCACTGCTTCTACGTCTTCCTTGCATGGGGCATCGCAAAGCCCGATATAATAGTCCATGCATGGAATGCTCCTTATTCAGCTCTTAAGCCTGATTTTGGTCATGCCTTTCTCGTCATTCTCGAATCTGATATGGCAATTGCGGACTTTGAAGATCTTTTTGAGGACTTCTATGACATTGGTCACGTTCGTAGTAGAAGGATACGGTCAGAAATATTCTCAAGATGATGTCCTGATTCTTGTTTTTATCACTTCTGGAATAGGGTCATCAGTTATCTTTATATAGACGAGATTCTTGTCGTCTTTCATCAGGATATTGTATTTCGGCCTGTGCCTCTTGATGAGATTAGTCTCAAGTACAAGCGCTTCTATCTCATTTTTGGTCTCAATCGTATCTATGTCGGCAATCTGCGACACCATATTCTGTTTCGCAAAATTCAATTTTGATTTTCAGTTGAAATAAGAATTTACTCGGGATTTCAGGTTTACTGATTTTCAGACATACATGATATTCCCTGAAGTGTTTTTCATTATATACACTCAAGGATTCCCTGATAAATCTTTTAATATCTGTTCAATTTTTTTGGACATATGAATTCTTATTAGTATTTGTATTGTATTATTTTTTGATATAATGTCACTCGATTTTACAGCAATTTATGAAAAACAGGGGTTCGATACTCATATGGACAATGTTCGTGTCACTATTCATAGTGTCTTTTTTCGTCGTTTATCAATGAAGCTTCCTTAATTTTGCCAAGATTTCTGAGGCTGAATGAGAGAAATTGGATTCTCAGATTTCCATCGATGAGGCATTGTCAAAATTGAAAACCTTGCCTTCAGCAAACGTCAAAGTCTGAAGGCATTCGCTTAAATCTATAGATTTCGACGGTAATTCCTTCAGTAAAAGCCTTTGATCGTGTGAGGCTGCGGAATACCTGGTCAGCAGCACATGATGAGCATCTTCTCTTACGGGAGCCATTATTTCATGATGACCTATCAGATTTGAGGTGATATCATTCGGCTCTGGAGCATGAGCCTCAGCCTCTATCTATGATTCGTGAATAATACTTACAACTTGAAATATAGAACTTGATGTAAGTGAGGATTTCAATATAATATGAATTCGATCTCTAGGCTGAACCGCAGATTTTATGATTTATAGAGGCAGCACAAATCTCTTGCCTCCCATCTCGAACTACGCGCTGTACCAGGATTATTCGACATGGAGCAGATTCAAGCGGAATATTGAAGTTGAAAATTACAAAGAGCGAAGCATGCCGATAGATTACGATAAATTTTGAGTTTTTTTAAATAGCAGCAATTATGGCCAATAAGGATTATTATGACATTCTGTGAATAGACAAGAAATCCAGCGAAGCGGAAATTAAGAAAGCTTACCGCAAAAAAGCGATGGAATGGCATCCCGATAAGCACAAATGAGATAAAAAAGCCGAGGAGAAATTCAAAGAGATAAATGAAGCCTATGAAACCCTAAAGGATTCTAAAAAGCGCCAGCAATATGACACTTTCGGATCCAGATGAGCGAATTTCTGAGGCTCTTGACAATGATTCTCTTGATTTGAGGATATTTTCGGGAATTTTTCTTCATGAGGAAACAGTTTCTCTTCGCAAAGCTTTGATTTCTCGGATTTATTCTGAGATTCAGCCTGAGGCTCCAGGGGAAGAAAGACAAGCTCCAATCCTTTTTGAAGGGAAACTTACTCTCAGACTGCACAGGCGGAGAGAGAAGCTCCTAAACTAGATGTTGTAAAAACATACGAAGTTCCGGTTTTTGACCTGATTCTAGGGACGAAGCTTAATATTGAGACTGTCTACGGGGAGAATCTTAAATTGAAGATTCCAGAATGAACGAAACCTTGAACCAAATTCAAGATCAAAGAAAAATGAAGGAAGAGCGAATGAAAAACAGGAGATATGTACATTATCGTGGATGCGAAGATGCCGAAAAATATTCCAGATGATGTGAAGATCCTGCTAGAAAGCATAAAATACAGATTGTAGAATCTTATATCAAAAAGAAAAGGCGCCATATTGGCGCCTTTTTTCTTGCTGTCCTCTTGTCTCCCTAGAATTCCCGTTCTTCGGTGAAATTGTACTTTTCCCCGAGATTGTCCATCTCTTCCTGTGTCGGAATCGGATGGTGGTCGAGACCGGTATCTTCATCGACGTTCGGCATTCTGCCGCCTCTGAAATAACGGGCTATCGCCAACAGTGCAACCATGATGATAATTGCTTCAATAATCTTTTCCATAATCCGTTCTCTCCTTTCATGACTGCATTGAATGGTTTGACTGATGATTCCATGAGTGCTGCATATCGCAGCTCCATAAGCTGCGATTCAATTTCAAGAACCTTTTTCAAATTACCTCTCCAATTTGATTTATGGACAGAATCATTATAATGGGTGAACAAGAAAGGACTGAAGTCCTCCTTTTTTATTTGCGTGCGTTAGCAGTATTTTTTACTGTAATTAATATCAATTTTTTGTCAAATGAAAAATAACAAATACGTGCTTCTCGACAGTATCAGATCTTGCTTGAATGTTTGAGCTATAATGAGGACCTGCGATTGAGCTGGATTCAATAAGATAATCCTCACCTGATTCACTCCTACGCCTCCAAGGAAGGATATTAGCAAGACTGCAATCTGAGCGGAAGAATATGTCGATTGGGAGTATTACGACGATCCTGTGGGGATAATCAATGAACTGAAAAATTCCTGATTTAAAATTATCGTCCTAGAGCAATCCGAAAAAAGCATCGATATAAGGGAACTTGGAAAAATCGGGTGAAATATATGCATCGTGCTATGAAATGAGATAGAATGAGTGAACAGGAAAATAATCGATTTGGCTGATATCGCAGTAGAGATACCGATGATGTGAAAAAAACAATCCCTGAATGTGGCTACATCTGCAGGGATTTTAATGTATAAGTTTGTCTAGATAAGATTAATTGAGATTGTCTGTGAATTCTTCCAAAACCTCAAAGAATTTATCGATATCCTGCTTGTCATTATACAGATACAAGCTCATTCTGAATGATCCGATGATGTTGCAGTAATTCATTAGCGGTTCGGTGCAATGGTGTCCGGCGCGGATGCACACATTCCTTTCGGCCATGAATTCGGCCACATCTCAAGCATGGACTCAATCGATGAAAAAGGTGAAGATTCCAATCCTATCTTCAGGACTGGCGCTTCATTGGAGTCTTACTTTTTTGCTGATTTTTGCGAACTTGTCGAGGGTATATTCGACGAGCTCTTTCTCATTTTCCTCAATTCTCGAATATCATCAGATGCTCTCGATGTATTCTAGAGACTTAAGAAGGCTGACGGCTCATGTTATGTTCGGCGTTCAAGGCTCGAACCTGAACGGCAGTCATGCAGGAGAATATTCCTGCTCTTTCACCCAATTTATCGCTCATCCTCATCCCAGTCCAGGATTCATCACCTTAAGCAATTCCTTTCTTCAGTACAATACTCCGATTCAAGTTTCTGCCATTATCTTGTGCCCGGTGAATACTAGAAAATCGCACTTAAGCTCTTGGACATCTACTTTGAAATTAGGTACCGCCTGGCTTCAGTCTACCACGAATAATATGTTTTCGGATTTAGATTTAATGATTGCTCATGCTTTTTTGAGATCAGATATCTTCCCTGTGACATTTGAGACATAAGTGAGTGAAACAACCTTCACATCAGGTGTCAGTTTTTTTTCAAGATCCTCGAAATCTAGTCCGAAATCGGAAGTTATATTCACATATTCTATCTCAATTCAGATCTCATCCTTTAGTATGAGCCATGGCACTATATTGGCATGATGTTCGGAAATCGACAGGAGAATCTTGTCTCATTTCTTAAGCATCGCTGATTTTTTGAGCGCAAGCGTAAGGATGTTCATTGCGTATGTGGAATTGTAGGTGTAATTTATCTCGGAAATATATTTCGCTCAGATGAATTCCTTTACCTTTTCCTTGGATTTCTCATAGAGGATTTCTGATTTCTCCGATAAGATGTATGCTCATCTATGGATGTTGGCATAATCATTTTCCAGAAAATGGGTGATTCAATTTATCACGTGAGATGGCTTCTGCGTGCTTGAAGCGTTATCCAAAAAAACAATTCAAGGATTATTCTTGAAGATGGGAAAGTCATTTTTAAGTGGATTCATTTTATTTTTTTAAAAAATTATCTAGCTCTTCGAATAAAAAATCCTTATTTCCGGCGAATTCCGAAAATAAAGAAAAAATCTTACTTGAGAGCATTATAGCGGAGGCGCTTGAATTGTCAATTCATCTGGAAGTCAGATAAAAAAGATCTTCTCATTTTATCTTCTCAATTTTCAGAGAATGCGTAGCGGAAGCATCATCGGTATGCACATACAGAGCGGGCACTCAGGAAACTTTTGCAGAATCTCATATGAGTATGTTTTCCTGAGTCAGGCTTGCGATTCATTTTTGCGTTCAGCTTGTCACTGTTATGGAGGAATCATTGCGTATGTCGCCGTTTTCTCAGATTATCGATAATATGCTGATTCTGGAAGATGATCCGTTTCCGCTTATAATTGAACTTGATTTGTTATCTGCACGGCATCCTTTCACAAGATTCAAAATCGCGAGACTGCAATTGCTATTTGCATGGTCTTGCTTTATTTTTAGCGTTTTTTTAGCATTCTTCGAAAATCAGAAATATTTCAGATTCGAAGATTCTCATAAGGTTATTCTCATATCCGAGGCTTCCGGGCAATCATCAAAAATCACCACATCGCTTCAAGGCGAGATACTTATGTCATATGAGGAACTTTTTTCTATGCGGTAGAATCAGGACTCCAGAAAAAGATCATTTATTTTTTCCATATTGACTATTTGAATAAATTAATTAGATTTAAAATAACTTTTAACCAAATTTAGAAGGGAAAGGGGGATATCATGGCAAAAGCCATTGCACTGGCATTCATTGCCTCAATTGTCTTTTGTACGTACACACTCTTGATTTTCCCCGGATTTTCCCCGGCATTCCAGTTGTTCAACTACTACTGGTCGTGGAAATTTACGCAGAAAATCGAGGAGCAAAAGGGGTTAGCATAACCCCTTTTTATTTTTCCATTTCCATATTTATAAGCACATTCATCTCAGCGGCATATTCCATCGGAAGCTCTTTTATGACAGGGCTCACGAATCAATTCACTATCATATTCTCCGCTTCTTTCCTGTCTATTCATCTGCTCTCGAGATAGAAAAGATATTCTTCATTTATCTTCCCTGCGCTCGCCTCATGGGCCACGATGCTCGAAGTATTCTCGAGTTTTATGTAGGGGATGGCATCAGAAACAGATCTGGAATCGAGTATCAATCAATCGCATTCTATGCTTGCCACTGAATTATGGGCAGATTTGCGTATATCCAGGAATCATCTGTAAGTCGAGACTCATCCCGCCTTGGAGAGTGATTTTGCTACGACTTTGGATGATGTGTTCTCTCAGATATGAATGACTTTGGCTCCGGCATCGATAATCTGTCACTCGTTTGCGAATGCGATTCATATATGGCTTGCGGAGCTTCAATTTCCAACCAATACTGAGCATGGATAAAGCATGGTCACTCAGGCTCACATGTTTCCGCCGACCCAGGCTATGTGTCAATTCTCTTCGACTATCGCTCTTTTGGTATTGAGGTTATAAGTGTCGATGCTCCAGTTCTCTACAGAAGAATATCTGAGGCGAGCTTTTTTCCCGACATATATCTCGACGCATCCGGCATGGAGTGCGGAAGTTCAATATTTCGGTGCGCTGCATCACTCTATGTAATGAGCTTCGGCCTCATCTTCCAGCACTATTATCGTGTGCTCGAATTGTCATCCGGCCCTCACATTCATCCTGAAATATGCCTGCAGAGGCTCAGAAACCTTTACTCATTTTGGGATATATAAGAATGTCCCTCAGCTCCAGACGGCAGCATGAAGCATGGAGAATTTATGGTCAGTTACGGGAATCGCCTTCATGAAATATTTCCTCAACAGATCTGGATGCTCTTTGCAGGCTACGCTCATATCCTTGAATATTATCCCGGCTTCAACTAGCTCTTTTTTGAGCGAATGATACACGACTTCACTGTCGAATTGTGCTCATACTCAAGCCAGCATCTTCTTCTCGGCTTCAGGTATCCCGAGCCTATCGAAAGTGTTTTTTATATTTTCCGGCACATCATCCCAGCTTGTGGCGTTTTTTCATATGTCTTCTGCTTTGGCGAAATAATGGATATTATCCAGATTAAGTCATGACAGATCAGGTCACCATCCAGGTAAGGGTTTTTTTAGGAATTTTTCAAGTGCGTCAAGCCTCATTTCCCTCATCCATGACGGATCATCGTTTGACTCTGATATGAGTGAAATAACCTCAGGAGTCAATCATGAAGTCAGGTTCTTGTAATTCAGGTCTTCTTTTATGTCTAGTATTTCAGAGTAATCCATTAATGATTTTAATTTAAATTTTTTCTATAGCCATTCCTATGTCCTGTCATTCCTGTTTTTTGCCACTCTATTTTTATTGTCATTCCTAGCTCCGACCAGGAATCTGTCAAATTGGCTCCTACGAATTAAAAGGCTCAATCTCATTACATAGAGTCCAGTTCAAACCCGGAATGACATCGGACGGGGCGGGGATTGCCTTTTCAAGCGCGTAATATAGAATTAGGCGCACTTGGTTTCTGTGTCGCAATTCTCTGTTTGGTCGTGGCAATATCCGCAATATCAATTCTTCTTTATGTTTTCGATCAGCTCAATTTTTCAGGAGTCGATGAGTGCCCCCTTGTCCATTACGAATACTTCATCGACAGCAGTATAATCTAGAAGATTGAAATTGTGGGTGATGAAAATGAGGGTATTTTCAGGCGTCTTCATTTCTGACAGGTTTTTTGCAACAATCTTGAATGCATCGATATCCAGGCCGGAATCTATCTCATCCAATATTATGAATTCAGGATTAAGGAGCTTTATCTGGAGAAGCTCGATTTTCCTTTTCTCTCATCAGCTGAACCCGACATTAAGATCTCTTTCCAGAAAAGCCTCGCTTATCGATAGCTCGTTTAAATATTTCGTGATGAATCTCTTAAACAGAAAGCTTGAGAGTCATTTCGCTTCATGATTTTTGCTGGTGAGCGCAGAATTGTAAATCGTCCTTAAGTATTCGCCAAGCTTTATTCATCTAATCTCGGGCACGCTCTGGAAGCTGAGGAATATTCACATTTTGCTCCTTTCCTCGGGTTTGGCATTGGTTATAACCCTTCAGGAAAGCACGATGTCTCAAGAGGAAACCCGGTATTTCGGATGTCAGGCGATAGTGAATGCGAGAGATGATTTTCATGAACCGTTCTTGCCCAAAAGGAAATATGTCTTTCATTTTGAAAATGACAAAGATATGCCGTTTATGATATCCTTATTATTTATGTCTACCTTAAGGTTCTTTATTTCAAGCATAATATTAAATGTGACTAAATTGGTCACATTTTATTCAGATCGGACGATAATGCAAAATGATTTTCATATGAAGGCATTAAATCACATTTTGACGATTCAAAGAAAATATATATAATAGATAAAACAACTTCAAAACATGAAAACAATTTTACAGGAAATCAACAAGAGGGAACATATTGTCAGGACATTCGTCTTTAAGGAAAGATGGCATTTTGTCAGGGAAATCAAAGACAGTGAGCCGGACGCGATAACCGATAAGATCGAGCTGCAGAGATATATCCAGAATAACGTCAAAAAAGGCAATTACAAAGGACTCAAAGAAAGAATGATCCAATTGGAAGGAGCTTTGTCCAAAAGATACAGCCATTCTGTCGATCCGGTGGTCTATATAATGCACCTTTATTTCAAGGAAGAGCTTTCCATAAGGGACATCTCATCACGCCTGGCTCTGTTCTGAGTGAATATCCCTAGAAATACCCTGACCAATATGCTCACAAATATCTTCTCATGGACTCTCAGGCCGCATAATGAAATCACAAAAGTCACCGAAAAGAAGAACCGGGCAAAAGTCATACCGAACAATACCAAGAGGACGGCCGCCATCCAGGAAGCAATAAGCTTAATAATAGATGCTGCACTTAAATGAAAAAACGGATTTGATTATAACGAATTCCTTTCTTGCAGAAATCTCATGGAGCGCACTATTTTTGTCTTCAGGATATTTTCGCTTGCCGAAGATAAAAATGAGACTAAAGAATATCTGAAGCATCTCCGCAACAGATGACTCAGCATGGACACTGTAGCTATTGTTATAACAAAATTATTTGAAAATGCATTCGGTAGTATCCCGAATGCAAAATTGCCTAAAGTCAGATGACTGGATGTCAGCAGATTGCTGAAATAATTAGATTTCTACTTCAATTCAAACCGGACAATGGTCTGATCCAAGGGTCTGTTGCATGATGAACGCGTTTTTGAGATTCTCTTTCAGGATTCAAGAAGCAAGGAAGTAATCGATGCGCCAACCAATGTTCCTGCTGCGGGCATTCGCGAAGTTGCTCCACCAGCTGTATTCTCCTGCCTTATCGGGATAGAAGAATCTGAACGTATCGATGAATCCTGCGTCCAAGAATTTCTGGAAACCCATCCTCTCTTCATCTGTGAATCATGCATTTCATCTGTTCGGCTTAGGGTTTGTCAGGTCGATTTCTTTGTGTGCGACATTCAGATCTCAACATACGAAGATAGGCTTTATGGCCTCAAGCCTTCTCATGTGATCCAGAAACAATGAATCCCATAATTGCCTGTATTCAAGCCTCTCCAATTCTCTTTTTGAATTCGGGGTATATACGGTAACGAAATAGAATTTCTCGTACTCTACAGTTATGATCCTTCATTCGTTATCATGCTCCTCCATTCATAATCAATAAGAGACGCTCAGGGGTTTTTCTTTTGTGAATACTGCAGTTCATGAATATCAGTTTTTAGAGGCTGAATTCCAATAGACCGAGTATCACATCATTTCCATATCCATCCTTGCGGGGAATTGATCTTCTGTCGCTTTTACTTCCTGAAGGGCTATGATATCGGGCTTTTCATTATTGATATAATCTAGAAAACCTTTTTGTATCGCTGCTCTTATTCAATTGACGTTCCAGCTTATGAATTTCATTTTCTGTAATTAAATGCTATATCCATAAAGATATGAAAATTCTAAAATAAGCAAGCGGAAAATAATCGCTCCGTAGTTGCATCGGTGCAATTTTCGGCCCAATAGATCATTTGCAAGAAAAAATTAGCAATTTTAAGATTTTGAAATATAATTTCCCCTGTTTTAATTACTAAGCCCGACCATTTTCTATGGAATTCAAAGATTTAAGCCTCAAGGAGATAATTGCAAAAATAAAAGATGGCACCACCACACAGAATGAAGTTTACAGATATTTTCTAGGAAGGATAGATGAGGTCAATCCTCAGATAGAAGCATTCAATACTATAAATAGGGAATGCAACGATGTTTCTGCTACAAGCGAATTGGCTGGGGCTCCGATTTGAGTCAAAGATCTTTTTTGCGAAAAATGAATCAGGACAACAGCATCTTCGAAAATGCTGGAGAATTTCGTGCCTCCTTATAATTCGACAGTCATAGACAATCTTATCTGTGCATGAATGTCTTCGATATGAAAATTGAACCTCGATGAATTCGCGATGGGGTGAAGCTGAGAGAATTCTGCATTGAGGATAACAAAAAATCCTTGGGATCCGACAAGGATTCCTGGTTGATCAAGCTCCTGAAGCGCCGCTGCAGTGGCCTCTGGAATGGTTCCTGCCTCTCTCGGTACTGATACGGGATGAAGCATACGTCAGCCTGCGAGCATGTGCTGAGTGGTCTGATTCAAACCGACTTATTGAAGAAATTCACGTTTTTGAATAATTGCGATGGCATCTAGCCTTGACACTCCAGGGACTTTTACCAAGACTGTAGAAGACGCTGCAATCCTTTATGGGATTATGAGCTCCCACGATGAGAAAGATTCGACCAGCCTCAGTTCTCCGAATGCCATAAATCCTGAAATTTGGAAAAAAGAAGATCTGAAGTGAGTAAGGGTGTGAGTTCCGAAAGAATATTTCATAGATTGAATAGAAGAATGAGTAAAGCGCGAGATGGAAAAAGCAATCTGAGAAATGAAGGAATTGTGAGCGGAAATAGTCGATATAAGCCTTCCGCATACAGAATTCTGACTTGCAGTCTATTATATCGTAATGCCGGCCGAAGTCTCGACTAACCTTTCCAGATACGATGGCGTGAGATACGGTTATGCAAACGATACCTGACTTGATATAAATGAGCTCCTCAAAAAAAACAGGTGAGAATGATTCTGAAAAGAGGCTCAACGCAGGATAATGCTCGGAAGCTTCGTTCTGAGTTCCGGGTTCTATGATGCATATTACAAGAAAGCGGCTCTCGTAAGGAAGCTTATAAATAAGGATTTTGACGAAGCCTTCAAAAAAGTAGACGTCATAATAACTCCGACAGCACCATCAGTGGCTTGGAAAATATGAGAGAAAGCCGATGACCCGCTGAAGATGTATCTGGCAGATATATTCACAGTCAATTGAAGCCTTGCCCATTTGCCTGGAATCTCTATTCCAGTCGGATATGCTAAGCCAGAAGATTGAGAAGATGTGGATTTGCCAGTATGAATGCAAATCCTATGACCTAAAATGTGAGAAGAGAAAGTCTTCGAAGTCGCAAATGTCATCGAGAAGAAATTAAAAAGCTATATCGATTCAAAAAAGCCAAAAGTATTTTAAGAGCAAAAACCCTTTCCGTAACGGAAAGGGTTTTTTTATTGAATATCACTCTTTACAACAAATAAAAATTACGCTATAATTCTCTTGTTTTAGTATATTATATTTTTACTATGAACAATGCAAAAACCAGAGCTTTCACGCTCGTAGAGCTAATCGTGGTCATAGTCATCTTGGCCATACTCGCGACCATAGCTTTCCTCTCATTCTCTTCCCAATCAGGCAATGCAAGGGATTCTACCAGGCTGGCCGATCTCGCCTGAATCAAGAAGTCGCTAGAGCTCTTCAATATAACAGGATGATCTTATCCTAAGCCGGACTATCCCACCCCTATAGTCTATTCCGGGTGAGCGATATGGAACCAATGAACCATGTGAGATACCGCATATAAGCTCATCCAGAAGACCCTTTCCAAGAAAGTAACCGATCCCCTCAAATGATCGGAGTACGATTATTCCGTTGCGACCAACAAGAGGGAATACCAGGTCGCCTGAAATTTCGAAAGCCCGGTAGCCTTCGAGAAGAGCTTCAATCCCTTCAGCACAATCACTCAGGGCTTCGCTCTCTGATGAACCTGAGTCAACGTTTACATAACCTGAAACTATAATTGAGTCCTCCTCAAGGTGTTCACCTGAAGCACATATTTCTATGTTCCGACGCCTACCCTTTTCTGAATCAACACTTCGAATTCACCTAGCCTCATATATGATAGCTCCTTCAGTTCCTGAACCATAATCCTACCATGAGACAATACTTTCGCGAACTTCAATTCTGCGATGGTCTACTCTACAACATGAAGCAGCCTTTCCGCCGCTGACATACTCGATCTCATGCAGATGATGAGAGACGCATATACCGGTTCAAATGTGAATACTGCAGTGATACTTCAGCTCGAATCTGCGGATGACACAGCTCTTGCCAATCTATGAGTCTGATTGGTCGCTAATGTCCTATGATGAACCGTGCCTTCAGGAGGCGGCTGAAGCCAGAACCCTCCCGCAACGGCAACATTTTCATTAGGCCAATCATCCATACAAGTTTGAGCGACCACTTCAATTACAAATGATTGTTTGACTGCACCCACAGGCTATACCAGCTCCAACACCGCGGTCGCCACCGTCGCATGAACCGTCATCACGGCAGTGTCCGCATGAACCACAAATATAACACCTCAGGGTTGAAATTGTGCAGATTCATCTGCGAAGACTATCACTGTTACAGCTTTGCCGACTTCATGTGCGACCGATCCGAATTTCTCATATATATGAGCATTGAATGTAGGGGCTCCCTCATCTTCCAATCAGGCCTGGATATATGATGCGGCATGAACAGCAGCCTGCTCGTATGTTTGCCTTAATTGATATACCTGAAACTGATGCAGCACAGTTTCTAATCCATTTGTTTCATGTACTGCTGCCTGACAGATAAAAACAGCATCAACAACGTATGGCTCATGTAATTCTCCTGATATAGTATTATGTTCTTGAAATGGGGCATGATATGTATTAGCTGCTTGTAATGTATGAACTTCAGTATCATGAACCGGCGCAGCTTCATACTGATCGTACATACAATTTTGAAAAAGCGATAATTCTTGGATAAATTGAAACGTTTCATACTGAAACGATTGGAAATCTCCCGGCTGAACCAATTGATGAAGCGCGAACGATTGGTGAGTAACCAATTACCTCACAGATACATACCTAAGTGTTGATAGCACCAATAAGGCAAAAATGCAATGACCATGTGCGACAGGTTATCATGTGCCCACATATCTTGAATTCCAAGCGATAAAAGCATCTTGATGATGGTCTTCGACAAATAGCGGTATGAGCAATTTATTGAAACTTCCTTTTGCATGAAGCAAGGGTTATAATGATTGAACGACAGTTGCTGCTGCTTGATCTATAGGTTATTATTGGACAAGCAGTCCATATCTTGGAAATTCATGTTATACGGGCATAGATTCAACTATCACAGTTTCCAATTGCATATACAGAGGTGACGGTTTCAGTGTCCGATGCGTCAAAAACTAATCTAATCAATTTTAAAATAATCCCTTCCGTTATTCGGAAGGGATTATTTTAAAATTCCCCTTTACACTTGAAATTATATAGGCTATAATCCTCTTGTTTTAGTATATTATATTTTTTACTATGAACAATGCAAAAACCAGAGCTTTCACGCTCGTAGAGCTAATCGTGGTCATAGTCATCTTGGCCATACTCGCGACCATAGCTTTCCTCTCATTCTCTTCCCAATCAGGCAATGCAAGGGATTCTACCAGGCTGGCCGATCTCGCCTGAATCAAGAAGTCGCTAGAGCTCTTCAATATAACAGGATGATCTTATCCTAAGCCGGACTATCCCACCCCTATAGTCTATTCCGGGTGAGCGATATGGAACCAATGAACCATGTGAGATACCGCATATAAGCTCATCCAGAAGACCCTTTCCAAGAAAGTAACCGATCCCCTCAAATGATCGGAGTACGATTATTCCGTTGCGACCAACAAGAGGGAATACCAGGTCGCCTGAAATTTCGAAAGCCCGGTAGCCTTCGAGAAGAGCTTCAATCCCTTCAGCACAATCACTCAGGGCTTCGCTCTCTGATGAACCTGAGTCAACGTTTACATAACCTGAAACTATAATTGAGTCCTCCTCAAGGTGTTCACCTGAAGCACATATTTCTATGTTCCGACGCCTACCCTTTTCTGAATCAACACTTCGAATTCACCTAGCCTCATATATGACAGCTCCTTCAGTTCCTGAACCATAATCCTGCCATGAGACAATACTTTCGCGAACTTCAATTCTGCGATGGTCTACTCTACATGATGAAGCAATCTTTCTTCAGATGACATCCTTGATCTGATGCAGACGATGCAGACAGCCTATTCCGGATCAAATGTCAATACGCTCATGGTCCTGCAGCTCGAATCTGCGGATGACACGGCTCTTGCCAATCTGTGAGTCTGATTGGTCGCTAATGTCCTATGATGAACCGTGCCTTCATGAGGCGGCGGATGATCCCAGAACCCTCCCGCGCCGACCACCTTCACTCTATGACAGGCATCTCTCCAAGTCTGAGCAACAGGTTCAATAACAAATAATTGTACCTCTGCCCCTACGGGCTACACGAGCTCGAACACTTCCGTTGCGACAGTCGCATGAACTACTATAACTGCTGTTTCCGCATGAACCACGAACATAACTCCGGTGTGAGGAGATTGTGAAGATTCAAATCCTGTAATATTTAGCGTACTTTCACCGGCATGGTCTGTTTCATGATGATGAGATTGTACTTGAGTCGATAATTCAATTTGAGCAAACTGAACTACGTCGGTTTGTGATGATTTGCGAACATACGAAATGCAATGAACTTGAGCTGTGTCAGATAGAAAATATAATCTTTTGAAGATAGAATGAAAATGGTGGTTCAATGAAAATCTCGCATATCCTCTTGCAACTTGATATAAATGATCAAATTCATGGTCGATAAATGATATGTGATATTATGCATGCCCTTGAGTTAATTCAAGTAATAATTCTAATTGTTCACTCGTGTCTTCCGGCTGATATCTATATCAATGGTCCGCTGCAACCTGAATGACTTGAAGCTTGGATTCAAATCTTACAGTCCGATGAATCTGTCCGTCTGGATGGCATATCCCAAAATCGTCAGAAATCACTTCGGCATCAAATTCTTATTGGCCTACATCAATAGATGTATGGGCATGAAATATAGCCTGATGGCATAGCTCCTATATGGGTTGCAGAGTTGCAGATTCTGGCGGATATTATGTAAACAACGGCATTTATGAATATGTCATCACTTCATTGGATTATTCTATTATTGACCGTAGTCAGATATGGCTTGCATATTTTGATAAATGAAATTCGACAAAATCATATAGGAGTCATAACAATAAGGCAACAGGATGGTCAGTCCGATGCATAAAAGATTAATTTCTCCTAAGTGGATATGTAAAAGCACTAAAAATCCTTTCCGAATGGGAAAGGATTTTTTTTGAGATACATACTATAATTTTAATCTTAAATGATTATTATAGTTCATTTAAATTATCTATGTTATTATACTCGATAAAATATTTATCAATCTAAGAAATAATGTATGAATATACTCAAAAAAAGCGAAAAAATTAATTGTCAAATCAAGGCATTTACTTTGGTAGAACTTATCGTGGTTATTTTAATCCTTGCGATTCTTGCAACTATTGCATTCATATCTTTCTCATCTCAGTCTTGAAGTGCCAGAGATTCCACACGCTTATCCGACATGACATCATTAAAGAAGTGATTTGAGATGTACAGCATAAGCTCTGGAAAATACCCAACCCCTGATAATTTTGTTTCTGTTGTATACTCTTGAGGAGTCGTATGGAATCAGTGAGTAGCATGAGAAGGAATATATAAGCTTATCCAGAAAACGTTATCGAAGAAAGTGTCGGATCCTTTGACAGAAAAGGATTATAATTATTCTCTCGCTTCTAATAATAAGGAATTTCAACTGGCGGGAAATTTTGAAAACACCGTATCGCTTAATGGCAGATTCAGCCCATTTGATTCCGTTGACAAATCTTTTGCACTAGGATGAACGGGAGCATATGTCTATATCACATGAAACTATAACTGAGTACTTTTGAAGGTTTTTACATGAAGCACTTATTATTTTGTGCCAACACCTACATTATTCTGATTAAGCTCATCCTGAGCAGACACTGTTCCATATGACGATTCTTTCGGCTCTTGAGTAATATATCTTCCTTGAATCAACAATTTTGCTGAGTTCGATGCATCACAGATATATTCGACATGAGGTACCAAGCTCACTAGTACGGACATTCTGAATCTTATGCAGGAATTGCAACAGGCATACTCTTGAAGCAATGTGTCGACTCCTGCCATCATGGAGCTGCAATGAGCTGATAGTTCTGATTTGCTCAGCATCTGAAATTGACTTTTAGGAAATGCGTTATGATGAAGCGCATGAGACTGAACAGCTTGAGGTTGAATAGGATGAGGCTGAACTGATCAGCCGATCGTTGCAGACTTCTATGTTTCCAAAACGGGCAACAATTCAAATTCATGAACAATCAATAGCCCTAAGCTGACTATCTGATGAGCGATATCAGCCATATGAACCCAGACATGAAAGACTGTATTTGTCTCTGCATGAACTTATATAGAATCAGTCACATTGAGCAGACTATGAACAAAATTGTATTGAGAAAGCCCTTCGGGCACTATTATTACGAGCAGCGGCACAAATACGGTAGCCATGAATGCGATAGATCAGGAAATAAATTGATTCACTCTGGAGAACACTTGAACAAGTAAAAATGTGGTGAGCACAAGTACTTCATCTTGATCAAAGATTACCAATATCATAATCAATGCATGACCATCTTGAAAATGAGTAAACATATCATCATCTGATAATCTCAGCATAATCTGAAATGTCATCAATGCACCTACTAATGGATATTGAATCTATGCAAGCAGCAGCGCATGAGTGAACATAAGGAATAATAAGATCCATTGAGCTTGAATAATCTCTATAGTTTCCATTACCAACCTTAATGTCATAAATAATCACATCGCTTATTCAGCTTATTGATTTCAGAGCAATGACGGAGCCATGACAAGCTGAAGCTTCATCGGGAATACTTTTGTGGGGAATGATACTGCCTTATTGATCGATAGCAATACGATAAAAGTATACAATAACATTTTCGCATATAATTCTTTTGCTGCAAAATGACGATCTCCATACACAAGCTGAAACTTCAATACGATGTTCTGAAACTGAACCAATCTTTCAAATTACACCCTCTGAGCGAATGATAGGATAGAAGATCCATTATTTGAAGCGAACTGATATTACGACACTTTATCGAACTGAAGTCCTGCAATCGATTCATGATCCGGGACCGCAGCATCTTTGTGACTTGATTCGTACACCGTAAGAGCCGACTGAGCTCTTGACAGCGGAACCGCGGACAGATGATATCACAGAACTTCTTGATCTGCATTTGCTCCTATTCAGTATGTTAAATTGTACGTTTCAAAATCCTGAAACGATACAACTTGAGATGGTAGCTCTTGAAACCCATATCTCACAATCCAAAAAGCAATCAATGTTTCGAAAAATTATCATGAGGTGAATGTGTGACCTTGAATTTATTCGGAAACTATTTACATGACCTCCACTACCTGAAACTGATTCACTAAAATCTGATTGAGATTGGTTTGAGAAAATAAAGATACCACATCAATAGCGAACACAGCCTCAACATCTGTTACAATGTCGGTACCTCTTGCGAGCATCTCAGGATTTACGATAGGAAATACTTGAAGCTCAAAGAAGATCATCCATGCCAATGTTCCTTTTGCCAGGATATCAGGCAATAAGATTAACACTTGACCATCGTGACAGGGTATTGATACCAATTCTGCCAATAGCCTGGATATAGTTGGAAACACAATAACTTCTCCATCATGAGCAACTTGAATCAACAATGCCAATTCCCCAAATGTAAAAATCAGAAACAACCAGATATTCTGATGACAGACTTGAATACAGAACGGTGCAGGATCAAACAATATATATTTATTCAATAATTACATTGCGAATCTCAATACATGATATAACGGCGATGCTGACAATACTGTCTGAAACTTTGTGAATAATACGTTTTCTGGGGCTACGGGATATGGATTGGTGCTTCATAATAATAGCCTAAAAGTATACAATAATATCTTTATCAATTGCTATGTGTGAGCAAGATGAAATTCATCGGCATATACAGGCTGAAGCCATAATACCTTCTACAATATAACCAGCCCCATGTATTATACGGCCTGAGTTCAGGATATAACGCAAAATCCATTATTCGAAGCAGGCACCAATAAGGTTCAATCATGAAGCCCGACAATCGATTCGGGTTCTGGAACGGCAGCTTCTTTATGACTTGACGGTCTTTCGACTAGATTTGACGTTCAGCTGGACACATGAATCGTGGATAGGGGATACCATCAATAAGAAGTTTTTTTAAAATGATATTTTTCAACAATAATAAATTTTACTTTATAAAAAATTGCATATAATCAATTAGTTAGAAAACACCGGTGTTTGCAAAATAATGAAAACACCGGTCTTTCATATCTATTTTCTAAATAATATATTATAATGAGTTATAGGAATATCGCCATAATCGCCCACGTTGATCATGGTAAAACAACATTGGTAGATGCACTTTTGAAACAATCAGGAACATTTACAGAACATGAAGAAGTCTGAACTTGTGTCATGGATTCAAATGATCAAGAGAAAGAAAGATGAATCACGATTTATGCAAAAAACACTGCGGTAAATTACAAATGAGAAAAAATCAATATAGTCGATACTCCAGGGCATGCCGATTTCGGATCAGAAGTTGAACGTGTACTTAGGATGGTAGATTCAGTAGTTCTTGTAGTTGATGCCTATGAAGGACCGATGCCACAAACGAAATTCGTGCTTAAGAAAGCATTGGAATTAGGACTTCGTCCTTTAGTTGTAATAAACAAGATTGATAAGCCAACAGCTCGTCCAGATGAGGTTGTCGACATGCTTTTCGACCTATTCGTACAATTATGAGCTACAAATGAGCAATTGGATTTCCCGATTGTTTATGCAATAGCAAAACAATGAATCGCAAAAATCAACCTAAAAGATGAATCAGCTGATATCACCCCATTATTCCAGGCTATCGTCGATCATGTGAAATTATCAGAGAATGATACGACAAAACCATTTAAGATGCAGATTGCCAATCTTGGTTATGACAATTTCATGGGACGTCTTTGAATAGGTAGAGTATATGAAGGTATGGTCAAGACCGGTCAGCAAGTTACTGTTGTCGGAAATGACTGAACTAGAAGAAATGCAAAAATCGGTAAAGTTTTCACGACTCTAGGTCTTCAGAGAATCTCTGTTGATTTTGCTGAAGCTGGTGATATCGTGACTATCTCAGGAATACCTGACATCTATGTTTGAGAAACAGTTTCAACTGTTGCAGATACAGAATCGATGCCACCGATAACAATTGATGAGCCTACGCTTAAGATGGAATTCCTCGTCAATGATTCACCATTTGCAGGTAAAGAAGGAAAGCTTGTAACATCAAGGAATATCAGAGACAGGCTATCAAAGGAATTAGAAATGAATGTAGGGCTTAAAGTTGATCTTGAGGGCTCTGACGGTAATGTATTTATGGTCTCAGGAAGATGAGAACTGCATTTGTCTGTTCTTATAGAGACAATGAGAAGAGAATGATTTGAGTTGCAGGTAGGTTGTCCTCATGTAATCTTCAAAGAGGAATGAGGAAAGAAACTAGAGCCTATCGAAGCCGTCATAGTCATAGTTCCAGAATCAAATGCCGGAGTTGTAATAGAGAAGCTTGGTAAGAGGAAATGAATTATGAGAGATATGAAGACTGAAAACGGAATCACTTCTATGGAATTCGATGTTCCTACTCGTTGACTTCTTGGTTTCAGATCTGGATTCATCATCGATACGAAAGGTGAGGGTATCATGTACTCTTCATTCTCGCATTATGAAGAATTCAAATGAAATATAGAAAAAAGAGACGTTGGTTCTATGATTTCAGGTTTCGGATGATCTACGATGGCTTACAGTCTTTGGAAATTAGAAGAAAGAGGGCCTATCCTAGTTGATCCGGCTGTAGAGATATATGAATGAATGATTATCGGAGAGCACCTTAAATGATGAGATCTTGTAGTCAATCCTACTAAGAACAAACAGCTTACGAATATCCGTGCTTCTGGTACTGATGAGGCGATTAAGCTAACTCCAATCAGAAGAATGACTCTTGAAGACGCTCTAGATTATATCAAGGATGATGAATATGTCGAAGTTACTCCGCTTTCGATCAGGCTTAGGAAGAAATATCTTACTGAGAATGACAGGAAGAGAAGCTGAAGAGCAGGTTAAGAAAATCTATAAAAAACCCTCACCATCCGGTGAGGGTTTTTTATTTATGATTCGTCGGAAATGCTTCTCCAATATTTCCTATTTCTGGAATCATCCAAGATATCGAATATCGCACATACCAATTTCCTTTTCTCATTCATAAGATTCTGCAAAGCTTCGCTGTTCACACTATTTTCCTGATTGCCGATGCAAAGATATGCGCCCATGAGCTTATGGTATTGTCCTGGAAAATGAGGTTTTGCTATCAGGGAAGAAAGCGTGCAGTAGACTTTGGGTTCCTTGTAGCTATCAGGATTAGGGTTGGTGATCATTCTGATGATATCATCATGAATACGGATTCAGTTCGGGAGTAACTTCAGCTCTCGGGTAAGCTCATCGGCATCGTCTATTTTCCTGAAGTTGAAGGCCTCTATATAGTGGGCTTCTAAGGCAGGGCACTTAAGCCATTTGGAGTCATTCATGATATTAGCGTAGTTTATATAATGACTTATATCTGAAAAAATATAACTGTAAAGAGATTTGCAATTGACAAATGGATATAAATAATTATAAACATTGAAACACAAATAAAATGATATCTTCTGGGGGGATAAATCAATGCGAAAAGGCGAAGTGACAATAGCGGAGATGAGCATCAAGGTGACAGTAATAGCGTTCGCGCTCAAATCTTTCAAGCAGGATGAGATTCAGGAAATCGAAGCCTATA
This sequence comes from uncultured Candidatus Peribacteria bacterium, assembly GCA_964553745.1. Classification (GTDB taxonomy): domain Bacteria; phylum Patescibacteriota; class Gracilibacteria; order BD1-5; family UBA2023; genus STC-113. The sequence continues at coordinate 26,841 of CAZKLD010000012.1, read as the reverse complement.
TCTCGGCCAATCCGTTCTACGATGATCTAGCCATGAATGGCGGACAAGTCGTAGCTGACTCGCAACTGAACATCCTCTACACCGGAAGTGCCGGAGCTGCCATGTACATAGCCATGGCATACTCAAGGAAGAGCCTTAAAAAGAAGCACACCATCACTGTGTACAAGAAGGTTATTCCTGATGATTCCGTCCCGCTCATCATGGCCATGGTCGCTATCCAGCACCAGAAGAAGAGACGGAGAAAGAAAAAGAAAGTTGTCCACAATCTGCAGCCCGTCCTCGACGAGATGAAGAGAGGCACAAAAACAGAGACAAAAAAGAAGTAAAGGAGAAAACTGATTGCATCTCAAGTACATGCTAGAGCTGCAGGCGCAAACCAAAAAAGCCCGGATTTGATCCGGGCTTTTCTGATTCAGGAAAATGCCAACTAAAATTGACTTCATATAAAAATATGATAAACTTATTTTTGATAATTTTTTTGCTTTATCTCTGAGGAAATCTCGAGTTTAAAAATTAGGAATACTATCTAAAATATTTCTCATCATGAAATCAAAAATAATAGCAATCATAATCATATTGGCGTTTTTTTGAGGTTTCATGATATACTGAAGCCTGAATAGGAATATTCCTGCATCAAAAGTGGAAAAGGTCAGCAACGATGATGCTCCAGTTATCAGATCCCAGAAGATGAATATTAGCGGTCAAAAAAGAGATATTGCTTTTTGAAGTGCACTAGATGATGCTATCAGTTCTCAGGATATCACTAAGTGCAATGAAATTTCAGATGCTAAATTGATGCAAAACTGTAAGGATATGGTTAACATAACCGAAGCGAAAAGTACTCAAAATAAAGATTTATGCAGTCTTATTTCAAGCGATAAATTGAAAAATGAGTGCCTGAATAGCTTTTTGGTGGCGGATGCAATGAGTTCAAAAAAGAAGGAAGATTGTGAAAAAATCATCTGAGATGATATTTCTAAGAGACAATGTCTAGGAGAGGCCATTATCTATGAAATTACCCAGCCATGATTTACTGGAACCCAAGAAATATGCAATAGGCTGGATTGAATATACAAGGCTAATTGTATTGCCCTAATTGCCGATAACGCAAACAAAACAGCGCTTGAATCGGCAGTCTTGAAAAAAGATGCGAATGCCTGTAATTCGATAGCTGATCTGAAAACTAGGAACAATTGTATAGAATCTATAAACCTCAGCATTTGAATGAATTCTACAGATATCACATCATGCAATATCATAGAGGATTCGATAAACAAAGAATCCTGCATAGCTTCTGTAAAGAAAAATCTTGACGCTGCAACATTTCAAAAAGCCTCAAACTCAACGAGTACCGACAGTTGTGCCAGCATATCCGACCCAGAAACCAAAAAGCAGTGCATAGAATGAATAGCCACTAAAGTTGCCATAAGTTCCAGAGACCAGACAGCTTGCCTCAAGATTACCGATACCGCTCTGAGGCAAAAATGCATTAATACTGTAAAGTTGCTTAATTCAGTGAAATAATTTCTCTGGAGTATCATTAATTAACTAATATGAAAAAGTTTATAATCTCATCGCTGCTCATCTACGCTACCTTTGTCGTCGGAGCGCATCAATGATCTGCATTAGGAGAAACTTCTACCAGGGTTTCAGCGACCATTGTCTGAACTGTGAGCTCAGAAAATGCCGGGAATGGGATTTTTTCAAACAATGCCTGACTTCCTGATATAGACTGAGCATCGAAATGGGCATATGTTTGAACGGACAATGTGCTTTATTGATATTTCTGGCTTCAGAATGCCTGATGGACAAGATTCGAGTGATTATGAGCCGATCAAGCAAGACTTTCATGATCCGCAGGAGTGGTGAATGTGACCTGATATGCTTGGAATACCAACGCATGATGGATAGCATTCAAACATGATTCTTGAGTTGCCCCGAATACGACTCTAAATGTATCGACATGATTATTCTCCTGATACGCTTGGAGTGAAAATCTCGGGTGGATAAACATGTCTTGAGTTCAAGCCGATATAATGCCGCCTACCTTTTCGGGTACGACTATTTTCTGAGCTGATAACAACAAGAATATGTCCATAAGCGATGTATCCTGAACATTTTCTGTTTTATTGGATACTTACAGCGCAAGCTCTTCCATCCCTGTTTTGAGACCATCAGCATTCAGCTATGATTTCAGAAAAGCAAAGGATTATAACTACAAACTGACGGATGCGACCTGAAATTATACTACATGAACTTTGCATGTTGTTGCAAATATACCAAACACAGCTTTCGACTCAGTTCATCCGATACCCGCTGCGACAGGAGCGACAATTTATTCGACGACTTCCGGCAATACGCCGATTGCGAATTGAACAGATACCCATAATATAAGCGTTAAACTGCGTGATAAATATTGAAATCCCGTAATCAATGATGTTACTGCTAATAAAGTCGTCAAGGCCAGTGTTAATATCCTGAATGGCATAGGAACAAACCAGATTCCATCGACAAGCCCTCTATCCTCATGCTCTTTTATAAATTGTTGAGTGAGTTCTGTCTTGAATATCTCTGCACCAGGATTCTTATGATTGGATTCCAATCAGGCAAATATTTCTGCAGATTCCCTCGTAACTGTCGATGGACATTATGCAATTGGGATTTCCTCTCTGGCGCCGACGGATTACGTATCTGGATATGACCTCAAATTGAACAGCTTCAATTACTCAATCACATCATCAATACCTTGAACATGAGAAATCGGCAATACACAATTGATTTCAGACAAGAATTTTGACTTCGATCCGGCATATTGAGTAAGTGATATTTCAGTCTCATGATGATGGGATTCGGTCACTCCGAATAATCAGAAAAGTTTCACTTGAACATTCTTCGATTCCTGAATTCCATGAGGCATAACACTACCTCAAGTTGCTCATATTTTTGATATATCAAATCCTGATACTTTAGATAATATCGCTATTTCGCTTAACTCTCCGGTAACTGACGATTCCTGCAGATGATATTCCGACCAGCTTTGAAATTTTTTCCAGACAGAAAACAATTGCGATTATTCAGCTCCCCTGAACCGTTCCTCAAATACATATTGAACAGATTGAACATTCTGATGGACTCCGAAGCTTAATCTATGATTGCCTGCGCCTTCATCCTCAACCATAAACTATTCATCAATTGCAACATACACCAACAGATGAGTCAGGGTGTGACATTTATCGCTCAAGGAGACATGATGAGTCAGTAACTACCAGATAAAAATAGCCTGAAACACGAATGTCAGTTCAAAAAATATGATCGTACAATCCTGATCAACGAGCGTGAATATGGTTTGAGAGATCAATAAGAATGATATTAAGACTATGATTTATAAGAATGTGGAGACCCTGGTAAAATCATGAGTTCCGAGCACGGGGGACATCAAGTATCAGACAACCAATCTCACTCTTAACTCTTGGCCAGCAGACAAGGAAACGATTATAGTGAAATGAGCCAATGTTTTCATCAATTGAAATATCCTTAAAGAGCCATGAAAGATAAAATGATTGGTAGTGCTTAAGGATTCATCATGAAACTGATGAAATATATACGTGAGGGATGATGTTTCTTACATTGCGACAGTCATTTTCGCAGACTGATGAATGATTTCAGGAGATGGTTCGACTTACTATGCAGACAATGATTCATTCGCTCAGAATCAGATGTTCTTCAAGTGAAGCATCGTCAGCAATAATACCATAGGCTGATCATATAAAAACCCTATCACTTGCCCATATTGAGTTTCACCTTGCAATGAAGTCAATTCAAAGAGATATGATCTTAACTTATTCAGACATTTCATTAAAAGCGCACCTATGCAGTGAACCCCATTCAGTTGATTCGGAGTGGACATGAGTAAGCCATGATACGCTGATGCTCCTATCATAATTGAATATGATAGCGACATCCAGACCAATTCTCCTGAAGTATTCCGCCTGAATCAGTAAAAGGATATCTTATAACAATTTTTCCCTATTGGATTATGAAAACAAAAACAGTTAAGAATTTCTGAATATCAATTCTCTTATTGCTCATAGCAACTTGAATAACATATTCTTTTGTGCTTCCGCTAACTACACCGCCATGACAGACCTCAGGCTGAACATTCATGACTTATTTCAATAACCTGAAAAGCCTCTGTTCGCCTTGAGAATATCTTGATTGATATAATTCCGATTTTACAAAAAGATGCATTCCTATTCCTACTTGCCCTGCAGCATCAGCAGGACCAATAGGCCCCAAGGGCTTAACCTGAGCAACGGGCCCTGCCGGCCCAGCTGGCCCAGTCGGACCGGCTGGTTTTGCCGGCCCTGCAGGCTCAATCTGACCAGCAGGCCCTGCCGGCCCAGCAGGCTTTGCCGGCCCGGCAGGTATGATTTGACCAACTGGCCCTATGGGATTTACTGGTCCGACATGACCGGCAGGCCCTGCCGGCCCAGCAGGCCCAATAGGTCCGACATGACCGACTTGATCAGCCGGGCCTGCCGGTTCAGCATGATATGCATGACCCACCGGACCAATGGGTCCTATGGGGCCTATATGACCCGCAGGACCTTCAGGATATTGTCCTCAACCGCCTCCTTGCAGCGGATGATGCGGTAGTTCCACCCCATATCTGTTTACTGCGATCAATTGAAAATATATAGTTGAGAATGATGTTATGGCAACATATTGGGATGAATCATATGAAAAAGTCAAAAAAATGTACGAAACTGAAATTTGAGATAAGCTCATTTATTCTCTTTTCGATTATTATAAGATGCGCATCAACCCCACAGTCTATCCAGAAGGGATAAAGCTGGCAATCAAAGAGATAGAAAATGAGGAAAGCAGGATTGATCAGATAAGGCTTCTGAGATACATATTCCAAAAAGATGCAGAACTTGTAACGGACACGAATAGCGAAAAGGTCGTAAAGGTTGTGAAAAAGACTCTTGTGAAAAATAAGAAATCTTGTTCATTTGAAGGGAAAGATTGTCTCAATGCAGTTTCAGATGATGATGATGCATCAGTCTTCGGCAGACCTGGGAATGAAATGATTTTAAAATTCGATATTTCAACATTGAAAGATAAACAGATATTCTTGATTGTCGATAGCTGGCAAAACGCACCTCTAAAGCCACAATCAAATCCTTTTAAGGCGGATGCGGGTAAATGATCATTGAACCTTACTTTTATGGATAAGAGCGGTAAATATTCTGAAAGGAAAAAAGATATCCATTCGCACGAGATACAAAAAGATAGTTTCATTGAAATCACTGATATTATCGATCAGATCAATGATGATGAGCTTACGCTCAAAATAACTTGGACTAAGGATCACTATATCTGAGCCGTTAACCTCTCGGTCACTGAAGAAGTCCCTTTCAGGACGGAAGAGATATCCTTGATTTCCGCAGAGAGCACAAACGGATGAGATGTCCGCAAAGCCCTCGTCAGACGAGATCACGAATATGCGCACACTGTGAAATGAGATTCCATAGACCTGCTGTTCGGCAAGCCTAAGATGATCAGATCAGAGGAGGAGAAGGAGAATTATGTATTCGTATCCGCAGGATTCTACTACTGACTCAGGACATATGTCTATCCTTGGATAAGCATAGATGAGGGATGGAAGAACGACTTGTTCAGCTATGTCGAAGAGCTAAAATGAGTCCTCAGGTCTCAGGGCTCATCCGATAAGGCCAGAACGGAGTTCGATGACAATGCGGCCGATAGCGCCCGTCAAAATGCATCGAATGACTGCAACATCAATTGAAGCTTATCTTTGCAGAATATCCTTTCTTGCGGCTCTCTGCTGAAATAAATTCTATAACAATTAAATTTAAGCCTAACCATTCTTGTATGAAAATCAAAATGCTCAAAAATATTTCAATATCTATCATTTCCGTGATGATAGTATCTTGATTTGTATTTGCAGTGACTTTCCCATCCACACCTGCATGAGAAACTGCATGAGGAGGTTTCATGAGCTATTTCAATAGCATTAAGGTTTCTTGCGGCAACTGAGAATATCTTCGCTGATATAATGCTGATTTCACAAAAAATTGTTCCCCTGTGCCCGTCTGTCCTGCCGGTCCGCAAGGTCCGCAAGGTCCTACTGGATCGGTATGAGCTATGGGTCCGCAAGGGCCCGCATGACCCGCAAGCACTGTAGCCTGACCCCAGGGTCCGACTGGCGCTCAAGGGCCTGCATGACCCGCAAGCACTGTAGCCTGACCCCAGGGTCCGGCTGGTTTGGCCTGACCTCAGGGTCCGACTGGTCCGGCTGGCGCTATTGGTCCTGTATGACCGCAAGGTCCTATGGGCCCGCAAGGATTAAGGGGGCCGACAGGTACGATCGCATGACCACAGGGTGCGACATGAGTTAAGGGTGCGACAGGGCCCCAAGGCCCTATGGGTCCTCAGGGTCCTGCATGAGCAACTGTCACTTGTTCATATATCTACACTCCTCCAAGTTGATTCTCAACGCCGTATCTTTTTACAAATATAGGCGGCGCAGATATAATTGAGAATGATGTCATGGCAACATATTTCGATGATTCCTATGAGAAGGCAAAGTCGCTATATGAGACTGAGGGCTGAGATAAGCTTAAATACTCAATTTACGATTACTACAGGATGAGGATTAACCCTATTGTTTATAAGGAATGAATCAAACTGGCAATCAAAGAGATAGAAAATGAAGAAAGCAGGATTGACCAGATAAAGCTTCAGAGATACCTGCTACCGAAAGATGCAGAACTAATAACTGACACCAACAGCAGTACTCCTGTCAAGGCAGTCAGAAAGACCCTGGTCAAGAACAAGATGTCTTGTGTTTTCAAAGATAAGGATTGCCTCGATGAGATGATGGGGGATGATGACAAGATCGTTATAGGAAAACCATGAGATGATGAGATGATACTAAAGTTCGATATCTCAAAACTCAGAGATAAGCAGGTATTCCTTACTATCGACAGTTGGCAGAACTCTCCGCTCAAACCTCAATCCAGCCCCTTTGAGGCTGATGCAAAATCTTTAGAGCTATCTTTCATGGACGATAGTTACGCTTTTTCACGGCTCAAGAAAGATATTCATCCGAATGAGATACAATCTGATAGCAATATTGAGATAACGGATATCATAAGCCAAGTGAAGAGCGATATGCTCATCCTGAAAATCAAATGGACAAATAAGCATCACATCTGAGCCGTTAACCTCTCGGTCACTGAAGAAGTCCCTTTCAGGACGGAAGAGATATCCTTGATTTCCGCAGAGAGCACAAACGGATGAGATGTCCGCAAAGCCCTCGTCAGACGAGATCACGAATATGCGCACACTGTGAAATGAGATTCCATAGACCTGCTGTTCGGCAAGCCTAAGATGATCAGATCAGAGGAGGAGAAGGAGAATTATGTATTCGTATCCGCAGGATTCTACTACTGACTCAGGACATATGTCTATCCTTGGATAAGCATAGATGAGGGATGGAAGAACGACTTGTTCAGCTATGTCGAAGAGCTAAAATGAGTCCTCAGGTCTCAGGGCTCATCCGATAAGGCCAGAACGGAGTTCGATAATCATGCATGAGTTCGCAGCTGCTGATTTAATATTACGCTACAAGATGTGATTCTCTGCAATGAATCCTTACATGGAAAATAACACTGATTAATCAAAGAACAATTCAAACCGGTTGCAGGGCAACTTGATATCTGATAAATAAATACACTATGAAAATAAAAATCTTTAAGAACTTTTGTTTGTCGATCTTGACGATTTTATTAGTTTCTTGAGTTGTTTATGCTGTATCTTTTCCTGCAAACCCGCCATGAGAAATCGCATGAGGTAAGTTCATGCATTATTTCAACAAGATTAGGCAGGCATGTCCAGTGTGAACATATATGCAGTGATACAATTCGGATTTCAGCAAGAAATGTGTGGTTGTCCAACCAGGCCCCGTAGGCCCGGCTGGGCCGATCGGAGCGACTGGTCCCACTGGTCCTGCCGGCCCTCAAGGCCCAGCATGAGCTCGCGGACCTACTTGACTTGCCTGAGCCCAAGGCCCTCAAGGCCCAGCATGAGCTCGCGGACCTACTTGACTTGCCTGAGCCCAAGGCCCAGCATGAGCTCGCGGACCTACTTGACCAGCCGGCCCTCAATGACCTCAATGACCTCAATGACCTCAATGACCTCAGGGTCCTGCGGGATTCCCGGGACCAATCTGACCCATTGGCCTTACTGGCCCGATGGGCAATATAGGACCCATTGGCCCTCAGGGACCACAAGGCCCAGCAGGGGGTACCAGACAAGCTGTGTCTACGCCTTACCTATTTTCACACATAGATGGAATGGATATTGTTGAAAACGATGTTATGTCCACATATTACGATGATTCTTATGCTCAAGCCAAGAAACTTTATGAAACTGAGGCCTGAGACAGGCTTAAATATTCCATATTCGATTATTACAGGATGCGCATGAATCCTATTGTCTACCCAGAGGGAATAAAGTTGGCGATAAAAGAAATCGAGCCTGAGGAAAGTCATATAGATATGATAGAATTAAGGAGATATATATTGCCTGAAGACGCCGAACTTATAACTGATACGAATAGCGATAAGCCTGTGAAAGCCATAAGAAGAACTGCCATTCAGAGCAAAATGTCTTGCATGTTCAATGATAAGGATTGCTTGGGTGAAATGATGAAAGATGATAATAGGGTTGTCTATGGTGCTCCATGAGAAGATGAGATGATGCTGAAGTTCGACATCTCCAGACTAAGGGATAAGCAGGTGTTTTTGACTGTCGACAGCTGGCAGAATTCCCCTCTTAAACCTCAGACAAGCCCATTCGATGCGGATGCTAAATCATTGGAATTATCTTTTATGGATGATAACTGAGCTTTTTCAAGACTAAAGAAAGACATACATCCAAACGAAATACAGTCGGAAAGCAATATAGAGGTTTCTGATATAATCAAGCAGATCAAGAGAAATGATCTGGTATTGAAGATCACATGGACCACAAAACATTATATCGGTTCCATAAAGCTTTCAACGACAGAAGAAGTCCCATTTGATTCAGAGAAGATCCCCCTATTATCGGCAAAGAGTACCAGAGAGGGTGATGTGCACGGTAATATGCTCATTAGGGATCATAAGTATGCGCATACCGTAAAATGAGATTCCATTGACCTATTGTTCGATAAGCCCAAATTAACCCTAACAGAAAACAAAAAGGAGAATTACATATTTGTGTCGTCATGATTCTATAGCTGATTGAGAACTTACAAATATCCCCATATCAGTGTTGATGAAGAGTGGAAAAATGATCTTAATGATTATGTTGCAGAATTGAAAAAAGTCCTAATGAAGAAGTGAATCAAGAATAGTGTGAGAACCGAATTCAATTATCAGGATATCAGTCACGATTGCCGATTTAATGCGAATCTGAGCCTGCAGAACGTAATATTATGCGATAGATAATGATATTCTGATTTCAAAATAAAATTAAAGATAGCATCAAATCGTATATTTTCTATATTTTTTTGACATTATTGCTCGCCGATTTTTTTATCCTGGGCATAAAATTCTATAATATAACGCACAAGGCGCAGATACGCCAGATTAAATATGGTGTCGAGTATATCGTGAAAAATTCAGAAAGCGGCGATTATATTTTAGTGATATGAGATTTATTGTGAACCAATAAGCTTTCGGAAATTAAGTCTCGGGAATATGCGGATGAAAAATCTGACATTTCTTATATAGTCGTGCCTTCTCTTAACAGGAGTCGTTATTCAGAGATAAATGAAGATAATTTTCTTGATGCAATTTCATCTGACAGCGATGTGATTTTGCCTGATAATTTCTGCATAAGGGATTGGGATAAGATAAAGGGCAAGAAAATATATTCAGAAACGAATCTCACCCCGGGACCATATTGTCAGAGCGAGCCGCAGACGCAGCTTCTCGTAAAACTCTTATTGCAATATAAGCCCAGAAAGGCGATATTATTGTATGATGTAAAATGATATATTGAACAGGTAGGAACTTTTACCGAATATCTCGATGAGAATAAAATAGACTATGAATTTTTAAGTTCAAAATAATGAGAAAAATCAAATTCATCTTTGGGGCTTTCTTGATCCTATTAATGTCAGTTTGTGCGGCTTTTGGTAGTATAGTGCCTTTTTTCATAGTCCAATCCTGATCCATGGAGCCGATTATGAAAAAAAACGATGTAATTATCATAAATTGATGGAAGCGCTCCGATGCTAAAGGTTATCTCGATAAGCCGATAGTTTTTTTCGATGCAATTTCAAAAAGGATTGTAGTGCACCGTGCCATAGCTCTAAAAGATGGTTTCTTCACGACAAAATGAGATAATAATGATGCCGTTGATTTCTATGAACCCGCAAAAGACGATATAATTTGAGAAGTGATTTACATCTTCAGGCCTTAATATTATGAAATCTACTTGAAAACCGTGCTTTAATGGTGTAGAATAAAGAAAATTAACTATCATATTATGTATCTTATCTATCTTGATGAATCCTGAAATACCGGGAAAGATTTCATGAATGCCCGCCAGCCGATACACTTCATTTCAGGGATTCTCGTGTCTGAGGATTGCATAGATCCAATTTGCAAAAAGCTCAAGTCTCTGGAGAAGATGTTTTCACCGAAAAAAATCCCAAAGTTCGAATTTCACTGATCAGACATGGCCTTGTGAAAGGGCATTTTTGCGGGCTTCAACGAGGAACTCAGGATTGATACGTTCCTGAAAATCCTCACGATAATTGAAAAGAGCGACCTTCTTTTCATTTCCCAATGAATAGATAAGGCAAAGCTATTTGAGAAATACAAGACTCCGCTGCATCCTCATAATCTGGCATTCATGTACTTAGTCGAGAAAATCGACGATTTTCTGGTGAAATCGGATTCGAGATGACTTCTCATCATGGATAATAATGAGGACAGGAAGCAGAGAGTGATAAATGATTTTTCGAGTTTCAAAGATAAAGAGACTTATTTCGGCTATTGAAAGAAGAAAATCACAAATGTAATCGATTCCGTATATTATACAGAAAGCTACAATTCTCCGCTTATGCAGCTTGCCGATGTTATCTGATACCTGCACGCATACCTTATGGTCAGCAAGCATAAGTGAACTTATAATAAGACTCAGATAAATAAAAGGATTATCTTCGAGAGGCTCGAGAAAATACTGAAGAAAAAGACTTATTATTCTAATATCAAGCCCAGATAGATTATACGATGGCCGCTCCGCTTAATTCTAAAGCAGCTAATTCCGGAGCAAACTCGTTCTTTATGAAGGAGGTGATTTGGGCCGACCTTATCAGATCATCAGCAAGGCTTGTATAATCAGCAAGGCTAGTTGATTCTTTTGTCAGTATCCTGAATACATCCTCGGTCACTTCCAATCTCAATATGTCAGTCGCTGGAACTCAAGAGTTTATGTGCTCCAAGTGGATAGAACATGCCTTAGTCTGAGTATTCATGAATAATTCCATAGTAAAGTGGGGTTAAAAGGTAATAAAAAAGCCAACTATTTAAAGTTGGCTTGGGTTTGGTTTCATCGGATGATTTCTTTATGTTTCATTTTCTATAGAGTTAGGTCGGATGAAAGTATATGCAATATTTTAAATAGTCAAGAAACATTTTTCTGAGATTAACCCATTTAGTGCCTAAAAACTGAAATTTAACTTTACTTTTCTTAATTTTTCATATAATTAGCGCGAGTTTGCAAGAGCTTTTTTTGGGGCTCTTCGTTTTACATTTACTTAACTTTACTTTATGGTTTGAAAATATTTTAGCAAGATCTGGAAATCAGAATCGCTTAAGAAAAAAATTACAGTAACATTATCTCTGATTATCCTATTCGAATTCCTATCCATCATACCGGTACCGGGAGTAAATATCGATGCGCTATCAGCTCTTCAGGATTTATTGGAATCACAGCAGAATTCATGACTAGCTTTTTTCAGCTCATTGATGTGAGGCGGACTTAAGAGCTTCTCTATAATATTGATGGGACTTTCTCCGTATATCAATGCAGTTATCATTATGCAGCTTCTTGCAGTTGTCATCCCACAATTGGAAGCCTTGAAAAAAGAAGGAGAACAAGGTCAGAAGAAGATGGACCTCTATACAAGATGGCTGACTCTTCCTTTGGCATTCGCTCAGAGTTACGGTATGATCGTGCTTCTTAATACTCTTTTCTGAAATAATATCAGACTTATAAATGTAGCTGATTTTTGGGGAACAATGCTCCCGGCGATGCTTATAATCACAGCTTGAACAATGTTCCTTATGTGGATCGGTGAAATCATCACAGAATCATGAATCGGTAACGGTTCTTCTATGATAATCTTCGCATGAGTATTGGCTTGAGTTCCACAGCATATCATGAGTTATGTTGACTTGGGAAGCTTCCTTATGCTGTTCATATTGCTTGTCGCAACATTGCTTATCATCTTCATTATCATCAAATTCACTGAATGATACAGAAAAATACCGCTCATATACACCAGAACCTGAAGAAGTGAAAAATCATATTTCCCGATTCGTGTGAATCAGGCTTGAATGGTGCCGATCATCTTTGCCATCTCTCTAGTGACTTTCCCGTCTCTGATCGGTCAGGTTCTACAGAAGAAAGCCTCAGGAGGCTGACGTGAAATCTGAGATTTCCTAGTTGCTAATTTCAGCATGAACAATCCAAGCTGGATATATATACTCATATACTTCGTGCTAGTTCTAGGTTTTTCATTCTTCTATGTTTCAATCGTCTTCAATACTACTGAAATCGCAGAAAGCATCCAGAAAAGAGGCGGATACATCCCAGGTGTCAGACCAGGTCGCGAAACCGCTGAATACCTTGAAAAAACTTCGCTTCACTTGAATCTTTACGGAGGATGATTCCTCGCGCTTATTGCAGTCTTCCCGTATCTAGCGACTAAAATCAGCGACCTTTTCGGATTTGATACATCTTGAAGGATTGATTTCATCATAAGCTGAGCATGACTCATAATCGTCGTCTGAACTATACTTGATCTAATAAGAAAAGTCGATACCGAATTGAAATCGTATGATTATAAGAGGTTCTATTAATAGTTCATTAGAATTTAGAAATCAGAACTTAGGCCTTTATAGAAAATAGAGAATTGGGACGCAAAATCAGCATATCAATAGACATAGGCATTTATTTGTCCGTAACAATAATTAATAATGAAAGCTTTCGTATTCGATACTGAAACAACCGGTTTTACTGTGAAAGATTGAACTCTTGACCAGCAGCCTTATATCGTTCAATTTGCATGAATCCTGTGAAATATAAGCAAAGAGAATTGATTTGAGGAAATAGAGCGGATAGACGTACTGGTCAGGCCTAGGATTCCGATTCCATTTTCTGCTTCGCAAGTCCATGGACTGTACGATAAGGATGTGGAAAATGCTCCATATATCGAAGACGTGATCGACAGCTTCCTGAAATACCTCAATACTACAGACCTGATAGTTTGACACAATGTGGAGTTTGATGATACTGTCGTCCGCAATGAGCTTGCAAGAATATGAAGAGTCGGCGATTATCAGCCGATCCAGAGCCTATGTACCATGAGATCATCAACCGCATATTGCGAACTCCAATGAAGATGATTCTGATTCAAGCCGCCAAAGCTCAATGAGCTTTACAAGCATCTTTTCGGCGAAAGATTCGATTGAGCCCACAATGCGATGGTCGATGTCGAATCTACGGCAAAAGCATTTTGAGAATTAGTGAAAAGATGAGTGATAAAATTAGAGGAAAAAGCTGAAATGAGACTTTTCTAAGCTCAACCCTAATCGCGCTTTTCTTCTATTAGCTATCGGTGATCATTTATCCATACAACGGAAAATAAAAACGTGCTCGAATTAAATTAATAAATGTCTGCCCATGCCGCCATTATCAATATTGTTATCCAATATCATACTTTCCCCATTTTGGCTTCCTCTCTGGTTAATAGGTTTTCTTGATGTCGACATATCAGAATCACTCAGGAAATTCCTGATGGTGACATTTCCCACATTCATCTTAATTGTAGCCCTTTACGTTTATCCCTACGAGAGACTGGACAATCATCAGCAAGGTATGCTTTTAGTCATACTGTTCTTGTGATTCATATTCTTTCTTGGAGCCATAGCATTATTTTTCTTCGCAGCTCTGATGAAATCCATAGTGAAAAATCGCAATAGGCGGTAGATATTTTATTTGACAACTTCAATATTTAACTTATAGTAAAAATCAGTATCTTCGTTACTGATTTTTTTCATGAAACATTCATTAGAGACTACAAATCTTTCATTCTGAGCTCCTCTTACCTTCATAGACACTCCGGATAATGATCTTCTTGATTTTCATATTTATCTGAATAGCTGATACCAATTCCTTCCGAAATGAAAGCTTGAAGTTTCTCATATCTTAGAGCACTGCCTTTTCGAGAAGAACAGGAATTTTGCCACGCCTCTCGATTTTAAATATGCGCTAGAGACTCTGTGAGCAGGAAAAAACGGTTACTCAAGCTATTCTACAAACCATTACACCATCCAATGAACAAAAGATAAATATAGAGAACTTATTTCATTGCTTCTGAGGCTTGTAAACGAACCGATATTAGAAGAAGAGATTTTCAACCAGCAGAAATCAGTCGTCAGAAATGAGCTTATAAATGCAAGCAACGATACCAAAAGAGAGATGTCGACGAAAATGTCGTGCATCGTAAGGGATAAGCTCCTTACGTTCAGAGAGAGGGTTGCGGCAATGGAGGGCATTACTTTTCAAGAAGTCAGATCATTTTATAATTCTCATTATACTTGAGCGAATTCCAAATTCATCATTGCGTGAGATGTGTCCGGCATAAAAGATGGAATCAGATCCGCGATAGAAAATTATTATAGGGAAATGCCTATCTGAAAAAAATTTGCCATCCAAGAAAGTGTGCCCTCTGATTATGCGTGAAAAACTTTATTTCTTGAAGATTCCAATAAGACGAATTATGATATTTTCCTTAGATTTTTAGTGGAATCGGTAGATATGGATGTGAGGAACAAATTCATTTTTTTCTTGAATCTTTTTATGAGCTGATTGGGCTCGAGAATTCAATTCAAGGCAAGGCAACAATGACTCATATATTCTCTTATGAGCGAATCCGCAGGATTTAAAGAATTTCTGCAGTTGGCTTTTTCTGAATGAGTGAGCGAAGAAAAAATAATCCCCCTATTGAAACTGATAATAGATGAGACGAGAGATGTTCTGGCTGGAAATGTCGATGAGAAGGAGATGGAAAGGGCAAGATGATATATGCTCTGAAGCTATCTGAGGAGTTTCAATTCCTGAGAACAGCTTATCCAATTCCATACAGACAGGCTCATCCTGGATGAGGAAAAGATGGATTTCAATGAAATGATATTGAAAATAGGAGAATTCACCAAAGAAGACCTGATTTCATTTTCAAAAATGCTGGACATGAAGAACTGGATGTTTTGAGTTTGTGGGAAAGATGCTCAGATGAAGTCGCAAGAAGTCGGCCAATTCTTAAAGGATTATCTTAAATCCTAGCTACTACGCTCATCTTTTTCTGTCTTTTTTCTCTAATGCGTTCATGATTTTGCATTTGAAGAACTTCGCGCAGCCTTCGCATCATCTTCCTGCGACAAGCTCTCTCACCGATCCGAATTCCTCTCATTTTTCAGGATCTACAGCCTTATCTCATTCGATTTTCATGCGATCGCATTCCTCTCATCCTTTTTTAATTTTTTCTCACATAAAGATTTAATTATCAAATCGGAATCTCCACATCTTATCCGTTCATCTCCTTATTCATATCCGGCTTCATGATTTTATTTCCTTGCCTGGCGCGTATCAGACATCCTCAATGAAGATGTCGCTTTCTAGGCATATTTTTCTGCCATGGACATCTTTGTCGATTCCGAATGCTTGGCAGATCTTTCAGGGTCAGTCGGTCAATTTTTTCAATTCATCAGTTTTCCTGTTTGCCATCATTTCACTTATGCCTTCTTGTGGAATTATCGACCTTATGAGCACTGCTCCGGCTTCTCATTGTCTTCCTGTTGTGAAATTCATGCAATGATACATTCAATAGATGAAATAGACATACACATGGCCGTAAGTCTCAAACATTATCCTGTTTCTGGGAGTGATTCATCTGAATGCATGGCTCGCTTCATCTTCACTTCATTTATAGGCTTCTGTCTCATTGATGATTCAGGAGAATCTTTTTCATTCCTTGTCGATATAGATGAGCTTCTTTCCAAGAAGATCATATCAGACCTCCAGTGTATCACGGTTGAAGAAATCGTCCTTCAGTATCATATTTTTTAACTGTTATTCCAGTTTAATATTATATCCCTTAAAGACCATAATGCAACAAAAAACCGACTCTCATAAATCAAGTCGGTTTTTAAATGAATCAAGATAATGCATTTATTTTTAAGACAGATTCCCTACCTTCTTCGATACTCTGGAAACGACTTTCATTATGGCTCAATCGGGCTTGAACTTATCATATATTCAATCAAGAAGTTCCTTCGATACCTCAATTCAATTTATAAGTATTTCGCCTGATTTTGATGTTGTGATGCGGTATCATTCATTAATGGGATTTACAGCCACAAGCTCTTGCCCTACTTTGTAAATTATTCAGGCAAATATGTTTCAGTTTTCCAGATCAAAAACACTTCGCCATCTTGCATCCTTCTGTTCATCTTCCTTATTCATTATGAGCAGAGATTCAGCCTGTCAATCATTGGTTCTCGCTACTTTGATGCCATTATCATAAAAATACATTGTCTTCGGCTTGCGGGCAGGCGAGTAGATGACGAAGACTCCATACTCAGCATTCAGCACATAACTGCTTCAGACCATGAGCGGCTCGTATGACGATCATTTTTTTACAAGAGAAATAACTCTGCCATTTGCCTTGTCCCACACATTCAGCAATTTAAGGTTCTTTCAGTTTAATCTGCATTCGGATTCTCAATCCTCGAGCCTGTAATAATCCTTGTGCTTATTGGATAAGGGGACCAATTTTCATTCTCTCATCATGAGCCCGAATGGAGCCAGCTCCTCTAGCGAAAAGTAGGGTCACTTAAAGAACTCCAATCATGCAGGCAGATTTAGCTTTGTAAGATTCTTTCATAGCTTTGGCCTATAATAGACGACACCATCTCCGCTTACATATTCCTCTGATATTATCTCGGTTATAATCACTTTCTTTCAAGAACATATGAATTCTTCTCATTCCAGTTTCTCTCATTTCTTTTTTGAGATGTATCTCAGAGCTGAATATCAATTTTCATAAGTCTCATATATCCCAAGCGCGTTCATCGAATCATAGTCATATCTGCATATCGTATCAAGTCAATCCAGAGAAATGATCTTCAGTCAATACCTTCCCGAAAAACTGTGCGGTGATAACTGCACCATATGACTCACTTCAGAAAGCTCCTTATTCTTGGAATCTGCTCATAACACATACGCGTATAATTCTTCATCATCAAGATTGCCTCATTTTTTGAGTATCAGCAAATTGAATCTTCATAGATGCACGATAGCCCTTTCCACCTTCACAACATCTTTGCCTTGAGAATCGGATAATGTGTATTCCTGTGAGAGTATCTTTATCTTTCAGTCGCTATTGAAGTGCAGAACTTCATTATTTATCCTGAGCGTATTTTTTGGAAGATAAGACTTAGGATCCATCTCGATATCCTGAATATGAATATATCAGTTTTCCTCAATCGAGACATAGACAAGTTCTCATGGCTTTTTTCATTTCGCTATAAGATACTCGCCTCCATTCAGTTGGATCGGCTCAAAAATGCTAGTAGTTCAAGGTCTTCTGACAAGTTCGACTTTGACTCATTCCTTTTGCATTCAGTTGCCTTTCAACTCTACTGTAGATGCTCAGAACTTGATATTATAATTATCGCTGAAAACAAATGTCAAGGTGCCATCCGGATTTATCCTGTAGAATTGGTATCTGGAGGTATTTGTGATGTCATGGGCAAGGCAGACAATTCAATGATCCGCTATCACTTTCACGAGATTAAGAGCAGCTTGCTCTTTGCTGAATTTGAGTTCTATCTGCTCTTTTTTGGCTTTGACTGATTTCTTGGTTTCCAGAAGTATTATGCCTCTCGGCTCTCAATCTCCGAAGTAAAATATTTTTGTTCATGCACCATTTTTCGCATCAGAAAACAGAGGATTCCTGGGGTTCTCTTTGAATGTGTCTATGATCGGATATTGGCCTCCATTGTACTCCATTCTGGCTATCTGTCATCTTCTGTCCAACTTGAAAATATGGATTTCCTTTCAATCGGTAAATGAATTTTTCCCTTCTGATTTCATCCGGTAAAAAGTCCTTCAGCTCACTTCCATGGGCTTGCTCACATCAATAGAAACCCTTCTTCTCCCTCCTATTCTTACGTAGCTTTTATTTTCAGAATCAGTTCTTTCTACAAGCATGGTCATTCAGTTGATTTCGAGCGTCTCGGGCATTTTCGGATTTTTGATAGATGGAGAAAATCTCCAAATCGTATCTCATCTCTCGATTTCAAAAATCGGCATCTGCCTAAGGTCTCTTGTAACATTCCTGATTCATCTGAAATCAATTCATTTTATCTCAACACGCCTGAATTCTTCTTTTTTATTGTCCCAATATGCTAGAATCCCTCATATAATGCACATCCTGCCATCAACTGGCAATTCAATCATTCTGCCTTCAGGTATAAGATTGTCTAGAGTCTGACCTTCAATCCTTATCGGAAGATAGAATCAACCTTTCTTGTATCGGATTTCGGTTTCGCATGTATCCAGACAGAATGTCCTGAAAAATGTCTTATTTTTCTCTAATATATAATATTTTCTCGTCAATTCCATGCTGTCGAGAGGATACCCTGCACCATGACTCTCTTGCTGCGATACTGTCTCCAGTTTTCTGTCCATCAGCGGAGAAACAATCTCAAATTGATGATTCATGATTTTTATTTTTCTCTCCTTATCTTCAGGATCAGACTCGATTTTGCACAGGAACGGATGACCTTTATTATCTTTTAAAGTCCTAGGCTCGTTATTTTCCCAAATGATATCGATGTAGATGATTTCTCAGAACAGGAGCCTGTCAGCTCGTATTATGGTCGCAATATTTCCTTCTATCTTAGAGATTACAAGAGGGAATTGTCAGAAATAATATGGCTCTCAATCGCTTCGCACATAAGAAGGGAAGAAGGCCCTTTTTCATTTTTCAGAAGCCGACCTTCCGTAGTCCACTATTCAGAACTTCGGCGATCCTAACGTTTCATTCTGCGCATCGGGAGACGCATTTCTATTATTCATATGATATCCAAAAAAAAGAAATAAAAGCATCCTTTCGGATTTGATATTTGTTTAGATTCTGTTTAAGTTTTATTAAATATACATAATGTTTAGGATTTGTCAAAAAGTTATTCCAAGCCACAAAAACCTTTGCATTTGCCCGGGTTCAGAGAATTTTTAATAATGCACTAGGATCTGCAGGCAGATTCTCTCTAAAATAAATTTCAAGAATATGATTTAGTGGATATAATCCTTCCTGATTCCATTGATAAACTGGAATGATTCCTGTAATCGGAAATAAATTTAATAATCAAAATATGAACGGAAAAGTAGAATCTTTCGTAAAAGAAATCGAAAAAAGCGCACTAGACAAGAGCTTCAGCAGATTGACGATAAGCAATGCAAAAGATAAGAAATCAGATCTCAAGAAGGTCCTCATAAAGCTAGCTGAGATAAAAGGCCAGATCAAGCTATCTTTCGTGTACAGGCACACGACTAAGGATATCACGAAGAACTATGATATGATAGAATGACTTAGTATTATAAGCGGTCTTTTCGACAGCTTCTACGATGCGATTATATTCAAGACTGATGAGAACATCGAGTTGAAAAGCAATGAGAAGTGAGCCAAGATAATAAGGTCCAAGGCCTCAAACGAGAGTGCGCCGGATTTCTCCCACAACATAGAAAAAATCAGAATGATAGAGACAAAAGGCAATATATATTTAAGGGAACTAGGCGTCCTTAATTCTGCTTGGGAGATAAGGCAGGAGATGAACAGCAAATTCAGGCAGATAGACAAATACATCGAAATCTTCGACAATCTCGTCAAATGAGCAGATCTTCCTCATGATGTTTCTGTGATGGATATGTGATCGGGAAAATGATATCTGACTTTTGCGGTCCATGATTATCTGCTCCGGAATAATTTCTCCCCTAATACAATTTGAGTCGAGTTCAGGAAGGATATGGTGGAAAAATGCAATTCTGTTGCCCGTAAAAGCGGATTTGACTGACTGACTTTCAGAGAATGAACCATCTTGAATACGCAAATCGATAAGAATGATATCCTCATCGCTCTTCATGCCTGCGATACGGCTACGGATGAGGCGATCCATAAATGAATAATATCTGCGTCAAAGCTCATCATATGCGCACCTTGCTGTCATAAGCAGATCCGCAAGGAATTCAATGTCAATAATGACTTCTCATCTTTCCTGAAACATTGAATCTTAGAAGAAAGGCAAGCAGAGCTCATAACTGATGCGATAAGATCGCTTATTCTAGAGATGTACTGATACAAGACAAAGGTTTTTGAATTCATATCCCTAGAGCATACGGCGAAGAATATCATGATAGTCTGACAGAAGTCGAACGACAAGGCAGACAGAGTTCAAATCTCCAAAAAAATCCAATCAATAAAGGATTTCTACTGAATAAAAGTGCATCATCTGGAGAAGTTGCTTTGAATTTAAATTAAAAAAAAGATAACGGACTAGTCCGTTATCTTTTTTTGCGTATTTTCATCACATTAATGATATTATAGCACTTTGATTTTTAAGCTGAGAAAATAAGCTTCAGTGTCTCACTGTCAGAATCCCTCACATCGGATAATTTGACTCACCACTCTCAGTGTCAAGGATATATCACAGTATTCGGATCAAGTGTGAGGAGCTTTCCTATACTGGCTCTTATCGCATCATAATCGCCTGTCGGGAGATCTGTCCTTCAGTGATTATCAGAGAAAAGGGTGTCGCCGGTAAAGCAAGTCGAATACTCTTCTACATGATAACAAGTGCTTCAGATAGAATGTCATGGTGTGCCGATTGCCAGAATCCCATCTATCATATCTCCGTTCTTGAATGTGCGGAAATTCTTGCGATAATTCTCAAACAGCCTGAAATGCCTTGACATGCTGAGGCTTGAGTCCTCCAGAAATCTGGCCTCTTCCTTATTTATGTAGCATGTTGCATAAGGGAATGCCTCCAGAAGCTTCGTAAGACCGTCGATATGATCGAAATGTCAATGCGTGAGGAAGATATTGTCCAACCTCGGATAATTATTCCTTATCGATGCGATTATAGGACTCGTGTCTCCATATCATGCATCTATGAGATTTACTTTTTTCCCATACTCAAAGATATACACGTTGGATATCAGTTGCGGAAGGCCTACCTCAAGTGTCGTTAAACTGAAAAAATTGTTCTTCATGTTTGATTTTTATGGTGCTAATTTTTCATAGATTAACAAGAAAATGGAATTTGGCAAGCCGAGATTTCCCGAACCAAATGATTGACAATATATCAACAATCTTTATAGTATATCCATTCTACATTTCGGAATATCATACAAATACAAATAATGAGGCCATTTCAGATAACCCGAAAGCACTAGGAGGAAACTCATGAAGATTATTTCCAAAATTGCAGAACTGAGTGAAGTTCCCATCCTGAGGCATCTCATCCTCGTTGAAAGCTTTATAGCCGTTTTGGCTTCTCTTCCAGCGATGTATGCGGTTGCACTGCTGCTCTGCTTTGCTACGGACTCCCCGCAGGCAAACAATCTGCCGACCTATGCACTCCTCTTCGCAATTTTCTGCCTCTTTCTGCTGTACTTCTGGGCCAAGTTGGTGGTCCTGGTAGTCCTCTTCAAGAGGATATTCACCCAGAACAGGAATCCCTCATTCATGAAGAGCTTTGAGCCGCTTTTTGCATTTGAGCTCATCGCCTCCGCCATACTCTACATCCCGCTCTTTTTCTTCTTCATCGATCTTTGAGCCGGATCAAGATCCAAACCAGCAATTGCTGGGCTTCACCATGAAGTTCCGCTTGCGGAAAAAAAGAAAACCCCCTCCAAGTGGAGGGGGTTTACGCATCCGCGAATGTGAAGATTGTGATAGTACTATATTTGAGCATATTTTGCAACTTACTGAATATGTGTGATGATTTGGGTTAAGAAAATAATTTTAAAGAGTGCTCAATTTGAAAATCTGAACACTTTTAATTCTTATTGATACAGCCAACGATATTAAAGACCTTCAAAAACAAGTTAAAAGAAGTTCTAAGAGATACGAATTGGGCAGAAATGAACGAATGAAAACCCGAATATAGATTATGAGCAATCAAAGGCAAATTACGAGGGGTCGATTCTGAAGAAGATATAATCAAATTAGTTGGAAGAGAATAAAAAAGTAATATACCTGGTCATTTGTCATATTCCAAAAAATATGATACAATTCTCTTATATATCAAATTTTTAATGATGCCCGACAAAGAGTATCTGAAAAGCATAATAACAGATTTTGATGATGAATCAGCTTTCAAAGTCATTTATTCCGCGCTTTTAGAGAATGATGAGCTGAGCGATGAGGCAATTCAACAGCTGATCGCAGAGCTAAATAAGATATCGGATTGAATGGAAGATTCGAAGAAAGCTGAGCAGATGGAATCGATGAGGCAATACCTTATAAATATGCAAGTGATGGAAAAGGAAGAAAGAAAAACAGAACTTGAATCTATCATCTTATATTAACGTCACTATGAGTCGAGAGATGGAACTGACATTGATGAGGCCTAAGACTGATCCTGATATAATAAGGGACAGTCTTTTGAAGACCAAAATCGATAGACTCAGGAAAGACCCTAAAGAATTCAGGGAATTCCAGAAAGCCATCGATGAAAGCGAAGCTATATATGAGATTTCGAGAGAACTCATTGAAAATCTCTTGAAGATGAAGATTATGCAGAAAGACAAGTCTCCTCAGGCTGCTAAGCTACTGCAGATATATGCCACAAGATACCTTAAGATGAACCCCTCCGATGTATGACCTATGGATGGGAAATATTGACCGAAAACTAGGATCATCGAGAAAATCATTTCAGATAGCCTGGCTCCTCAAAAAACCAATGAAAATGAATCTTCAAAAGAGATAAAATCACTTCTCTTAAAGGATGAGGCTATGATTGAAGTCCTATGACCTGAAGGGCCGACAGAGCTTTTCAGCCCTGAAATGCTCATGGCATTAGAGGGTCCCCAGGCTTCGGACAAATTCAGTGCAACTATCTGAAAATTCAAGGAATATATAAAAACACCGGAATGAAAGACAATATTAGAAAGAACACTTACACAATTCAGAAAAATCGCGTATTACGATCAATTCAATCTTCCTGAAGACAATCAGAATAACACAAGCAGTAACAACAAAAATAAGGAATCAATCAAAAAATCATTCGAGATTCAGGAAAAATTCATAAAAGAGATTCAGGATGAGGAATCGAATCTGAAAAGCGCAATAATATGAGCTCAGATGAAGCATGCTGGAGATAGGGGGAATGTCATGTGACACCATTCCAACATTCCTCTCCAGAAAGATATCTCAAGTCTTCAGGAAAAATATCATGTCTTCCTGAGAAAACATATGAATTCCATGTCGAAGGAATACCTTAAAGCCCTTTCCTGAATCGAGCCGAGATCGGATATCCTCATAAAATGATGATACCATTCATTCAAAATATGAGATATGCCGATTGACCTCAATCTCGATGGAATCTCAGAGGGCATACGCTCCTGAAAGCTCGACAGCAATACCAAGATATCGGCATACATAGATGCGAATGCTGACAGACTCATAGTGGACACCAATTGGGAAAGGCTGAAGAAATGAATGACCACACAGTGGGAGAATGTGAAGAAAGATCCGCAGAAGTTCAGCATAAACGTATTTGCTGTATTTTGCTGATGAGTATGAGCTACGCTTCTTGCAACCGAGACCTGATGAATATGAATCTTGCAGGCATGATTCGCCTTCACTGCAATACACGATGCTGTAAAAACGTTATTATATGCTAACCTGAGCAATTCGAGATGAGAAGATATACTATCATGAATGGAAGAGGCTATCTGATACAAGAAATGAATGCCCTTGAGCGAATATTATAAGAACAAATTCATCGAGCTGTCTAACAACACTGCTCTGTTCTGAGTGTTCAGGATGGTTGAGAAAGGTCTATGACTATCAGTTTCGGCTTGATGAGGAGTGAATTTCAGGGATGTTGAGAAATTCATAAACCATAGCTTCAAAGATTGAATCAAGCATGAATATCTGTGAGACATCCTGAAATATTGATGAATAAAGGCTTGAATATCGGCATCTAAAATATGACTGGAAGCATCAGCATTCACTCTCTATCAGATAGAGGTAAATCCATATGAAAAAGCGATAATAGATACCATGGGGAACCGTAAGGAATGGAAGATCTATATGAAGACTGCGAGTAATGAAGTCAGAGAGATGTCCAAGCCTGAAAACATGTGACAGCTGATGATGTATAACGGACTATTCGTGACAACCCTGAAAGCTTCTTTCAAATGATCAGAGCACCTGTCCGAATTCTCAAATGCCCAGCAGATGACAAAGTTGCAGGAGCTCATGAGCCGCGTAGATACCCTCACTACTCAAAAGGAGGCTGAAATGACAGCATTATCAAAAAAATGATACATGATATCCAAAGATGGCATTACTTGAAAGACAATAATTCTCAATGAGAAAGGAAAACCAGTTGACCCAAAATCCAAGGATCTGATTAAACTCAGGAATATCAATCTTGAATTGCTGAGAAAACAGCCAGAATATCTGAGTCTCGTGTATTATATCTACAGGCCGGTAATAGATAAGCTCAAGATGGAGAATGATTCTACAAGGAAGAAAGCTATTGATTTGGATTCCGGGTCAGAAAAGACAGTAAAGAAAGCTGCAGAAGAGGATTTTAACAATTGAAGAACGTGATCAGGCACAAATCCTAGGGACCTAAAATTAAGCGATCTGAAGCTCGTAGATTTCGTAAAATGATTAGCAAATGGAAATGAGTATGAAACTCTTGAATGAGGCGTGCAAATATCCTCAGAATTTGCTAATTTAATGAGAAACGTGTATAATATCAAGAGTAAAAAGGAATTGGATTTGAATATAAGCAAAGCTGTCGAATCTGAAATAGTAAATCTCAAGAAGAAAATATCTGAGGCTAAAAATAATAATCAAGATCATCTTGAAATTGAGATAAATTGAAAACCCAGAAAAGTGAAGATAGAGGAATTGGAGCTCATAATGAAGGGATTAGAGAAGAAGATGAAAAAGGGATTCAGAGATGCTCTTAAATTGGGAATTAAGTGAAAGAGATTGCCTGATAAATATTGAGATCCGGTAAAGGTTGAGAAAATGATAAACTTATATGTGGAAAACATTAATGATAAGCTTTTCATTGAAATGTGATGAGATCAGAAATCAAGACTGGAAAATTCCACAAGACAACAAGAGCTCGATAAATTACTTAACAAAATGCAAGATGGAAAATAATGAAGCCAAAGAACTAAATGCTTTAAAGCTAATATTAATCAAAAAATATAAGTGACTTGATAGGCTGAAGACCTACAAGCTATGGAAAGTGAGCAATTCTGTATATGCAGATTCTTTCGATTGAATTAATGTTACATCATTTATTGACAAGAAATGAGAAACAATTTTCCATGTCGATCCAGTCAGGTCTGCACATTATTTCAAAAAAGCCTTATATTTGGCTTGATATAAGGAGATAAAAGATGCAAGTTGAATATATAATCTTTATCTGATAAAGAATATAGACACTAAAACATGAAATGCGATTCTATGATCCAAGCCTCTAGATAAGCACAGCCTTGAGTATTTCAGAGCATGGCATGATATTATATTCCATGAAGACAAATTGTGATTGGAAACATATAAGCGTCCGAGTCTTGAATGAAATCTGCACAAACCCCAAGACTGACAGTTGGAATGATATATCTGATCTTGAGCCCTGAGGATCAAAGACCTGCATACGCTCCTGATGCAGAAGCAGATAGACAGAAAGATTTTCGATAAGTTTCTTCCGTCGCTCCAAAAGCTCTTGCTGACCCAGATTTGAGACACGAGATTCGAAGCTTTATGAGATTATGTCACTGAACAGGAAATTAAGGATTATTATGAAGGTTGATATATATCAAAGGATTTAGCCATGGAATGTTATAAAAAAATCAAAGAAAGAGATTCCATCAAACAGAGGAAAGAGAAAAGGAAAAAGGAAATACGCTCTAAAACTCATGAGTGAGTAAATAGTATATATGGATAGTTAGATGGGCAAATAGTGAATTCCCGACAAGAATCTTTTTCCTCAGTGTCGTACGGGCTCTTCCAAAGCCAGTTCTCGCTCCCTAAAAACGCCTTGCGACATAGAGTGCCATACTAGGCACTCTATCCCTGCTCGTTTCCTCGCAGGGGTCGCTGCGGCTTCGATTCCTTTCGGCAATCAAATGAAACAAAACACCCCAAGCTTTGAGAGTAATCATTAATCATAGCCGACAGGAATCGTTCTTCCCCAGTCGCTATCGCTCCTTGCC
>CAZKLD010000011.1:0-61058 GCA_964553745.1 uncultured Candidatus Peribacteria bacterium | reverse complement strand
CCGACGACCTCAAGGTTATGAGCCTTGCGAGCTACCACTGCTCTACTCCGCGATATTAATATGTGGCTATTGTATGTTTATTTCTGATAAGTCAAATTTAAATAAGCTTATCAGGCATACATTCCAATTCAGAAATAAAAAATAGCTGGAGATAATATAATTGTGGGGAAAGTAATGAATAAAGTGGTATACAATCATGACATCCTTTCATTCTTGCTAAATTTTCAAAAATTGATCATGTAGATAAGGTAATATGCAATTATAGATATAGTGAAGTAAACTGCTGTTAGCAATCTAAAAAGGAATAGTCATTTTTGCCCAGAAGAAAACATATAAGAGAGTAAAACAAGAATAACGAAAATGAACAGGCTTGAGTAAATATTCAATTTTATAATTTTGATGCTGATCTTAGAACAAAACTGTATAAGTCGTTCCAAAAAGGAGTCTATCAAGTAAAAATCCTTAAATTTACTTGGAAATAAAAGACAGGCTACCGAATAGATAATATAGATTAAAACTGGGTACCAAAGAAGGTCAGAAAGGAAAGCAAGATCTGTAAGATACAAAAAAACCATCAATAAAAAATAAATTAATCAACTAAAAAAAATTTTGAGGATTAGTTTTATCATCTACTGATGGTGTTATTTTTAACTGGTGCCAATGAGTGGAATTGAACCACCGACCGCAGGGGTATGAATCCTGTGCTCTACCACTGAGCTACATTGGCATATGGTAAAAAATGTAGGCTTATTATATACAAAAGACACATTAGTCAAATAAATTCTAAAAATATGGCGAGGAAGGATAGAAATCAACAGCCATTCTTGAACTGATTCTTATATTTGCAATCTCATTGTCTCTTATGGGGCTTTTCTTGATTTTGCCGATATGTATCTTTGCTTTGTGCTCTGCAGTCTCAAGCTCAATATTAAGATCATGTCAAATATTCCGGTAAGGATTCTTTATAATCTCATTATCCCCTACTGCGAATTTTTCCAAAAAAGGCCTATCTCTCCAGTCAATCTTCATAAATGACTCAAGGCATCAGATTTCCTCGAGAGCATCATAAAAAGCCTTTAGAGTCGGAAATTTAGAGGTATCAGCACATGTGAAGATGCCGATATATGCCTTTCTCTTGTCTTTGATAGCTTGGAAAGCCTCTATCTTGAGTCTCATATTCATTACATCATCATCTTCTGAGAGGACTTTTTCAGGTTTTCACTTCTTGATCATCAATCGATTATAATAAACTATCATTTTTGTATAATCATCTTTGTTGAATTTTAATTTCATATCAGGAATATCCTCCTCAGATAGAGAACCGGTGTGGATTTTCATAAGATACTTACGGAGGTCTGATCTCTTTAGCGCTGCGGCCAAGTACATATTCCTCGCTTTAGAGAGTGCAATAAGTTCTTTGCCGGTAAATAGAGAAAGCATTCTTTCCCGTGTAATTTCTTCGATTGAAAAATCTCAATTGACATATTGAAAGCTGACCTCACCAGTGATTATCTTCTCCACGATAAACTTTTTTTTGATAATGAGCTCCTCTACATTGGGCAAAAGCTTATGTTTTTTGCGTTCGAATTTTGTAAAAGCCTGAGACAGATCCTTGTAGGTTCAATCAGTGAAAAGTCGGTTTTTTGGCATGGTGATTCCCCAGAAGCCTTTATAGGCTGGCTCTCACGCAAAAGATTTATCTTTGATGTCAGGATAAAATTTATTCAAAGCCAAAAATTGTTATTTAAATAGTTTATCCAAAGTCATTCCAATGAATTCTCATCTGTCGATATAGATTTGTGAAAATCATAATCAGATCTCATCGAGCAGTGTGCGGACATCCTCCTGAACTTTTAAGGTGGAACTTCAATTCTCCATTCAATCTTCAAGGATGTTTCTCACTTTTGTTCAGATTCCACCTCATAGAGTATCTAAATCATCAAGCGTCATCAATGCTGAATTCTCAGCGGCAGATAGTTCGTTAATGCTCATTTTGAAAAATTTAAAAATACAACAGAAGCGATTATCAATTATTTTCTTTATTTGTCAATAATATTTTATAGCTTTTCCAAATGCTCGAATAATATCTGTTCTAATGTGACACTGAGCATATTAACATCCTCACAAACTTCTCAATAGCCCATAGAAGGATCAGCTGAAAAATAATTCGTTTTTACAGCACGCCCCTCTGCAGTTATTCAGATTGCATAGATAATCACTCAGTATCCTCTTAATATTTGCAGTTTTTTCTTAAGCAATGCCGCGTTAGTAGAGTCTCAATCAGTCAACACCACAACTATATTCTTTATCTTTCAAGATTTCATGTCATCTGAATATTCACTTCATTTGTTTTTGATGTTGATTATCAATTTATCGATCGCATCATAATCATTTGTATCTCATCATCTGCAATAATCTAGCTTATTGAAGCAATCAATCCTGTCTTTATCAGTGAAATCTGAAGATTCCCCCTTTATATCGACTATTGATTTTCATCATTTGAACATAATTCAAGAGGTTGAGAATTCAATTGGAGATTTCATCTCATAAACAGCATCTGCAAGCCTGTCATGAAGCCGTTTAAGTGCCTCGAAAATTAGAAGGCAAGCGATTTTCTGCTGAGGGTTTTTGCCATGATCAGACATGCTCTGGCTTCAGTCTGTCACGAGGGTGAGTTCAAAATTCCCAGTTCTGATATCTTCTTTTTCCTCTCTATAATCTTCCTCGAACATATACGGATCGAGATTTCATGATTCTATGTCTGCGATTCAGCCTGCCAGGCTCGCACTGTCTAGCCTAACTCCCCTATCCATATCCACAGGTCATCTGGATTTGTATTTCGGCTTAAGCCTGTGTGATCTTATTTTTTCAAATAGTTCCTCAATCTCAGTCATTACAAATTCTCATGTTTTAGGATTTACAAGGTTTTCGAGCTCCTTCAAGAAGTTATCATACTTTTCAAGATTCCTAAGATGTTCCTTGAATTTGGCATCATCTTTAGGATCGACTCACATGTTCTTTACTCGATTATCCCTTTCTAGCTGTTCACGTGTTTTGTCAGTCTTTGTTTGGGTTTTAGCCTTATATATGGCCTGACTGAGCTGCTTCAGGTTATCCGTTCATAAAGATTCCTCAAAAAGCTTTGAAAGCTCATTTCTGCTATCATAATAGCTCTCAAAGGGGTTCTTTCAAGTCAGTTCAGGTGTTGCATCATCTCCTTCCTCTCATTTATTCCCTCAATCAGAATTTCATTTCACTGAAGAATCTCATTTATTTCATTCTGATCACTGATCTGATGAAGAATCTTCTCAAGGTTCAGGCTTACCTGTAGGCTCTCCGGTCTTATCGGATTCTCCATTTCCTTTATCCTGATCTCATATTCACGCCATCTGCGCCAACTTCTTCCTCATTTTTTCTATCAAAGATTCGACCCCTTTTTGCTTAGCCGCACCCATTGGCGCATCCTGAGTTTCGGGTTTTCAATTTGAAGATCAAGGATTTCAAGCTTGGGGTTTCGAGATTGATGAATCTCATCATTGCGAAGGAGGATTTCCTGGAGCTCAATTTGATTTATTTTCTCACTCTCAAGAAGGATTTCACTTGTCAGGATTTCAATTCCCTCATTCTCATCATGAGGCTCACTGCTGTGGCTGTCACTTCTCTCAGTCCGAACCTCAATCTTCAGATTTCTTATCACCCTTATTTCCTTGTCCTGAAGATGCATCATCTGGAACTTCTCAAGGATTTATATTTTCTCATTGTGCTCATTGTTGGGGTGCTCATCAATCCTGTCACTGCTCTCACGATTTAGATTCTCAAGAACCTCATGTGCCCTGCTGTTTCTGCTGGCTTTGAGAATCTCATGCTCAAGGCATCGGCGCTCAAGCTCACTTCCCATTTTTCTTCTGTTCCTCTTGATTCTTAAGATCTTCCTCGAACAGCTTCATTATCTGAGGTTCGATGTTTGCCCAGATATTCTCAAGTCTCTTGTCTAGGGGTCAGGTAGTAGCGTCTCTTAAGCTTCAATTACGCTTCAGCCTCTCTAGGATAATCCTTACTTTCGGTGATACTTTGCATCTTTCATCCGGTAATCTGTATTCCCTTCAGATGGCATTCATAAGCTGAATATGGAGAGGCTCTTTTTCATAATCGATTCACTTATAAAGAGAATTTCTGAACATCCTCTCAAGCTCGTTTTTAAGCACTGGAGCCTTTGTGGGCGAGATAACTTGATTATCCACATAACAATCACGCATGATGTTCTCAATCTTGTGCATGGTCTTTCATCTCATTCATGCGTCCAATAGTCTTTTTTTCCTTTTTTCTGATATTATCCTTCATTTATTTGTAGACTCCATATCAGATTCCTCTACATAATGCTCAATCTCATGGAAAACATCGACAAAAATCTGTGCATCATTATATCAGAGCTTCTCTTTCATAAGCACAGGATTAAGTATCATCCTTGGCCTATTAAGATTTCCCAGATCAATAGCAGCAGGTCAGTCAAAGTTCGGATCGATTGAAATTGATATCGGGCTTCATTGCGAATAATAATCGCACCAGGAAACTAATTTCTGGATATTAATTTTGTCACTTGTGTCTGTCGGATTTAGCAAAGCCATTTAATATATTTAATTTCAAGTATAAACTTCAAGATTCCAACTTCAATTGAATCATGTTGAATGTTTTATCATTTCTGCAATGACTCAATAATCTTCTTCCCTACCATGATAGTCTTTTTGCAGTTTTTTTGCAAATAGATAGGGTGTTTTCCCGTGGAACTTCATATGATTTACATCAACTCAATAATCAAGAATCATCTTCACCAGTCTCATGTCCTTTATTTCAATAGCCATAAAGAGCAAACTTCTTCAGTCTCAATCAGGGATTTCAATATTATAATCGTTTGAGATGATGACCTTGTCCCATCCTGTCATGTCTTTTGATTTTATGTAATCAAGGATATATTCAATGTCTTTGGAGGGCGAATAATGCGGACTTGTTTTAAGTATTTTATAGATTTCTGAAGATAGCGAATGATTTGATTGATGAATAACTTTTGCGAGCTGAAAAGAATTATTTCATACTGGATCTTTCTTGTAAGGATTAACTCAGAGTTTTATAACTTTCTCAGTTAGAGGAATATCTCATTTGCATACAGCAAACATAAGTAAGGTACGGAAAGGATATTCTTCATGATCCCTACTCATTTCCGCATCGATATCCATCCTGAAGCTGATAAGATTTTTCCATTCGATCAATCAATTCGAATTCAGATAATCAAGAAGCCTTTTTATCTCTTCGGGGTCATTATCATTAAATGAAGAGGAAATCTTAACCTTTTTAATCTTTTGCATATCAGAAATCATATTATAGATGAGTACGAAATCCGTATTCAAAGAGTCCCTATCTATTCAGAATCTAGCATGATCAAGTGCGGAATTTCAATCATTATCCTTAATATCAAAATCGGCTCAATTATTGAGCAATATTTTTACAGTTTTCAGATTTCATCTTTTTGCAGCTAGGATAATTGCAGTCTCTCACGATTTATTCTGTAAGTCCAGCAAGGCTCATGCTCATATCAGGGCTTCAAGCTCTTCTTCACATCACTCTTGAGCAGCGCACTGAACCGCATTTCAGACCTTAATTATCTTATTCATATCCATGGTCTCCTTTATTATATTCGAGAATTTGACTAGAATTTCATTCTTAGATTCAGATAATACTTGGATGGCCTTAAAAATAGAAATATTATTCGGATCCAGCAGTCAGAGAATTTCAATTAATTTCTTGTTGAAATTACCGTTATTCTTAAGCCCCTTGTTCTTCAATAATAAATTATTTACGTAATCAACAGCCTTTTTTCATTTATTATTAGTGATGCTGGTGTCGGCTCAATTCCGCAATAGCTCATTTACCAAATCAGCATATCAGTTATGGCTTGAAAGCATCAAAATAGTCACGCCTCAAGCTTTGGATTTTGCATTGATGTTACCGGATTTCTCAATGTGCCCGATCAATAACTGCTCCTCGGGTCACCAAGCATGAAGCCTTATTTTGCTCATCAAGGCAATGAACTCTGCACTTTTCGCAATATCTCATTCCAGATTGATTAAATCAGAAACCTGGTTTTTCTTCTCAATCCTCACAACCTCACTCTGAGCTTGCTCCAAAGTCATTCCCGCCTCATCTGCAAGTTCTTCTAGGCTTTTCCCCATGAGAGTAAGTATGTCATCCAAATTCGTGCTATTCATAATCTATTTAAAATGGTATATAATTTTGCTCTATGAACTCGAGAAGTTTAATATTCTTTCATTCTCTTGCACAATCAAACATCGAATTAAGTTTGTTATCCCGCATATATATGTCTCCTCATAATTTAAAAATAGTCTCAAATGAATTCAAATCTCATTTTTTAGCCAAAATATGGAGAATTGCGTCTCATGATCAATTCCTTGCATTGAGATCTTTAGAGTGCCTTATGAATGTCAACTGATCGATAATGCCACTATCCGCTGAACTCGAGAGAAAATCCAAAGCTTTGTTGAACTTCTCTTCTTCCCTCTTAACGTCGCCTAATACAACCATAAAATTCTGATAAAAGACATTTCATTTCAGTTTTGCAAGCTCTTTGCAATCGAGTCAAGCCATATTCTTAATATCAGTCCTTGCTCAATTCTTAAGGAGCAATTTCATAAGAGGCTCGTTCCAATTCAGGATTGCTGTATTCAGAAGAGTATTTCACGTATTTGTATCAACAACATTGATATTGACTGATTTGCTGAGAAGGCCCATGAAATGAGCATAAGGATTCGGAGTCGCTCCGCAAGAGGCGGCAAACTCAATAAGATAATCCATGATAGCTTCGCTTGCTCATGGATTGGACATGATAGTCAGAAGATTTACAATGTCACGATATCACTCAGTGTCCGGTCGTGATTCAGCCATTTTCTGAGCAAGTTCTAGAGCAGTTTTTCATCAATTTCCGACATAACCGATATCACATCAATAATTAACCAATGCCTTCACAAGCCTGTATTCTCAATACATAGAAGCAGTGATAAGCAGTGTATTTCATGCTACAGTTTCATTCATATTTCAGCTTTTTCTTACTCCTGCCAATATATCAGAGTAGGCTCAGCTATATTGTGAACCCGATATTAGAAACTCTATGAATTCAAAAGTAGGCTCCGACTCTAACTTTTCGGCGATCATATCCGCACACATCCCAACTTTAACGGAATTAAGTATCGATCATGGATTATTCTTCAAAGAATATAGAATATCTACAATTGTCTTACCTTCTTTATTCTTATGATTAAAATAAAAAGGGAATTTTATAAGATATTCGATAGCATCTACGTTTCATCCGATAAGCATCGCCATGAGTATGTCATTTCCATTTTCGTCTGTACAGAATAGATTTTCCGATTCGTGTATCTTGTCCACCCATGAAAAATTCACATTTTCTTCCAGCAGGCTTAAGAGAGGTGCGGCAATAAGTATAAGCTCTTCTTTCCTGTAGTCTGATTTATATGAAATTGAGGCCATAACATCGTCTACATTCCCGGAAACATCATCCACCAGGCCACAGACTGCAAGCGAAGAGGTTACTGCAGAATCAACAATAGCTTTTGCTTCACCAGGGCTATGCCCCAAAACTCAGGCAAGCTCATCAAAATCAAGCGAAAGCAATCGTGTTATGTCATCTAGATTCTCTTTTGTCATACTACATGGTTATTAAATGTTTTGGGCGGATATTCACTGGATTTAAAATCTTACTCCTATTATTATCTTTTAGCATTTCATTGAATTTATAGAAAAATGGATGTCATTTTGATACTATTATATCTTCAGCACTCAATCAATCGTTATTTTTGACTCATATATCAGCGTTGTTCTTAAGCAGGACATTGATTAAGGGCAAATCCCAAGCAGATATTGCGACATGCAATAGCGTATTTCAGGATACAGGATCTATCTCATCGATGTTTCAGGTCTTCTTCAGCAAATGCATGAAATGAGAATATGTTCATCTGTTTTTGTTGTTATTATCAGCAAAGTAATCCAATATTGGCTTAACATTAAAAGAAATATTCTCAGCATCAGAGATGATTTTGATTATTTCTTCATAATCTTCTATGAATCTGCTTCATTGAAGAATTAATTCGGCAATGCTCTTTGCCGTTTCTCATTTTCAATTGACATGCCTAACATCAATTCAATTATTCACAAGAACCTTTGCAACTTTTACATCTCAAAATAGAGAAGCCTTTTGAAGCAGATTGGTGCCGAATCAATTTATCTCATTTATATTTGATGATATTAGAATTTTTTCGTATAACTCTTCATATTGATGAAAATTAGAAGAATTCTTTAATGTCATAAGCACAAATTCAATGCTTAGCGCAGATTCAACTATATCATATATTAGCTTATAACACTGTCTGACATTATTTTTATATGATTCATTAAGCTGATTATCTGAGGAGAGGATTTCAACCAGATCAAAAAGATTGTAGCCATTTTTATTCTTATGGAAAAAGTCAAATGGATATCGAGTCAAATATTCTACGGCATCAATATTTCATTCTGAAACAAGGATAATCAGAATATTATTTCCAGCCTGGTCTACATAGAACAAATCATTATTCACAAGAATATCATTGACCCATTCTGATTTATCTGAATTCAAAATCTTAAGAAGGCCGCTTATGATATTTTGTAATTCAGATACTGAATATACAGAGGGGTTCAAAGTATTTTCTACATCATCTGATACCTCAACTATCAAATTCGCAAGCGTTGGCCTGCTTGAATCAATAACTCAATTCACAATAGCCCTAGCTTCCTCGGGAGTATGTCATAACTCTTCGTTCAACTGACCCATCTCCATAGATAAGAGCCTAGTTATGTCGTCTATTGTTTGTTTTTCCATGTTGCAAATATTACATTTCTAATCATATATCTCAACTACTGTGGCCGAATAATTTCTTAATATCGGAAATAAATCATTTCTTTATGTATCATTTATCAGACCTTATTAACTTGGACAGTTTTTTGTGTCCGGCCAAATCTGCAATCTTAGCAGCATCTACTGGGCCGACAATACTGATTCACCAAATAATTCATTCCCTGATCGTGGTGACATTCGGATCAGCTCCTTTTTTTAGGAGTATTTCAGCTCAAAGATAATTTCATGTAGCCGCAGCGATCATGAGCGGAGAGCCGAATAATGCTTGTGCTGAATTATTAGGATTCCCTCAGCAATCTAAACATTTTTCTAGCAGTCAGGAATTTTCGCTTGAGCTTGATAATTTATGAATAATAGTCTCTCAGGTTCCTTGTTCGGTTGCATTCAAATCACCTGATGACTCAATCATTGCCGCATTCTGCTCGAATCAAAATTGCTTTAATGAATCTAGCAATTCCGATTTTATGAATACCGAATTTATATCTTTTGCTATTTCCGGATTTCAATGATCCATTGCGACCTGTGAAGGCGTACGTCATTCTGTATCGATAGCGCGGATATTTGCGTGAGCCTCAAGCAAACATTTTGCTCCAGCCAAATCTCAGACTTTAGCAGCCTTTATCAGAGGCGTCAAATGACTCATGCTTAATGGATCTATCCTTGCTCAGGCTTTAATAAGAGCTTTTACTAATTTCAAATCCTGTCATATGAAATTATAAATCAGATTATCTCAATAATGCTTTGTTTCGACGTCGCCTCAGGCTGCCTGCATGACTGTGACATATTCATGTCATTTTCCTGAAACAAAATTCAGAGATGTTTCAAATGCTTCATATAACTCTCCTAAATATAATCTGTATTTCAGAGAATTCTTCAGTAATTCAATCATCCTAGAATCTTTCTTTTCTATTGCATAATGTAGCGGTGTTTCTCATTTCAAGTCTCTGGCATTTGGTTCTGCTCACTTCTCAAGCATCATCTCAACTAGCTCAATATCTCAGCTTAAGACTCAGAGATGGAGGGCGGTTCTAGAGAAATCTCCACAGATATTCGGATTTGCTCAAGCCAAAAGCAGTTTTTTGCTTAAGGTAAGATCATTCGGAAATACAAACGAGAAATGAAGAGATGTGCATCATGCAGGCAAAAGCGCATC
This sequence comes from uncultured Candidatus Peribacteria bacterium, assembly GCA_964553745.1. Lineage (GTDB taxonomy): Bacteria > Patescibacteriota > Gracilibacteria > BD1-5 > UBA2023 > STC-113. The sequence continues at coordinate 50,925 of CAZKLD010000011.1, read as the reverse complement.
GGGATTTTTCTCTTTTTCGATCGCTTCGCATAGAATTGTCAGTCATCTTGATTTCAAATGTGAAATCAGATCTTCAAAATGACTCGAATCGGCATTTCATGATAAATGTCCTGCAAAGGGCAATATATCACAGAAAGAGCCTTTAGTCATAGAAATTACCGGATGAATATTATCATTTGTGACTCAATCGACAAAGCTGCTGACTCATTCAGGAGAAATTCACGCATCCCTTGCAAGCTCTTCTATCGGCTTAGATAATTGAGATAATATGTCATTGATTGAATTGGACATTATTAATTGATTATTTCTTTAAATTTTGCGAACAAGGAACCTCGAGAGTATTTTTCAGAACTGCGTATCAGTTTTGCAAGGGATGGGTGTCAGCTGAATTCGGCAAAGTCCGCAGCATCCATCAAATCTCTTTGCATCGGCTTCTTCATATGCTTATAATGATGTTTTATCCATCACTCTACAATAAGATTGGGATTTGCTCAAGCATTAAGGAGGATTTCTACATTCTCTTTCTTCCCCATTCTCGCAGCAAGCATCAAAGATGACATGCCGCCATCCTCTCTATAATCGAGTCTTCCTCAATAATCAATGCACTTTTGGAGCAATATCGGATAATCTGAACAGCTCAATATCTGAAGGAGGATGTTATTATTCATATCAAGAGCATTTATGTCCTCAAGCATCTTAACGATATTTCAATTAGTTGAAAATCATGCATCAGATAATTCCTTAAAGTATTTCTTATCTATTGTTGCAAAACGGATAATCCTCTTCACTTCCTCAATTCATTGTGAGTTTGCAATGTCTAAAGCCGTTCTCCCGTGTTTTCATTGCACTCTCAAATCAGCTCTCGCATCCAGTAGCATCTTTATAATTTTAACATTTCAATTATGTGCAGCATACATCAATGGTGTCCATCAACTTTTAGGATTGCGGACATTCACATCAGCTCAGCAATCTATTAGCGCTTTCATCACATCTTCATCTTTATATCAGAAATGGATTATTCATGGTTCTCAATTTATTTCTGCATCCATATCATTTGATATGAGAAGAAGCAAATCTATACCTCCGATACCTTTTGATTTCAGTGTGTTTATCAGAGTTTCATGCTTCTGTACATATATATCGCTTGATTTAAGCGTACTTTCAATCTGAACAAGTCATCTTGCTGTCGATAAGCTCATTGTAGTTAGTCATTTCGGGTTAGAATTAGCCTTAGCCAATAACAAAGAAGATTGTCAGCTCCCATTTCTTATAGTCGGGTCTGCTCAATATTTAACAAGCAATTCTACAACATTTAAATTTGAATATTGTGTAGCAACATGCAAAGGCATCTCATCATTGAATGGAATATTGGGATTAGCTCAAAATGCAAGAATCTCTTCCAATAATGCCGTATCTCCGTTCGATGCCGAATGATAGACCATGTAATTCAATAGTGGCATTCAATCTGAAAGTTCATCAATGAATTGAGTCTTTCTGATCAGGTCTCAATACTTCTTGAATCAAACCTGTCATGAAGCGCACAGCTTATCCGCGATATCATCTAAGGTGAGGAAATCGAACTCAAAATTTTTAAATGCATCATCCACTGCAGAGAGAGCTCATAATCTGGTATCTTCTACAAGTGAAGCCGATTTGTTTGTCAGGACATCATCGACGAACACTCAGATATTCTCAGAAGCCACTCATGCCTCTTTTGCCAGATCTTCAACCGGTCTGGAAAGCTGGCCTAAAATATCATCATACGAATTTGTCATATTAAAATTTGGTTAATTCGATAATTTGCTTATTTCAAATCTTCAATGCTAAGTCATGTGGAGTTTCTCAATTGAAGTTCACGCGTGTTCTGTCGGCTCATGAATCTATGAGGATTGTTGCCAAATCAAACGATGAATGCATCACAAAATAGTGAAGCGGCGTATTTCAATATTCATCTCTTTCATTAAGATTGTTATTAATCTGGAGATCAAATCCCAAATCTGCAATAATCTTATTGAGATAGGGGAGATTCAACTTTGATTGGCGCTCCTGTTCCTTAGCAAGCAACTTCATAGTATCTTTGAAATCAAATACTCATGCATTTTTTCAGATTTCTGCATATGAAATCGCTGATTGATATAAATCGTCTTTTTTTGATATATCAGCTCAATGCTCAATCAATACCTCCACACAATTCACATTAGTCATAATCGTAGACCAGATCAATGCGGTTTTTTTGAATCTGTTGATTGCATTGACATCTGCTCATGCCAATATAAGGAGCCTGACGAATAAAAAATATCATTTAACAGCAGCATAGATAAGTGCTGTGTTTCAATCGCCATCTCTTCATTCATCAGGATTTCAAGTCTGTTCTAGGGGGCACTTGAATAATTTCATGCGAGGGTCGTGGCAACTATCAAATTCATCAATCAATTTTTTAATTGCATCTATCCTTTGATTATCCTTGGATGAAGGCTGAATCAAAATCTGCTCAACTTGATCCTCAACGGTAAGCGGAGCTTGTTTCAGATACTGTGCTGCATCAGCCGCTGAAATTCTATTCTCAGCTTCAAGCTGTTCAAGAGGTTTTCATAGTTCTGCGATTATATCATCGAGTCAATTCGGATTCATATTAGCTACTTAACAGATTAAATATTTTCCCTAGGAATCATTTTCGTTTATATGATTTGTGATTTTTAATTAGCCTTATGATCATCTGATTCGTGGTGAAATCTAAACAAGTGCATTCCCTAACCTTTACTCCAGGAGTATTTCTGGTTTCCCAAAAAGACATAACTTGATTCGGATCGGCTCAATTATCGAGAAGGAATTCTATCGCATCGATATGTTCTTTTGCTACAGCATATGACAAGGCAGTCCTTCAGTTGCCATTCCTCAGATTGAAATCAGCTCAGAATTTCTTGCATTCATTGAGCAGATTCAGATTTCATTCGATTGCGGCAAAGATAAGCAAGGTATTGCCCAGCTCGCTAAAGGCATCGATATCTCTATCGACCCTCAGCACATCAGCCATATCGCTCATTCATTTTGATTCCAGATATATGAGAAAATCGTCTGTGACAGGATTTTTCCTCAGCATATTCACTATATCATCGTGTCATGCCAGCTTAGCATGCAGGAGTGCCGTCTTTCACTGTTCATCGAGCAGGGATTTGTCTGCTCAGGCCAAAAGAAGTTCAGACACTATTTTTGACTTTCAGGCCTTAGCGGCATTCATCAGTGGTGTAAATTCTTTATCATTTTTGAAATTCAAATTAGCTCAACAAGCTATGAATGCTTTTATTATTTCTTCATCCTTATTTGCAAACCAATATATTCAGGACTCTCAATACAACTGAGCCTCTATGTCATCTTCTGATACGATATTGGCTGACCAGCTCTCAAATCATTTAGCTTCAAGAATGTCGCATAGATTTTGCCGATTAAAGGCCAATATCTTACTGCTTTTAAGGATATTAAATAAATTCTGCTTGCCATTGGCTAGACTGAAACAAGAATTTCATCTTGAATCATAGATAGCAGGATTTGCGCCAGCCTTAACAAGCTCTAAAGCTATTTTTTCGCATCAATTCTTTATAGCGAGGTGCAGAGCAGTTTCTCATGAGGCAATAAGGTTAGGATTAGCTCCCGCATTAAGTATCTCTATGATTAGCTTCGGATCATCAACCGATCATTTGCATTGTACTGCATAATAAATAAGCGGACTTTCGAATAATCATAAGGCATTTATATCCATTGTAGAAACAAGAATATCAATGAATTTATCATATCAAGGCGAAGTAGCTGCCTCATCCTTAAGCATAGAAATCAACCGAGCGAATCCGGGAGCGAATTTCACCTCATCAAGGTCAGGACTAGTCATTTCAATTGCAGCATCAGTTCACTTTGAGGTGCTTCATTTAATATTTGAGAATCTCCCATCAATGGAGTTCTCAATAAAAGTTGCAACATGCTGAGGCTTCACTCAAATATCTCCAGCAAGCTCATCTACCGGCCGTTCCAATTGTTTAAGTATGTCATCTAGACTTTGTCAATTCATAGGATTAATTAAAAAGGTATTTCATTTGCATTATCATAATCCCTGGCGTGCCTCTCTATAAAAGAGGCAATTTCTGCAAATCAGAGTTTTTTTGCAATATCTTCAGCATTGATTCCTTGGAAGCACGTAATATCGATATCAGCCCTTGAAGAAATTTCAAGAGCACACTTCACAACATCCAATTTGCCTGTTGCTACGGCAATCATAAGAGTAGTGTATCAATTTTCTTCGATGTAATCTGTGTGAGCTCAAGCTTCTCACAACATTTGCATAAGCCTGATGTCTCAATCTCTAGTGACTTTCATGAGTGGAGTCAATCATAAAGCAGGATCACGAGCATCAAAATCAAAGTTTTCAATCATGCGTTTTCAATCATCGGCATAAAGCGTGCTCTTCTTCAGTTCATCTGCAACCGTATGCAGAAACTTGATCTTTTCATTTTGTTTGACTAACTTGTTGTGTATCGTTTTTTCCTCATCTCATCTTTGTCAGAAAAGCTGAGCAATCGGACTAGAATTCGGAGGTAAATTCGGATTTGCTCATGCTTCGCATAATAAGTCGATTATGTCATATTTCTTTTCTGATATCAGAGTCGATAAGACTGTATCTCAAAGTTGATTAAGCGCATTCACATCTCAAGTCGTTTCTATGAGATTTGCAAATTCCCTCAAATCAGACAGCCTTGATTTTTTGAGTTCATCGACCGCCTTGCGAGTGAAATCCTGTTTTCTTGTGACTCAATAATGCTGCATGCAATAATTAACCATCTTATACACCATCTCGACTTCATTATTTCAATAGCTGTTTTTAAAATACTTATTCCTTATTATCTCCATGGCATTTTTTCATTCGTCATCCATCTGCATCATATTAATTCAGGCCTTTGCCAGTTTCTTGATTACCTCAATAAGAAAAAAGAATTCATTGTATGTATACGAAGTTTGGCTAGTTATGGCTGCCATAAGGACATTGTGGAAATTTGAATTCTTTATGCTCAAATCAGGCTTTGCCGCTAATATAAGATCCAGCAAGTGCATATCATCCATTTCTAAAGCCAAGAAAATCAGAGGTCAATCCGTATAAGACAATACGCCGGTCAAATCAGTATTGATATCTCAGGTCTCTTCCAATTTCTTCGCAATGATCCTCATATCCTCATTGCTTGAAGATTTCAGGAATCCGATTAGAGAATCAAGAGACGGAATTTCAACTTCTTCTTTTGCCGCAACTTGCTCCTTGGGTTCAGAATCTAGTATTCAAACTGTCTTCCTGCTGCTGTTCAGAGCGACATCCACAACTTGCCTTGCGTCATCAGGGGTATGTCATAACTCCTCGGCAAGTTCGTCGAAGTCTTTTCAGAGAAGTCATATTATGTCGTTAAGCGATTGATTTTTCATATTATTTTTTCTTAATTGAATACCTATTATTGTGTTTTGTTATAATTGCTTTTATATATTCTCATCACCTCATTCGAACATCGCACTCCAAAAAAGTAAGATGAGGTTTTATGTATTTTGTACTTATGATCTCTTCTCAATCGAGGAAGAAGAATGCCTCATCTCACACAAACGGTACAATTATTCAGCCTTCAATCTCTATACATCAGAAAATCGGGAAAATGCCAGGTCAATCTGCATTTCATAATTCATAATCAATGATCTTTAAGGAATGCTTCTTTTCAAGCTTTTCTTTTAGCTCTCTCCATCATTTTGCAAGCTTTACTGCATTAATGGGCGTGCCGCTTGTTATTTCATCTCAACAGAATTGGTACCACTTACAGTCATCAAGCATGACTTTTCAAGATAAGCATCAATTTGGCATATCGACCTTATCTTTCCATCATTTGACATTAAATCAATATTTGCTGTTCAGGATGTGGACAAGTATGCTCATATCGGTATAAATCTTCTCTTCTCAAATTCAGACGAATTTGGATATAAGGCTAGTTCAGACGAACTCATACCATTCTCAATCGATCATCTGCACTTTTCAAGTCAGATTCACTCAATTGAAATCAATGTCGTCAGAATTGTAAACCTTATTTCATCAAAACTCGAAAAATAGCTCATCTCCCAAAAAAGGGATGATATGTTCTGGATTTCATGGTATGCGGATAGCTCAATAAAATTCTCAATACTTGCTACTGCTGTGCCTTATCTCAGCAATGGGCTCTATAGAGTATTTATCTTCGATCAGCTTGCTTAACTCCTGCCAATTGCTGTAAGGCTTTTTGGCGTTCAACGAATCATCTGGCTCGATATGCAGAATTCAATCTTTTTCAACAATATGGAAGCCTATGCTCTTAGTGTCTTCTTGTGTCTGCAGGAATCATTTCAGCATCTTATCATCTGAATCAAAATCGATCTTGGCATTATCTATATTTTTTCAAGATATTTTTTCAAAAATAGTTTCATTCATGAATGGCAAACATCTTCAATCTTCGAGTATTACGGTTCAATATATCGCACCATAAAGCATATTTCATAATGAAGAATGTTTTATGGCTACCTTATATTTATTCTCAAGGAGCGTCTTCAGTTCTCGCCAATCCATTTCAGAGATGATTTGGGCATTGTCTGATTCGGATGTTTTTGCAGTACCGGCTATGGGTGAAATAGCTCCTGAGACTTTTGTCTGAAGTCAGCTTATTACCTTATCTACTGTATCTCTAGCCGAATCCGGAGAATGTCATAATTCCCCAGCCAATTCATCGAAGCCTTTTCCAAGAAGTCAGATTATGTCAGAAATATTATCTTTATTCATTATATGAACTTGTTGAAATAAATGTCATATTTTCATAGTTTCTTATCTATTATAGCTTCTCTTTCCCCTCATCAGTAAATCGAAATCATGCAAGTGAAATGATGGTGTTCTTGAGCTATGCTGTGAACATGTTCAATCCTGCGTCATTCAACCTCCTTGAATAAAACTCATCAAACATAAGGGAATTTTCATCATTTTACTGGTCTGATCGTTCAATACATGGGACAGTTATAAAGCTTGTCCGCAATTTTCAAGTCGCTCTTATCGACTTCAATTCAATATTCATATTTAATTTCTTCAGCAACAGAATCCTTGCTCTTGAATATGATATCTGACGATTTCGAGACTCTGCCAAGTATCTCAGCTCATTCGAATTCATACCATTTCCAATCACCCATATCTCTGATTTTTCATTTCATGAATCAATTGGATAGTATTTCCAAATCAGCACAATTATCTATCTGCAGTTGCTTCACTTGTAGCAAGTAATACTTGACTTTACTGCTGATTTTGAATGGAACGATTCTTCAATCCTTCATTCATAGCGCTCAATACGCGTATCATGCTTCAGAGCATTTTATCCAATCGCAATATTCTATGGTAAAATCCGCCAGAATCTGCTTATCATAGAATGGCACTATTCACATATTCAAAAGCTTGACCTTTCAATATAATCTACCGTCAGGCGCGAATTGCGTTTCTACGAATTCAACCACTTCTACTCAGATATTCATTTCAAATTCAAGTTTGAGAGCCTCTAATGTAAGCAATTCTTTTGGGGCTTCAACAAGGGCATCTGGCAAATATTTTCATGGATGTGCCCCTTTAAGGACATCCGTAGCTTTATTCTGATTCATCTCTATCGTACTGTTTATGATCTCTCTTGCACCATCCGGAGAATGTCATAATTCAATCGCCAACGCATCAAAATCTTTTCATAGCATTCAGATTATTTCATCTAATTTTTCCATAATAATTACTTTAAGAATACATTTCTTCCGCCAAACTTCAGTTTTTGTCCGACTTCTCAAGTCAGCTCATCTCAAATGAAGTGAAACCAATTTTCACCTCAAGTTAATTTCACTTTTCAACACAATATCCCCTTCTCATCAATATGCACATCTCGGCAATCATCAATTGCCTTATTTCATATTTCACGAATCAATTTATCCTTTGCAAAAGGCAGTTTCATTCAATCATCTAGCCTCACGATTCAACCGAGAGTTCAATCCGGAAAATTGCAGAAATTATGTATATCTCATATGGTTACATCATACTTGAATTCAAGATAATCCTTTATTTCTCAAGAGTCTTGTAAAATATTATCGGGCATATTCTCAAGCATGAATTTCTTTAAAATTGCTGAAGCATCCTTATTTCAAGCTCCTTTTGCTAAATCATAGGAATTGCTCTTTGCTCAGAAATCTAACTGGAAAGGATCGGCTCATCAATGCAACATTGCACCTATCAATTCTGTGAATCAATAGAAAGATGCGTACATGAGGGCCGTAAAACAAGAATCTCAGATAGTGACATCAATATTCCCGGTCTTTATTATCTCGTCTCAAAATAATTTCATCTGATCGTCGCGATGAGATTTTAGAATTACGGCTGCTTTTTCGACTGCAGCATGACTGCCTCTTGCAAAATTTTTGATTAGCCTGAGAGAAGCCTTGAAATCCATGGAAAGATACATCAATCTGGGTTCTTTGTATTTTGTGATCATGTAGTAGTATGGGGGATTTCATGTGCAAATCTGACATCTGTCTGATGCCCATATGTATTCAGTCTTGCCGATACAACTATCATGGAAAGCTGATCATTCAAGTGTGAGATCAAGAATCCTAATAGCATTTTCAGAACACTCCTCAGGACTCAATCATGGAATTGCATCAAAAATCTTCTTCAATTCACCACTTGTAGGGCATCTATGTCATTTCTGATGTTCAGCGTATTCCATGGCTCTGCTCCACTTCCATAATGTCTTTCAGTTTGCATTCTTGAATAAATCGGCATTATCTCAGACTAAATCAGCTTCTTCATTCTTTCTTTTGATTTCAATTCAAGCAATGAGGATATGTTCAGGGGCTACTACTATATTTTGAGTTTTTTTAAGTTCAGAATACAAGTCTCTGAATCTGCTCTCCAGTACCGTTAAGTACATGACTGTAGGGTCAGACTTGGGGACAAGATGCCTATATCAGTCAACATTATTAGCCTGAAGGATGCCTGCAATGGCATTATCTGTTCTTTCGCCTGTTGAATGCAAGACATTATCGATTTCTCTTGCAGCAGATTCTGGAGTATGTCATAATTCCTTGGTTAATGTCCCAAGGTCTTTTCATAGCAATCAGATTATGTCATCAAAATCCTGTTTCATATATTACAAGTATGAGTTAGAGTCTTTGTGCAATGGGGCATATCATTTTATCGTATCTCATTCGAATTCATACCATAGATTATCTTTCAGTTGGACAATTCAAGTAAGCCTTCAGTCAGAAAGTGTTATGAGATCGATAGCATCTTTTATATATCTTCAATCTATTTCTGATATCAGCCTATTTCATTGAAAAGGAAGGCAACATCATGTTCATGTTGTCAATATTCAGCACATGACTCAATCGGATTGAATATATTGTTCTTTGCATCAGATTACCATGATTCCATATGATTTTTCTATTGTCGATGATATATCATTCCAATCGCTATAAGTCTTTATTCTATCTCATAAAGATTCTTCGCTGAATTCATACCAGTATCAATGGTCGATCCTAACCTCACCATGCAGATTTCAAGTAAGTCAATTTGTGCTTATTTTTCGGACATCGGTCACATTTCCTTGTGGAAAAACATGATAAAGTTTGTCTCAGAAAAATGGGAACTTGAATCATTTGTCTGTCTTTACGGTTCAATAGAGGTTACCATTGTGTCAATTGGCAAGCTGAAATTCACTATCGATTATGTTGATCTTATGCTTATTCTCCAGGACTTCTTTGAGGATGTTCCAGTCCTTATAGAATCAGATAGCGGCTGAATCTGTTTTTCATATGAGATTATCTCATTCGAAAGAATACCAATCTCAATCAGGCAGGAGCACTTCTCACTTAAGATATGAGCTGAATTGTCAGAAAGTCATGTTTCTGACATCTTTTACCGAGCTTCCAGAAAATGAAAATGTTATTTTTGTTCATATGAATGGCACTGAACATTGCGGACTAGATATCAAAGTCACTTTTCAGCAAATTATTCAGTTAGCTCACCTTAGAATTTCGGAAGAGATTATTTCGGTTCAATATTTACTCTCCAATTGTGACCTAAGATCATCCCAATCCATATAAGTCACTGCCTTTAGCGCATTCGGATCTATTGTTTTTATCTTCCATTCTCAATTGATTTTTGAAATCTCAAAATCCGACCATATAGTCGTTCATATCAATTTTGATTTGCCTATGATCTTATCTCATTCGATTTCCAGGTTTTTCGTGCAGATGATTTTTTCGTTTCAGATCTTGTCGAAAAGAAAATCTCAAACAAAAGGAAGGGTTGAAAGGCTATCGAGTTGGAGCACTCAAAAAGTGAAATCATTTGTGCTATTCGGAGAAATATTAAGCTCTGCGATTTCCACGCTGTATTTCGCTTCCAAGGATTCCAGAATCGCATATCAATTTGTCAATGCAACAGCCTCATCCCTGTCTCAATCTGATTCCAAAAGTTTTGTCACTTTATTCTGATTGCCAGTTACTGCATTGACAACTTCCCTCGCCTCCTCGGGAGAATGTCATAATTCCTCAGCAAGAGCATTAAAATCTTTACCAAGCATTCATAATATGTCATCCAGTTTTTGATCTTGCATATGTTATTAATAAATTGAATAGCTTTCTCAGTCCGTATTGAACGAATGCCAAGTCGTATCATCGAATCTGACCTTTCAAGACATTGTTCATGCAGCATCAATATTAATTTCATCACAGTCTATGACTTTACTTGCAGCATCTTCTGATAATGCAAAATCTCAATAAAACGGTATTTTGAATCAATTTGCCAAAATCAGCTTTCAATACAGATTACCAGATGTTCAATTGACCTGGTGATGTTCAATGCTTTTTATATCCAAAGTGTAATTATGCTTGAGTATATTCATGAGAACCGGAAGGTCTGTGAATATTTTCGGGAATCATGGGCGCGGCACTATATCAAGTATCCTCTCTCAGCTGAATTCATACCAATCGCTGTTTATCTCAACTTCACCCGTCAACTCCGAAGTTGAATCATCGACTTTGATTTTCCGTGAATGCATAACATCTTCATTTCAAAATTTATCATATGCGATATCCCCCATGTGAGGTACGGTCCTTCAATCTGATAAGGCAATCGTTCAAAATAGATTTCAAGACAATAGATCTATTTCATGTGATTGAGCTGAAATTTTGAAAGAATATTTATTTTCTAATATATGCTTCAAGATAGCCCAGTTCTGGTAATTTGGATTATCTCAATTCTGGCTTAGCTTCTTTAAAAGCATATCTCATGAGAATTCATACCACTCTCAATCATCTAGCAGGACTTGTCATGATAATTTGTTTCAATCAAAAGTGATCTTTTTTGAATCTTTAACAGAGCATCAGACGAATACGGGAGCTAACTCATCGTTTAAAAATGGGACCCTCATGGCACTGGCTCATTGCAGAATCAGCGTTCAAAATATCATTCAATTAAGAACACCTTCCAGATCCACTGTGCTATCATCGATATTGATCTTGTACTTATCCTGTATCTTATTCTTCAATTCTCTCCAATCATCGAAATTTACTTTAGCATCCGGCTTATTGCTCGTTGCAGTATTTTCAATTGAAAATTTACCATTTTCGACTGAAATCTTGAAATCTATCATAAATCAAGCTTGAGTTTTCGCCTTCCCTGTTAGAGCATCAGCGCTGATTTCAAGATTGATGATTTCTGCAATTTTGTGATTTCATATGGTTTCAAATATTGTTTCTCATACAAAAGGCAATGTTCTTCAATCTCGTATACTGACTAGTCAATATACGAAAGTTTTGAAATAATCGCTTTTGACTCAATATCAAGTCACTAATCAAGAGCATAAGTCCTGATGTGCTGTCTGGACTGCGGACCAACTGCTGCCCGTTTTGGCAATGGGATATGTAGATTTATTCGCATTTACAAGGTCATCTCAGATGAATTCATACCAGGTTCAATCCAATCATCTTATATTTCATTTAAGTATTCAGTCTGGTGTTCTCGTAACATTGCTGGCCTTTTCGATTTCAATTCATCAAATCTTGGTATCCAGGCAAGATCCAAGCGAATTGACAGTGAAAGGATAAGATCTGCCGTTTGACATCAAAGCCACGCAATAGATTTTTCAATCTGGACCGATCTGGACTCATTCGCAAAAATTTATGAGCAAATCTCATTGCCCTGAATAAGAATCCGATCCGCAAAACGGAATAATCCTATCATCATCGAGTTTCAGGGCTCAATACCAAGTGCTTCATGATTTTCTTGGCTCGATGAAGTCAGTTATTTTCAGTCAGGATTTATTTTCGATTTCTGATTTAAGCCTGATCAGTTGTTTTTTTTTAAGTTCTGCTTCATCAGATGAATCTGAATTGGTCTTCATATCATCAGGTATATATTCTCACTTGCTATCATAAAAGACTTTTTTTTGCCTTGAATCGATGAGAATGATTTTTGTGACAAGTTCCTCGAATCATTTTATTTTCTTGAGATCAAGAAGCTCATCTCTGAGTGCGAGCTGGTACATGAGTGCTACCAGAGGCATCTTCTTATCTTCTGGAAATTCAAGGTTATCGCCATCTGCGTGATTGGTCAGTATATCATTGATAAGCTCTTCAAGAGGTTCTTTTCACTCATGTTCAGAGTTCTGAAGTATCCTGTCAAGATTGTTCAGATATCATAATATATCAGATTTTGTGAATTTCTTCGGCCTCTCTCCGAGCTTCCTCACATTGAATGCATCTAGGTTCGCAAGCTCAAATGGATCCAAGAAAACTCTAGAATCCATATCAAATTCATAATTATCAACCAGGATATTATCTTCCAGCTCCTTAATGCTTATATCATCCATGATCCTAAGCAAAACTCATGGATTTTCTTTTGTTCATACATCTGATTTTGTAATGAATCATTTCTCTGAGAATATCTTTATAAGGATAAGCCTATCAGACTTTGGATAAGCCATATTTGTGACAAAATCAATGACTTGTTTCTTCAGATATCTGCTGAATTCAAGTCAGCTTGATGCGAATCAATTGAAAAGTCAAACAAATTTTCCAAGCTCGAGTACGGCTTTTTTCAGGAATTGCTTATCTCTGTTTGAGATATTTTCTCAAGCTCATATTCATAGGTAATTCTCCTCTACCCTTTTAAGGCAATACACAAGTCTCGCAAGAGTCGAATTCTCATCTTGAAGTTCTTTAATGGACACTTTATATATGAATGCTGATTTATCCATTATGCTTACAAGAGCCAGATCATAGACTTCCTCTTTCGGGAGATAATTAACGTGGATATTATCAAAAAGCCTTATTATGGCAGGATCGATATCTTCCCTATCCTGATGTTTTGCGGATTTGATGTTTGCTGTTGCCACTATATTGACAGTCTTGAGCTGATATTTCGTATTTCCATCCTCCTGCGGAGAGTAATATTCTCAAGGACGCTTAGTGAATAAATGCTTGATTCTCATAAGAGTATCATTTGGAATCAGGTCGATCTCATCCATGATGGGTATCTTATTTTCCGTAAAGGCTTTTAAGATTTTTCACATTTCGGTATAAGTCTCAGTTCATCAGTTAGGTCAAGCCCTAAGCCTTTGTTTCGCTATAAAATCTGAAGCTTTCGCATCAGGAGTTCATGAAAAAACCTCTACAAAATTATCGAATTCCTTTTTGGTTTCCGGGGAGCTCAATTCTCATGCCAATTTGTTTCCGCTAATGCTGACGAATCAGACATGAAGCAATTTGGATATCTCCCTAACAGCCTCAACAGCCAAGACTGTCTTACCTGTACCGGTAGCTCAAGTCAAAAGCACATTTTTTCAAAGCAGTATTGAGTTCTGGATTTCTTCTATAATAGCATCCCTAGACTCTGATCTCACAAATCAAGTCTTATCGAATTGCCTCTTGAAATTCAGTAGCTCATCCAGCCTATATGCAGCAGCAATTTCTCTGAACCCCTTAAGTTCATTGATCTTACCGCGTATCTCTCATATTTTCGAACGGACAGAATCGATGTAAGATATCTCCTTGACATTAAGTTTCCTTGACTCTCTGAAAGCTATTACCTTAATTTCCAGGATTCTTTTTCTGGCTTTTTCGATTAGAGATTCGTATTTTTTAATTTCTGATAAAAAAGGCTTTGCCCTTTCCATTGTCTCAAGATTATCTTTTCTTTCTTTTAGTTCGTAATCGAACCTAGATTTTACAAGCTCATTTGAAAGCAGTTCCTCCATTCTGTTCGCAGATATGCTATCAAGATCAACATTTAAGAATTCTTCTAGAGATAAATCATTTTTGGAATCTCTTCTTCAGATATCTCATGCGATTACTTTACCGATAGCTTTTTTTCTCAACCCGTCAAGTTCATGAAAAGGATTTTTAAGAATATCAGAAACCTCTTCTGATTTTGTCGCCTTAAGTTCTGAGAGGGTCTTTTTGATTATTTTTATTTCAGAAAAATCAGATTTGAGGAGTTCACGGTAATTTCAGGCGAAATTTCAATAAATCAAGCTCGCAAGCTCTGCTGTCATAAGATTAAGAGAATTCAGATCAGCTGAATATCCTCAAGTTTCTGTTTCTTCGGAATCAGCTTGCTGTGAAGTGTTTGTTTGGCTAACGCCTGTCACTGGTCTCATATTGATAGCTCATCATCAATCTGACGCAATAGGTCATCATCATAGGGAATCTGTAGCAGCCATTATAAAAAAATTAATATTTAATAGATTTAAGATAAATTAGATAACTTATTCTCTTTAAAAGTCAAAAAGCTTATCCTTCTGATGTGAGTCAATTATTACTATTCTAGAAACGAGTTCCTCAAATCATGGAATTTTATTAAGTTCCATCAATTCATTTCAAAGCCTCAACTTATACATCAGTACCATCAAAGTCATTTTTTTGTCTTCTGGAAATTGCCTTTCCTCATTATTTATCGATATCTCATCAATTAATCTCAATAGTTGTTCTTTTAATGGTGATTCTATATTCTGAAGGGTTCTTTTCAAAATACCCAAAAATCAGAATATATCTGTTCATATCATATTTTTATTTAAAATATGATCGATACTTTCTCATGTCTTTAAATTTAGCTTAACAACTCATTCCCTGTCACTGTCAGTACTTTTGTTTAATCAAGATAAGGTAACATCAGATACTCATCATAAAATTGGTTTTGGCGTCTTCATATTTAAAAAATTAATTATAACATAAAAATTGTACTATATAATGGCATATTAAGCAAAAAAATGTCTTTTTAAGACAATAAAAAATATATTATACATATTAATATTCGATTATCTTTAAAAATAATGATTTTCTTCGAGGAATCGGAGTATCGCGTCGAAGTATCTGAGAAATGTTGGAGAATGCTCAAAAGAAGGACGGAACCATTTGATGACATTATCCCGAGTGAATCATTTCGGACCCCAATCTGCAGGATACTGAAGCTCATGGACCAGTGCATCCATCTTATCGATAGCATGTGCGAAATTAGCTTCGGAAGTCAAGTTAGTCCTATATTCATCATCAGATTCAGAGAAAATCTTTGAGATTATTTTGGGATATTTTGCTGCAAGTATGGGCACCTTGGCAATTTCCTCTTCGCTTTTTGTTTTACGCTTTTCCGTATCTGAGATGCAGGTATCCTCGGTCTCTATTTCAATATCGTCATGGTACAAGAGAATCGAATAAACCCTCAGCCTATCTAGCCCAGAGAATTCTTTTTCAGAAAAGAGAAAAAAATCAGCAAGCTTCAGTGTGGAATATACATGTTCTGCCGTAGTCTCCTTCCTGGAGTAATATATGTTCTCTTTCGAATCATGGTAGAAGTTCGAGCAATTCCTGGCAACCTGCTTGAGCTTGTATGTTTCAAGGATCTGGAGGAAATCTCAGAAATCTAGCCCAGAAGATGGCTCATCTATGGAGGAAGAAGCATATCATGATTCCACTGATCTTCCTATTATTGACATATTAAAATTCATATGGATAAACTACGTATTTATAATATTTTTTGCGATATTGTCAATATGTAAAAAGGGGCCAAGAAATATTCAAATAAATTTGACTATTCTGGGTTTTTTTATAGAATTCTTTGGCTTTTACTGTTTTTCGTGTTTGGTTTGTGATTGTTGGCTTAAATAAGCTAATTATTATGGACTAACTACGAAGAACTTTATTCTATTTATATTTTTTACTACTATATTATGGCAAGTCTGATAACTGACATGAGAAAGCTTAGGAATATCGGTATTATCGCCCACATCGATGCGGGTAAGACCACTACATCTGAGCGTATATTATTTTACACTGGTAAGACACACAAAATCTGAGAAGTTCATGAAGGTGCTGCTACTATGGACTGGATGGCTCAAGAACAAGAAAGAGGTATCACTATCACTTCCGCTGCGACTACATGTTTCTGGAAGGAACACCAAATCAATATCATCGATACTCCAGGGCACGTTGACTTCACTATCGAGGTAGAACGTTCAATGAGAGTACTTGACGGATGAGTTGCTGTATTCGACGGTTCTCAATGAGTAGAACCTCAATCTGAGACGGTTTGGAAACAAGCAGATAAGTATAATGTTCCGAGAATCGCTTTTGCAAACAAGATGGATAAGACTGGTGCAAGTTTTGACATGACGTATGAGTCAATCAAGAAAAGACTTGCAGGTAACAAGGTTATCGCAATCCAATATCCAATCGGTGAAGAAAATGATTTTGCAGGTATCATCGATTTGGTAGAGATGAAAGCTTACAGATTCGATTGAAAGATGGGTGAGACAGTAGTTGAAATCCCAGTACCAGAAAGCCTAAAAGAAAAATGTGCGACAATGAGAGCAGAGCTAGTCGAAAAAGCTGCTGAGCAATCAGATGATCTGATGGAAAAATTCTTCGAATCAGGAGACTTGTCAGTTGCTGATATCAAGAAATGACTAAGAGCATGAGTTATTAAATCTGTTCTATATCCGTTAGTTTGCGGATCAGCTCTTACTAACAAATGAGTACAATTGGTTCTAGATGCTGTTCTAGACTATCTTCCATCTCCAATGGATATCAATGAAGGTACTATCACTTGAGTTGATGTTGACGATGAAGAAAAACACATTACTTTCAAACAAGATCCAAAAGAACCGCTAAGTGCCCTTGCGTTCAAGATCGCAACTGATCCATTCGTAGGTAGAATCACTTTCGTAAGAGTTTACTCCGGTACTCTTAAATCAGGTTCTTATGTTCTTAATTCAGTTTCTGGAGAAAAACAAAGAATCGGGCGTCTATTACAGATGCACGCAAACCACCGTGAAGAAATCGATGAAATCCCAGCTGGTAATATCGGTGCGGTAATAGGACTTAAAGATACAAAGACTTGAGATACTTTATGTGAAATAGAAAAACCAGTAATCCTTGAAAGGATGGAATTCCCAGAACCGGTTATCTCTATCTCAGTTGAACCTAAGACCAAAGCAGATCAAGAAAGAATGGGTATGGCTCTAAACAAATTAGCTGAGGAGGATCCATCATTCAGGGTTAGTTCAAATGTTGAAACAGGTCAGACTATCATCGCATGAATGGGTGAGCTTCATCTAGAAATCATCGTTGATCGTATGAAAAGAGAATTCAAGGTTGAATGTAATGTCGGTGCTCCGCAAGTTGCATACAGAGAAACAATCACTTCAGTTGTTAAGGATCAGGAATTCAAACACCAAAAACAAACTTGAGGTCGTGGTCAGTACGGACATGTTATCATCACTTTCGAACCAATCACTCAAGAAATGAGAGAAGCTGATGAAACATTGAAATCTGAGACAGTTTTCGTGAACAAGATCGTTGGTTGAACAATCCCAAAAGAATACATCCCAGGTATCGAGAAATGATTGAAAGAATCATATACAAGAGGTATTATCGCCGGTTACCCAATTGTTGATGTGAAAGCTACTCTTACATTCGGTTCTTACCATGATGTCGATTCGAATGAGCTTTCATTTAAATTAGCTGCTTCAAAATGTTTCAGAGAAGCTACTAAAAAGGCTAGACCAGCTCTACTTGAGCCAGTTATGCTAGTAGAAGTCAATACTCCTGAAGAATATATGGGTGATGTACTCGGAAACCTAAATGGTAAAAGAGGACAGATCATCGAGATGTCAGAAAGAGGTATGGCAAAAATCATCAAGGTTTACGTTCCATTGTCAGAAATGTTCGGATACTCTACTGATCTCAGATCTATGTCTCAAGGACGTGCAACTTACGTAATGGAATTCCACCATTATTCTCAAGTTCCACAAAACATCACTGAGAAAATCAGAGCTGAAAGATGAGTTAAATTCGAAGACGAAGATTAGTTTGAAGAATTGAGAATTGAGAATAGAGAACTAAGGAAAATATCAAAAACACCAGCGATAAGAATTGCTGGTGTTTTTTTGAATTTTAAATTTCTATGGATATGAACTGAATTTACATGAAAGTTGAAAAAAGCCCGCTTGAAGCGGGCTTTTTTTTGGATCTCACATTTTCTTCAACGATGTTGCGATCATAGTGATGAGGGCTCCTATTACACTCCCGACGTTTGCCCAATCCAAGAAGGATAGTGGGAAACTCAGAGATGTCAGGAGAACTCCTATCACAAGGAAAGCAGCCGTAGCCAATGCCGTGACCTTGGTGGCGTCAACGATGTACTTGTCCATTATTTCCCTATTCAGCTTAGCTCCTGCCGGGGCTAAAGATATCCTTAGACCCAAACAGCAGATAAGGCACCATGGCAAATAGCTGGACAGAACAATACCAACAACCGACGAATATAGATTCAACATGAGATTATCCTCCTTTTTTCAGTTTTAGTCCATGGACTTATAATCTGTAGATATATCATACAGCATTACGCAGTATAGTCAAATATTTATCTTCGCAAACATAGAAATATGCATCATGAATCGTATAAAAAGCCCCGACTGGTCGGGGCTTTTTATGCTAAAATTGTTTGAGGAATGATATATTGGGATTCTGAAAATAACGGATATCATTTATAGCATATTTAATCATAACTAATCTGTTTAATCAGAATCAGAAAGCAAATCAGCCATAGACTTCAGGGTCGATTCATCATTCTCTGAGCACATTGGGATGGATTAATCCTGCTCACATGAATTCAATCCAGCCGCTTCATTTGCAAACCCTGCATTTTTCTCAATTTCAAGCGCAGAACGGGCATGAGAAATCAACCTCGACACCAGGTTCGACAAATGGGAAAAATCATGGCCTGAGGCGTATGGAGACTTCTCTTCAGAAAATATCCGACAACATTGTCTTTATAGTGAACTTAAGATGCCCTAAATTGATATCCTTATCTACAACGATTCATTCAACCTGATAAAAAGTGTTATCATGAGTGGCATCGATATCCTCATTTCTAAAAACCCTGCCAGGCACTATGGCTCTAATTGGCAAAACTGAGGATTTATATATCAGATTCTGCATGCTGGATGTCTGTGTCGAAAGGACATTTCCTATTCATTCAAGATAGAAGGTATCAGTCATATCTCTCGCAGGATGATTTTCTGGTATGTTCAATGAATCGAAATTCAGGTATTCGGTAGTCATTTCCGATGATTCATATATAGCGAATCACATTCTCTTGAAAGTATCGTAGACCGTGTCTAGAGCTCGTGTCAGAGGGTGTTTGTGAATGGCCTTATCTGCGATTGTTGGCTCCGTTACATCAAAGAATTCATTAGCTAATTTCGATGCAATTTCAGAATCCCTGATATATTTCAGCCTTTCATCGAATGCTGATAGGATTTCATTTTTTATATCATTAGAAAGCTTTCCAATAGTCTGTTTATCCTCTGCTGAAAGATCCTTGATTCACTTAAGGATCTCAGTCAGAACTCAATTCTTGCCCACAATTGAATTGCGATAGTCGATAATCTCTTGCTCAGATGCAAGAGATAAGATTTTCTTCAAAGATTCTTCTTTTAATGTAAGCAGTTTTTGTTGCATGGTAAATTGGCTGATTATTGATTGTGTAGTTGAAAGGCTAAAGCTTATTATATCTTTAGCGGCATTATTATGTGCTTGTAATCAAAATCATGCTCCTTTTCTGTAATTCATCTTATCATAACGGGCGAAAGGCTGGTCTCAAAATCAATGCTTACGTAATCATCTTTAATAACCCCAAGAACTTCTAGCATATAAGTAGAATTGAGTCAGATCATTGCATTTTCTCATTCGATTGATGCGGGCAGTTCGATTCTTCATGCTCAGATTTCTGTGTCTCAGGTTGAAAGCTCAATTCAATGGTCAGAATCAAAATTCATTCTGGTGTTGAAATTATTCTCTTTTGAAATCAGATTGATCCTCTTGAGAGCCATTATAAGATCAGTCCTCAGTACAACTCATTTCGTCTGGTATCATTTCGGGAAGAATGATCTGTAATCCGGAAAGTGCCCATTGAGCAATCTGGAGTAAAGACGGATATTCTCAAAAACGAAAAGTATCTGATTTTCGCTGACTACCAATTCGACTGAAGTGTTCTCTGGAAGAATTCT
Organism: uncultured Candidatus Peribacteria bacterium; assembly: GCA_964553745.1. Taxonomy (GTDB): domain Bacteria; phylum Patescibacteriota; class Gracilibacteria; order BD1-5; family UBA2023; genus STC-113. The sequence goes on along the minus strand of CAZKLD010000011.1, from coordinate 30,298 downwards.
GGATAATTCGTGGGCTGTTTTCTGAGGTATTATTATCGAAATCGGTTTAGCTATGTTGACGGAATTTTTAACCTTATATTCTGAAAGCCTGTAAGAATCCGTAGAAGCGAATATAACTTCTTCATCAGTTATATGAAGGTAGATTCATGCGAGAGTGGGTCTGATTGTTCATTCTGCTGTAGAGAATATTGTTTTCTCAATCGCTTTTTTGAGCGAATCAGAAGACATCCTAAAAGAATATTCCTGTTTCAAGCTTGGAATAAGCGGAAATTTTGAGGCTTCGATTCATTTGATTTTAGTGTCAGAGGAAGGGGTTTTGAAGGCAAGTGATGAGTTCTGGAGAAGCTCGATGTTTATCTTGTCATCCTGAACAAGAGAGACGAAAGAAGTTATGAATTTTGAAGAGATTGTAAAGCTTCATTCCGATTGGATTTCAACTCATTCATCAACTATGTATTCAATGGCCATTTCTAGGTTATTTGCCGTAAAAACAACCTTCTTGTATTGCACATTCATTAATATGTTTTCTAATATAGGGGTCATGCTTCATGACATAGAAGCGTGCGATACTATATCTATACCATTTTTCAGTGTTTTAGTAGCAATTTCAAAATGCATGTTAAAAATGTTATTGTTTCTCAAATAAAAAAACCCTTATTTATTGCACTATAATTTACAAATAAACTGGTAAAAATCAAACAAAAAAATTATTTTTTTGAATTTTGAGAATTAATGATTATAGTGTCAGCAGATAAAACAATATTTTTACCTTTAAGAAACAATTATTTATGTCGAGAATCTTTGAAAAGAGTTCTTGAGGTATTATATATCGTGAAAATGTTTTTTGAAATTTTGAGATCCTTTTGCTAGAGAGAAAAAACCAAAAGGGTAAAAGCATTTATGTGCTTCCAAAATGACGAATAGAAAATGAAGAGAAGGCTAAGGAAACGGCTATCCGTGAAATTAGCGAAGAAACATGATTATCGATTGAAGACCTCGAAGTTATAAAGTTCATTACCAAAATCAACTTTACATTCATTGCTACATATCTCCCTGACTCCCCCACTATCAACAAGGATGTATACCTTTTTTTGGTTAAGTATACCTGAAACAAAGAACCTGTTATTATAGAGAAAGATCCTGAAGAGAAATGAGAGAGATTCATCTGATTCAAGTGGTTCAAGATTGAAGAGCTCAAATGAATCGAGCTGAAACCCGATGTTTACTCTTACATCAAGAAAAACATACAATTCATGTAAGGGCCTTATGTCATCTTAAGAAAATAGATTTCTCCGCTACGATCGAAATGACAAACAGAAAACTTATAACTTCTAATTTATAACTTATAACTTATTCTGACTATGGATATTACAAAAAAATGAGATAAGATAATTCTTACTTGAGACAAGAAAGAAATCGTTTTTGACAATGAAACTGTTCTATTGGATTGATTGCTTCTTGATTTTCCTGGAGAATATGAGAAATCATGAATTATGGCTCATGTCATACTAAAAAATTGAAACATTATATTCCAGATGAGATTTTTGGATAAGAATATATGATATATTTGTCATGATGAACTTGAGATAGACGAAGAAGTTGCTGATTTCTTCTGAGATATAGATGTTCTTGTCATAAAATGAACAAAGAATTCCATTAAGATATTCGAGAACCTAGAAGCGAAATATGTGGTTCCTTATGGTGAAACGAAAGATATCTTCTTCTCAACACTCTGACAGCATCCCGAAAGTGTTACAAGCATGAAGATAAAAGAGCAATTGGGTGAAAATGAAGTCATATTCGTAAACCTTGATTAATCCGAATTCAAATAAAAAGCCCTTCTCATTTTGAGAAGGGCTTTTATTTATTGAGATTAGCTTATTGAAATGCGCAATTATCAAATGTTCCTTCATCGAAAATACAAATTGTCGATCAGGTTCAGCCTCATCATTCCTCTGATAATAAAGAACTAGCTGTAGCTCAAGCAGTTGAAGAATTTGTCATAACCAGATCTCAAGTTCAAGAAATGCTTTTTAAGATTTCTCATCAAACAGTTATTCCAGTAGAGGTTTCCCAAGCCTCTGTTGTTGGAATGATTCAGAGAATTCATCAAGTTCAATTAATTGGGAAATTTCATTTTAAAAAAGCGTATCAGAGAGTTCAAGTTCAAGTTGCAACAACTTTATCCGAAAAGAAATCTATCCTATAGGAGAAATCTGGGGATTTCTCCAGAAGAGCCAATACCTGATAGTATTTTTGTGCTGGGATGAAAGAAAGCTTGTATGTTTGAAAATCATCGTTTAATATGCTTTCTCAATAAACATTTATTCAGTTTAAGAATTTCTTTCCTAGCTGACTAGCATAAATTCAAGTGAAAATTGATCATGAACTTCAATATATGATAAGATTATTTCAAGTTGAGAATTCAGAAGTATTGAGAGATTTGCCGGCAGCAATAGTTACATCAATTCATTTTGCTATCATTGCAACATTTGACATTCTCTTAGCATCCCTTGATAAGGCAGAATAAGAATTGAAAGATATAAAGGCAATAGTTGAAAGTATGGCTAAAATCACAATTACGACTATCAATTCTACCAATGTGAATCAAAACAATCCTGATTTTTTAACAAAAATCTTCTTTGGACTTATATTTTTGATTTTAATCATAAATTATAACAAATATAATAAATTTTAATATGTTTACTTTATTTTCTCCAAAAGTTCATATTCATTTTTCAGTTCGATATTTTGTTTCCTAAGTTCCTTAGATTAAGGCCGACCTATGCATATGCAATTCTTATTTGGAGTCGTTGCTGCACAACTGACTTTGGTGCTGGTATCATCATCTATATAGCCTCAAATGCAATAACCGTTATTGCAGCTGATATTGCAACTTGTTCCATTTAATGAAGAAACGCTCCAGAATTCCATTCCATAACGAGCTCATTGGGCCCAAGATGTCCTGATATTTCATCTTGTTTCAAAAGTTGCCAATGGATTGATGGTTCAGATTCAGACGTTTCCGTTTCACCTCATTGTCATGATTGGATTTGTATTCAATCAACTTACGTATCCATAGAAATTAAATCACCAATCAGGGTTAAAATAAGTCATTGATTGCCTAGACGTAGTCACAAGGCCTTGTTGATAATCCATTCTTAGCTCCTGATTGGAAGCGAAGCCTCAATCAGCACTTCTCAATTGCATTGCCGTATCGCTTCAATCAGTCGAATTCTGGACCGTAAGATTAGAACTTGGGCTAGCAGTTCATATTCATACCCTTCAATTTGAACCGACTATCCTCATCTTTTCAGAAAAATTCGTTGAACTGGCATTTCAGAAAACCATATCAAAATTACTTGTTGATCATTGTCTTTCTACTGATATCCTTCAGACAGATCCGCCATCGCCCCAAGGAAATCAGGCAAGTCATCAGAATCTCCAATCGATTCACATTGCATTTGCTCATGCATTTGAATTTTCATCAAGCCTAAGCATGGTATTATATCATGTTGCCAAACTTTTCCCCAAAGTAAGCCTAGAAGATGGAGTTGTTGTTCAGATTCATACATTCCCGTTCTTCTGCAATGTCAATATATTGCTGAGATTCCAAAACCTTAAGTCTTCGGATGCTTCATCATGATAAATTCACCATTTTGGCTTTCAAGATGTTTGGATATTGATCTCTGAATTTGTTCAGGCTTGAGATTTAAGATGAAGTTGCTTTTCAGGGCTTGAGGTTCAGATTCAGACATTTCAAGCATTGTAAGAGATATCCGAACCGTTTGAAGCCCATAAGGAGCCTGATGAAGCCAGGGTAGAGATTCTGGAATTGAGATCGGCGATATTATCTGCCATCTGGTTCCAGATAGCCTTCGTTAAAGGATCTCAGGTATTGACAGGCGAAAGAGCATTGTATGCTCCGTATCAGATCGATAATATTCATAAGGTAGAGAAGAAGATGATTGCAGAGTATAGCGGTTTTTTGAAGTAGGTGTTCATAATTGATTAAGATTATGGATTAATTTGTTTTTTCTAGTTTTTCTAAACGTTCATTTAATTTTTCATTTATCTTCTTGAGGTCTTGAATCTGTTTTTGCTGTTCTTTTATTGCATTTATCACAACAAAATTCAAGGCGCTTTCATTAAAATTCAATAATTCCGTCTCTTTAGCATCTTGAGGATTAAGCTTGGCCTTGTAAGTACTTACGGTATAAGGAGCAATCTTCTGAATATCTTGAGCTATAATACCCACATATTTCTTATCAGTTGGCAATCAAGCTTTACCATTATAATTGAACCAAACGGGATTAATCTTATTGATGATATCTAGTCAATCATTAAAATCGGAAATATTTGTTTTGAGCCTTTTATCAGAAGCAATGGTCCAAGATGAGGTACCTGGTTTAGCGGCTGAATCTGTAGATAACTGGAGTTGGTATGATGGAGATGTCGTTCAGATTCAAACCTTTCCTGCATGAGTCAATCTCATGATTTCATTTCCGCTTACTCATAAAACCACAGCCCTAGGACCTGAAGCAAAATAAGCATTATGCCTAATTCAAACATAGCCAGCCTCTCAGGAATAATCATAAAATGCCTGTTTTGATAAAAAATCTCATGATGTTTCGGTTCTATTATCCTCAAGCTTAACTATAGTATCGTTTGTGCTATATACTGATAGCTTTGCTCATGGCGAGATAGTTCAAATTCAAACTTTACCAGCAGTTGTTGCAGTTAAGGCAACTCATGCATCTGTGGCAAGGTGGATGCTCGCTCATTGTCATCGTGCAACAATATCTCCGTCCGTGATTCATGATGCCAATCATCAATTTGCCGAAGTTCAGAACCATCCCACAGTTCAGGCTGTTCAAGCAAAAGTTGCATAAGCCTGCGAACTAGATGCAGATTGTATTTTGGCATTTCAAAGAACATGAAGCTTAAGTAATGGATCAGTCGTTCAGATTCACAGATTTCAATTATATAAAGTCATATCAGTCTTGAGCGATCAATGGTATGTCTTAAAATCCAAGGCCATATTTGGATTTCAAACAACGCGTCATTCTATTCTTGCGGCATCAGGAGCGACAAAAACTCAATCATTCAATCAAAATTGCACAGCAGCAGATCCTCAGGCTGATCATTTTGAATTATAGATGTTCATCGAGGTATATGAAGAATCATCCATCAAAGATAGTTTTTGAGTTGGCGATGAAGTGCCTATTCAGATATTTCATCCTGGTTTTATTGACATGACATCCTTAGCCGAAAGCTCATCAAAGAATCTTAAGTCTCAAGAATTTGCCGGTCTATACATGTGCCATCATAATCATCAATTGTTTTTTATTGATATTCAAGCCTCTCAATTCGCAGGGGCATTTGCCATAAAATATCAATGATTTGTTCAATTGGCATATATTAGTCCTTTTCAGCTTGTATGGGGTCAATTAGCCTCCAAAACCGCTCATGGATTTACAGTTCATATTCATACATTTCCGTTCTTCTGCAATGTCAATATATTGCTGAGATTCCAAAACCTTAAGTCTTCGGATGCTTCATCATGATAAATTCACCATTTTGGCTTTCAAGATGTTTGGATATTGATCTCTGAATTTGTTCAGGCTTGAGATTTAAGATGAAGTTGCTTTTCAGGGCTTGAGGTTCAGATTCAGACATTTCAAGCATTGTAAGAGATATCCGAACCGTTTGAAGCCCATAAGGAGCCTGATGAAGCCAGGGTAGAGATTCTGGAATTGAGATCGGCGATATTATCTGCCATCTGGTTCCAGATAGCCTTCGTTAAAGTATCTCAGGTATTGACAGGCGAAAGAGCATTATATGCTCCGTATCAGATCGATAATACTCATAAGGTTGAGAAGAAGATGATTGCGGAGTATACCGGTTTTTTGAAGTAAGTGTTCATACGCGAAGAAAAAGATATAAAGATTTAAACAAAAAAACAAAAGATTGACTGGCAAAAAAGCATATTACTAGAAATAAACCCATAATATGCTTTAGGCAGCGGACTGCAATAAAATTTTAAATAATAACTTTACAAAATCCTAAATTAATTTGTATTTAACCTTGCCCAGTTATCAATCTCTCAAATGCAATCTCATAAAGATTTTCATTTATCCGTAACTGAATATCGTATCTTTATGGGTTTTTCTTGGATTATCACCCTATCGACATATCATTCCATTTGCAATTCTGAGAGTCTTTCAGATAGGATTTTAGAACTGATTCATATGAGTGATCTCTTTATATCGCCAAAAGTCTCTTTTCAATCGTTAAGAGAGCGAAGTATAAGAAGCATCCATCTTTTTGATAATAATCAAAATACTGACATTACAGGACATTTTTTGTGCATGGTTGTTTTTTAGTAACTGCTTAATGGTTGTTATTAGTAACTTAGTTGATATACTATACTCGGTTTTAATTTTTAATCAAAACAAATAAATGAAAACCTTATATGTAATAGCTTCTCCAAGGTGAGAAATGTCAAAATCAATAGATTTATGAAATCACCTTATTGATAAGCTGGAAGGAAAAATAACTATTCTTGATGTAAATAAAGAATTGATACCGTATATCACCCCCGGTGTAGTAGCGATGAACTATTGATATGGGAAATATGAAGAATTGTCCGAAGAGGACAAAATTATTGCTGATCTTCAGGAAAAATATATTGCTCAGATCAAGGAATCCGATAATATAGTTATCGCAACTCCAATGTGGAACTTTTGAATGCCAGCCGCACTTAAATCATGGTTTGATCTCGTCATTAAGATAAATGACACATTTTCTATAGAAGATTGAGCGTACAAGGGATTGGTCTGAAACATAAAGAAAGCCATCATAGTGTGAGCCAGATGATGAAAATATGTCTGAACTCCTTATTCAGCATATGATCAATTAACTCCTCATATAAATGGACTTCTTGGGTTCATTTGAATCGCAAATCCTGCTAATTTTTGGCTTGAAGGGATAAATGCATCAAGCGATGAAGAATTAAGTGCAAGTACTGCAGTCGTGAAAAACAATATCGATGAATATATGAATAATTTATAATAATAACCGGTAACATAACTTATGAAAAGAATAATCAGTATATTTTCAACCACCATACTAGCTACGATATGATTAGCATCTTGTTGACAGGATGATGTGCAGAATCAAAATACAGGGATTATCCCAGCAAAACCGACAAATGAATCTTCAAACAAAATCATCTCTAAATCCTGAGCCCAAATGCAGAAAACTCCAGATACAAAAACTAAGGCAAGCTAAATGAGCCAGAAGATAAGCCCCCGATTCTAGAATCGGGGGCTTATCTAATTGATGCTAATCATCTGCAACTACCCTAAATGATACTTCAGATTTTCATGTTTGCATTCAGTCTTCCAAAAGGACTAAAGAAAGCGTATGGAATCAGGTTTCTAGCGCAAGCAAGTCTCAAGTTATATTCTTGCCATCATGTTGCCAGATTGATTCTGAGTATTTCAGATTTGTTGCGAAGCTGAGCCTTATCTTCTGCTTATCGGCAGGAAGAAGCTTATTGATCTTGAACAGCTGGTTCGGCAAAGGTGAAGTTATCTCCAGATATTTCCTAGAACTAAGGGAGAAATCAGTATCCCTATTTTTATTTCAGGTTTTTTCCAGACCTCTTACTATCCTGCTGAAAATCTCTCAGGCTCATGTCGCTCAGCTGACTCATTTCATATTTGAGGCATCCTTATTGCCTGCCCAGACTCCGATTATGTAATCTGGAGTATATCAAATTGTCCAATTGTCCCTGAAATTCCTTGAAGTTCATGTCTTGAAAAAAACATTCATATCTTGAAAATCCAATGCTGAATTAATCGGGTATCATCAGATTTTCAGAAATCTGGAACTAAGGACTTCATTGATATCATCAGTATATTTCTTCTCTATTATTTGACGGCAGTCGGAATTTTTTCATTTCAGGAACTTGAAATCGCACCATTTTCAGTCATTCGGAAAAATAGAATAGGCACGCACTAGCTCATAAAGGCTGACTTCTCAATCTCAAAGGGTCAAAGCCAGTCAATATTCATCAGCATCTTTATTCAGGGAAACAATTCATAATGTACGCAGGAAATCAAGAAGATTTTTAACTCAAACTTTTTCGAGCACTCTTACTGCGGGGACGTTCATGCTTTGAGCAAGTGCGATTCAGGCAGAGACTTCTCATTCGAATTTTGTAGAGTAATTTTTTGGTTCGTACGAGTATCATTGCTTTGTCTGATATGAAACCGGAAGGTCTAGTACCGAATCGGTTGGCTTCAGTCAAAGGAATTTATCAGCAAGGAGATAATTGAAGGGCTTGATTGTAGATCAGGGTTGCCTGAGCGCCAAAACCGAGTTGACTTGTCATTCATTGGAATAATAGTTCTTTCATCATATCATAACCAGGATTTCGCTAGTTTTACGATCAGAGATAAGTACGGAATAATCCTTAACATTCTTCCAGGATAGATCATAGAGAGCACTTTCTCATATGCTCTCGATCTTTTTGGTCAGATTATAATCGATTGTAGTCCTCACAGCTGAGCCAAAAGGATTTCTGTCCTTGATAAATGGCAATTTGCCATCATTCGCGGAAATTAAAAAATCCTCAACATATGGCAGCTTATCATGATGGTCATTTAAGAATGTCAATTTTTCGGATACTATATCGCTATATTCCTTTTCCGAAATGACAGAGTTTATTTTAAGATTATTCGCTATAAGCTCATATCTCTTTCTCCAATTGTCATATTTCTTATATGGATCGTATCTGCTAGAATTCTTCTGGATGGTGAACAAGGCGAGGATTTCCGCTTTTGTGAGATTAGAAGGCTCTTTTCCGAAATAATAAAGAGACGCGGATTTCAATCAATAATTAAGGTTGGAAAAATAAATCTGGTTCACATATTTTTCAAGTATCTCATTTTTTGAAAATCTGACATTAAGAATCAGGCTATAGTATGTTTCGAGGATTTTCTTCATCATTCACCTCTCTTCATTCAGCCAGAGGTTATTCCTGATGAATTGGGCAGAAATCGTAGATGCTCATTGGACCGGATTGTTTTTTGAGAAATTATTCAGAACGCTTCTTCCGAGTCATTCGATACTTATTCATATATTATAGAAGAAGCTTCTATCTTCCCAATAAATAAGGATTTTCCTGTAAAATTCAGGGATTTCTCAATGAATGATATTTCTGTGCCTAATTCTGTTTTCATAAGGGATTTCTCAGATTTCAATATCGTTCCTATCATAGACTATTGTCGAATCTTCAATTTCCTTTAAAGGTAGCGAAACAATAAAAAGACTTATTGTAAAGAGAAAAAGTAGCGAAAACAAGGCAAAAATAGTTGCTTTAAATTTATTTTTTATATTATGAAAAAGATTCATATCCTAGAAGGAGGTTTAAGTACCAAATTTTGATTGAATTTAATGTAAAAGGAGAGAACGGTGAAGTACTTAACAATGCATTTGTCATATTTTTTGTTCTGCCTTATTCTCTACGTGTTCTTCTTCCCCGCCTTCATGGCAATCACCGACACTGGGCTTCTTTTCTGCCCTAACGCCCTTTTTGTCTCCCTCTGGGTCTTTGACAGGGACAGGAAGGCAGAAGCACGAGCAGTTCCAGAGCCACCTGTGGTTCGCAGATCGGTCGGAGTATACCGTGACAACGGCTACCTATCCTACGATAGGACGAGCAAGGTCATCGATCTCGTTAAGTCGCCAAGCGACACATGGTCAACGTAGGCACAGAGGATAGAGAAGATGCGAAGGAAGTATCACCCGAAAAATAAGAGCTCCATGGAGCTCTTATTTCATTTCAATAAGCTTAGCATCCTTGAATTCGCTTACAGAAGTACTCACCCTCTCTATGAGCCTATCAAAAATATAATAATCCTCAATTTTTGATTCTAGCGTCATTACGTTCTTTACAAGATCTGTGCCTATCTTTTCACTCTTTATCTCTTCGATGCTCATATTCATCTTGAATAGGATATCAGTAAGCTTTCTCAAGACTCAAATCTTGTTCTCAAAAGTCATCTCAACGATGATGGTAACCCCAGATCTCAATTCAACAGAATCTCACCAGCATGCATCGATGAATCTTTCCAGATTTCATTTTCTGAGCGATGAACAATTCGTCTTATGGATGTTGACTCAAACACGCGTAAGATAGCCTAAAATCCTATCCCCATGCTTCGGATTGCAGCAAAGTGCCATCTTATAAGGAATATTCTTTTCTCATCAGATTATTACCGATTCAGGAGAATCTCATTTCAAGGCAGTAGTTTTTTCTTTTTTATGCTTCTTCTCATCAGCCTCAACTATTTTCTTCAATCAGAAATTCCCATGTTCCATTATTCAGCGTATTACGCTCACGGGCTTCCTAGAAAGATTACCTATCTGAACCAAGATATCTTCTTTTTCTTTGGTATCCAATAATTTTCAGTCGATATTTTTTAGTATTGAAAGTTCCTTATCAAGAGAAACTCAATAATTTTTGTGCAAGTAAGAATTAAGGATGAATTTACCCTTTTCTATCAACTCTTCTCTATTCGATTTATTGATATAACTCTTGATGACTTCTTTCGCCCGCGCAGTCTTAACGAAAGAAAGCCAAGTAATAAGCGGTTTCCTATTCTTATCAATAATTACCTCTACCCTATCTCAATTCTGAAGCTCAAAATCAAGAGGGACTATTTTTCAATTAACCTTTGCTATTGCTAGGTGATTACCGAGATCGGAATGTATGGAATAAGCAAAATCTATCGGCGTAGATCACTTAAGAAGATTTATTACATCTCATTTAGGTGAAAATACGAAAATCCTATCATCGAATAATCATAATTTCATAGACGACATGAATTCTGTGTCCTCCTGCTCCTTGCTCTGATCAACGATTTTCTTTATTTCAGAAACCCAATAAACATCTTTTGCAATAGTGGAGTGCCCTGATTCTGAATACTCAAAATGCGCAGCCACTCAGATTTCAGCTTGTATATGCATATCCTTTGTCCTGATTTGAACTTCGGTAGGCTGAGAACGCAACTCCCTCAATACTCAGATTACGGTAGTATGGAGACTCTGATATCAGTTTTCTTTCGGTAAAGCGATATAATCCTTGAATCTTTTAGGAATCGGCGACCATCTATTGTGAATTTCTCATAAAATCTCATAACAGTGCGGTATAGTGTCTGTGATAATCCTTATTGCAAAAAGATCATGCAAATCTTTTACCCTTTCGTATCCTTTGCGGTTCATCTTCTTGTAGATACTGAAAGGCGACTTGATCCTGTAAGAAACATCAATAAGCGGAACATGTGCCGGTATAGTATCATAAATAACATCCCTGACTCTTTCAACAAAGACTTTCTGCTCTTCTTTTAGTCAATCTAATTCAAATTTGACTTTCTCATATTCATCGGGATATAGATTCTTGAAACAAAGTGTTTCAAGAATCTCTTTGAAATCGAATATACCTAATCTATCAGCTATAGGAGAGTATATATTTATAGTTTCAAGTGCGATTCTTTTTCTCTTTTCAGCATCAGGATGATACTGCAGGGTTCTCATATTATGGATCCTATCTGCCAGTTTTACGAATATCACACGGACATCTTCACTCATCGCGATAAACATCTTCCTGAGGCTTCAAACCATTCTCTCCTCTCAACGATATTTAAGTTTGGAGAGTTTTTCCATTCAGTTCGTAATATGGGCGACTTCGTCTCAGAAAATTGCCTGTATCTCCTCGACTGTTCGGGGGGTATCCTCTGGAACATCATGCAATAAGCAGGCCTGGATTGTCACAAGATCAGGCTTAAGCACTAATAATTCTTTTGTAGCCTCGACAGGATGGATGAGGTACGGATCTCAAGATTTCCTGAATTGTCAGTGATGCGCTTCTTTAGCAAAAATATAAGCCTTCATTATCGATGCTCTGACTAATTCGGCGGGAACATTATTCATATATGCGATAACCTTTGTTATCAAATCCTCCATGATGGTGTCAGTCTTGGAATAATCGACATCTATTATTTCTTTTTGGATATCAATTTGGATTTCCTTATGTTTGTGCATCAAAAATTTATTAACATTAATCTGCACATATGATATCCAAAATTCCAATAATTCCCAAATCAAATTAAAAAATGTTTAACAACTTCAACTGGTTCGCAATATAAAAAATCTCTTCCGAATTCGGAAGAGATTTTTTTGGACGCTTATTTTGGGATAATAGATTCGACAGCTGCATAGGTGGCATCTTTTCATTTCGGGACTTTAATCGAAACCTTATCTCAGAGCTCTCATTTTATGTATGTTACTGCAGCAAGCAGAACATTATAGGTCTTTCAGTCTGCTATGACATGATATTTATCTCCAGTCTTTGATAGAAGTCATACTTTCGTTTCTGATTCTATCTCTTCGATGATCTTATATAGGATTTTTCAATCTGGCTTGATTATAGCCTTCAGTTTGCTTCATTGGACCAGGCGGGATTTTGATGCATAGTTCTGAGGAACCGGGTAGATGTTCCCGTCAGCTCAAAGCATGGATTCTCAAGTGAATACTCATTCTACTATTTTATCTTCTCAACTATCGTATGCATGAAGGTCAGTAGTCTCTAGCTCCAAATCTTTTTTCAGATCTTTGCTGTCTATCAAGGTTGCAAGAATCTTCTTTGCGGATTGGATAGATTTCTCAGCAGAAAGGATAAAATCCTTTATTGCAATTATCTTTTTATTATCCATTTTGTTTGTATTTAAAAATATTAACTGAGCCATTATATTCAAAACATAGGGAAACTACAAGAAAAGATGTATTGACATTTTTACTATTTTATTCAGAAGATTGAAAAATATGCATTTAGCAGGGGTTGATAATACAGGAGGGCTATAAATAGGCCTGCGCCCAAAAAAGGTCCAAAAGCGATTGCAATATTGCGTTGCTTCCTAGTCGCTAGGATTCCAACTCAAATTATGCTTCATATCAGATATGCTATTGCCAGTCACATGGCTGCAATTTTGAAACCTGCCGTAAATCACATGAATATGGCTATCCATAAGTCTCAATGTCACATAAAAGTGTAGACATCTTCGCTTTCATCATCATTTTCTTCATCTTTGAATTTGATGAAAGGAGAAAATATAATCATAAATGGGGTCGTGAAATACTCAAGAAGCAATTGTCATGCGATCTTGTACTTCTTCTTCTCAAAAGAATAATAAAGTCCAGGGAGCAGAATCTGGATATAGAAGAAAGTATATACAAGCAAAGCTCAGAGAAGTGCATTTATGATTGGAATAGAGAGGATATTATTTTGAAAAGGCAAAAAATGAGAAAAAAGGCTCTCAACGCCAGGAAAAAAATATGCGGAAACGAGCAAAATGAAGAAAAGGAAAACAGAAGGCCCTAATAATTCTGTCGGAATCAATTGATACAGAATGTCATAAAAGCTTATGACCACTATAACGAACGATATGAACATGAACATGAGAAGTCTTAATATTTCAAGTCAATTTCCGCTCAAGACTAGAGAATAATCTACGAGAGCATATCAGCTGAAAAAAAAGAAAACAGCCATCGTGAGCTCAAGAAGAGGATAGATGAAAGAGATTCCTTTTTTGCAATATCTGCATTTTCAACCGAGGAAAAGATAAGAGAAAAGCGGGAAAAGATCGAGCGCATTTAAAGTATGACCGCAACTTGTACAATGGCTCCTTCAGGTGTAGATGCCTGATTCCTTAGAGTAGAATCTGCTTATGAGCACGGATCAGAAACTTCAGAAAATAAGTCACAGGATTATGAGGTATATGAAATATAGAGCAGTCATATTAATTCATGTAATTATGTAAAGTCGCGTATATGAAATCTTCGATTTCCCTGTAATCGGAAGGTGAGATTCATTGTATCTTTATTATAGAGCCCAAAGGATACGAATCAATCACAGAGAATAATTTCTTAATATTGGTTCAGGCTTCTTCGCCAGGGGTCTGTGCAATTCAGAGCTTCTTAACGAATCTCAAGAGGAACAGATGGTACATTTGATCATTCGAGCTTGGCTGCTCAAGATAAGGAATCGCTTCTGAATAGTCATTAAATATCGATTCAAAAAGCATTGAAGCTGGCAATATTTTTTCAAAGTATGCACAGATCCTAAGTATATTGTTGATTTCCTTGAATCAGAGCAAACTGGAATTGATTACAATTTTCGCCTTATAAGAATCTATGTTATTGATTCCATTTTCTGATTTTGAGGAGAAATTGTATATATTACCTATATCGACAGGAGATCTATTCTTGCTTTCTTTCATCCAGACCGAAATCTTTCAATAATCCTGAGAGAAAAGAGAAATTATATTTTTTGAATCTTTGACTTGGATTTTTTTTAGCACCACAGCATTGAAACTGAACATTATCTGACGATTACCTTGTTATCTGAAACCTCAAAATGGATTATATACACTCAAGACTGAGTTGCTACATATATAGTGCCATCTTTAGGGATATAGATAGTCTGGATTGCTCAGTCTGACGGTTCTAGCTGTCAGATATATCGTAGTGCCTTAACATCCTTATAATTCTTGTTGTCTGCCTCAAATATCCAAATTTTATTATCAAGAAGAGTATATACATAATTCAGATTCTGTCCCACATATAATTTTGGAGAAGCAGAGGATTTATTTGAGTAATCTATGCTCTTGACATTATTGATAACGATTGACCTCTTGATATAATCTGGAGTCGTAAAGAATTTATCTATAGCAAGATCTCTCTTGAGGATATAGAATCATCCGTCAATTGCGAAATCCGAAATTACCAGATTTTTTGCATCTTTTTCATCGATAAGTGCAGACTTAGTGGAGAATCCATTCACTCCTGGCTTATGCCTGAAGATCTGATTCTGCTTATCGCTAAGAAGATACAGATTACCATTAAAAGTCTTTATACCGATAGTATTTTCCCAAGTCTTCTGTCATTCTACATTTACATATTTGAACTCTTGCTTGTAGAACTCGAGTATTCTGAATGATTTTGTGAGAAGGTATACATTTCATTCTGGAGTCACATCGGCATCAACCACCTCTTCCCCATCAGGATATGCATAAGTCTTCACGGGTTCTCACTTGATATAAGGCCCGATTATAGAATTTTTCCCTATGAAATAATATTTCTTATTTACTTCAAATATTCAATTTATATTGAAATCTTTCTGCTTGAATTCGATTTCGGCCTTGTCTTGGCTTAATGTGAAAGTCTCTATTCCGTTGCTTTGCTTCTTCAGGATAGAAATATAATCCAGAAGCTTATTAACATCATTTAAGAATACTCATTTTCATCTTACTTCAAATATCATATTCTCAGCTTTCTTGATGTTCGCATCGAAAACCTCTTTGTTTCAGAGATCCTTATTTGTCCTTTCTAATAGCATTTTCGCTTCTATGAGCTTATTCTTGTATTGTTCTGGAATTGATTTCTGCATCTCATGGTACATTATCGAATTTATGATGACATACAAGAAGAATACTGCACAAAGAACTCCTGCAGAAAGAAGGCTGACATAGACATATTTATTGTTTATATCGATTTTCTTTTTAAACTTAGTAAGGAGCGTATCGACTTTTTCATTTTCGATGAGTTTGTCCTTGAGTGATAGGAATTTGCTTTTTATGAGATCGAAAGCAATATTTTTTCAATCATCTGTAAGCTCTGAATGATTGGAAATCGAAATTATATTGTACTGTTCTATTACAGCTTCTTGCGATAGTATCTGCTCAACGATTTCCAGTTTGTCGATCTTATCTGTCCTTGTGATTTCAAAAATATCATCCTTAGTGACGTAATCAAGGAGATTGAGATTTGAAAGGAAGATAGTGTCATTGACGTTCACATTTCAGCTAGAGATGTATGAGAACTCGAGATTCTTACCCTGCATTCATTCCGCAATGTCTATTATCTTATGGTTTTTGATAAGGTATATAGAATAGCTTCAGAGGATGGAGAAATGGAAAACGTCCCCCTGTATGATTCCGAGAAATATGTTTATCGTATCCAGATTATAATCTTTTGATAGTGTCCTAAGCTCTTTATTAAGCTTCTCCAGCACCAATGAAAAAGAATCGTAAACATCTCAGTATTTATCGATTTTGGTTATCAGAAGATCGATTATAAGTTTCTCTATTATATCGACGATATTCCTGTCGCTGTATGAAATCTGAAGTATTCACTCAAGATTTATATCTATGGCGATTTTTTTCGAGGTGACGAAATTCTTTTCCTCAATTATGGGAAGATTGCTTTTTTTGATATTGATATTCAACATATTTATAGCTTAGGTTTTAGACTTAATCGATTCTTAATTGAAAAATACGACTCTTAAAATAAAAGTCGTATGTTATTTGTTTTTGTTTTTACTAAAAATCATCCAACATCTTCAATACTTCATCTGCTGAAGCTGAGCTATCTTTATCGCTTGCTTCTGCTTGTTTGATTTTTTCCCTGCTTTCTTTTGTTTGGAATTCTTGCCATTCTATAAGATGTTTTTCATTTAGAGATTTGATTTCTTCCTGATATTTAACTTCCAAGTCTTCTAATTTCCTGCGTTCAGTCTCCAATATGTCGAATAATCTATCTATCTGCTCATCAGTCATAGAAGGAAGGATGTCGAACCAATATTGCTTCTCATTATTGTCCATTGACTCAGTATTGAGAACAAGCTTGACTAATTCTGAATATTGTGCTTGAATCTCGTCCAAAATCTGAAATGTAAATCAGTCTTTTGTTATTTGTGCCATAATCTTTGTATGTGTTAAATTTTAATAGTCAAATTCCAAGTTAGGTTTTTGACTTTAATGTTGTGAATTATATCCCAAAATCTAATAATTCAAAATTTTTTTGCATATATTATGCCAAAGTGAGGATTTCATATCAATTGGGCATAACTGCAATGGTATGTTCGAACTGGGCAGATAATTTTCAATCGGCCGTCTTCACTGTCCATTTGTCTCAAAGGATTTTTGTCCTGCTGCCTCAGAGATTGATCATCGGCTCGATAGTGAAAACCATTCCTGAAACAATCTTGATTCATGAACCGGGTTTTGCCTTATGATAGATATATGGCTCTTCGTGCATTTGCCTTCATATTCAATGTCATGTGTATTCCAATACTACACTGAATCATTTTGACTCGACATATTTTGAAATCTCATGTCAGATATTGCCGGTCATATTGCCAGGATAGACTTGAGCGATTCATATCTCTAGCGCCTTTTGAGTTACTTCGATGAGTTTTTTTGCTTGCGGGGATATGGTTCAGACGCTATACATCCTGCTAGTGTCTCCGAAATATCCATCTTTCATCACTGTGATATCGATGTTCAGTATATCTCAGTCTTTAAGGATTTCTCACTTCGTTGGAATTCAGTGACAGATCGTATCATTCAATGATATGCAAGTGTATTTCGGAAATCAATGATATCATTTGCATGCTGATTTGCCTCATCTCGACATGATGAAGGTATTGCATATGTGATCGAGTTCTTCTGTATTTATTCATTCTTTGACGTATTGTCATATCATATCAAGCGCTTCTGCCGCGATTCTTCATGCAGCACGGATTCATTCTATATCCTTATTTGTCTTAATATTTATTTGGTTTCTTAGCATAAAAAGTTTACAAATTTTCAATAAACATATAATACCAAGGTTTTTAAAAAAGCAACATATAAATTATGAAATTCAAAACATTCCTCGCGTTCTTCACTCTTTCTCTCATTTTTTTCTCTAAAGCAAGCGCATCATATGACCTGAATGCTATCAATCATGAATGGCTGGGCTGGACAAATGAAATCAGAGAAAAAGCCTGAGCCAAGAAACTCACGATGGATGAGAAACTCAACTCAACCGCATTGAGCTGGTCTGAATACTCAAAGCAAAGATGATTCATAGATCACAAGCGTCCAGGACAGAAAGCTTATTATGATTACAAGAAAATCTGAAGCTGGTTCAGTTCGAAATGAGTGGCGTTCAAAAAAGTCAAATGAAGCACTTTCTCGGAAAGCATCTGATGGAATACTTACAGATGTTCCAAAGAAGATTGTACGCAAGATATATCAAAAGCTATCCACAAGACATTTGATATGTATATGCGGGAAAAATGAAAAAAATACAAACCGCATTACAACTCCATAGTGAATCCTCAATTCTGAAAGGCTTGAATCTGAATCGCCCTAGATGAATCAAAGCGCAAATATTATATCACGATACATTATTGAACGGAAGTTCTATATAAATAACATCAAAAGATAAAAATAAGAATAGTCAAACCATAAAAATAGATTTTTCTATAAAATCCATATAATGGAAAAATTGAAAAATATGGAAAATCTAGACAAGGTTAATGACATACTTCAGCCAAAAGAGTGAAACAAAGGCATTATTGTCGATGTGGCACAATTTTTTCAGCAAGTCATGGTTAATGCGATTCGGCTTAACCAATCTAATCTTTTCTCTGACATTTATCAGGAACTGGAGAAAAATATAGATTTACGCCGCCAAAAGGTACTCAAAGTCAAAAAATTCACCAAAGAAGAATTCAAGGATATCCTCAGGAACAAGTATCAGAAAAAACCTTTTTGAGCCATTCTCAACAGGAAAAAACAGAGGCTTCTTCAGGATCCCATCGGGATAATACAGCCACTGCCTGAGACTGCCAGAAATACTCTGGACATAAGGACCATGGAGGCAAGCTCGAGTGCAAAGATTTATCCTGACATCTATTCGCTCCCTATGCTGCCCAAGCAGAAAATCAGGAATCTCTACAGGAAAAATATCTTGAGCATAAGGATATCAGCATGAAAATGGACTAAGATATGAAGCCTGGTGACGGTTGTCGTTTTGGCTCTTACTCTATTTGCGCTATGATATAAGAATTATATCCAGGCAGAAGTGACAAAGTGATATCAGGGAATTTATGCTCTCAAATCAATAAAGGATGCGGATGTGCTGAAAAATACCGCAAAAGACCTAAGGACAAAATTCAGGATACTTCAACTGATGTTCTGACCTATTAATATCCTTTGAAACAATTTCATATACACGAATCACTCGGTCAAGATTGCGAGCAACATCATAGACTGATGAGCTGAACTATCCAACATAGCTCTCATTTGAGGCTCGATATGGAAAGATTTTAATAATGAAAAAGCTAATTCCAAAATAGATTCTCCTGTAAAAGGTATAGGAAACATCAAATTGACGGAATTCTTCAAAAGCGAGTATGACAATCTGGCAAATCTGGATGCCTCACTGAAAAAAACCATCACATATTTCTCACAAGTAGACACTCTCGGTAATCCAGCTCTAGATAACAAATTCCAATCAACACTGGAATCGCTGATAAAATGAGACCAATACATTGACTTCATCCTTAAGAATAAGGATATGCTTCTTAAGCTGGCATGAGACACAAAACCCATGAGATATTTTGTCTTGAACCAGAATAAGGATGAGATAAGGGCAAACTGATGATTCCCATGAAGCGTAATCACTATAGAAGTCTATAAATGAGCACTGCTCAAATACGATAAGAAAGATATCTATTACTATGATTGGCATCTCTCTCCTTATAGAGAAACTCCACCGGAATGACTTAATATAATCTCTCCGAATCATTGACTCAGAGATGCGAACTACTCCCCTGTTTTCCTTGATAGCGTCAATAAGATAAATTTCTTTTATGAGAAGGCATGAGGATCAACTCTAGACACTGTAATTGCTATTAACCAATGAATCGTCGAGGATTTCTTAAGGAAGTA
The DNA here is from genome assembly GCA_964553745.1 of uncultured Candidatus Peribacteria bacterium. GTDB lineage: Bacteria > Patescibacteriota > Gracilibacteria > BD1-5 > UBA2023 > STC-113. The sequence continues at coordinate 10,448 of CAZKLD010000011.1, read as the reverse complement.
CTGAAGCGTTCGTATGGATGAGATTTGAGCTGATGTTACAGCAGATAATTTCAGCCTCATTATGTCAACAATGGTAGAAAATAAATTCCAAAAAGTCATTTCACCGAAAGATATACTTTTCAAATTCACAGACAAATTCGAAAAGAAGCTCATTGATAAAAGGGATTTCATGTGATATATAGATATGTTCGTTAATAATGTATTGGCTTGAGAAGTAGCAATTGCATCGAGAGATACTGAAATCCAGAAATATCTTGATTCTCTTTGAATCCTTGAAAATTGGAAGTCCGATCCTTGAAATTGGGTATATCCAGTATTCACATCCATTTCATGAAACAAATCCGACAGATATATGAAGAGGGATTTCACCGTTCACACAGCAGATAAGTGAAGCTGTGAGATCAACAACAGTTTCACTTTGACCTCAAAAAACTCCTACGGCGCAGATACCCAAAATATGATAAGGCAAGTTTTCGACGAACTGAAAATTACAGACTCGGCAGAAAGGAATAGACTCATAGCAATCCAATGAGCTGCGGAAAACAGACAATATGTACGAGTCCTGACACCGAAATGAAGCATTCTCGGCAACACCTATTGAAACAATGTTAATATTGACGATTCGAATCCCGACTACACATTCTTCAAATTCTATGCAAAAACCGATGTCTGACAGACCTGAATTATTAAATTCGATTACATTTCAAAACCAAAGAATTGCCAGGCAAAGGCTATTTTCTATAAGCAACCCGGACTATCTGGATACACTTTCAATCAAGGCCAATAATTGGCCTTGATTTTTTTCGGTTTTTGAGTAAAAGTAAACTATCAATAACATCTGTAGTTATGTCAATACTTAAAGAAATCAAAGTTAAAAAACGAAAAAAGGCTTGGAGGATAATTTTTGCCATTATCGTGGCCATAGCTTTGGCCTTAGGATATTACTATTATAAGCAATCGGGCAATGTTCAAGAGCAATTCAATACCGATTCAGCATCAAGAAAAACAATAACTTCATCATTGTCTTCTGATTGAAGAGTCCTATACAAGGAACAGTATGAACTGAATTTCCCTATCGCCTGAACTCTCGCGAAAATATATAAAAAGGAATGAGAGAATGTCAAGAAATGAGACCCCATAGCAAGACTGGATGACGCATATCTGAAATTGGATTTGGATAAGGCTAAAATAGCCGTAGAAAACGCTCAAGCGAACCTTAATGCGAAGCTCGCTAGCAAATGACAGGAATCAGATATCAACATTTCTCAAGCACAGCTCGAATCGAGCAGAGCAACTTTGGATGCCAATATCGCACAATGACAACAAGATGTGAAAACCGCTGAGAACAATTTGGCTGCTGCCAATAAGGATCTGGATAATGCTATTGCAAATCTTGAAATCATAAAATCACAAGAATCTCTTAATGTGGGTAACTCAAGAGAAAAAGCCTTCACGGAAATTGATGCCATCATACCCCTGGTAGATAAATATCTGAATGAAACAGATGTCATACTGGGAGTCACAAAGACCAACAAATCCCTGAATAACGCTTATGAGATATTCCTCTGAGCAAAAGACCCTCAGACTATGATAGATGCGGTAAGATCATTTAAAGCTGCAAACGACAATTTTCTGGTTTTCAGCAGCAACTGGAGGATTTATAAATCAAATCCCGATTACGCTAAAATATGAGATTATATAAATAATGCCGTACTGCTTGATAATCTGACATACCAATCTCTTAATAACACGATTTCAGTGTTGAAAAACAGTCTTCCTTCAAGCACTTTCCCCCAAGAATCCATAGATGCGAGCATACTGAATGTAAAAAATAATATAGTCACACTCGATGCTCAGATGCAAAAGATAATACTATCCAAACAAGCGATAGATAATTCCCTCAATTCGCTCTCATCAAAAGTCCAAACTCAGCAAAACAGCATAGATGCCTTTGAAATAAAAGTCAGGCTCGCACAGAATTCGCTCGATACTGCAAAGACGAAATTGGAAAACAACATTAAGCTTGCAAATTCTCAAATTGCAATCTCTGAAGCGAATCTGGATTCAAAGAAAGACACTTTCGATCCCCGAGAACTTGAGCCGTTCAGAGTAGCGATATCAAATGCAAGAAAGTGAGTTGAAGAAGCGCAAAGGAAGCTCTCAGATGCCATGCTTGTAAGTCCCATAGACTGAATAATCTGAAAACTCCCGATTACAAAGATTTGAACACAGATCAGTGTCACTGCGGCCTCTTCACCATTCGTTACGATAATAAATAAAAATTCGCTTTATGTGGAAGCTAAAATTGAGGAATGAGACATAACGAGAGTGCATGTAGGCCAACGTACTGTCTTGACATTCAATTCCCTGGAGAATGTGTCCTTGACTGGAGCTGTCTCATTCATCTCCGATAAGGCTGAAACCGATGTAAATGGCATTGTGACATATAAGGTCGAAATACCTTTTGATGCGAAAGAGTCATGAGTGAAGGAATGATTCACGACCCAGATAGCATTTGAGCAGGTAACTAAGGAGAATGTCCTATCTGTTCCATTCGAAGCGGTGAAGGAAGAGGATTGAGAGATGCATGTGATTCTACTCAACAAAGAAAAACGAACTGTCGAAGTCTGAATCAATGACTGAGATAATATAGAAATAATCTCATGACTGAAGGATTGAGATATCATTAGATATTAATAGGAAAAAATGAATAACCAAAACTGATATTGTTTCGAGTCAATCTGAGAGGAACCTGAAACATGATTGAAACATGAGTTCTGAATAACCAGCTTACGCTGAAATTGAGATATCGTCTTGGAAATGCATAATTGGAAAGGATCTAGGACAAGCAATGCTGAAATCAGATTCTATTCCCAATTCTGATGACAAATCGCTCTCAATACATATGGGGCCCTCAGTCAGATTTTGAGCATATTGAGTTGAGAGAAACTGGATTTGCCGAAAAGGAATTTTTCTGAGAAAGTCCAAATTCTGAATCAGCAATGAGAATTTACGGTAGAATACGATAAAGTTGCAAGAAAAGTTGTGCTCACTGTCAGGCAGCTTATTGATGATAACGCAAGAGAATGCGACAATAAGGCATCTATAGCCTTTGTTGCAGAAGGCAAGAAAGATAGGACTTGAGAACTTGTTATCACAGTGAAGGATGCCGTGTTCAGATGTTTCGCTCATCTCCAGCACGAAATGAAAAAAGACAGAAAAGAGGATAGAAGAATTTATGAATAATTTTTTGGAGAGATGTTATTTTTTGAAATATTGAAATTATCGTTCAGATCGCTCCGGGCAAATAAGCTCAGGTCATGACTCAGCATGCTCTGAATAGTGATTTGAGTATTTACGATAATTCTTGTTGTCGCAATCTGAAATACGGTATCAAAAGCCATAGAAGATCAATTCAAATTCCTTAATGTGACAACTCTTGTGGTAGTCCCTGTGAATGCTACAAGCTGACAATCCAAGCTCGATGAAAGAGATATAAGATATGTGATGAATAATTCAAAATTCATCTCAATCTGAACCGAACTGTTTTTCGGCAGAGCCTCGTTAGCCTACAAAGACAAGAAAAAGCAATACAATGTCCTGGCCGGAAACGAGAATTTTTCCAAAGCCCTTCCTCTATCAATAAAGGAATGAAGATTTTTTTCAGATAGCGAAGCAATAAGATGAGACCGTGTCGTAATCATATGAAAGATCGTAGTTGATGACATCTTCTGAGAAGGTGCGAATCCTGTAGGAAAATCCATCCTTGTGAGCTGAAAGACCTTCAAAATCATCGGCACTATGCTTTCCTCTGGGTGAGTATGACCTTTTTCTTTCGATGACTCGCTCATTATGCCAATCGCAACTTCAAACAAATTTCTCTCAAACGCATCTGATCCTAAAAATATGATTTTTTTGGCAAAAGACATAAGCGTCGTACCGAACGCCATGGAAGAGCTTAAGACTATGCTCAGGAAAAATCATTCGATAAAGCCATGAATGGATGATGATTTTGCTGTCAGAGACCAATGAACGATACTTGTGCTAGCCAGATGAGTCGCATCGATAACTAAGTACCTGCTCATTTGAGTATGAACCATAGTATTGGTCGTATCTTGAATCTGAATCATGAATGTAATGTTCGCTTGAGTTGCCGAGAGGCGCAAAGAAATCTGAATTGTGAGATCTATCTGAGCCACACGAGAGAATATCCTTAGACAATTCCTGATAGAAAGCGTAATTCTCACAATGCTTGGATGAATAATCTGAATAATCCTTTGATGATGAGTCATTGCCTTGTTCAATTTATTCAGTCCATATAAGGTTGTAAATTCCTCTTCATGAATCATCCTTGCTCTATGTTTTGCTTTTGCGACCTGAATATTTTTCTGAATTTACCCGGCCAGACGTGCAGCCAGCCTCGATCCTGTCGATGCCCTAAGATAATTAACCCCCTAAAATATGTGCCACTGATTAAGGAATTGAATCCACGAAGAGATCCTTCCACCTGATGATGGACTGACAGATCCGGTTTGAGGAATCAAAAAAAGCACCTCAGCTGAAGTTATGAGGATATTCTGATATAATTCATATGATATTATAATCGGATGAGTCAGCATGAGACAGGAGATTACAAAAATCTTAAGCTGAAAAGCACCGATAGCAGAATCAAGATGAGGCACATATTCACTGTATGAATATGTTAAGATTGCCAGGAATTTACGGCCTCTTCCGGATAATGATGAATTGACAGATATGCTGATGATAGATCTGGAATTAAGACGAGAACTCATATATGTGACAAAGGAATATGGAGTTAGCATATGAAGATCATTTTTATAATCACTGGAATATGGGAAAAAATCTGAGAGAAGAAGATAAGGCCTTCCTTGAGACAGCAAAACAAGAATGATTCAGGGCTGAGATTGCCGGTGAGGTGAAATGCTCATGATACTACGAATTCGCTTTTGAAACCCCCTGATGACATTTGTTTTCCTACAATGAAATTATGTTTCATGAATGCCAATGATGCATAGATGATGAAAACGAACTTTGAATTCCTATCACTGACTGCATCTGCACGAAAGAACAGTATAGAGAAAAAGTAAAAAGGATTCTCGATCTTCTGGAAAGAGATGAGGAAGGTACAATGAAATTACTTAATTCGCAGAAAAAAAATTAAGCAATATGAAAAATAATGAGGAAACAATTACTGAAACTCAAGACTGATTCACGATAAGCTCCTATCCCCTGCTAAGGATAATAAAAGAAAATGATAGGCATTATACATATGAATCAAAAGACACTGAATGAGTCGGGGTTGTTGTAAAAGTGGCCAAAAACGAGAAATCTTCTGCCATCCTAAAAGAAGAGATAATCAGGATTGAAGCTATGAGATGAGAATTCATCTCATGACCGATGCTGATTGCACAATGAGAAAATTTCTTTGTGATGAGAAAATATGAAATATCTGCAAGGGAATATGTAAGCGCACTCGAAGGGAAGATTTCCGAGAGCCATGAAGATCCCCGAGAAGCATTGAGGTTATTGTCTATTCTTGAATGAGGATTTTCTTCCATTATAAAAGGCTGCAGGGAAATCTTAAAATCATGATTACGAGAAAAAGAAAGGGCTATTGCAGAAAAGGAGGCGAAGAAAAGAGCTCTTAAATATTTATCTAAAATCATAGCAGAAGGATTCAGGCAGAAGATCGGGAATATCGTATGATTCGCATCTGAAGAGAGAAAAATTCCAGAAATTCCTGTAAGCCTTATTATAAAAGCATTTCTGAAATTCATGTCATATAACCCAAGTCAGAATGATATAGCCATAAATCATGCCTGCCTGCATTTGGATCATCTATATGTATGAGACGATGAGTCTGCAGAATTCGTTGCAATTGACTGGGAACATTCTGCCCTTCAGCCATATAGATATGAGTATCTGGATGAGGCCTATGTTTTTCAGAATCTTCTCCAGAGACATTCCGAGCAATCTGCACTCAATTTCTATATAAGATTTTGCGGAGAGCTGACAGAAAAGGCATCTCACAAAGACATTAAAATCGAAACAGATAAAGTAAGGGCGATTTTCATTAAAAAACTCCTATGATGACTGTATGAAATGCTTTCAGATAAAACAAATAATCCTGAGCCCTGAGAAAAAATTTGGCTTCACTTGAAATACCTTGAGATATTTTTGGAAAATAAAGATATATGTTCTATTTAACTATTGAAATATGAAAGAAAATAATATCATAGAAATGAAGGGATTATGCAAATCATACTACCTTGAAAATAACCAGGAAGTTCCGGTTCTGAAGTGAATCGATCTTACGATCAAAGAAAATGAATTCGTAGCCATAATGTGAGAATCCTGAAGCTGAAAGTCTACCCTGCTCAATATCATATGATTTCTGCACCCTCTCAACTCTGGTAAATATTATCTCGATTGAGATGATATCTCAGAGATAAAGGATGATGAGACTTTGTCATATATCAGGAACAAGAAAATAGGGTTTATCTTCCAGCAATTCTACCTTTTGCCGAAATTGAATGCCCTTGAGAATGTCGCCTTACCCAGCATCTACGCATGAATTTCTTCAGAAAAAAGAGAAGAGAATGCGGCCGATCTGCTTGTGAAAGTCTGACTTGAAGGAAAGATTTTCAACCGTCCATGAGAATTATCCGGCGGACAGCAGCAAAGGGTGGCGATAGCACGCGCGCTGGTAAATGATCCGGAAATACTTCTGGCAGACGAGCCGACAGGAAATCTGGATTCTGCCACAACTCTAGAAATCATGAAGCTGATTACGGAATTCAAAAAGCAGTGAAAAACCATCATAATGGTTACGCATGCCATAGAAGTCGCCAAATATGCTGATAGGATAATCTTTTTAAAAGATTGAAAAGTAATAGATAATAATTACAAGCTTAAATGATCAAACTAAACGCCGAAATATTTAACCTGATGAATGAAAGTAGGGCATGAAGCACTGCTCAGAATATTGCATCAACAGTGAAGGGAAAAGTCTTAGTTTCCGTCACATCAAACCAAATAATAGGTGTCATATATAGGCTAGAAGAGAAGATTTTCAAGAAGAAAAGTCTGATTTCATTATGAGATGACGATTTTATAGCTTTATTTTCAATGATATCAAGGCTCAAAAAACCTAGCAAAGAGGAAGCTGAGAGGATATCGGCATTCTTCAAGTTTTTGTCATTTCTGAACAAATCACCTGCAGATAGCAAGCATTTATATAAGAATATTGCGAATTCCGAGTATGTCGCCATATCAGAGTCGCTATGTTTTGCCACATTCAATGAAATCAGCCGAGAGAGCAGATATCATGCCATGCTTCACTATATTGACACAGAACTCAAAAAAATGAATCTCTGAAAGGAATTCGAGGAAAAATACTTAAGCAGGGGCGAATATATCGGCCTCATCACCAAAAGAACTAGAAGAAAAAATATACCGGAAGATTTTACAGAAACACTCAAAAGAATATATTCGACTCCGAATCTCATACCTGACGCATTAGACTGATATCAGGCACTTTCTTTGCTCATATATTTTCAGACTAAAGGCGTATGAGGACTAATTTTCACAAAAATCCGCAATACTATCAAGAAAATAGAATTCATGAATCAGCCGAATCCTGATGTCCATCTCCTGATACGGAATATACAGATTCTCAAGTGTCTGAATCTGGATCTGATTTGACTGTATACGATAACCAAAAATCCAGCTATTAGCGTTTTAAATAGAGTTCTTGAGAAAAAAATAAAGGACTTGGAGTCCGGTTCAGCAAATACTGACTATAAAGAGATATTGGATGGTCTAAGGGGTATTTTCCACTTGCCTTGACTGAACAAGGACATTCCAATAATATCGCCGAACAATATATCAAGGTCAATAATAAAAGATCTTATAGGAAAATTAGAAGCTGACATTTATGAGGACAATGATGGCAATCTTATTTTCACATTCCCAGTCTGCATGCTATGAGGAAGGCATTGAAAATCGAGTGAGACGCCTAGGAGGGAATGATTTTGAAAATTCACTGGAAGAATTCTATATGACTGCTTGACTGAATATGGAAAATGATACGAATTCAGGATTAATGAGCTTATCATAATCGTACGAGAGATTCTTAAAAATTCACTTGACCATACCGATAAAGAAGTCTATTTCTGAATCAGGTTAAGCCGAAATAAGGAGAATACCCAATTAAAAATTTCATTTATTGTTGCTGACAACTGAGATTGAATAAGAGATGGCATCATCAAATCAACATGAATCAATGATTTAAGCTTTGAAAAAGCTTATGAAATAGCAGGAACGCATAGTTGGAGTTCAGTTTGATGAGAAAATTTTTGAGTTTGATTATGGGCGTTGCCCGAGATGGCAAAAAGTGTAAATATGGATTTGCGAGCCTATGATAACTGACAAGAATTCATTTTCAATGCTTCCGGAAATGAACCAGGAGCCTTCAAGACAGATGCATCGATAAAATTCTATATTGTATGAGAAATGCTAATTGATAAACCCCTATAAATGAATAAAGAATTTAGGTGAGATAGGCAACGTCTTCATGAGACGATAACTCAGATGACCGAGTCCGAACTTTCGCTGTGTATTGCACTGAAAAAAATCTTCAGCTCGAAAGTGGGAAACATATCGGTAAATACTGATTATTTCATCAGCAATCCGCCTCTTCAGCCAAAATTTCAGGTTACCGAATATGTTGAATCATGCTGAATATCGGTTCCGAAAAGATTCAAGGGTATCGAAGAAGCTCTGGAAAGTGGGGATGATTTTATAGTCAGAAGCGAACATCCATACGAATATGCCTGAATCTGATGACTCCTCGATAGCTTTTGCTATAATGAAAATACAAGAGATGGAATCCAAAGGCATATCAAATCCGGCGATATCAAACTTACGCCCGAAGAGAAAATCAATTCCTGATGAATTGAACGTAATAACAAGATATTCTATAAATTACTGGCTCAGTTTCAGATGTGAATGATAGGCGAACAAGAATTCACAGATGGGATGAAGTTGACATCCTTGAAATGAATAAAGAGATTCTCAAATCTCACCGGCACCAAAATAGAGGATTTCATGAAGGATTTCAGCTTCTCATATTGGCACTTCATAGAATGATACAACAGAACGATTATTGCAGATGACTCAATAAGATGAAGATACCATGTGATAACCAACTGAGGAATCAATAAACGCTACAGGAATTATACTATTTTTGAGAATTGAAGAGTTCTGCCGAATGAGGTATCAGAATTAGAACCAGCCTTAGCAATGAGCCTGAAAGAAGATATATGATTTTATGAGAAAGTCAGGAATCTTCCTAAATTTGACTGAGAGAATTGTCCAATAATTGAAATTCAGACAGCCTTCGATTGAACGAATTATTTCCTTCAGACACATTACTGAAGGAAGACTAACATCTGAGACTTCGTCTTAGACAGAGAGCCTGAACCTTGAGAAATCGAGGCAGAATTCGTGAGGTGAGCAACACCCAGAGAATGACTCACCGGAGTTGTGTCAGTGACATATAACTATGGAGCCCTTGATCTGTGAGGAGAGATATGATGCAATGATGCGAATAACAGCGTTATCTATTCATGATTCAGGGATGATGATAAAAAAGTCTGACTTGTTTCCTGATCGTTTAACAGGGTGAAATATTCGATTACATGCCACACCAAGATAAATGAAATGTTCTGACCTGATATTTCGGTAGTGATTGACTTGGAAAATCTGATCGAAGAAGGCAAACGCAAAATCTTACACAATCTTGCACGGAAAAATAAGACTTTCATCGGATTGAATTTCAGAGTGATTTCGGATTGAAGGAGATGTTATATGAAGATGATAGATGATATTGATGAGGTAATCAGTCGCCACGATTGAGTCAGAAAATAAATTTTTGACATAATCATTTTATTGTCATATAATCTTACTATCAGGAAATCCTGTTTTATCTTATAACTGCTAAATCGTGTTTACAAAAAACAACTTAAATTGTTATAATAACAAAGCCTTCACCCTAGTAGAACTCATAGTAGTCATAGTTATCCTAGCGATACTTGCAACAATTGCTTTCCTCTCTTTCTCTTCGCAATCATGAAGTGCAAGGGATTCAACCCGCTTGGCAGACATCTCTTCCATCAAGAAATCAGTAGAGATGTACAATGTAAATGCCTGAACCTATCCGACTCCAGACTATGCCTATTCATATACATATTCCGGATGAGTCATATGGAACCAATGAACCATCTGAGATTCAGCCTACAAGATGCTCCAGAAGAATCTTTCCAAGAAAGTCACCGATCCCCTCAAATGATCTGAGTACGATTATTCACTAGCTTCAAACAAGAGAGAATACCAAGTAGCCTGAAACTTCGAGAATCCTACAAGCT
>CAZKLD010000010.1:34086-63788 GCA_964553745.1 uncultured Candidatus Peribacteria bacterium | reverse complement strand
AGAAATGTGATTAATCATTATTGTTATTGTCATCCTGAGGAATCGAAGGATCCAGGTTCATTATACATTAATCCTTCTTCATCTTAATCATGACTCATTAATGATTTTAACATCATACTTTTTTATGCAAAAAAGTATGCAAAAAGCATTGGGGACCGGCAGAGACTCACTCCGCTACGCTCCGTATTGGCTCCGGCTCCGCCTCCGCTGACAGACTGTTCGTCCCCAAACCCCTATTTGTGAGGAGGATTAATTTTAATCTTCCGCTAATACAGGGAAATTGTCAGCTGGCATTTTATTCAATACAGCAATCAACAGCTTTTCTTACAAGATCTCAGAATTTTCACATGAATCACTTCTTTTCAGTGTCCTTATTATCAAGGGCATCATCATCTATTTTCTTGACTCAATCAGTTCCGATGAATCACATATTAAGTCCCCAGAACAGGGAATACAGGTTATATGATTTTTCGAACAGATCATATGCTTCCTCATTCTTTCAGATTCATAATTGTTTTGTTCATACTTCCATAAGCCTCATAGAAGCTGAGAGGAGGTGCTTGGAGATGCACCATACTTCACCTTCATATTCCTTAATTATCATTTTGAGGAGATCTTTCCTCATTTCACGGATGTCTTTTATCATGTCATAGTATTCTGTCTTGCCCAACTTTGCCCCGGTGAAGAAGAAATGCTCTTCGAGGCTTATCAGGTTCATTATTGCGATTGACAGATCCTGATCGGATGATAGGTCCATCTTTTCTTGTTTCTTCATTGAATCGACCTTATCGATATACTCCTGAAGGGATAATTTTTCATTAGATTGCATAGATGAATGAAGTTAAATAATAGAATAATAAGCTTGCAGATGTAAGGACTCATACTGTCATGGCGATTTTCTGGAAAGGAAAATGGGCTCTACCTCAGTTTTTGGCTTTCAGATAAAGATAATATTTTGCAGTAATGAAGAATAAGACGGTTCATATGATTATTCATAAAAGCAACTTATCTATTCACCAAATCATATTCGCAGGGTTCCATAGTATCAATTTCCCATAATAAAGAGGAATTATTACTGAAGAAAACCAGAATGCATATGTAAGTTTCTTTTTAAGGAAAAATTTTATTTTTTTTCTATCGAACCAGTTAATGGTCCACATGGAAACCGATACCAGCATCCCTCAAATCCATAATCCTGTTATGGTGTCGTCTATTCAGAGGTAGTGTGATAATTCAACTCATGCGACGGCTGCCAGAGTACAGACAGGGCACATTGCATAAGTATTTGATTTCAGGAGGAGCAGAAACGGACTCAAGAAATATATTGTTTTTTTCATGGCGCGATACTTTAAGATTTAAAGTGGATTAGTTGATATTGAGATATCAGTGAGGCATTCACATGCCACAAACGAGAGGATACTGTCCGCTCTTTCCTGCTTTAAATGTGAATTTTACTTTTGTTCATCCTTCTAAGGTCTGGATATTCTCATCAAATCAAGGGATATAGATCTGGCTCATGCATCAATATATGCTTTCTTTTACATCAATAGTAAGAGTATAAGCCGTTCATTTCTTTAGGCTGAATTCATTCGGACTCATTCATGCGGATGTATAAATCGCATTAATCTGCTCGGCATTTTTCAGCTCAGATTCTTCAATTATAGCTATATCTCCTGTAGGTTGAGGACTACTTCAATTCATCATGGAACATCATCATCAATTTTTTGAAACGCCAGATGTTGCAGGTCATCCTGCTCATCAAGCTGAGCAGCCCTTCGGTACTGCTGAAGAGCTTGATGTTGTGATTGCAGATACAGGGCTTCAATCTCATTCGATTATTATTCTGCCGCCATACATTCACATTGAGCAAGAGAATTTGATTTCTCAGCTCGCAGGGGATATGAATTCTATGACATTCTCTCATTTTACAAGGGTTTTATTGACTCAGATAGAAGGAGCCATAAATTGTGTCGCACATGAAAATGGATTTGTCGAAGTGATTATCCATCTTGTTTTTGTGTTTGGTTTTATGCGGAGCTCACTTGGCGAATATCAGCTTCAATCCTGCGTCATCCTGATTTCTTGAATTTCTCATGGATTTGCTTCTACTGCAGTTTGAGTGCCTGAAATTCATCCGAGGCTCATCAGGTTATATCAATTCGATATATTGAAGATAGCCAATAATATGACAATCGCTCAAGTTGTTTTGAATATTTTCTTAGCTTTTTTTCAAGAGAAAAATGAAGACAATCCTCATACTCACAATAATCCGGGAGCCGTACCTATTGCAAATGCCATCATGATAAGCGCTCCCTGCATGAAGTTCCCGGTAGTTATGGCATATGCCTGCATTGCAAGTGTGAATCAGCAAGGGAGAAAAAAGGTGAGGGCTCACGTTGAGAACGCGAAAATATGTTTTGAACCTCATATGTCTCTTCATACATTTTTTCATAATGATTTTGGGAGTGTAAGTGAAAGGTTGCTTAATTTCGGGGATAATTCAGATAAATTGATTCCGAGGAATAACATCACCAGTCCGGTCACAACTGTCATTATTCAAATCATGAAAGGAGATAGGGAGAATATCTGTCAGAAAACTCCCAGCATTCATCACAATAATCAAAACCCGATTATCCTTCATAGATTGAAGTATAGATGAGGCTCGAATTTTGCAAATCCAGATAGATTTGCGTTATTTTCGCTCCATTTAGAGCTTACTCAAAGCACTAATCAGCCGACAAGAGCCATACAGCTTGAGATTCCAGCAGTAAGTCAAACCAATAATGCCACTCAAAATGTTGGATTTGAAAAGCTTCAGACACCTCATATATCGATTCAGAATGCGCTTAATACAAGATAAACGGCAAATAATGTAAAAAGTATCATAATGAAATCATTATAAACACTTTTATCAGTATTCAGCCAAGTTAAAGGCTTTGCCTTTCAAAGCTCATATCAAGCATTCTCAATTATGTCCTGCACCTCAGACATATGAGGAGGGCTTCATTCATATCACAGTTCTATCGTTCATTTTTTTTCGTTTGCATTAACGTGAGTTACGTTTTTTGCTTTTTTAAGCGATTTTTCCAGAAGCATTTCGCAGGATCTGCAATGCATCCCAGTTACATCGATATTTATTTTTTTCATATAGTTTTTAATGATGATTAATAAAAAATCTTAAAGAGACATCCTAAAAATGCCTTAATTATGGATTAAGATTATTCTATTAATTGATGTTTCTGATAATTCAGATTAATGAAAGATATGAATGCTTCGGCGGTCAGAGTATCGGGAAAATTCTCAATTCGGCTCTGGAGAGCATCAGAACGAGAAGAGAAAATGCAGCAAAAAACACCATAAAAGATATCTGAAACACTTCCCAAATCTTGTACGCTCAGCTGGTTATCCATTTTGATTCTGAGATTTCTTGAAAACAAGATGCTTCCTTTGACGTAAGGCTTTTGCTGCAGAAAATATCCACTTTCGGAGTGAATAGCTTTGATGCTGGCATTGCCATATTATCATGCATAACCTTCATATCCATTGCATGAATCAGTCAGGCCTGTGATATGATAAGGAATACTATAGATGTCAAAAATGCGATAAGCCTTTTCATTATTTCTTTTGTGAAATATGGAATACTTTCATTAGCTCAGCTACGAATTCTTCTTTTTCTTTTTGGTTGTCGGATGTAAGTTTATGCGCTGCGCAAGAATTCAGATGATTCTCGAGTATCAGATCCGATGAACTTTTTATCATTCCGGATGCAGCATTGATCTGCTGCGCGATATCCATGCAATATCTGTCTTGCTCGACCATTTTCTGAATCGTATCAAGAAGTCATTTGGTCTTTTTTATGTTAGTCAGCAACTTCGACCTGTACGGTTCTATCATTATTTAATTATGCAATTATTGATTATTCCTCAACTATAAAACCTAAGCTCTATAGAAGATTACCTGGGGGATAGGTTATACCATTTAACCTAAATGTCAAGATTAATTGTGTGAATTATTGCCATATTTTCTTGGAGTTTTTAATTTTTGGGCATATTGAAGGAGGGAAATTCAAAAAGAAACCTGGCATTATGCCAGGTTTCTTTTTGAATATGAATTTTACTATCTTCATCCTCTCATCATTCCTCAGTCAAATCAACCTCAGAATCCTCATTTTCCGCCTCTCATCATTCATTTTCCTTCTCACATAGGGAAGAATCATTTTCCGCTAGCTGCTTTTTCTTGGATTTTCTTTATAGTATCAGCATCACTTCATGTTATCGTTAATTTGATTCCATTATCGATTTTTACAGATGTTATCGTAATTTTCTCAGCATCTGGATGAGGCTTTGAATTCATCATAGTTGCCATTGATTGAAGTCTTGCAAGTGCTCCGGAATCTGTGGTTGTAAGTGTAGATTCCACTCAGCTTGCAGTATTTACGATAGTCTTTGTGACAAGCTTATCAAAAGCACTTTGACCAAAGGAGCCTGAACCTGATTTGCCGAATCATTTTCCGTCTTTCATCATTCATGGTTTAAATCACTTTCAACCTCACATCGGGAACAATCAATTGCTATTCGCTGCAACATCTTGTATTTTCTTTATAGTATCCGCATCGCTTCAAACAATAGTGAGTTTAACTCAGTTATCAAGCTTTACAGAAGTTAGGGTTACTTTTGTCTGATCTAAAGGCTTCTTATTCAACATAAATTCTGACATTGCCTGTATATGAGCCAATGCTCATGAATCTGTTGTTGTCAAAGTGACTTCAACTCAGCTTGCCGTATTTACAACTGTCTTAGAGACAAGTTTAGCAAAAGTAGCTTCTCAGCCTGATCCAGTCCTTTCAAATCATCCTCTTCATCATCCGAATCCGATTCAGTGCATCGAGATAGATCTGCCTGAGGTTGCATAAGTTCCAGCTCCGACAACTAGAATTCATCAAACCAGCATTCATAATGCCATATAGGCAATTTTTTTGGTTTCCATATATAAAATATTAATAAATAAAATTAAAAGCTTTTGAGGGTCCTCATAAGTTACTACGATGATAACTGAAATTTCTTTCAATTATATTGAATTATATTATAGTCTTGGCTTTCCATTGAAGATTATTTTACAAAAATGATTATTGTTTGACTTTTGATCCAATTGAAATATACTTCACATATCAAGTATTTATCAATAATTAAATGAAAATGAAAACCGTATCGCAACCTCTTAACTTTATTCTGAACATTTCAAAATTCTATGCCATCCTATCGAGAAGATTCGATTCCGGGTTATGAGGATTGGGGCTGACAGAATTCCTTATTCTGCACAGATTATCAGAATCAGAAGGCTGAAAGATGAGAAGGATAGACCTCGCTAACAAGATATGATTGACAGCCTCGGGCATAACAAGGATACTTCTTCCTATGGAGAAGATATGACTTGTCAGCAGAGAAATACATGAAACCGATGCAAGAGTGAGCCTTGTAGGCATAGCACCGGGCTGAAAGATGAAATTGGAGGAGGCGCTCGAGCGTGCTGAACTAATATGCTCAGATAATATCTGAAATGACAGAGATGAAAAAATAAAGGAATTCTCTGAAATATTGAATGAACTGGGTTGAAAATTCTTATGGAACTAGAAATAGATAACCTAGATTCTTGAAATTAATCTATTGGAATGGTCGCATTATCTTTGATATCATTAATATCTCAAAGCAGCTTGTTTAAAAGTTCTGATGTGGAATTCAATATTTTCCTCTCTCAATCTAATATCTTGTAAGTTTTTGTTTTTGAGATGACATCTTGAAAAAATCATCGCAATCATGAGAAATATAAGTCCACTCAATTATTCTTCATCGTAAGGAATACTTCATCTATCGTCTCAGCTCAATCAACATCAATATCAGCCATATGGCTGAATGAAAGTATCAATGTGATAGGCTTATTGATTTTTTCAAGATGCTCTACATGCGCTTCCTGATTAAGATAGTTAAGTCATCAGGAGAATTTCAGCAGAACAATATCTCCATCCTGCTGAATTTTCAGGTATTTGGAAAAGCTTAATTTCTCATGAATTTTACCATTCCTGAAGAGCGAAACCTTTGCGCCTCACTTGGTAATTTTTTTCAAATATGCCATTATTGAGATAGATGTTCAGATGATGATTCAATATGTAGGATCTTCCACCACTGTGATAAATGCAGTTATGACTGCAATATATAAAGCAAAATGATGTAATGCGTACAATCTTTTCATCAATCAGAAATCCATGAATTTTATTGCGATATTTATCAGGATAGCCGCTATTATCGGAAGAGGAAAATATAAAAATCAATTATTGAAGAACAATAAAGAGAATATCAAGGCCAGGAAACAGGCAATGAACGCAGAAGTCCTTCCTGTCGCTCATGAATTTATGTTCAGATAAGTGCGCGTAGGAGCTCATGCTGCGGGCAGGCCTCAGAACATTCAAGAAGCAATATTCGATAATGCGAGACCCATAACCTCTTTTTCTTTCGAAAACTTCTCCTTTGTGATTTTTTGTGCGATTTTCGCTGTCACAATAGTTTCTATCATTGCAATAATCGCTACAACAAAAGAAACCCCGATTATCTTTCGGATAATCGAATAAAAGGAACCGAAATCATGGATATGCAGCGGCAAAAAAATATTCTGATAAAAAGTAAATCATACTCACCCATATTTATCGCCCAATACACAAATATGAGGCAGATATCATAGTTTTATGAGGTATCAGCATATTATTCATGCAATGGATAGGATTATGACAGCGGGAAATTTAGGATATTTTAATTTAGATATATACAGGAATAAGAATCAAATCAGAAACATCACAAAGGCATTCAGATTTACAGAATTTGCATTCATCAGAGTCTGCAGAAAGGAAAAATATATCTTGTCGCTCTTAGGCAGCTCAAGTCACAGCGCAGCATTGAATTGTCATACGGCAATGGTTATTCATACTCAAAACATGAATCAGTGCAGAGCTGCCGCAGGTATAAGGGTTACATACTTTGTTAATCTTAAGAAATGCATAAGCAGAATCATGACTCAAGCCATAATGGCTATGAAGGGCAGGTATTCCACTCAATGCAAAAGTGAAAATGAAAGCAAAATTCAAGAAAAAGCACTCGCAGGTCACAGAACATTATGCTTGCTTGATGCGAAAATTGCACCAAAAATTCATCACCAGATTCAAGTCAGAAGACCTTGCATCGGGGTTGCTCATGATGCCACGGCAACAGATATGGCAAGTGGAATTGTGATCATCGAAACCGATAATCATGATTTCCAATTATCCTTAATATTAAGCAATGCGCGTTGAAACATAACTTAAAAGTTAAAAAATAAATAATTCCTTAAAAGAATCTTATTTTTTATATTTTTATCATATTATTTTGAGAGGAATTTAAGAAATTTACTAAATTTATCTATTTTTTGATATAAATCAATTGATAATGAATTGACAAGATTCAATATTTAATCATTAGATATAGTTAATGTTTAAATTGCCTAAAAAGCTTTTCAAAAAAATTCGTATGCCTTTTTTTGTACAGAACTTTAAATAGGCAAGAAGGCGACTATTTTTTTAGTTTTTTGAAAGAAAATCATAGATATGACGTATATATTCATACAAAGGTTAAATAAAATGAAATATACCCTTTACAAATCAGGGGTTATATTTACTATTAAAATGTTTATTATTCAAATATCCGATATGAAAAAAAAGTTCCCATTGAAGAAAATCATAATATTGACCATAATTGCAATCGTATGATATTACGGTTATAGTTATTTTTTCCCTAAGTCTGTAAAACAGGAATTCGTCACACTTAAGGCTAAGGTCAGAAAATGAGATATAGAAGATAGCGTGCAGGTGATATGAACCTCTCAGGTCGTCAATCAGCAAAAGCTGGTTTTCAGTCAGAACTGAAGCGTAGCCAATGTGTATGTCGAGGAATGAGATCCGATTAAAAAATGACAACTTTTGGCAGAGCTTGATAAGACTGACGTCCAGAATAACATAAGGCAGGCTGAGGTCAGTCTTTCAAATGCAAAGATCAAGCTTGATCAGCTGGTAAAGCCACCCGAGCAGAAGGATGTCATTAAGGCCCAGAGCGACATAGACTCTACAAAGTTTAGCCTGAGTTCCTCGAATGATTCTTTGCAAAGCCTCATCACCGACAAGGAAAATAAATTGAGCAACCTTCAGAATCAGCTGGATGCAAAAAAGACTGATTTGACCAATAAGAGATCAGATCTGGCCGTTGCACAGAATGATCTTGATACTCTGATCAAACAAGAATCTTTGAATGTCTCAAATTTTTGAATCAATAGCTCAAATACATTTGAATCTGCATATACGGATGCAAAGCAATATATTATCGATGCACAGACGATGCTCACAAGTGCCGATAAGATATTTTGAATTTCATGAACATATAGGAATAATATAATCGACTATGATATTTATCTGTCTGCAAAAAACAGCATGCACAGATGATTGACTACCAAAGACTGGAATGATTCAACAAATCTGCTAGCGGCAAGCACTCAAAAATTCAATTCTATAGACCCAAAGAACCTGACCAAGGTAAATCTTTCCGATTTATTGAATTCCATATTGAAAACATTCGAATCATTGCAGACTTTAGGTAAGGACGCCTCTAATGCGGCGCAAGCGAGCATATCCTCTGCAAGCCTATCCCAGAGCCAAATAGATTCATTCTATAATTCTATGCTTCAAGTCTGAAGCCAGTCGAAATCAAATATGGACAAGATACAGAGTACGCTTCTTGAGATTTCGACAATTACGCCTGAGGACATCAAAAACAGCCAGAGCCAATCGAATGTCGCACAAAAAAGATCATCAGTGAATAATCAGCTCCTAGCTATAACAAGCGCACAGAATGATCTGGATAGCGCCACTAAGAATCTGATCTTCACAAGAAATGATTATGACAATAAGATTAAGCAACAGCAAGATTCAATTAAGAATCTTGAGAACTCTCTCGCATTGAGCAAAGCCAATTATGAATTCTTGTTGAGATGACCGACAAAGGAAGAGATAGCATTACAGAAAAATTCTATCGCCTCCCAGGAACTTGCACTCATGAATTCCAAGTCCAATCTTTCGAAATATGAGCTGCGGGCACCTTTCGATTGAGTTGTAAATCAAAATGACATCAAGGCTTGAGATAACATAATTTCAAACCAGCAGCAGTATATCTATATTGAAAATCCGAATCTTGTTCAGCTAAATGCTACGATCGATCAGCTTGATGTGGTTAAGGTAAAGATTTGAGAGACTGCAAGGATAGTATTCGATTCATTTCCGACAAAGACGCTTGAATGAAGAGTCGAGGAGGTGAATACATCTCCTACTCAGACGTCTTGAGTAACTACATATAACGTGAAAATCACGCTCGATAAATGAGATCTGCAAATATTCAGTTGAATGTCCGCAACCATAAACATAATGGTGCAAAGCAAAAAATGAGTTCTCACTCTGCCTTCGTCTTTCATTCAAAAAAGAAGGGATAAGGCATTTGTAATAGTCGAAGATTCTGAAAAAAAGACATGAACCTGAACAAGAACCGAGGTAGTGATTTGAATAAGCAACCTTTTGAATTCTGAAATAGTGAGCTGAGTCAATGAGGGAGATACGGTGCTTCGTTTTGTTACAACCTCCACTTGATCTTCTGCTCCATGAACAATCATTCCCGTAGGATGAAGATGAGGCGGCAATACCGGGGGCTGAGGAAGCTGATTCCGTCCAGGCGGCTGAGGATAAGCGAACTACAATCTGAAAAGAAGACCTAATTGTAAATAACAAGCAATGAAACCCTTAATAAAAATAGAAGACATAGTTAAGACATATTATCTCGGAAATGAACAGCTTGATGTCCTTAAAAAGGTTTCGCTGGAAGTTTTTGATTGAGACTTCCTCTCTATAATGGGGCAGTCCGGTAGCTGAAAATCAACAATGATGAATATAATCTGAATGCTCGATAATCCGACTAGCGGAAAATATTTTTTCAATTCGACAGATGTATCGAGCCTCACAGATGATGATCAGGCGATGATAAGAAGATGAAATATCGGATTTGTTTTTCAGAGCTACAATCTCCTGCCTAAGACATCGGCCATCAAACAGGTGATGGTTCCTCTCATATATCAGTGAGTCGGAGCAAAAGAGCGTTATGAGAGGGCACTTGAGGCACTCAAAAAAGTATGACTGGAATCAAAGATAAATAATCTGCCTAGCGAGATGTCGGGCTGACAACAACAAAGAGTTTCTATAGCAAGGGCTCTTGTTACTAATCCATTGCTTATTTTAGCCGATGAGCCAACCTGAGCACTAGATTCCCATACTTGAGTAGAGGTAATGGAACTCCTAGCACAATTGAATAAGGAATGAAAGACTATTGTTATAATTACGCATGAACCTGATATAGATAAATATGCGAGAAAGCATATACATCTTAAGGACGGGGAAATCATCAGTGAAATTTAATCTGGAAATATGATATTGCAAGAACATATAATATGAGCATTAAGCTCTATAATAACTAATAAACTGAGGTCAGCCTTGAGCATGCTCTGAATTATCATAGGGGTTTCTTCGATTATAATTCTAATGGCGTTATGACAATGAACCACAAAGACGGTAGTTGACAGGTTCAATAGCCTCTGAGCAAACCTAGTGACAATAAGCGCTTGATCATCTAATGCATGAAGGGTATGATGAGCCACGAGCGCAGTCAGCTCAGAAAGCTTTATGGATGCCCAGCTTGTAGATTATGTCAAGAATATAGTTTGAGTTAAAGATGTTGCTCCGAGTGCTGCAGCGAGTAAGCAGCTGATATACAATACATATAACACTCGTGCTAATATCGCCTGAGTCGGGCCGAGCTACCAGACAATCAAGAATCTGACGATAGCAAACGGCAATTTTATAACTGATCAAGATGTAGTCGATTGAAACCGTGTATTGGTGCTTGGGCATCAAGTCGCACAGGATGCCTTTTGATCAGATGATCCGATCGGCAAAGAAGTAAAGCTTGAAAAAAGCATTTACGTGGTCGTATGAGTTCTGTCTGATAATTCAGCTTCAAATAGAAGAGTTTATGCGCCCATGACAACGGTGATGTCAAAAGTCCTATGAACGCATTTTTATTCGACCATGGATATTGAAGTCGATGATCCGAATAATATAGAATTCATGAAGACTTTCATTGAATCTGAGCTGAATGCCTATCTAAAGATAACAGATACGACAAAAGAGCCCTATACTATAAATTCTCTAAGCGAAATATTATCATCGGTCCAACAGGTGACATGAGCTTTGACTCTGTTTTTGGCTTGAATCGCTGCTATTTCACTGATCGTATGATGAATCTGAGTCATGAATATCATGCTCGTTTCCGTAACAGAGAGGACAAGAGAGATAGGTATCAGAAAAGCCTTATGAGCGATGAAAAGCGACATATTGACACAATTTCTGATAGAGGCGCTATTCATAAGCATCATAGCCTGATTAATATGAATCTGACTGAGCTACCTTGTAGTATTTTTGCTGAATAAATACATAACAGCGGTCATATCGGTAAATTCTATAATAATGGCTTTCGGGTCGGTAGTCTTAATCTGAATTGTCTTCTGAATACTTCCAGCTTCAAAGGCATCTAATCTAAAACCAATAGACGCTCTCAGATTCGAGTAGAAATGAGCAAAAAATAAACACGCCCCGGGGCGTGTTTTCCTTTAAAAAAATATGAAAACCAATCGGTTTTCATATTTTTTAAAACTTATTTGATACCTTTCCGGAATTCAGGATTCTGGAATCTTCAACTTCATGATATCTCAAATTCATTCATCATTCATCACCTGGGATATCATCTCATCATTCATCTTGGAGACATTCATCATCTTCAGAACCATGGAAATATCTTTTCTGCGATAAATGCTCAGCTTCAGCTTAACTTTCAGATTATCCTTATCCTGTCTCATTCGGAGAAATCTATTTTTTTATCTGAACCGCTAGCGTCTATTTTCCAAATGTTTCAATCTTTGGATTTAAGTTCTATGGTTTCACCTGATAATGAGGTGACTTCTCATCATAATTTTCAATTTTGAGGATCATTCCAAGTTGACTCATTATATATATATTTTCAAATAAGTGGCATCCTGTCTACAAATTCTCAATGCATGGAAGGACCGAATCATGAGCGGAAAAAAACTAGAGGACCTATTAAGAATAAAACTATTCCTATTCATATTATAAATCTGATCGAATATTTATATCCAGAATTTGTCTTTCTGAATTCCCTTATTACAAAGAAAAGAGCTACAATTATTATCAGAGTCCAGATCAATGGCGGCAAAAAGAATAACAATCAAGGTCATCTCAGAACTCATGGTCAGATTGAAATGAATTCAACCAAATCATCGATTAGGAATAATATGAACATTATTCAGAATACCGAGAAGATTCAGATAAGCATCCATTTTAGCCTTTCTGCCCAATCGAAATGAGATTTCGGCGTAGGTTCTATTTTTTGTTTTTCGATCTTATCAAAGATCTTGTCTTTCATGTTTGCCATCTTCTAAATGTTACAATGTAATTTTTCCAGATTTTCCTTGAGCTGTTTCTTTGCCCGATTGATTATGGTTCATACCGTTCAGATGGGCATCTTCAAGATATCACTTATTTCCTCATATCACTTCTCTTCGATGAATTTAAGGATCATGATCTCTCTTTGTTCCATATTCAGCATATTTATTCATTTTCTCACGCATTCCTTTATATTTGACTTCTCTAGCTCCTGATGCGGTGTTTTCTTATCTGTGATGTTGTCTATAAGGTTCTTATAATCCTCATCAGAGAGGGAAATGTTGTTTTTTGTCTTCTCATTCTTCCTGTAATAATCTATAGTCTCATTATGTGCGATCCTGTATATCCAGCTTGAAAAAGGGAAGCTTGAATCATATGAATTAATGTTTCTGTAGACTTTTATGAATATATCTTGAGTTATGTTCTCAGCTTCTTCATAAGGCATATCTCAAATCCTCAGCACATATCTCAAGAGCTTGGCTTCATATAAATCGATAATCTCTCAAAAATTGGAAGGATCCTCTTTAATCTTTTGAACAATACTTTTTTCGTCCATTGAATATGACGGTGAAATGATATATGCTATTCCTTATTACGGATATTAATCTTTTTTCTTTCAAATGGAAATGATAAATCATTAAACCGAAATCTAAAAAAAAAAAAACCCCCCGGGACCGGAGGTTTTTTTGTTGTTTTCCCAATTGAAATTATCTTATGACCATGACATTCGTTCATGCGGACAACAAGTCGCATGCAGCAATTGTAGCGGAATTTGGTGTTACACAGACAGTTGCGGTCGGTATCACTAGAGGTGAAGTGGCTACCCATGAAACAACTGTTTGTTTTCCTATCAATCTTGTATCATTTGTATTCAAATCAATTCAGAATTCAAGCCTTTTCGCATCGCCTCCTCCATCGCCTCCTGCCTTAGAAGTTGTGGTTCAAGCATTTTCAAATCAAGTCGATATTTCGTATTCTTGGAATTCGATTCAGTTAGTATCCTTTCAAACATTATATGCCATATCGAAAGATGTATCAGTTGATGCTTCTCCAGTTTTCGGATCTTTAGGGAATTTAGGAGTATATACTGAAACTCCTGTAAATGCAGCTCATTTATTTGGGTATACTGAAGCATCCTGATAGAATTGCTCTATTCATGATTTCATAGCTTCAAGATTGTTGATTCTTGTCGTATCGCGAGCTTTTTGGATCTGTGATGTATAAACGGCAGTCGCACCAGTTGCAAGGATACCGATGATTGTAATTACAACCAATAGTTCAATAAGCGTAAAACCTTTCTTTATATGTGTTATCATAAAAAAAATTTTAATAAAAAATTAAAAACATGCTCATTATACGAAAGTCTTTTGAAAAGAGAAGACTTTTAATATGGACTTTCTGCAAAAATACTTTCTTATATAATGTTGGGCTATATCATACAATATGATTTCTGAAAAGTCAAACTATTTGAGCTTCATATGACTTTCGATATCTTCCCTGATTTCTGATATCAATTCAAAATCCTTAAGATTTGCAATTTTGAAATCCGGGATACCGCTCTGGCGGACTCAATAAACCTCTCAAGGTCATCTGAGCTCAAGGTCTATCTCAGACAGCTCAAATCCATCATTTGTCTGTTCCATGGCCCTCAATCTCTGATCTTTATACTCCTTTGTCGTGAAAAGATAACAATATGATTGATGCTCTCATCTTCAGACTCTTCACCTGAATTGATGCAGTTGCGATAATCAGAATCTCTCTGCTGCCTCTATGCACATGATTGTGGCATTCTGGTTGTTCACTCACACCTCTACGACCGAGGTCGATGACAGAATCTTAACGGTGTTATTCATGAATTCTGCCATTACAGCATCTTTTTCCTTCGGCTTCATCTTTCAGTGCAGAAGTCATACATTCGTACTCGGGAAAATATATTGGAGGCTCTCCTGCATTGCTGTGGCATTTGCAATATCGAGAGTTTCTGATTCAGATACCAATGGGGAAATCCAATAAATCTGCCTTCAGAAATTTATCTCTTCCTCAATGAACCTATACATGAGTTCACGCTCAGATTCTTTTATCACTTTAGTATGGATAGGTTTCCTTCCTGCAGGATATTCGCTTATGACTGAAATATCCTGATCTCAATATATCGTAAGTGCCAAAGTCCTCGGTATCGGAGTTGCAGTCATATTTAGGATATGCGGATATATTCATTCATTTTTTGAGCTCGTAGAGCAATATTCCTCAAGTGCCTTCCTTTGTTCGACTCAGAACCTATGCTGCTCGTCGATTATGACGTATCAGAGTTTCTTGAAATGCACATCGTCTTGAATGAGCGCGTGGGTTCAGATGATCATCTGGGTTTCTCCGGCCCTAAGCCTGGATTTCGCTTCTTCTTTCTGTTTTGCAGTAAGGCTTCATACTAGCAGGTCGGATTTTATATTGAAGAGAAAGAGGAGTTCCTGGACATTTTCAAAATGCTGGCGGGCAAGGATTTCTGTCGGAACCATGAATGCGACCTGGATATCTTCTTTTACGATGGCATGTATTGCGGTCATGAGCGCTACTATAGTCTTACCGGTTCATACATCTCATTGCAGCAGTCTCTTCATCGAAAAATCCTTTTCCATGTCTTTGAGGATCTGGAATGTTACAATTTTCTGATGATTAGTAAGCGGATAGGGAAGTCTTGATATGATTTCTTTTACGAAAGGAGCATCCATGATTATTTTGGGAGATCTTCAGAATGTATTCTTCTCAAGATCTTTTTTCCTCAGAAGTCATTCGTATTGCATGGTATAAAGTTCCTCGTAGGCAAGCTCTCTTCTGGCTTCCTCAAAGTCCTTTTCATTTTTCGGAAAATGTATCTTAA
Source organism: uncultured Candidatus Peribacteria bacterium (assembly GCA_964553745.1). Taxonomy (GTDB): domain Bacteria; phylum Patescibacteriota; class Gracilibacteria; order BD1-5; family UBA2023; genus STC-113. Next base: position 48,285 of record CAZKLD010000010.1, on the reverse strand, counting down.
GCAGATTCTCTTTTTTTGAGTGGAAATGCTTCTTATGGATTAATTCATCCGGAAGCGTATTTTTTGCATCATTCATGAAAATCTTCATATCTTCCATCTTCTTCTCGAACCATTCGGAAGGGATATAATTGACCTCAGGATAAACTGGCTTTATGGATTTGTTGTTCACTGAAACGAATTCGATATCAGGACTCATGAAAGAGAGTTTTCAATAAGCGTATTTCGGCTTTCAGAAAAGAATGACACTATCTCATGCCTTATATTTCTGAGTCAGGTATTTCTGGTTGAACCAGACGGCCTCCGACAGGAATCATCATTTGTCTTTGATTATGGCCTTCGTGAGGTTTTTTCAGAATTTTGTCTTTTCTGAGATGATAGCTTCTATCTCACAAATAACAGAACTCTTCTCTTTAAGGTTCACAAAGCTGAAATATTCAGCGACATTGCTTTTATTCTCATAAGCTCGCGGATAATGCCCTATGAAATCCTTGACGCTCAACATTCACGCGTCCGAAAGTCTTTTTATATATGCGTCAGTAGTGTGAAGCATTTTTTTGTCTAATATCATTCTTGTTCTTGTTGTGCTAATGTCAATAGGCAATTCGCCAAATTTCTTTTTCATTTTATTGAATATGATTTGCTAATCAAGACATAATCAAAAAATTTCTGGATTCCGCATCTGTTAGGCTCTGCCAAAGATAATAAAGGCATTTGACCGGAAAATTGGTGAACAGAAGTTTTTCTATAAAAAACTTTGCATTTTGAGCATTAATAAATATACTTTCTCAGCCTTTTTATTTAGGGCACATTTTTTGGCTATTATTAGCTAAAAATATGCGGCGAATTTAGCTCAGTTGGTTAGAGCGCTAGACTGTGAATCTAGAGGTCGTGGGTTCGATCCCCATAATTCGCCCCATAAATAGAATTGAGAGTTGAGAAATTAGAGTTGAGAATACTTAATATTTAACATACGGAGCAAATTTTCTAAGGTGTTTAACTTCAGAAAATTGTAATCTCTTATAAATGAAGAGATTTGTGTGAAAAATGAGTACCAGAGTGAGTTGTAACGGTAGCTACTATGAATGAGGACACGGAATTTTGAACGCAAAGGTCGATATTTAGAAGGGTATTACTTTTTATTTATTAATTTTATTTACTAATGGCAACCGCAAAAAAAGGTCAGGATTTCTCTGAAATCTTGAAAAATGCAGCGCCAATCATTTCTCCTAGATTAGGTGAAATAGTTGTTTGAAAGGTATTGAGCGTATCTCCTAAGATGATCTTAGTTGATCTTAATAACCAATTTACTGGTATAATCGCCGGTTCTGATATGCATTCATCAATTGATGACATATCTACTATAAATGTTTGAGACCAAGTTGAATCATTTGTTATCTGAGATGACAGAGATTCAGGATTAGTTGTTCTTTCTCTTAGAAAAGCAAGCCAAATCAAGCTTATCTCAAGATTACACTCAAATTTCGATACAAAAGAAATCATTACTGTTATTCCGAATGAGGCAAACAAAGGTTGACTTCTTATCGATCTTGACGGTATCAAGTGATTTATCCCAGTTTCTCAGCTTACACCAGTGAATTATCCTCGTGTGGAATGAGCTAACCCAGAAAAAATCCTTGCTCACCTAAATAGATTAGTAGGAAAACCATTCAAGGTAAGAGTAATCAATGTCGATCAAGACGGAAAGAAAATCATATTCTCTGAAAAAGCTGCTGTAGAAGAAGAAAGAGGAGCTGCTCTAGAAAAATTGAAGATAGGTGCACAAGTTGAATGAGTAGTAAGCGGTATCTTGACTTATGGTCTATTTGTTACATTCAATGGACTTGAAGGTTTGGTACACGTTTCTGAAATAGATTGGGGACATGTTAATGATCCATCAAAATTCGCAAAAGTCGGTGATAAGATTAAGGTTGAAGTTATCGGTATCGATGCTGACAAGATCAGTCTTTCTATGAAAAGGCTTAAACACAATCCTTGGGTTGAGTTGGCTAAGAAATATAAAGTCGGTGATGTTATCAAGGCTCCAGTTATGAGAATTTCCAAGTTTGGTATATTCTTATCTCTAGACGGTGGTATCAGCGGTCTTATACATCTTTCTGAAATCAGCAATGAAATCGTTAAGAATGTTGAAGATTACGTAAAGGTAGGTGACCTAGTTGAAGCTAAGGTTATCACTTTTGATCCAAATGAAAAAAGAATCGGTCTTTCACTTAAGACTCAAGAAGAAGTAGCTGAAGAAAAGGCTCCTGCAAAGAAGGCGAAGAAAGAGGAAACTGCTGAAGCTCCTGCAACTGAAGAAAAGAAAGCTCCTGCAAAGAAAGCTAAGAAAGAAGAAGCTGCTGAAGAGACAGCTGAAACTCCAGAAACTCCTGCTGAATAAATCAAAAATTAAAAAATCCTCCAGAGAAATCTGGAGGATTTTTTTGATTATCTTACCCAAAGTATTTGCCAATCATGAAAATGGTTCGTTCATCAGTATCAATCAAGGTACTTGTTGGCATAATATTGTGCTATCGGAACCGCTTGTATCCACCAACACGCAGGATCATCATTTTGGTCAGCATCAGATGCTATCGAATTTGTAGGAGTCTTGTAGTGCAATCAATTAAATCATCAGCATGTACTTGTTTTCTCTCAATCTAGAAAAATAAAATCCGATCAATCTGTTGAAGAAATGAATGGGTTATGGTTCTGTGACCAGATTGTATAATTTGACATAGAAGTTTTATAGCTTGTGGTATCTCATGTCCTTCATATCTGAAATCTGAAAGTATATTTATTTCAATCTTTGAATGAATCTAATCTATTTATTATTGAATACAAACTAGCATTGTTTGCTGTATTCTCATTTAATAATGTATAATTCGAAGTTGTGAAGAAATTGGAAAAATTAGCATGCATTATCTTGGTCCAGCCCCCTCAATCCGTAGTCATGTCGCAATATGTTTGAATTGCAGGATTTGCATCAGGCTTTATCCAGTAGACTCAATCAGTCGTTGTTGGATAGCTCTCCTTTATCGTTTTGCAGCTTGTGCCAGCACTTCAGCTTGATGCTCATGATGTATCTGCAGTCACACTTGTCGACGAAGAGGAAGTCACTCATCATCCTAAGCTATTCTTAACAAGCCCAGTTCAAAGATCCGTCAGCGCGCTTCAGGTTGCAGCCAATACTTCTTGGACAGCAGGTGTCGTCACATTTCAAGTCAGATATGCGGACTGTATTGTAACCATAAGACTCTCAACTTCAGCCGCAGTCAATCAGGTCGATGATGTGCTTGCATACACTTTAGAAGAATCGAACACAGCTACATTGTTGACTCAAGGAAGCAGATCTTTTCAGCTTCAGAAAGTATTATCATACACAGTGCTTCAGGTTCATATTCAGAACAATGTCGGAGTGGGAACGAAATAATAAGTGCTTCAAGTGAATACCTTGAGCATGACTCAGTTGTAGTTTCATGAGATGTATACGTTTGCTCCAGTTCAGCCTAGGGCTGAGAGCTTAGGGCTGAGGACTGAGGAATCGAAAGGATTGTAGTTCCTCTCGAAGCTTGTAGGATTCTCGAAGTTTCAGGCGACTTGGTATTCTCTCTTGTTTGAAGCAAGGGAATAATCGTATTCGCTTCATTTCAGAGGATCGACCACTTTCTTGGAAAGATTCTTCTGGAGCATCTTGTAGGCAGAATCTCAGATGGTTCATTGGTTCCAGATTATTCCTCAGGAATACGTATATGAATATGCATAGTCTGGAGTCGGATAGGTTCAGGCATTTACATTGTACATCTCTACGGATTTCTTGATGGAAGATATGTCAGAGAGTCGGGTGGAATCCCTAGCAGAACCGGATTGTGAAGAGAAAGAGAGGAACGCGATGGTTGCGAGAATCGCCAGGATGACTATAACTACTATGAGCTCTACAAGCGTGAAAGCATGAGTTTTCGGTTTTTTTATATTCGCCATTTAATTATATTTAGATAATACTTCTTCCAAGGATAGGCTATTTTTTAAAATTTGTCAAAAATATTTTATTTTGTGGCATTGTAATAATCAGATATTTCTTGATTAGTAAGCGCTCTGTCATATAGGAGAATTTCATCGACATATCATTTGAAATACGTTGTCATAGACGATCAATATAGGTTTCATATCGTTATAGGACGAGATCAATATCCCGTTGGTGATTGGTAGAAATTATTTGTTGTAGCAACCGGATTTCAGTTTAAAAATATTTCAGTAGTGTGCAGTCAGGTTCTTCTCATGGTTACATTATACCATCATGAAGTTGAAATCGCTCACGTATAAGCAATACTTTCCCATGCATCGGAAGCATTTATATAACTTAATTTTAGACTTGTTCCAGCCTGCCATATATACCATTCTCATCAGTTCAGGTAGTCGTTAAAAGAAATTACACCTCAATTTTGTGATGATGCACTGCTCTTAATCCAAGTCATTGCAGTCTTGGTTGTTCTGAGTACGCTATTCACAGGGATATATGCATAATCGCCAGATCAATTGAAGTATCTGGATAGTCATACCTTTCAGCCGGATGATGAAGTTCAATTTAATGTTCAATCGTTTCAATTTCAGCTCATGTCTTTAAGTTTTCATCATGTCAGCGTCTCCATATCCAAATGTCAGATAAGTCATATTGATACAGGCAAAAATTCTATATTCGATACGGGACTGCTTGATGTTCCGCCGCCCAGACTATTCTTCACCAGTCAGACTCAAAGATCAGTGAGCGCGCTTCAGGTTACGGCTAAGACTGACTGGACAGCAGGAGTCGTCACGTTTCAAGTCAGATATGCGGCTTGTATGGTAGTCATGAGATTCGTGACATCAGTTGTTGAAAGTCAAGTCGATGAAGTACTTACATAGACTTTTGAAGAATTAAAAACAGCTATGTTATTTATTCAAGCCAGCAAAATTTTACCTGATCAGAAAGTATTGTCATAGACAGTACTTCAGGTTCATATTCAGAAAAGCGTAGGAGTAGGGACAAAGTAGTAAGTGCTTCAAGTGAATACCTTCAGCATGACTCAGTTGTAGTTTCATGAGATGTATACGTTAGCGCCAGTTCATCAGAGGGCTGAGAGCTTAGGGCTGAGAGGCGAGGAATCGAAAGGATTGTAATTTCTTTCTAATGATGTAGGATTCTCGAAGTTTCAGGCTACTTGGTATTCCCTTTTGTTGGAAGCGAGTGAATAATCGTATTCTGATAATTTGAGAGGATCGGTGACTTTCTTGGAGAGATTCTTCTGGAGCATCTTGTAGGCAGAATCTCAGATTGTTCATTGGTTCCAGATTATTCCTCAGGAATAGGTGTATGAATAAGGATTGTCTGGAGACGGATAAGTTCATGCATTGACATTGTACATCTCCATGGATTTCTTTATCGAAGAAATGTCGGAGAGGCGGGTGGAATCCCTTGCACTTCATGATTGCGAAGAGAAAGACAGGAATGCTATGGTTGCGAGGATCGCTAGGATTACTATGACTACGATGAGCTCTACCAGAGTGAATCAATTGAATTGTTTTTTTGTTTGCCTCATTCAGTAAATGTTTAAATGATAATATTTTTTGTAAGGATAGGTTATTTTTTATAATTTGTCAAAAATATTTTGTTATAATGATTTTTTCCCTATTATTGTAATCATAATTTTTTAATCGAACTTATGCTTTGATATTTTTTTGTTGCATTAAGCATTGTTTTATTCGCACTTGTGAATATCACAGACAAGATAGTGTCGAACTGAAACAACAAGATAATATCATTGCTCCTGAGGTATTCTTTCAGTTTGGCGGCATGTTTTATACTGCTGTTCTTTCTTTGAGAAAGCTTTTCTCTGCCTGCAACTCCATATCTTCTGGCCTTGCTAGGCGTATGAATAATAGCTTATTCAGTCAATATCATAATGTACTTATGACTTAAGAAACTCAATACCTGAACGTTCTTCATGTTGGCGTATTCTTATCTGGTATTCCTTTTTTTCATCAATATCATTATTTATTGAGGCAATGAAATCCTGTCTGTTCCCAAAACGATTGCAGCATTCGCTTTCATATGATTTGTAATGTATATGACCTATATATCGGGAAAATGATGAAATAGACATGAATTTCTCTGATACGTATTTGCTCTTCTGTGTGCAATATGATGGACAGCTTGTTACTGAATTGAGGGATATATGATAAAATATTCCATCGCTTCTCCTATCATGACAATGCTGATAGCTTATCTAGGATCTATTACCATTGCAATTTCTGTATTCATAATAAAATATTCCATTATAAGAAATGAACCCTTGGCGATGGATTCAAATAAAATATTTGCACCTGCCCTTTGATGAATATTGATTGCATTATGAAGCTGAAGCCTGTTGTTCTCGTACAAATATATGCCCATCAATATTGCCAATATCCTTTGAGTTTCTGAAATGTTGGTTACTACCGTTCTTGCGATTCTGGTTCTGAAGGAAAAACATCCGGCAAAGGAAATCAGGAAAATACTGCTAGGTTTCCTTATACTCTTAGTCTTCGTTTCTGTGAAATAAAAGGTAAAACCCCCAGGACCTGAGTCCTGGGGGTTTTCATTTGTTTGATGGTGGAATATGGATATGGAATCCATCTCTGCCATTCGTTTGCACTTCATCGCTATTTTGTTTTTATTGCGAATCCTCTATCTTCTCAGTCGGGCTCATGCAGTTTTTGAATCTGATTCTGTAATCGGCTTGCTGCTCAGTAATGTAATCATTCCCTGACTTCTCCCATATGTAGATTGCGTCTCGTAGGAGCTGATTGACCACTTCGTCAGTGAAGAGCCTATTGCTACGGATATAGCTGATATTCTGCATCTCTTTGAACTTTCGATTGTAGAACCTGTCATACTTGCTGGAGTTATTGCCGAATGAGAGCAGTAACAAGTGGCTATCTGCAAACATCCGATAAGCTTCGAAGCTTGCTTTTGCTAGCAGGCTGCAATTTTCCTCGTTTTTGTAGAACGACGAGTAGATATCATCTTTCCCGTAAGCGTTCGATACAAGGATAGCCAGCAAAAGGGTTGATGCGACTGCAATGATGATTTTGTTCATGGCTGTTCTCCTTGTATCGTGAATTTTTCATCTACCTTATAAGACGAGAGGAAGAGGTTAAAGATGCCAATGGGCAGAAACGAAGGAACTTAATACAAGTCCTGATCACAGCGTCACCCCTTCATTCGTTTTGTTTTTATATGGCGGAATTTATGTTATTGAACAATGAAGTTTGTCATTTATAATGATTTGCATATTATAGTCAAGAAAAAACAATCTTTTAAATTATGAAAAACGGTTGTTTTCGGATATAAATAAACTATTACATTAACCAGTAAATAAATATGGAACAAAGCAATCTTAAAATCAAAATCGCATCTAAAGAAGAGGATTACTCACAATGGTATCTGGATGTCGCAAAAGCATGAGACTTATTCGAATATTCTCCGACTCCAGGATGTATAATATTCAAGCCGAAATCTGTAACTCTTTGGGAGACAATGAAAGCTGCGATGAATAAGGATTTATCCAAATTAGGTGTACAGAATGTGTATCTTCCTTTGCTTATACCGATGTCTTTTTTTGAAAAGGAAAAGGATCATGTAGCATGATTTGCACCGGAATTGGCTGTTGTAACGCATGGTTGATGAAAGGAATTAGAAGATAAGCTGGCAATAAGGCCGACTTCTGAGACTATGTTCTGCGAGTATTTCAGATGAGAGCTACAGAGTTATAGGGATTTGCCGATTCTCACAAACCAATGGGTGAATGTAATGAGATGGGAAAAAAGAACCAGACCATTTTTGCGCACTGCGGAATTCTACTGGCAGGAGTGACACACTCTCCATGAGACAAAAGATGAGGCGAAGCAATTTGCGCTCGATATCCTATTTAATGTATATATCAAGAACCTTCAGGAACAGATGGCTATTTTCTGAGTAGCAGGTCAAAAATCGGAATCTGAAAAATTCGCTTGAGCGGATATGACTTTCACATATGAGCCGATGATGTCAAACGGTTGGGCTTTGCAGATATGCACTTCGCACTTATTATGACAGGGATTCATGGAACAATTCGATGTGTCATTCCTAGGAAGGGAATGAAAGAAGGAATTTCCATGCTATACCTCTTGGGGATTATCGACTCGTTCGATCGGATGACTCATATCCAGCCATTCAGACCAGAAATGACTTATCATCCCACCAAAGATGTCAGAATACAAAGCTGTTATCCTGCCTATATACTGAAAAGAAAACCAAGCTGAGGTCGATGCTTACATTAAAAATATCTGAGAATCCATAATAGGGAAGATTGAAGGGGATTGAGTTCCTGTTAAATGAGAATATTTCAAAGCATTCGTGTGAGATAACTGAGACAAGATAATGTCAGACAGGAGAGATGCGAGGTTCTGAGAGAAGATCACGGATTTTGAGCTTTCAGGTTATCCTGTGGCAATAGTCGTCTGACAGAAAGAGATGGAAGCCGGTTTGTGCACAGTGATCTCCAGAATCACATGAGAGAAGGTGCAAGTGAATGTATCTGATGCATCAGCTCAGGTGGATAAATTCCTATCAGAATGACAAGCTGAATTATTCAGAAGAAGCAGAGAAAGGCTCGAGAAAAATATCGTTCCTTGCAGAAGCCTCGAAGAGGTATGAAAAGCAATCGAGGATGGCAAATTCGCAATCTATGAATGGGATAAATCCGATAACAACAATAATTCTAAATTCGAATCAGAGATAAAAGAAAGATTCAAGGCAACCACTAGATGTATCCCGAATCCGGGCCAGCTTAAGATAATAGATGATTTTGAACTGAAGGATAAGGATAATATCAAGATTCTGGTTGCGAGAGCATTTTAAACTATAAGCATTTGATAAAAAACAACTCCCGCACGGGAGTTGTTTTGTTTATTGCTATTGTTTCACGGACAGTGCCTTTGTCAGCATCCTGAGCGTCTCGGCTCTTGTAATTCAGTCATTTGGCCTGAATATGAATCTTCAATTGACAGTCTGTCAGCTTGTGATTCAGAGTTCCTTGGCCTTATTGACATATTTTATCATCCATGGACTTTCTATATCGGCGAAAATCGCATTGCTGGATTCTTGTGTTTGAAGGTTGGCAACCTTGAATATTATTGCAAGGGCCTCGGCTCTTGTTATCGAATCATTCGGACGGAATACGGATTTTCAATCAATGATCTGTCAATTGATCCCAAGCTTCTTTCATGCCTCAACATATCTTATCATCCATCAGACTTTGACATCGGTGAAGCTGGTCTTTGTCACGCTAGGGTCGAGTCAGACATAATCCATTCATTTCATGATTATTGCGAGGAATTCAGCTCTTGTGGTATCCAGATTCGGCTTGAACGATCAATCCGGGAATCATTTTATGACTCATTTAGAGACAAAGTACTCTATATCAGTTTTTGCGAATGAAGTGAATATATCATTGAATACAGGGCCTGTGCTGACTGTCTGGGTTTTGGTTTCTGCAGCTGTTGATTTATTTTCAGCATTTGGAATTGTGGTCGCTACAGTTCATGTAGATGAAGTTGCTGTGCCCGTTGATGTGGAGACTGTTGAAGTTGTTGGAACGGTTGTGGAAACGGACACTATTCATCCTCCTCCGCCTCAGCTAGAAGCTGGGGGTGCGGTCGGAACCGTGGCAGGAGGACTTACAGCAACCGGCTCAGCAAGACTGAATACTGAGAAGTGATTTGAACTGAAGCTGCATATTCATGATGCGACAGTGCAGTCGGCAAGATATGAATATTGGCTTTGGGTATTATCTGCTCTATATATCTTAAGGATTTTTCAGTTGTAGGCAGTTCAGACGTTGATATTCACCATTGCGCTTCATCAGCTGAGAATAAGCGAGTTTGTCTCTGATCAGATCTTAAAGGTCAATGACGGGATTCTCGTATATCAAGCCGGAACAGAAATCGCTCATGATGCGACAGTCACAGTAGGAGGTATGAATACTCAATCCCATCATCCTCACGAAGCTGTGATATTGAGATTATTTGTTGGCAGGATAACCGCATTTCATCATGTTGAACTGTTTATCTGAAGGGTTCAGGTTGACGAGAAGACGATTCCAGTTGAATTTGCTCAGCTTAATGTTACAGCTCAGGTGAATGTATTCATTCAGGCATTCGCTGCAACTGTAGAAGCGATATTAATGTCGTATCTGCATATTCAGGAGTTAAAAATGATCGCTCACTTGTCAGGACAGCCAGTTCAAATGTTCTGTGCTGTTATATTAGCAGAAGTTAGGATTTGATTCACTCAGGCTCAGGTTAATCTGATCTGAAGATTTCAGGCATAGGACGGCAATGTGGGATTGATGTCGGTTGTAGGATTATTGCCTCAGTAATATCATTCTTTGGTTGTCGTAAAGGATGAAATGAGGCTTCAAGCTCAATCATAGAAATCGAGTTTTGTCCCAGCGCTGAAATTCGTACTTCAGTTTTTCAGCGTTCACCAGATCGTCATCGGCAAGGATGGGAAAGACGCGGCATAGGACTGACTGAACAAGATTATGGATACCAGTCAGCTTGTTAAAATTTTTTTCATGTTTATCATTTGGTTATTATTTGACTTCTGAGATTGGGAATTGTCCGATGTTGGAATAATCTTTTGCGGATAATCAATCGAATGTCACATTCTTAAGCAATATGCTCCAGTCGCTCGAAGGGGATCATGCATCTATCACCGCACCATCTGCAACTATTATATATGTAGAAGTCGAGCCTATATCTACAGTGTTTTTACCATTTCAGATTGCTATAGTCTGATTGCTTCAGATTGCCCCTGTTCCTGCAAGATTCGCAATGCTTATGGCATCCTTGTAGACATTGACAGCAATCGAACCTGTATATCAGGCCAAAAGGGAAGTTAAATCAATTGAGGTTAAGGTGACCATATTCTGGCCTGAGGCGCTGACTGTGAATCTGAGAGCGCTGGTTGCAAGGTTCTTGCTTGGATTTGAAGCTTTTGCTATCACTGCAGTGTTCTGAGCTACGGCATGGGCATTTGATACAAGCTGAGGAATTGAGGATGGGGTCACCTCTGTACCGTTTGTTCAGCGGATAGTCGCGCTTGTAAGTGATAATTGGATTCAAGTTGCATCAGTATTGGCATCTGCATCTGCATGAACTGAGAATTTTACCGATTTATCCATTTCGACAAGAGATTTCACGGCATCTATGTTATTGAATATGACACCAGTACCTCCTTCGGAAGAGGAATTAGCCACAAGAACCCCAGCACTATCATAAAGCTTGAAATTGGAGAATGCCCCAAGACTGGAGCCTGTGAGAGTAATGTTTTTCAAGTTGACATTGTCATTCTGGGCTGTAACCTTGAAAGAAAATAACCTATTGTTGGTGCTTCCGGCAAGAAATACATTGGCCAAAGGATTCAGATCGCTGACACCGAATTGTGCATCTGCAGATCTGATGGTAAATATAGCTCCAGGAATCTGAGGGCAGACTTGTGCTGTTGAGGTCAAAGTGTTGACGGCATTGTAAATTATGTAAGGTATTTGGAATGTTCCAGAGTTGGTCACATCGCTGAAGTCAGCTTTGATCTGAATATTCAGAGGGGCAGTTTTTGAAACATTGGCAGTGAAGCCATCGAATATCACGCTGTTTGAGGTGAGTGATTTTGTGCTGGTAGCGACACCATTGACGTATAGGGTCAAAAAGGTGTTTCCTCCGGTGTAGCTTACTGCCGTTCCTGTCGTATTCACTGTCATATAGCTCAGTGAATAAGGCTTAGATTGGGTTGTTGTAAAATTTGCCCCATAAACTAATTTTCATTTTGTTCCAGGCAATATTGAGGAATCGCTTAAGCCGTCATTTCTGACAACATCCAGATCTCATACCGCTTCTTGGAACGTTATCATAGGTCAGGTGATATTGCTGACTCAATCAGAATCCGTAAGCAGCATGTCTTTATCTGCATTATTGACTATCGCATCGGCAGATTTCAGTCAGATGCTGAAGGAAGTGTTAACAGGTACGTTATTTTTGAAATCAGCAAAAACCTCTACAGTCAATCAGCTTCATCAAAGTGGAATTATCACCTCATCGGGTAGGATTTCTGCATTAAGGATATCGAAATTAAGCGTAGAATCCTGAGCTGCACCGAATCATCACTGATGAACGATATCTCCAGTTTTAACGTTAGTGATTTTTAAAGATGTTCATATCAATATGCCATTCAGGTCAATTCAGTTTGATGTCACAGCGCGGAAAATCAATTTTTTGACTTGTGCACCTCAATTCGCACCTGAATCCATATTGAATTCCAGAAGCTTGACTCAGGTTGCTCAAGGGGTGACATTTACTGAGGTTTGTCAGGTTGCCGTGTAATTAATCGAATAATCCAGAACAGGACTTTGTGTTCCTCCGTAAATTCAAGCTGCGGACATGAAGACTGCATAAGATTCTCAGAAGTCGGGAGTTAGCCCTGATAGTGATGAATTTCAATTATAGATTGAATTTTGGGCTATGACTAGATTCTGCCAATTTGCAGTTCATGTTTTTGTAAAATCCACCGCCATCGTTGCATTCTGTCAAATAGATGAAAGCGGATTCAGAAGGGAAGTGATTCAGACAAGGTTCCATCAGGCATTCAGATTTTTTGAAAATAGCCTTTCTGTCGGTGTCGCTCAAGGTTTGTAAGTCAGATTAAGATTCACATCACTAAGATTTGAATTATATATCATGTATCATTCAAGGGGTTTGATAGTATTGATGTCAGCCTTGACTGATTGCCAGGTTCCTCAGCTTAACGTATAGAAAAACAATCCTGCTCAGCTATTGCTCAGAAGTGTGCTGCTGGCACTATCAAATGTGAGGCTGCTTAAAATTTTCGGAGTTGAAAAAGTACTCCAATTCCCACCAGGAAGCACGACTACCTTGTCTATTGCAAATGCTTGTGAAAAGAAGCAAAAAATAAAAAGTCACAAAATGATTTTCTTCATAGAGCATGGATTAGATATAAATACAAAAACAACTTTAGCATATCGGACCCCTAAAGGCAAATTTTTGTTATGACTTATTATATGCATAATCAAGCCAAAAAAACTTTTTTTTATAAAAATATTTGACAAAGCTATATGATTGAATATAACTACATTCATCAGGAGCCTACTTAAGGCTCAGGAAATACGAAAAGGAGGAACTGTTACTTACCGCGAAACATTCACTGAAACTCTAACCAGGATCAGAGGAGACCGACATTCACATCTTCAGAGATTCCAGTTGAACTCAAGGAGCCAGAGACGGAAGCAAGATGCCCACCATCGCAAATTCCCATCAAGGGACCATGCCAAAACACACGGGCCGTCTAACATCGCAACCTGTTATGGAATCTTAGGCAGACACCTGCCACCTGCGTTCATTGAAAACCGCATATCTTCTGGAAGTGAAATGGGGGAAGCGATTCCCGCATACGTGATTGACCGGCTTACACCGTCGGTGAATTACCGGACACCAAAAACTGGACAGTAAAGCAATCGGATCTACCCCTTTCACGGGTGACATCAGATTAGCGAACTTGAAGGTGAGGATGTTACGGGAAGAAACATACAAGAAGGCCAGCTTTGCTGGCCTTCTTTCTTTTTATTTTCCATCAAAGAAGCAAAAATTAACAATAATTCAGCTATTTTTCAAAATTTATTTGACAATCACATTTTTATCGATATAAACATAAACATGAGAAGCCACAATGGCTCTCAAACAAAAGGAGGAGCCTGCTTAATTAACATCCGCAATATTTTAATAAGACAATCGCCAGTTTCTTGGATAACTCAAACAGCCGGTGACATCTTTGCCGCATTTGCTTAACCTCCAGTGGTTTATGTAATGATGTTTTAGATGTCACCGCAAGTTGCTTCAAATGCAGCACGAGTTCCCGGGTGTTCGCACTCGGGCGGTCATTGACAATTAAATATTGATGTGAAATCGTGGGGGTAAAACCTGACGATGTCCTTCATCCTGCTATCAAGTTAGGATGAGCGCTGGACCACCAGATCCGCGAGAGAGCTCAGATGTGAATCTGATATACTCCCTCAAAAATGCGGTGAGGCCGGTTCCAGAAGCAGACGAAACAAAAGAAAGGCCAGCCAACGC